>NZ_LLZG01000301.1 GCF_001509475.1 Streptomyces regalis
TCGCTGAAGCGCGGACCGTAAGCCGCCGAGCTGGGCGGTACGGACCTTCCGGGCGGAAACGCCAGGATTGCTGAGAACCACTGAGGCTCTTGGTAACGGTTTACGGCAGAGGGCGAGTCAGGCCGTTCCAGGTTGACGCACACCACGCAGCAGGCCGGTCAGGACGCGCGTGATGAAGCCGGGTTGCCGGCGGAGGTGTGAGCTCCTTGAGAGGACGCCAGATCTTCTTGAGAGGGTGCTGAGAATCTGCTGTCGTGTGGCGCTGATCACAGACATGGGCGGGCGGTGGCCCGAGGGTGAGGCAAACGGAAGGAGCGCCTCACCGTGGAACGGACTGGTGCTGACGCGGGCCTGCCCGAGGTGGCCGGGCTGCTGGACGGGCTGCCCCGTCAGCGCGGACCCCTGAGCGCCGCTCCTGCGCCATCCCCGGCGCCGGCCATCACCGAGCCCGCCGCGGCCACCCAGGTCACCGAGGCTGCTGCGTCCAGAATCCGCGCCTTCCACCCCTGGCGTCTGCTCCCCACCCCCACCGGAACCCCCTTCACCTGCGCCTACGCCGCCGTACTGGCCGTCACCTCACTGATCGCCGCCTACGCCGACCCCGCCCTCGTCCACGCCCTGCACCAGGGCTCCAGCACCGATGTGGCGCACCTCCTGCGGACGCCCGTGGTGGTGCTGATCGCCAGTGCGCTGTGGGTCGCGGGCGGGATCATGGCGCCGTACACGCTCTGCTTCCTGCTCGTGCTGACCGCGCTGGAGCGGCGGATCGGCGGCGCGCGCACGGCCGTCGTCTTCCTGCTCGGCCACGTCCTGGCCACCCTCGCGACCGAAGTCCCCGTCGGGCTCGCGGTGCTGGTCGGTCATCTCCCCGGCAGCTCAGTGCACCGCCTCGACTACGGCATCAGCTTCGGCGTCGCCACGAGCTTCGGCGCGCTGGCGGGGCTGCTGCGGCCGTGGCTGCGGTGGCCGGTGCTGGTGCTGTTCGGCGGGATGCTGATCCAGGACCTGCTCGATCTCACGGACCCGCTGACCAACTGGGGGCATCTGATCTCGCTGGCCATCGGGATCGCGATGTGGCCGGTGGTGCGCCGTTGGCAGGCCTCGCCGTCAGCCGATCTCGGGCGACCACACGTACGGCGTGGTCGTCGTCACCGCCTCGAAGCCCAGCCGCCGCAGGATGGGCGCGCTGTCGTCGGAGGCGTCGACGTGCAGGTACGTGACGCCGCGGGTCACCGCGAGGGCGGCGCGGGTGGCGACCAGCGCGCGGTAGATACCGCGCCCGCGCCACTCGGCCGGCGTTGACCCGCCCCACAGGCTCGCGAACTCGGTCCCCGCACGGAACACCAGCCACGCGGCGGACACGACCTCGCCGTCCGCTTCGGCGACATACACGGCGATCTCGTCCGGGGCGGACGCGACACGGCCGATGAGATCGTCGGCGAGCCAGCTCCGGTCCCCGCCCCACACGACCGACTCCATCGCGGCGATGCGGCGCATGTCCGCGTCCGCCGTGACCCGGCGCAGCGTCACGCCCTCCGGCAGGAGGGGCTGTCGTACGGCCATGGCGGCGGCCCGCCCGACCAGCACCGTCTCCTGGTCCTCGGGCACGAAGCCGGCCGCGCGCAGGCGGTCGGTGAGGTCGGCCGGGTCGTCGTGGGACCGGGTCTTCCACTCCACCGCCTCGCCGCGCGCCGCGAAGTAGTCGCGCTGCCGGGCGACGAGCCGGTCGAGCTCGGCGCCGCGTACGCCGAGCGAGCGCGGGCCACTGACGAGCCCGCGGAATCCGCCGACGATCCGCAGCAGCGGACCGTCCTGTTCATACGTCACACCGGCGGGCGGAGTCGGGGGCGCGCCGCGCATCTGGTGGTCGTAGGCCGCGAGAAGGGTCTCTGTGTCTGTCACGGGGAGACGGTGCGGGAAGGAACAGGCCCCCGACAACCGTTTATTCACGAAAGCCGAGGTCGCGGTGTGTGGCGCGGCTGATCGCTCACAGCGAACTCGGGCCTGGGAACAATCAAGCCGCCCCGTGCATTGAGTCGGCATAACTCAACTTGACTGCCGAAGGGGAGATCATGGCTTCGACGTCCACACCGCTCACCCTGCCCGTGCTGCCGCTCGACGACGAGGTCGTGCTGCCCGGAATGGTGGTCCCGCTGGACTTGAACGACGCCGATGTACGCGCCGCTGTGGAGGCCGCGCAGGCGGCCGCCCGGTCCCAGCCGGGAAAGCCACGGGTGCTGTTGGTGCCACGCATCGACGGGACGTACGCGAGCACCGGTGTGCTCGGCACCGTCGAGCAGGTCGGCCGGCTGGCCGACGGTGACCCGGGCGCCCTGATCCGCGGTCGCGGCCGGGTGAAGATCGGCGCCGGGACGACCGGGCCGGGTGCGGCGCTGTGGGTCGAGGGGGCGCGGCTCGACGAGACGATTCCCGACCCGCTGCCCGGGCACGTCACCGAACTGGTCAAGGAATACAAGGCGCTCGCCACCGCCTGGCTGCGCAAGCGCAGCGCCTGGCAGGTCGTCGACCGCGTCCAGGCCATCGACGACGTCTCGGCCCTCGCCGACAACTCCGGTTACTCGCCCTTCCTGTCCACCGAACAGAAGGTGGAGCTCCTGGAGACCGCCGACCCGGTCGCCCGTCTCAAGCTCGCCACCCAGCAACTGCGCGACCACCTCGCCGAGCAGGACGTCGCCGAGACCATCGCCAAGGACGTCCAGGAGGGCGTCGACAAGCAGCAGCGCGAGTTCCTGCTGCGCCGTCAGCTGGAGGCCGTCCGCAAGGAACTGCGCGAGCTGAACGGCGAGCAGGACGGCGAGGAGTCCGACGACTACCGGGCCCGCGTCGAGGCCGCCGACCTGCCGGAGAAGGTCCGCGAGGCCGCGCTCAAGGAGGTCGACAAGCTGGAGCGGTCCAGCGACCAGTCCCCGGAGGGCTCCTGGATCCGCACCTGGCTGGACACCGTCCTCGAACTCCCCTGGAACGAACGGACCGAGGACGCGTACGACATCCAGGGCGCGAAGGGCGTGCTGGACGCCGAGCACGCAGGCCTGGAGGACGTGAAGGAGCGGATCACCGAGTACCTGGCGGTGCGCAAGCGCCGTACCGACCGCGGCCTCGGTGTCGTCGGCGGCCGGCGCGGCGGTGCCGTACTGGCCCTGGTCGGCCCGCCCGGCGTCGGCAAGACCTCGCTCGGCGAGTCCGTCGCCCACGCCATGGGCCGCAAGTTCGTCCGGGTCGCCCTCGGCGGCGTCCGCGACGAGGCCGAGATCCGCGGCCACCGCCGTACCTACGTCGGCGCGCTGCCCGGCCGGATCGTGCGGGCCATCAAGGAGGCCGGCTCGATGAACCCGGTCGTGCTCCTCGACGAGATCGACAAGGTGGGCTCGGACTTCCGCGGCGACCCGGCGGCGGCCCTGCTGGAGGTGCTGGACCCGGCGCAGAACCACACGTTCCGCGACCACTACCTGGAGGTGGAGCTGGACCTGTCGGACGTGGTCTTCCTCGCCACGGCCAACGTCCTGGAGGCCATCCCGGAGGCCCTGCTGGACCGTATGGAGCTGGTCCGCCTCGACGGCTACACCGAGGACGAGAAGATCGTCATCGCCCGTGACCACCTGCTCCCGCGCCAGCTGGAGCGGGCGGGGCTGAAGGCGGACGAGGTCGCCGTCGACGAGGGCGCGCTGCGCAAGCTCGCCGCCGAGTACACGCGCGAGGCGGGCGTCCGCACCCTGGAGCGCTCGATCGCACGGCTGCTCCGCAAGGTCGCGGCCCAGCACGAACTGGGTGAGCGCAAGCTGCCGTTCACGATCGGTGAGGGTGACCTGCGCGGCCTGATCGGCCGGCCGCACCACGTGCCCGAGTCCGCCCAGGATCCGGCGGAGCGCCGTACGGCGGTGCCGGGCGTGGCGACGGGCCTGGCGGTGACGGGCGCGGGCGGTGATGTGCTGTTCGTCGAGGCGTCGCTGGCCGACCCGGAGACGGGCGCGGCGGGCCTGACGCTGACGGGCCAACTGGGTGACGTGATGAAGGAGAGCGCGCAGATCGCCCTGTCCTTCCTCCGCTCGCACGGCGCCGAACTGGAGCTGCCGGTCGCCGACCTGAAGGACCGGGGCGTGCACATCCACTTCCCGGCGGGCGCGGTGCCGAAGGACGGCCCGAGCGCGGGCATCACGATGACGACGGCGCTGGCGTCGCTCCTGTCGGGCCGCCTGGTCCGCACGGACGTGGCGATGACGGGCGAGGTCTCACTGACGGGCCGCGTCCTGCCCATCGGCGGCGTCAAGCAGAAGCTGCTGGCGGCCCACCGGGCGGGCGTCACGACCGTCATCATCCCCAAGCGCAACGAGCCCGACCTGGACGACGTCCCCGCCGAGGTGCTGGACAAGCTCGACGTCCACGCCGTGACGGACGTCCGCCAGGTCCTGGAGCTGGCGCTGTCGTCGGCCGTCAGCGACGTGGCGCCGGAGGTTCCGGTCGCGGCGTGACGGACGCAACCGGACAAGGAGGCCCGGGCTCTCGTGAGGGAGGCCCGGGCCTTCGGCGTACGGCGGCCGGTACGGCCGTCGGTCAGCCGTCGGCCAACGCCCGCACCCGGTCCAGCGTGCCGTTGAACCTGTTGTGGTCACCGACGGTCGGCCCGGAGGACGTGTACTGCCACATGGTGTAGTAGCTCCAGCCCGCCGGCAGCTCCCCCACAGCCGTCGCGTACCGGGCGATCCACAGCGGGTTGGCGGAGGCGAAGCCGCTGTGGTTGCCGGTGCACTGTTTCCACCAGCTGGTGGCCGTGTAGATGACGGCGTCGCGGCCGGTGCGGGCCTTGTACTGGTTCAGGAAGTCGCGGATCCAGGTGACCATGCCGCTCGCTGTCTTGCCGTAGCAGGCGTCTCCGTACGGATTCCACTCGATGTCGAGGACCCCGGGCAGGGTCTTGCCGTCACGGGACCAGTCGCCGCCGTGGTCGACGAAATAGTTGGCCTGGGTTGCTCCATTGGTGGTGTCCGGGGTCGCGAAGTGGTAGGCGCCGCGGATCATGCCGACGTCGTAGGAGCCGCCGTACTGGTCGGCGAAGTAGGGGTTGGTGTAGTACGTCCCCTCGCTGGCCTTGGTGTAGGCCCACTTGACCCCGCTGTCCCACAGGGTCGACCAGGCGACGTCGCCCTGGTGGCTGGAGACGTCCACGCCTTCTGTCTGCGTGGCCAGGGTGTTTTCGGGGACGCCGTGCACGCCGTCGTGGGCTTCGACGCCCATCCCCATGTGGGCGGAGCCACGCGGCGGGGTGTCGTCGGCGGATGCGGGAGAGGGCTGGACGGTGAGGAGTAGGGAGAGGGCGGCTGCGAGCAGCAGTCCGGCGAGGTGTGGGCGCTGGGGGCGGAGGAGTTCGGGTCTGTGCACGGGCATAGCGTGCCTCCGAAGGCTCGGTGACGCTCGGTGGGGAAACGGGCTGGGGCGGGGGCGGGGGTCACGGTTGGGGGAAGAGCAGGTGGAAGGGGGTCCGGGGGCTGCCGTTGGTCTACGCCTGCGAAATACTGGCGGAGCTGCGGCAATGACGGCGGGGGGCGGAACTTTTAGGACCCGGAAATCGAGGCAGGGGCTGACGTGCACGAAGACGGAAACGGCGAGGGACAAAGAGCCGAATCCGGGGGTGCCCCCTCTGGGGGAGTGCCGGCTGGCGGTATGGATCAGCCTGAATTCCTGGACCTGGAACGCGAGCTGACGGTTCTGTTCCGGCGCGCCAGGGCCAAGCAGGGCGAGATGGCCCGCGAGGTCCATCCGGACCTGGAGTCCGCGGCGTACGGGCTGTTGGTCCGACTGGATGAGTCCGGCCGTATGCGGGCCACGGAACTCGCCGCCTACATCGGCGTCGGCAAGGCCACGATGTCCCGCCAGCTGCGCGCCCTGGAGGACCTGGGCCTGGTCGCCCGCGAGCCGGACCCCGCCGACGGGCGGGCCTGGCTCGTGCACCTCACGGGCGAGGGCCGCGGGCGGGTCGCCAAGGTGCGGGAGGCGCGGCGGGCTCGGTATGTCGCGCAGCTGTCCCACTGGGACCGGGGTGAGGTGGCGGAGCTGGCTCGGTTGCTGAATCAGCTGAACCGGGGGATGGAGAAGTAGGCCCGAGGGGCGCTGGTCGGACGGTCCTGGCCTGGTGCATGCCCGGAGCCCCCGACCAGCTCACAACTCCGCATACACGACCGTGGCGTCGTCATGCGTCTTGCTCCGCCCCAGATACGTCCGCTCCTGCGCGTCGGCCCGCTCCAGCCCCCGCACTCGATCCACCAGCTCCCGCGCCCCCTCCTTCCGCAGGAGCCGGAAGCAGTCCCCCCAGTCCCCCTCCCGGAACGTCTCCACCCACCGCGTAGCCCCGTCCGTGAGCGCGGCCAGCGCCCGCACGTCTCCCCGCGCCAGCACCCCCGTCACCGCGCGCCCCGCCACCGACGGATCCGCGGCGGCCGTGAAGAAGCCGCCCTCCTTGTTGCGGATGTGGGCGTCGATCAAGGCGTCCGTGGCCAGCGACGCGCGCGGAAGCCGCGACAACCGGTCGTCCAGGCAGGGCGTGATCGCCCCGTCCGGTGACTCCACCAGGAGCGCCGAGTCCGACAGGATCAGGTACTCGACCGCCTCCGTCGACCACCGCGCCAGAACCACCGTTGCCTGTGGGGTGCGTGGGTGAGAAAGGTCACAGGTTTCGGCGTGGGCCTCAGCGGTACGTGCGATGGCGCGGGCCAAGGCGTCGACGAGGGGAACATCAGGGAGTGAAACGGTCAGTTCGGTCAGGGCTCCGCCCAGTCGCGCGGTGAACCAGGGGACGGAATGCAGACAGCCCGTCTCGCCCCTCGGTGGGGTCACTCCGTCCAGGACCACCAGTGCGCCGCCCTGTCCCGAGGCGGGAAGACCGACACTCGCGAAGTCCTCGTTGGGGCGGGCGCGGTCGCCGGGCTCCGAAACAAGCTCTGTTCGCATCCGGCCAGTCTGCACGAGGCCTTCACAAGGTTCGCGAAGGGGTTGCATCGGTCGCCGGATGGGTGCAGCGGCGCAGGTCAGGCGCCTGATTTGGGGTGGAATGGTTCGCTCCGGCAGGGCGTGGCGGCGAATACTGCCATCGCCTGCCGCGGACGTCCAACCGGCCCGCCGTGCAAGGCATGTGCACGCGCCGGAGGAACTTGCCCGCCAACTCTCCTCCGGGGTTCACTCCTTCGGGTGGCGGGTCAGGTGATGCGCGGCCGCTGCCCACCGGCACTGGGAGGGTCGGGAACCGCATCGAGTGTACGTACAGTCGGCTGTAGTTGACGGAGCGTCACTCGGACCCATGGGTATCACGAGTCAGGAATGCGAGCACCGGTGCAGAAGATGCGGCCTCGTCGCTCAGGCAAGCAGACGTCCTCCGCGAGGGGCGCGCAGTCCACGCCCGGCACCACGAACGGCACGACGAACGGCACAGCGACCGACGTCGCACCCGCCGGCAAGGGGCGCCCGACTCACGTACGGAACCGGCTGATCGTCGCCGTGGCCGTCGTGGCCGCCGCCATCGCCGGAGCCGGTGTCCCCTCGGTCGTCGCCGCCTCCGGGCAACTGCACGACTCCCAGAAGCTGGTGACCCTCGCCGAGCAGACCGAGGACGCGCTCACGCTCGCCCACTCCCTCGCCGACGAACGCGACGAAGTCACGTCGTACATCGCCGCCGGCCGGCCCAAGTCCAAGGCGCCGAGCGAGCAGCGCAGCGTCCGCGTCGACCGGCAGGTCGAGGAGTTGCGCGCCGACACCGACACGCCCGCCTCGCTGCGCGGCGACCTCGACGGCATCGCGACGCTGCGCAGGGCCGCGCTCACCGGCAAGAGCACCGCGCTGGAAACGCACCAGGCCTACTCGGTCACCATCACCGAACTCCACCGCCTCGCCGAGCAGCTGGCCGAGCAGATGCCGCCGCGCGCGGGCGCCGGCACCTACGCCCTGGCCGAGCTGGACTCCGCCGTGCAGCAGGCCGCCGCCGCCCGGGGGCTGCTGCTCGCCGCCCTCAGTGTGCCGACGACCACCGAGACCGTCATCGACCCGATCACCGGCCTCGCGAGCACCCGGAAGACCTCCTCGGACGCCGACGCCAAGCAGCGCGCCGCCCTCAGCGCCGCCGCCCAGCAGGCCCGTCTGCGTTCCGACGCCGCCCTCACCGACTTCCGCGACACCGCACCCAAGAGCGCGCGCACCTCGTACGACTCCACGGTCACCGGCGCCGAGGTCACCACCGCCGAGCGCCATCTCGCCGCCCTCACCGACCAGGCAGCCCTCTCCGACCGGGACCTGGCCACCAACACCCAGCGCGCCGAGGCCGCCCTCTCCGCCCGCGTCGACCTGATGCGCGGCGCGGAGTCCGCGCTCTACGACCGCCGCACCAAGGCCCTGGAGCAGCTCCGCGACGACGACGTCACCGCGCTGGAGATCCGGATCGCGATCCTCGGCGCCCTGATGCTGCTCGCCGTGGGCGTCGCCACGGGTATGGCCCGCAGCCTCACCCGGCCCCTCGCCGTCCTGCGGCTGGGCTCCGCCCGGCTCGCCCAGGCCGAGGACCCGGCGGCTGAGGAGCCCGTCAAGTTCACCGGCCGCAAGGACGAGTTCGCCCAGGTCGTCAACTCCGTCAACGCCCTGCACGCGCACGCCGTCGGCCTTTACGAGCGCATCACCACCCTGGAGGCCGACCGCAGGCACCTCGTCGGCCAGCGCCAGAAGATGGCCGACGCCCGCGAGGAGCTGCGCACCGAACTCGCCGACTCCGCCGCCCAGTTGGAGCGGGTGCGGGACACCATCGGCGGTACCTTCGTGAACCTCGCCCTGCGCACCCTCGGTCTCGTCGAGCGGCAACTCACCGTCATCGAGAGCCTGGAGGAGCGCGAGCAGGACCCCGACCGGCTCGCCACGCTCTTCAAGCTCGACCACTTCGCCACGGTCATGCGCCGGCACAGCGAGAACCTCCTCGTCCTCGCCGGCAGCGAACACGTCCAGCAGCATGCCGGACCGGTGCCGCTCGTCGACGTCGTCCGTGCGGCGGTCAGCGAGATCGAGCGGTACGAGCGGGTCCGTATCGCCGCGCTCCCGCCGCACGCGCATGTCGCGGGCTTCGCCGCCGACGACCTTTCCCACCTCCTGGCCGAGCTGATGGAGAACGCGTCGGCGTTCTCCCCGCCCGACCTGCCCGTCGAGGTCTCCGGCTGGCTGCTGGAGAGCGGTGAGGTCATGCTCTCCGTCCACGACGAGGGCATCGGCATGACCGCCGAGCGCATGACCCGCCTCAACTCCCGCCTCGCCGACTTCGACCCCGAGGCCACCTACGACCAGGAGGGCGACGACGGCCTGGGCCTCGGCCTCTACGTCGTCGCCCGCCTCGCCCACCGCCACGGCGTCCGCGTCCAGCTCCGCGAGCAGAAGCAGGGCGGCGTCGCGGCGGTCGCGGTCCTGCCCAGGGGCCTGCTGGCGGCCGCCCCCTCGGCCGCGGTCCCCTCGGAGTCACCGCACCACACCGGCACCCACACCTTCTCCCTGCCGGGCGCCGACGCGGAGGCCAACTCCAACGTCCTGCGCGGCCGCTCGAACCACGACGACCCGTTGGTCGCGCTGGCGGAGAAGGCCGTACGGGAGGGCGGGGACGCCGAGGAAGCCGACGAAGCCGCACAGCGGACGGCACCTCCTGGCCCTGACCAGGAGCGGGAGCACCCCGCCGAGACCACGATGGAACTCCTGATCCCGGCACAGACGACGGGCGACTCGATGCGTCCCGCCTCGACGACGGGCGCCTCCACGGGTCCCGGCTCGGTGACGGGCGCCTCCCCGGGTCCCGGCTCGGTGACGGACGATCCGACGGGTCTCGGCTCGGTGAGGGGCGATCTGACGGGTCTCGGCTCGGTGACGGGCGATCTGGCGGGTCTCGGCTCGGTGGCGGGTACCTCGGCGGGTCTCGGCTCGGTGACGGGCGATCCGACGCGTCCCGACTCCGCGACGGCCGACCCGACGCCCCACGCACCCGCAGCCGCCGACGGCGAGGACGCCCCACAGGGGCCACCCGGATCTGACGACGATGCCCGCACGGGCGGTGAGGGTGGGAACGAATCCGCCGAAGGCGAAGCCGAGGCGGAACACACCCGCACCCCGGACGAGGACCCGCTCACCGACAAGGGCCTCCCGAAGCGCACCCCGAAGATCACCGCACCCGCCCAGGCCCCGCGCCAGCGGACCGGCAGCGTGGACGCCGAAGCCCTCCGCAGAAGGCTCGGCGGCTTCCGCCAGGGAGCGCAGGCCGGCTACCGCGACGTACAGGCAGAGATCGCCGAACAGACCGGCCAGAACAGAAAACCCAGCAGTGAATCCGACGCAGCCACGGGGGGCACAGTCGAGGAGGCAAGCAGTTGACCGCGCCCAGTACCTTCGGACTGAGCAGTGAAGCCCGCAACCTGCACTGGTTGTTGACGAATCTGGTCGAGGAGGTGCCGGGCATCCAGTCAGTCGCGGTGGTCTCCTCCGACGGGTTGCTCCTGCTCTCCTCGGACCACGCCCGAAACACGGAGGCCAGGGAAGCCAGAAACGACAAGCCCACCGGCCCCCGCGGCTCCTCCGCCGACCTCGCCACCGTCGTCTCCGGCATCGGCAGTCTCACCATCGGCGCCGCCAAGCTGATGCAGTTCGGCGGCGTGAAGCACACGATGATCGCGATGGACGAGGGCAGCCTGTTCGTGATGTCCATCAGCGACGGCTCGCTGCTCGGCGTGCACGGCTCCGCGGACTGCGACATGAGCGTGGTGGCCTACCACATGGCGCTCTTCGTCGGCCGCGCCGGCCACGTCCTCACTCCCGAACTCCGCAGCGAGCTACGGAAGTCCCTCGAGACCGCGTCCGCAGGGAGTACCCGATGAGCAATGCCCCGAAGAACAGGCCCCAGCTCCCCGTCCGCGGCGGCGACCGCAAGCCCGCCCGGGTGCGCCCGTACTCGCTCACCGGCGGCCGGACCCGCTTCGGCCACGTCCTCCTCGTGGAGACGCTCGTGGCGGCGCTGGAGGCGCCTCAGGAGCGCAAGGAACTGACGAATGGTTCCCTCAACACCCGGGTCATGCCGGAGATGCGGGCCATCGTCGAACTGTGCCGCCGTATGCGCACGGTGGCCGAGATCGCCGCGCTGCTGAAGATGCCGCTCGGCGTGGTCCGCGTGCTCCTCAGCGACCTCGCGGACCAGGGAAAGATCCGGGTCTACGGCACGGGAACCGGCCACGGCACGGGCCGGCCGGACCGCGCTCTGCTGGAAAGGGTGCTCAGTGGACTCCGTCGTCTCTGACGCCGCTCGCGGTGTCTCCCCGCTCCTCGCCGAAGCCGTAGAGGGGCCCGAACAGCCCTGGCAGACGGACCGGACCCGAGCCCCGATCGCCACGAAGATAGTCGTGGCCGGCGGCTTCGGCGTCGGCAAGACCACGCTGGTCACCGCCGTCTCGGAGATCACGCCCCTGCAGACCGAGGCGCTGATGACCGAGGCGAGCGAGGAGACCGACGACCTCACCTCGACGCCCGGCAAGCTCACCACCACCGTGGCCATGGACTTCGGCCGCCTCACGCTCGACGACGACCTGGTGCTCTACCTGTTCGGCACGCCGGGCCAGCAGCGGTTCTGGTTCATGTGGGACGACCTGGTGCGCGGCGCGATCGGCGCGGTCGTCCTGGCCGACACCCGGCGGCTGAAGGACTGCTTCCCGGCGCTGGACTACTTCGAGAGCTGCGGACTGCCGTACGTCGTCGCCGTCAACCACTTCGACGGCAGCGAGCGGTTCGAGCCGGAGGACGTGCGGGAGGCGTTGACGATCCCCGCGCACATACCTGTAATGATCATGGATGCGCGGCGGCGGATCTCCGTCATCGAGACTCTGCTGTCTCTCGTCGGCCACGCACTGGACGTCACCCCTGAGTAGTCCCCGATCCCCGTAGGAGACACCACCCGCATGCGGAAGATACTCGTCGTCGGAGCCGGCCAGTCCGGACTCCAGATCGCCCTCGGACTCCAGTCGCACGGGTACGAGGTCACCCTGATGTCCAACCGGACGGCGGACGAGATCCGCTCCGGCCGGGTCATGTCCACCCAGTGCATGTTCCACACGGCACTGCAGCACGAGCGCGATCTCCAGCTGAACTTCTGGGAGTCCCAGGCCCCGAAGATCGAAGGACTCGGCGTCTCGGTGGCGGCCCCCGGCTCCTGGGGCGAGGGCCCCGCTGCGCGGGCGATCGACTGGATGGGGCACCTCGACGGGTTCGCGCAGTCGGTCGACCAGCGGGTGAAGATGGCCGGCTGGATGGAGACGTTCGCCCAGCGCGGCGGGCAGCTGGTCATTCATGGCGCGGCGGTCGGCGACCTCGACTACTTCTCCCGTACGTACGACCTGGTGCTGGTGTCGGCCGGCAAGGGTGAGCTGGTCCAGATGTTCGGGCGGGACGCGGAGAGGTCCCCGTACAGCGAGCCGCAGCGCGCGCTCGCCGTGTCGTACGTCCACGGTCTCGGCCCGCGTCCGGAGCACCCGGACACGGAGGCCGTCCGCTGCAACCTCGTCCCCGGCGTCGGCGAGCTGTTCGTCATGCCGTGTCTGACGACCTCCGGACGCGCGGACATCCTGTTCTGGGAGGGCATACCCGGCGGTCCGCTCGACGTCTTCGACGGCGTGAAGGACCCGGCGGAGCACCTCTCCCTGACCCTGGAACTCATGGAGAAGTACACGCCGTGGGAGCACGCGCGGGCGACCAAGGTCGAGCTCACGGACGCCGGCGGCGTGCTGAGCGGGCGCTACGCGCCGACCGTTCGCAACCCGATCGGGCGGCTGCCCGGCGGCGGGCTCGTGCTGGGTGTGGCGGACGTCGTCGTGGCGAACGACCCGATCACCGGGCAGGGCTCCAACTCCGCGTCCAAGTGTGCGGCCGCCTACCTCGCCTCGATCGTCGAGCACGGGGACAAGGAGTTCGACGAGGCGTGGATGCGCGCCACCTTCGACCGGTACTGGGCCACCGCCCAGCACGTGACCAAGTGGACGAACGCGATGCTGGCGCCGCCGCCGGAGCACATCCTCAACCTGATCGGCGCGGCGGGCCAGCTGCCGCCGGTGGCCGACCGGTTCGCCAACGGCTTCAATGACCCGTCCGACTTCGAGAACTACTTTTATGAGCCGGAGAAGACCGGGGCTTACCTCGCGGAGGTTTCGGGGACCTGACCTGCGGGCTCGGGCGTACGGCTCCCAGCACCGGGTTGGACGCGATCGGCGAGATCCTGATCTTCTCGCCGGTGCGCGGGGCCTGGACCACCTTGCCCTTGCCGAGGTACATGGCCACGTGCGTGGCGTCCGGGAAGTAGACGACCAGGTCGCCGGGGCGCAGTTCGGTCAGCGGGACACGGTCGAGCTCCGCCCACTGCTCCTGGCTCGTGCGGGGGATCGGGGTGCCGGCGTGGGCCCATGCCTCTGATGTCAGGCCCGAGCAGTCGTACGACTTCGGGCCCTCCGCGCCCCACTTGTACGGCTTTCCCACCTGCTTCTTGGCGTAGCGGATGGCGCGGGCGGCCTCGCGGGACGGTTTGTGGTCGTCGCCTGCGAGGGCGCCGGACGCCATGAAGGCCCGCTGGGACTTGGCGACGCCCTGCTTCTCGAACTCGGCCAGGGCGGTGAGCTGCGCGGCGGTGAGGGAGGCGAGGAGCTCCTCGACCTTCTTCAGGCGCTTTCGTACGGCGTCCCGGTCCTTCTTCTGGCGTTCGGCCAGGGCGAGTTGGGCGTCCAGGGCCTTGCGGGCCTGGCGGGCCAGCTCGTCGGCCTTCTTCTCGTTGTCGGCCAGGCGGCCGACCGTCTCGGCGCGCTCGCGTGCCAGCCGGGCGATGACGTGGCCCTGGTCCAGGGCGTGCTGGGGGTCGCGGGCCAGGAGCAGGCGTACGTACGGGGAGATGTCGGTGGTGTTCTGGTACTGCTGGCGGGCCAGGCGGCCGGCCGCCGCTCGGCTGTCGTGCAGGGAGAGACGGACGCGGGCCAGGGCGGCGTCCAGGCGCGTCACCTCGGTGCGCTGCTTCTTCAGCTTGTCCTCGGTGGCGTTGTAGGTCTCCGTGGCCTGCTCGGCCTCGCGGTACAGGCGCTGAAGGTCTGTCAGGAGCCCGGCCGTGGAACGCGCTTGGGGCTCGGGCGCCGGGGCAGCCATTGCGGGTGCCGGTGCGAGGAGCGGTGCCGGTGAAAGGAGCGTGGCGGCCGTCGTCGCGGTCGCCGTGGCCACCGCCATGCATGCCAGACGCAGAAGTCTTCCTGACACGTCATCACCTCCGGTGCGGACAGGCTCTCTGCTCCACACCGTGAGGATTAGACGGGGGCGGCGGGTTCGCGCGGCGAGTGTGCGCGGTTCGGCGCAGCGGTGTCACTCGTCCGTGGCGTCCGGCTTGCGCTGCGGCGTGTCGCCTGGCCTGGACCACGGCCAGTTCAGTCGGCGGGTCTGCTTCCCTTCGGGGTCGTACTCGTACTTCCAGCGTCGGGACAGGCCCACGTGGCCGCCCGGTGTGCGGGGTACGCGGTGGTAGACGAGGACGGTCGGCGGGCCGCCGTGCGGGTCGGGGACGGGGATGCGGTACGTCTTGGGCGGGTGGCCCGTGATGCCCAGGAGCACCGGCAGTACGCGGCCGTCCATGGGGCCGCCCTCGAAGGGGGTCTCTTCGCTCTTCACGGCACCAGTCTCAGCTATCCGCCGTCAGCTTCTGCGTCAGTGCCGCGGTCTGCGGGTCCCGGTCCGCCGTGACGGAGAGTACGGCGACGAACTGGTCGACCAGCCAGTCCCGAAGCTCCTCGACGGGGGGCTGCTTGTCCTCGTCGAGCCAGATGAGGGAGGCCGCCTCCACCGCGGTGATCCACATCCGTACGGTCATGCGCAGGCGGAGGCCGGGGTCGGTGACCTCCAAGTGGCTGAGGATGTGCTCGGCGGCGGCGCGGCGTACGCCGTCGACGATGGCCGTCGTACGGGACGTCTCCACGACGCTGCCGCCCTGGAGCAGCGCGCTGAATCCGGCGTCGTGCTCGTCCACGAAGGTGAGGTAGCGGTCGAGGGCACGGGCGAGACGGGGGAGGAGGGGGCCGTTCGGGGGTTCGTCGAAGCAGCGCTGGAGCTCTTCGGCGGCCGACCTGAGGGCGGCCTCGTAGAGCTGTTGCTTGCCGCCCGGGAAGTACCGGTAGACCAGTGGCCGTGACACACCGGCCGCCTCTGCCACGTCGTCCAGGGATACATCCTCGGGGGCTCGGTGTGCGAAGAGGGTGAGGGCGGCGTGGAGGAGTTGGCTGCGGCGTTCCTCGACGCTCAGGCGGCGGTACGCGGGGGCGGCGGGCATGGGATGAAGCCTAGTCGCCGTGGGGGTGCGGGGATTTGGCGGCTGGGGGTGCGTTGTGGCTGATCGCGCCCACGCGGCGGAGCCGCATACCGATACAGCCCCGCGCCCCTTGGGCCCGCCCAGCCACCCCTACGCGAGCAGGCCGGACGACCTCCACAGCCGCCTGCCAACCCCCCGCAGCACCCCGATGTCGTCCAGGAAGTCCGTCAGCTTCTTCGCCCCCGTCTGCATGACCTCCCGCCGATGGCCGCTGGCCTTCACCTGCGCCATCGCCTCCCGCTTGTCCAGGCCCACGTTCGTGTAGACCTCGGGATTCACGAACGCCACCGAGAACACCCGCGCGAACTCACCGGAGGTCACCCGCGTGAACTCCTGGGACCACCGCGGGGCCGTCATCATCTGGCGGCGGAGTTCCTCGCGGGCGTAGCGCACGTGGCGGGCCTCCTCGACCACGTGGATGCGGGTGACGCCGCGTATCAGGGGCTGTATGCGCTCGTCCGGGAAGGTCAGGCGCTGCATCCAGTCGAGGACCTCCTCGCCGAGGAGGGTCGCCGTGAAGGAGCCGGGGGTGGTGGAGATCGTCTTGAAGAGGCGGCCCAGGTTCTGGTGGGTGCGGCTGACGGGATACCAGGGCGTGTCGCCGTGGGAGATCAGGCGGGCGAACATCTTGGAGTGGCGGCACTCGTCCTCGATCTCGGTGAGTGCGTAGCGGACGTGTGCGCTGGTCGCCGACTTGTCGTAGATGTGGCGGACCAGGAGCTGCATGAGGATGATCTCGAACCAGATGCCCAGGGAGGCGAGCGCGGCGGCCTCGTGCTGGGAGAGCAGGAGGCGCTGTTCCTCGCTCATCCGCTTCCACAGGGGGGTGTCGTAGAGCGAGAGCAGCTCCGGGGGCCAGAACCACTTGCCCTCCTCGAAGGGCGCGTCCCAGTCCAGCTCCTTGTCGGGGTCGAAGGAGTGCTTGGCGGACGAGACGAGGAGGCGCTCGGCCACCTGTTCGCGGTCCTTGAGCAGGCCGAGTGCGTCGCGCAGTCCGTCGAGCGCGTCGGCTTCCGTCAGGGTCGTCATCGGTGCCTCACCTTGTTACCGGGGGTACGTCGTCCGCGTCTTATGAGACTGCCTGTCAGCAAGACCGTCAATCCCCTGCGCATGACTTGTTGACCCCGCGTCTACCACGTGTGAGCCTGCCGGACATGCCGACATTCGACGTGTACGCCAACGATCCCGGAGACCCTCTCTGGCCGGTGCCGGCGACCGGCGCGGCCCGTTTCAGCTGGGAGTACGACGACGGCCGCGACCGGCTGCTGGCCCTGTACCAGAAGGGCAAGGACAAGCAGTGGGACGGGCAGCTCAGGATCGACTGGGACCTGGAGGTCGACCCGTGCGACGCGCTCGGTACGCCGGAAGAGGCGATGGCGCTGTACGGGACGCCGTACTGGACGAAGATGAACGAGCGGGAGAGGGGCGAGCTGCGCAAGCACTACGCCTCCTGGCAGTTCAGCCAGTTTCTGCACGGTGAGCAGGGCGCGATGATCTGTGCGGCGCGGATCGTGGAGTCGGTGCCCGACATGGACGCGAAGTTCTACTCGGCGACGCAGACGATGGACGAGGCGCGGCATGCCGAGATCTACGGGCGCTTCCTGCACG
The DNA here is from genome assembly GCF_001509475.1 of Streptomyces regalis. Lineage (GTDB taxonomy): Bacteria > Actinomycetota > Actinomycetes > Streptomycetales > Streptomycetaceae > Streptomyces > Streptomyces regalis. The sequence goes on from NZ_LLZG01000301.1 coordinate 17,000, forward strand.
AGAAGATCGGGATGGTCTATCCGATCAACGACAACCTTCAGTCGCTGCTGGGGGACACGCTGCGGGACAGCCGCTGGGACATGCCCTACCTCGGAATGCAGGTGTTGATCGAGGGGCTTGCCCTGGCCGCCTTCGGGATGATCCGGGACACCACCAAAAAGCCGCTGCCCAAGCAGATACTGGCCTACGTCATGCAGGACGAGGCGCGACACGTTGCCTTCGGGCGTATGGCGCTGCGGGACTACTACAAGCAGCTGACCGATGCCGAGCTCCGCGAACGCGAGGAGTTCGTCATCGAGGGCTGCTATCTGATGCGCGACCGGCTGCGGGGCGTGGAGGTCCTGGAGAACTTCGGCATTCCGAAGGCCGAGGCGGAGCAGATCAGCGAGCGGTCCGATTTTCTGCAGCTGTTCCGCCGGCTGCTCTTCTCCCGCATAGTCCCCTGCGTCAAGGACATAGGGCTGTGGGGCGAGCGCCTCCAGCAGGCCTATGTGGACATGGGCGTGTTCGAGATGGGCGACTCGAATCTGGACCTGCTGATGGCCCAGGACGAGGAGATCGCCGAGAAGCTCGACGCCGAGCGGTTCGCGGTGGAGGAGCGGGAGCGGGTGGCGGAGGTGGAGGGGGCGATCGAGGAGGGGCAACACCTGGCTGGTTGATCACTCGATCGATGGGCGGATCGGCATATTCGGATGGGTACGCTGGCTGTGCCAGGCAGACTCCGCCGCATGGGAGTAATCATGAGCGCCGCACGCGAGTACGGGCTGAACGACTATGAGTGGCCCCGTCCGCCCGAAGGCGGCTGGACGGCGGACGACCTGGACCGGCTCCCGAATCTTCCTCCGCACACGGAGCTGATCGACGGGAGCCTCGTCTTCGTGAGTCCGCAGACCCGCTTTCACCTGCGTACGATCCGGCTTCTGGAGTACGCCCTGCTCAGCCAGGCGCCCGACGCGTACGACGTCGATCGGGAGTTCAGCGTCAAGCTCGACCGGCGCAACCGGCCGGAGCCCGACGTGCTGGTGTACCGCGCGGACGCTGACACTGGCCCGCACCAGACCTGGCACCACTCCGAGGCCGTCATCCTTGCAGTCGAAGTCGTTTCTGAGGACTCGGAGGAACGCGATCGAGAGGCCAAGCCGCGCAAGTACGCCGCGGCGGGCATTCCATACTTCTGGCGGGTGGAGGAAGGCAACGACGGTCTGCCCGTGGTCTACACGTACGAGATCGATCCGGCCACGAACACGTACGTCAGCACCGGCATTCACCATGACCGGCTCAAGCTGACCGTTCCGTTCCCCCTCACCATCGACCTCACCGCTGTCAACCGGCGGCCGCCGGTTGCGCCTCCCTCGGGCTGAACGACGTCCGCAGGGTGAACGCGTACGGCGTCGGGCCGTGGGTGCGCAGGTGCAGGAGGCGGGACTCCGCCTCCGCGACCGTCGGGCGGTGGCCCACCGGGACCCACCACAGGGTCGTCATCGCCTCTTGCACCCGTTCGAACCACTCCCGGCGGCGGGCCAGCATCTCGCGGTGACGGCCCTGGTACATGTACGCCGTCAGGGCGTTCGTGTCGCGCCACATCGTCAGGTTGATGATCAGCCACTCGTCGCCGAAGACGCTCACGTCGGTCGCGTCGCCGGAGTCGTCCTTCAGCCGCCACACGAAGCCGTCGGCGGCCTCGGCGTCGGCGTTCACGGGGTCGAGGTTGTCGACGAAGTCCTTCAACTGCGGGGAGTCCAGCGGGGCCTTGAGGCGGGCGATGTTGACCTGGGCGAGTTCGTAGGCGGCTTCCGGGGCGGTCGATGGCGTCATGGACCGAACGATAGGTCGGGCGCGGTCGCAGGCCCAGGGTGCGTCTCAGTACGTGGGCACATGTCCCTCTTTCACAACCGGGAGGGCGTGTGCGTGAGTACCTGTGTACCGGCGTCTTACGGACGGGAAACCAAGCCCTGACCGGCCCGGCCGTAGCCTCACCGGGCATGACGGGGAAAGTACTGACCACCCTTCGCTCCATCGTCCGCCGCCCGGCCGGCCTTCCCGGGTGGAACTCCATCCGCGGCCGGATGGCCATCGTGCTGGCCGTTCCGACCTGCCTGCTGCTCACTCTGATCGGGCTCGGCGTCGCCGACCGGGCCGCCGACTGGTCCGCCGCCCGGGAGACCGAGGCGCATGTCGGGGTGCTGTTGCGGGCGCAGGGACTCGTCCGGGAGGTGCAGCGCGAACGCGGGCTGACCAACGGGCTGTTGGCGGGTGAGGAGGGGTACCGCGACGACGTCGCCGCGCAGCGCGGCCGTACCGACAAGGCACGGGACGCCTTGCGTGCCACGCTCGACGAGGAGAGCGGTGCGCTGCCGGACGCCGCGGTCTCGGCGCTGTGGGCCGCCGACGTGCCCCTCGCCGCCCTCACCGAGACCCGCGAGGACATCGACGCCGGCACCGCCGACCGTGCCGCCACCCTGCGGACGTACACCGAGACCGTCACCGCCCTCATCGACGCCGAGTCGGCCGGTGCCCCGGACGGCGACCGGCGGATCGCGCAGGGCGTGCAGGCGCTCCAGGCCCTCGCCCGGGCCACGGAGGCCGTCGCGCTCGAACGCGGCTCCCTCAACGGGGTGTTCGCGGCCGGGCGGTTCCGCGCCGGGGAGTACCTCGACTTCACGGAGGTCCGGGCGGCCCGGGTGGCCGCGCTGGGGCAGTTCCGGCAACTCGCCGGCGGGGGAGAGGAGGCCGCGCTCGACGACGCCTTCGGTACGACCGCCGCGCGTCGGGTCGTGGGATACGAGGCTCGGGCCGAGCGGGGTGCCGACGGGTCCGCTCTCGCCGTGGCCCCCGGCCGCTGGTGGGCCGACATGACGACCCTCGTCGACGACCTGCACGACGTGCAGCGGGCGGTCGGGGACGACGTCCGGGCGCGCGCCGCCGACGCCGGTTCCGCCGCCACCCGGCAGCTCGGCGGCTTCCTCGCGCTCGGGGCGCTGATCCTCGCCGTGGCCGTCGCGCTCGCCGTCTTCTCGGCCCGCTCCATCACCCGGCCGCTGGGCGCCCTCGCCGACGAGGCGGACGCCGTCGCCGGGAGCCGGCTGCCCGAGGCCGTCCGGCGGATCCAGGAGGCCCACCCCGACACGCCGCCCACGCCGCAGTTCGCGCAACCCCGGCCGCCCGGTGGCGCGCGGGAGATCAGCCGCCTGGCCGCCGCCCTGCGCAACGTCGAGGACACCGCCGTGGGACTCGCCGCCGAGCAGGCCGTCCTGCGCCGCACCAGCACCGAGTCCCTGGCCAGCCTCGGCCGCCGCAACCAGAGCCTGCTCAACCGGCAGCTCGGCCTGATCACCACCCTGGAGAGCCAGGAACTCGACCCGGACGCCCTCGCCGAGCTCTTCGAACTCGACCACCTGGCCACCCGGATGCGCCGCAACGCCGAGTCCCTGCTGGTACTCGCCGGTGAGGAGTCGCCGGCCCGGTCCTGGAAGGGCACCGTCGCCGTCGCCGACGTGGTGCGGTCGGCCGTGGCGGAGGTCGAGCAGTACCGGCGGGTGGCCGCCGTCGACATCCAGCAGTGCGGCGTCCGGGGCCACTGTGTCGCCGAACTGTCGCACCTGCTCGCCGAGTTGGTGGAGAACGCGCTGATGTTCAGCCCGCCCAAGCAGCCCGTCGAGGTCTACGGCTGGCGGGACGGCGGCGAGTACTGCCTGGCCGTCGTGGACCGGGGGATCGGGATGACCCCGGAGCGCCTGGCCGAGTCCAACGCCGTCCTGTCGGGGAAGGGCGACTCCTTGCACACCGCCCCGACCCGGTTCCTCGGCCACCACGTCGTCGGCGCTCTCGCCACCCGCCTCGGCGCCCACGTCGAGCTCCGCCCCACCCAGGGCACGGGCGTCACCGCCTACGTCGCCCTGCCGGCCGTCCTGATCCAGGAGTCGACGTCAACTGCCGTCGCCCGAGGATGACTTCAGCACCGCCTTCATCACGGCCCGCGCGATCGGCGCCGCGTCCCCGCCCCCGCTGATCTCACCCCGGTCCGCGTCGGCGTCCTCCACCACCACCGCGACCGCGACCTTGGGCTCCAGGTCGCGGTCGCCCTTCGCCCAGGAGACGAACCAGGCGTACGGCGTCCCGGAGTTGCCGAGGCCGTGCTGGGCCGTGCCGGTCTTGCCGCCGACCGTCGCACCGGGGATCCAGGCGTTCGTGCCGGTGCCCTCGCGCACCGCGTCCGCCATCAGTTGCTTGACCAGTACGGCGGTCGACGGGTGCATGGCCTGCCGCACCGGGCCGGCCCCGCCGGTCGACACCGTGGCGCCGCTCGCCCGGGTCGTGCGCTCCACCAGATAGGGCGAGCGCACCTTGCCGCCGTTCGCCACGGCCGCCGCGACCATCGCCATCTGCAGTGGGGTGGCCCGGGTGTTGTACTGGCCGATCGACGACAGGGCGAGCTGCGCCCGGTCCACCTTCGGGTCGAAGGTGGACTCGGCGACCGAGAAGGGGATCCTCAGGTCGGCGTCGTTGAAGCCGAAGGCCTGCGCCGTCGCCGCCATCCGCTTCGCCCCCACCCGCACACCCAGCTTGGCGAACACCGTGTTGCACGACCACTCGAACGCCTTCCGCAGCGGAACGTCCTCGCAGCCCTCGGACTCGTTCGTCAGCGAGGTCCTGGTGCCCGGGAGGCGGTACGGATCCGGGGAGTCGGTCGGCTCGTCCAGGTCCTGGACCACACCCGAGTCCAGCGCCGCCGCCGCGGTCAGCACCTTGAAGGTCGAACCCGGCGGATACGTCTTGCGCACCGCCCGGTTGAGCATCGGCTTGTCCGGGTCGCCGTTCAGCGACTTCCAGGACCGCGCCACGGACGAGCCGTTCCCCGACAGCACGGACGGGTCGTACGACGGGGCGGACACGAGGGCCAGGATCCGCCCGGTCGCCGGTTCGATCGCCGCCACCGCGCCCTTGCGGCCGGCCAGCCCTTCGTACGCCGCCTCCTGCGCGCCCCGGTGCAGGGTGGTGAGGACGTCGCCGCCGGGGTTGCGGTCGCGGGCGAGGTCGTTCCACAGCGGGAACGGCGAGAGCAGCGGGTCGGTGCCGGACAGGACGCCGTCCTCGGTGTGCTCCAGGAGCGACGTGCCGTACACCTGCGAGGCGAAGCCGGTGACGGGGGCGTACATCGGGCCGTTGGCGTAGGTCCGTTCGTAGCGGAGGTGCTCGCCGGTGTCGTGGGATCCGGTGACCGGTTCGCTGCCGACCAGGATGTCGCCGCGCGGCTGCCCGTAACGGGCGATGGGGGCGCGGCGGTTGGCGATGTTGCCGTCGTAGGAGGAGGCCTCGAAGACCTGCAGGCGGGTGGCGTTCACGAGCAGCGCGACCAGCAGCAGGGCGCAGAAGAACGCGGCATGGCGGATGTGCCGGGTCATCGGACGGCCTCCTCGCCCTGGGGAACGCCGAGCCGGCTGCGCGACCTGTCGCTCACCCGGATCAGCAGCGCCACCATCGCCCAGTTGGTGACCACCGAGGAACCGCCCTGCGCCAGGAACGGCATCGCCATGCCCGTCAGCGGGATCAGGCCCGTCACCCCGCCCGCGATCACGAACACCTGGAGCGCCAGGATCGAGGCGAGCCCCACCGCGAGCAGCCGGCCGAAGGGGTCCCGCAGGGCGAGGCCCGCCCGGTAGCCGCGCTCCACCAGCAGGCCGTAGAGGAGGAAGATCGCCGACAGGCCCGCCAGGCCCAGCTCCTCCCCGGCCGTCGCCAGGATGAAGTCCGACTTGGCCGCGAAGCCGATCAGGATCGAGTGGCCGAGGCCCAGTCCCGTGCCGAGCATGCCGCCCGCCGCGAAGGCGAACAGCGACTGGGACAGCTGGTTGGGGCCCTGACCGGCGTCGATCGACGCGAACGGGTGCTGCCAGTCCTCGACCCTGCTGTGCACATGCGGCTCCAGCTGGCCGACGGCCACCGCGCCGAGCGCCGCGAGCAGCAGGCCGAGCGCGATCCAGCCGGTGCGGCCGGTGGCGACGTAGAGCAGGACCACGAACAGGCCGAAGAACAGCAGGGATGTGCCCAGGTCGCGTTCGAGGACGAGCACGCCCACGCTCAGCAGCCAGATGGCGACGATCGGGCCGAGGACGCGCCCGGTGGGCAGTTGCAGCCGGTCGATCCCGAGCACACGGCGGCCCGTGTACGCCAGCGCGCTGCGGTTCGCGGCCAGGTACGCCGCGAAGAACACCGCGAGCAGCACCTTCGCGAACTCGCCGGGCTGGATGGAGAATCCGGCGATCCGGATCCAGATGCGGGCGCCGTTCACGGACGGGAAGAAGATCGGCAGGGTGAGCAGCACGAGAGCGGCGACGACACAGACGTACGAGTAGCGCTGGAGCACCCGATGGTCGCGCAGCAGGAGCACGACCACGATGAACAGCGCCACCCCCAGCGTGGACCACACGAGTTGGGCGGGCGCCGCCCGGTCGCCCGGTGTCTCCAGGTCGAGCCGGTAGATCAGGACCAGGCCGAGGCCGTTGAGCAGCACGCCGATCGGCAGCAGCACCGGGTCGGCGCAGGGGGCGCGCAGGCGCACCGCCAGATGAGCGACCAACGCGAGGACGCCGAGCCCGGCGCCGTAACCGGCGGCACCGGGCGGGACGGTGCCGCTCTTGGCGAGGCCGACCGCGCAGTAGCCGTACACGGAGAGCAGGACGGCCACGACGATGAGGGCCAGTTCGATGCCACGGCGCCGGGGGAGCGGTACGGCGGGTGCGGGCGTGTCCGCTGCCACCAGGGTGGTTCCGGCCTTGGTCATGCCCGGAACTTACCCAAATAGTCCGTCTTGTGTGCCTTACGGCTCAGCACCAGCGCGGCGCGGCCCCGATGTTGTCGATGTACCGGGCCGCCCCCCAGGCCCAGGTGCCGTCCGCGAGCAGATACCACAGGGGGTTGCCCTGGATCGGCTGGCCCGGCGTCTTGCAGAAGATTCTGACGATGTCGCCCCGGTGGGCGACCCGGATCACCTGGCTGCCCCGGTTGGGCGCACTGCGCAGCAGCAGGGTGCTCGCGGTGACGCGCCCCGTGGTGAAGCGTCGGCCGTCGTTGCCCGAGCCGCCCCAGCCCCCCTCGGGGTCAGGTCCCGTCCCGCCCAAGTCCTCCTGGGACTCGCTCGAAGTCCCCTGGGCCTCCCAGTCGTCGTCGGCGACGGCAGGCGTGGCGGCGGCCGCGAGGGCGAGAGCGCCGGCGGCTATGGATATGGCGAAGCGGGAGCGCAGGGCCATGGGGTACCTCCAGGAGAGGGGTGACGAACCTGACTAATCGCCACATTAAGAGCGCATCGGCGGGGTCGCGCGCCAAGCTGGACCATAGGAGCGCAGCGCCCCGTAGGGGCGCACGCTCAGGGGCGCGGGGCAGCGTCGATATGCGGCTCCGCCGCGTGGGCGCGACAAACCCCCACAACCCGCAGCCGACAACAGCCGGTGGACCCGAGCTCTTAGGGCCCTTCTGATGGATCTCCGCGGCGTCGCGACGCCCGGCACGCACGCTCGCCGCACGGCGTGAAGGGCCAGGTGGCTCCGCCACATGACCCTCCACGCCGCACGCCGATCGCACGCACCGAACGCCGCTCCTTCTTCCACGGAGATCCATCAGAAGGGCCCGGCCCCGCCGTCCGCCGCGTTGGCGAAGGTGAGCCGCGCGCCGAGTACCTCCGCCTGCCCCAACGCGATGGTCAGCCCCAGGCCGTGCCCCTTGGCTCCGCCCTCCGTGCGGAACCGCTGCGGACCGTGCGCGACGAGGTAATCCGGGTAGCCGTCACCGTGATCCCGCACGGTGACCACCGGCCCGTCCACGGTCAGGGACACCGGCGCCCGCCCGTGCTTGTGCGCGTTCGCCACCAGATTCCCCAGCACCCGCTCCAGCCGCCGCCGGTCGGTCTCCACCACGACGTCCCGTACGACGACGACCTCCGTGTCGGTCCCGGACCCGCGCACCACCCGCTCCGCGAGCGCCGCCAGCGGCTCGGCGTCCGACTCCAGCCGCTCACGCCCGGCGTCCAGCCGCGAGATCTCCAGCAGATCCTCGGTCAGCGTGCGCAACGCGGCCACCCGGTCCCGCACCAGCTCCGTCGGCCGCCCGGGCGGCAGCAGCTCGGCCGCCGCGTGCAGCCCGGTCAGCGGCGTACGCAGCTCGTGCGCCACGTCCGCCGTGAACCGCTGCTCGGACAGCAGCTTGCTCTGCAGCGACGACGCCATCGAGTCGAGGGCGGCGGCGACGGCGGCCACCTCGTCCTGCGGCCTGGTCGGATCCTTCGTACGGGGATCGTCGACCCGCGCGTCCAGGTCGCCGCGGCTGATCCGCCGGGCCACCTGGGCCGTGGCGTGCAGCCGCCGCGTCACCCGGGTCACCGCGAACGCGCCCACCAGCAGCGTCGCCCCGATCGCCAGCCCCGACGACCACAGGATCGCCCGGTCCAGCCCCTCGATGGTGCGCGCCTGCTGCGAGTAGTCGACCTCGACCGTGAGTGCCCGCTCGCCGTCGGCCGGCCCCGCCGCCCACATCGTGGGGCGCCCGTGGTGGTCGGCGACCATCGTGCCGCGCTCCCCGGCCACCGCCAGCTCCCGCAGCGACTCCGGCAGCTCCGGCGGATCCAGACGGATGCCGTGGCCGAGCGGGTCCCCGGCCTCGAACGCCGCCGTCGCGTCCTGCAGCCGGGACAGTGCGAGGTCGCGGGCCTGGCCGACGGTCTGGTTCGTCACCGAGACGTGCACGAGGATCCCGAGCAGCGCCGCGAGCGCGCAGCACATCACCGTGATGAAGACGGCGGCCTTCACGGCGAGCGTGCCGGCCCACTGGGGGAGCGCGAGCCTCATGGGGTGCTCGCCGAGGGGGAGGCGGACCGGGAGGGCGAGGCGGAACGTGAGGGCGACGGCGAGGGCGACGGGTGGGTCGTCTTCTTGCGGTGCCCGGTGCGCAGCATCTCGTCGTGCGTGAGCAGCATCGCCTTCTGGTCCGCGGCCCAGGTCCACTGCAGCCGGTACTCGTACCCCGCGACCTCGGACGGCGAGCGCAGGATCACCGACCGGCCGGCCAGCTCGACGCCGCTGATGGCGTCGTCCCACTCCATCACCTGCACGAGCCTGCGCTTCTCGACGGTGTAGACGCGCACCGCGATGGTCTTGCCGGGCATCAGCCGGAAGCCCAGAGTCAGCTCGGGGTGCCCGTCGCCGGTCAGATCCCGGTAGTACGGCTGGAGCACCGGGCACCTGCCGCGCCCGGGGCCCGTGGCGCACTCGGCCATCAGGCGGCCGGTCTGCCGGTACGGCGCGTCCTGGCCGTCGTAGTCGTCCCGGTTCGCCGCGATCTCCTTGCGTACGACCGCCACCGGGTCCACGTCGCGGATGTCGCCCCCGGGGACGGTGACGCCCTTCACGGTCGCCCTGTTCACCTCGCCGATCTCATAGGCGGGGCTGGACGCCGGCGTCAGCTGCGGCCAGAGCTTGTCCGGGCTGACCGCGGTCTCGGTCGGGCCCGCGCCCTGGAGCCCCCCGGCGTCACCGCAGGCCGTCGCCGCCGCCAGCAGCAGTGCGACCAGGGCACTGAGCGCGACGGTGCGGGTGGGGCGGCTGCGAGGCACGGTTCTCCTGGGGCCGGGGACGGTCGTAGGCCCGTACACACTATTCGTACGGAAGTCCTTTTTGCGCACCCGGTGGGCGGACGGGCGAAACGGCTACTCGGCGAGTTCCTCCAGGAGCCGGGCGGTCGACAGGCCTGCCCGGAGGTAGTCGACGAACAGCTCGTTGTGCAGGGCCCACGGAGAGCGGCGGGAGCGTATCAGCCGGATCGCCTGCTCGGTGGAGTGGCTCCGGCGGACCAGGGCGTGCGCGATGACGAGCCCTGAGCGGTTGTACCCGTGGTAACAGCGGACGAGGACCCTGCGGCCCTTGTCCAGCGCCTCGCACGCCGCCTCCGCCAGCCGTATCACCCCGGCGAGCTGCGTCCCGTCCAGCGGCCCGTCGGGAATCGGCCACACATGGTGCTCGACACCGGGATCGGGCCCGTGCCCCGGCAGGCGCAGCAGAGTCTGTACGAGATCGAACTCGTCCTGTACGACGGCGAACTCCAGTTGTCCCGACGACCCCCGGAACTCGTGCCCGCCCATCCACAAGCCGGGCACGATCTCGCTCCACGGGCTGTCCGGAGCCGGTACGTCGGGTTGCTTCCTGCGGGTACGCAACGGCGCCTCCCCAACCACCCCTAGGGCCTGTTCTGAGTGTCCCCGCCTGCGCCCCGACGCCCGGCACGCACCCTCGCCGCACGCCGCCCCTGGACAGGTGGCTCCGCCACATGACCAGGGACGTCGCACGCCGAGGGCACGCACCGAACGCCGCTGCGCCCGTGCTCCGCACGGACGACGGGGACACTCAGAACAGGCCCTAGCGGGGGGTCTGCCCAACTCCTCTCAAAGGTAACCGGGTTCTTGCCCCCACAGCACCCCGCCTGTTCCCATGGTCGTGGGGTGATGGTGCATGAGCGGACTGCGCGTCATACCGACCTGGCGGCACGGCCAGGAACGGCTCTACGTCTGCCTCACGGACGGGCGGAACCTCGCCTGGTACGACCGTGAGGCCGCCAGGATCAACCTGCTCAGCGACGACCGCCGGGAGGATGTGCTGGAGGCGCTCGGCCCCTTCATCACCGGCCCGGTCACGGTGGGCCCGCCTCCGGTCCCCACGCCCGCCGAGCTGGCCCGGCTGACCCTCCACCCGGACGACGACCTGGCGCCCAACCGCCCCGGCGAGGCGCTCCTGGTCTCCCTCGACCGGGATCCGGCCCCCTCCCACCTGCTGCGCCGCCCCGATCCGCGGCACCGGGCGCTGACCGCGGAGCAGACGGTCGGTGAGGCCCTGGACCGGCTGGACGGCGCGGGCTGGCACGCGCTGCACTCCATTCCGCTTCCCGGCGGTGACCGTATCCACCATCTGGCGATCGGGCCTGGGGGGCTGTTCGTGCTGCACAGCCTCTACGCCCGTAAGCAGAAGGTGACCGTCGCCGACCCGATGGTCTCCCTCGGGCGCCGTGAGCCGTACCCTCTGCTGCGCCGCGTCCGCGCCGACGCCGACCGGGCCTCCTACGCCCTGACCGCGGAGGTCCGCCCGGTCCTCGTGCTGGTCGGGCCGGCCGACGTGGCGATACCCGGGCCGTTGCGGGAGGTCCGGGTGCTCAGGGACACGGAGGTGGAGGGGCTGGCTCGGCTGGGTGGGCTGCTGAAGCCGGCGGATGTGGAGGCGCTGCATGCGATGGCTCGGGACCGGCGGGTATGGGGTGCCCCCGGCTGAGCGGTCGGGTTGGCTGGGGTCGCCGTCCCTGGGGGCTGCCGCCCCCAGACCCCCGCTTCGGCCCTGAACGGGCCTCGTCCTCAAACGCCGGACGGGCTGAAATGTCCGGACCGGCGCCGGAAAGTGGCCGACGGCCACGACTGGGTCAGGGCAGCGTGCCCGCCCGCTCCGCGTCCAGCAGCGGAGCGAGCAGGTCGCCGTAGTCCTGGAGGCGTGGGGCCAGGTCGGGGGCGAGGAAGGTCAGGGAGCCGGGGGACCGGCAGTCCTCCACCTCCTCCCAGGTCACCGGCGCGGACACGGTCGGGTCGCGGCGGGCGCGCAGGGTGTAGGGCGTGGCCGTGGTCTTGCGGGCGGCGTTCTGGCTCCAGTCGACGAAGACCTTGCCGGGCCGCAGGCTCTTCGTCATCCGGTGGATCGCGAGGCGGGGCATGGCCTTCTCGGCCTCCACGGCGAGTTCCTTGGCGTACTCGGTGGCCTGCTCGGAGGGGGCCGGCCGGATGGCGGCGGTGAGATGGAGCCCCTTCGAGCCGGAGGTCTTGGCGTACGCCTCGATGCCGTCGGCGGCCAGCCGTTCCCGCAGCCAGAGGGCGACCTCGCAGCACTCGACCACGGTGGCGGGCGAGCCGGGGTCGAGGTCGAAGACCAGCCGGTCGGCCTCGCCGGGCGCCTGGATCAGCCACTGCGGGGTGTGGAACTCCGTGACGAGGTTGGCCGCCCACATCAGCGAGGGCAGGTCCTGCACCAGCACCATCCGCGCCGGGCCCTCGACGCGGGGCACCTCGGCGGTGGTGACCCACTCGGGCGTACCGGGCGGCACGTTCTTGGTGAAGAACACCTGCCCGTCCGGCCCGTCCGGGTAGCGCAGGAAGGACACCGGCCGGTCGCGCAGATGCGGCAGCAGTACCTCGGCGGTGGTCGCGTAGTAGTGCAGCACCTCGCCCTTGGCGAACCCGGCCGCGGGATACAGCACCTTCTCCAGGTTGCTGAGCGCGAGCCGCCGGCCCTCCACCTCTGTGATCGGCGTCATACGATGAGAATCACATGAAATCGGCCGGAACCGCCTCGAAAGGTGCTGAACGTGCGATCCATCTGGAACGGCGCCATCTCCTTCGGCCTGGTCAGCATCCCGATCAAGGTGGTGAACGCGACCGAGAGCCACTCGATCTCCTTCCGCCAGATCCACACCGAGGACGGCGGCCGGATCCGCTACCGCAAGTTCTGCGAACTGGAGGACCGCGAGGTCAGCCAGGGCGAGATCGGCAAGGGGTACGAGGACGCGGACGGCTCGATCGTTCCCATCACCGACGAGGACCTGGCCGAGCTGCCGCTCCCGACCGCCAAGACGATCGAGATCGTGGCCTTCGTGCCGGGCGACCGGATCGACCCGCTCCAGATGGACGCGGCGTACTACCTCGCCGCGAGCGGCGCCCCGGCCGCGAAGCCGTACACCCTGCTGCGCGAGGCCCTCAAGCGCAGCAACAAGGTCGCCATCGCCAAGTTCGCGCTGCGCGGCAGGGAACGGCTGGGCATGCTCCGGGTCGTCGGCGACGCCATCGCCATGCACGGCCTGCTCTGGCCCGACGAGGTCCGCGCCCCCGAGGGCGTCGCCCCCGACGTCGGCGTCACCGTCCGCGACAAGGAACTCGACCTCGCGGACGCCCTGATGGACACCCTCGGCGAGGTCGACCTCGACGATCTGCACGACGAGTACCGCGAGGCCGTCGAGGAGGTCATCGCCGCGAAGGCGGCCGGCGAGGCCCCGCCCTCCGCCCCCGAGCCCGCCACCGGAGGCAAGGTCCTCGACCTCATGGCGGCCCTTGAGAGCAGCGTGCGCGCGGCGAAGGAGTCCCGCGGCGAGGAGCCGGCGGAGGTCAGACGTCTGCCGGAGCGCAAGTCGGCCAGGGCGGCCCCGAAGCAGGCGGCGGGCAAGAAGTCGACGGCGACGACGAAGAAGACCGCGGCGAAGAAGACAGCGGCGTCGGCCAAGAAGTCGACGTCGAAGACGGCCCAGGGGACGAAGAAGGCGGCGGCGAAGAGCACAGCGAAGAGCACGACCAAGAGCACGGCGAAGAAGACCACGGCCAAGACCACCAAGAAGACGGCGGCCCGCAAGCGCAGCGCGTGAGCGGCGGCGACTGGAGCCTCACCTCGACCGGCGCAGCGCCAGCACCGCGTTGTGGCCGCCGAACCCGAACGAGTTGCTGAGCGCCAGGTCCCCGTCCTGCGGCAACGGGCGCGGCACCCCCCGCACCACATCCAGGTCGATCGCGTCGTCGACCTCCCCGCCCCCCACCGTGGGCGGCACCACCCCGTGATGCAGCGTCAGTACGGCGGCGACGGCCTCGACCCCGCCCGCCGCCCCCTGGAGGTGCCCCAGGTGCCCCTTGAGTGCGGTGACCGGTATGGGCCGGCGCCCGAGTACCGCCCGCAGCGCACCCGCCTCCGCGAGGTCGCCGTCGACCGTGGCCGTGGCGTGGGCGTTCACGTGGACGACGTCGCTGACGCTGCCCCCGGCGTCCCGCAGGGCCCGCCGCAGGGCGAGCGCGATGCCGTTGCCGGACGGGTCGGGTGCGGCCATGTGGTGGGCGTCGGCGGAGAGTCCCCATCCGGCGGCCTCGCAGTAGATCCGCGCTCCCCGGGCCCGTGCGTGCTCCTCGGCCTCCAGGACGAGGACCCCGGCACCCTCGCCGTTGACGAACCCGTCCCGGTCCTTGGCGAAGGGCCGGGAGGGCGAGCCGTCGGCGGGGTGCCCGTCGGCCAGGGCCCGCATCGCCGCGAAGGACGCCATGATCGCCGGCGTGACGACGGCTTCGGCGCCGCCCGCGAGAGCGATGTCGATCCGCCCGTACCGTATGCGGTCGATCGCCTGCCCTATGGCCTCGGTCCCCGACGCGCACGCGCTCGTCACGGTCCGGGCCTCGCCGGTGATGTGCAGATCGAGCGAGACCTGGGAGGCGGCCTGCGAGGGAACGGTCATGGGGGTGGTGAGCGGCGAGACGGCCCGCGGCCCCTTGTCCCGCAGTTTGCGGTCCCCGCCGACGAGCACGGACGCGTCACCGAGGATGGCCCCCAGACTCACCCCCACCCGCTCCGGATCGAGCCCGCTCTCTCGGGTGCCGCCCGCCACGAACCCGGCGTCGGCCCACGCCTCCCGAGCGGCCAGCACCCCGAACTGAGCGGCCCGGTTCATCCGCCGGGCAACGGGCCGCGGCAGCAACTCGCCCGGATCCACGGGCACCACCCCCGCCACCCGCACGGGCAACCCGTCGAACTCGGGATCCTCCAGCTCCCGTATGCCGTGCCGCCCGTCGAGCAGCCCCCGCCACAACTCGTCGACCCCGATGCCCAGCGGGGTGACCGCCCCGAGCCCGGTCACGACGACTGTGCGGGGTGCGGACGCGGCGGCCTCGCTCATCGGTGCATGCCCCCTCTGGTGGTTGAAGGGGAAACATGCCCAGATTCCTCAGGCCCTGCACATCCGTTCGATGTGCCGACTCATGACAGCTGCTGGGCGAGAAACGCGAGCAGCTCCTCTTTCCGCTGGTGGAGATAGAAGTGGCCGCCCTCGAAGACCCGGAGGTCCAGCCCTTTCGTCGTGACGTCCGACCAGGACTTGAGGTCCTCGACGGTGCACCCGGGATCGCGGTCGCCGCCGCACACCGTGACCGGAACGTCCAGGGGGTGCAGGCGAGCCGGGCGGTATGCCGCCAGGAGTGCGAAGTCCGCGCGCAGGGCCGGCATGATCAGGGGCCGCAGGTCGGGGTGCTCGTAGACGTCGGCGCCCTCGGGGTCCAGCAGGCGGACGCGGTCCAGGATCTCGGTGTCGGCCGGGGCCGGGAGGGGTGCCTGCTCCTCCGGGACGCGGGGCCTGTGCCGGCCCGACACGATCAGGCGGGTGAGGGTGCGTCCGGGGACGTCCTCCAGGCGGCGGGCCACCTCGTACGCCACCGATGAACCCATGCTGTGGCCGAAGAGGGCCATCGGCAGGTCGCCGGGCAGTTCGTTCGTCAGGTCCGTCGTGATCGCGTCGGCCAGCTCCTCCATCGTGCTCGGGCACGAGTCGTGCAGGCGGTCCTGGCGGCCGGGGTACTGCACCGCCACGACCTCGATCTCCGGTGGGGTGAGCGCGGCCCAGCCATGGAAGGAGACCGCCCCTCCGCCCGCGTGCGGGAAGCACACCAGGCGGATCCTCGCGCCGGGCGCGCGCACGCCCCTGAGCCACAGGGACTTGATGTCCTGGACGCTCACGACTCCGCCTCGAACTCGGAGAGGAGGGCGTCCAGGGCGCCGTCCGCATCCCCGTTCTGCTTCAACTCGCAGATGCTCACCGTCATGTCTTTCAGTGTGATCGGTTCGAGGAACAGCTGGATCGGCACGTCGATGCCCCACTCGTCGCGGAGCCTTCCGGCGAGGTGAACGGCCGTCAGCGAGTCGCCGCCCGCCTCGAAGTACGTCTGCGCGAGATCGGCTGCACTGTTCAGATCCAGCGCCTCGATCACCAGCTCGCTCACCCTGCGCTCGAGCTCGGTCTCCGCGGCGGGCGCCGCGGCGTCGGGCGCCGCCGCCACCTGCGGCTCCTGCGCCGCCTGCGCCGTGGGCCTGAGCAGCGTCAGCGCGCCGTAGCTTTCGCCCGCGAACGGGTACGCCGGGAGCCGCACCCGCCGTACCTCGCCGTCGAGGGCCGGCCAGGTCACCTCCTCGCCCCTCAGCCAGGCCTCGCCGAGCGGGTCGGTCGGCGTGTCCCGGCGGCCGCCGGCCAGTGCCGTGAGCCTGTCGGCCGCCTCCCCTCGCGTGCCGGCCACGACATAGGCGCGTACGGGCATCCGGACCCGGCCCGTGCGCAGGGTGTGCGCGACATCGGCCAGGGACGGGGCGTCCGCCTCGCGCAGTCTCGTCGCCAACCGGTCGGCCACTGCGGCGAGTTGAGGCTCGGTCCGGGCCGACAGGGGCAGGACCAGCGGGTTCGCCGCGGTGTCCGTCGAGTGCGTCGCCGTACCCGCCTGCGACGGCCGCTCGGGCGCCTCCTGCACCACCACATGCACATTCGTGCCGCCGATACCCACCGACGTCACGCCCGCCAGCCGGGGCAGGCCCGCACGGCTCGGCCACTCCTCGGCCTCGGTCACCAGCCGCAGCGGTGAGTCCCGCAGGGCGGCGAGCGGGCTCGTGACGTCCACCGTCGGTGCCAGCGTCGCGTGCTCCAGCATCAGGATCGTCTTGATCAGCGCCGCCGCCCCGGCCGCCGCGTCCGCGTGCCCGATGTTCGACTTCACCGAGCCGAGGCCGATGCCCGCACCGCCGGCGAAGGCCGCGCTCGCCGCCTCCAGCTCGATCCGGTCCCCGAGCTCGGTGCCCGTCCCGTGCGCCTCCACGTACTGCGCCGCCGACGGCTCCAGGCCCGCCGCCGCCCACGCCTCCGTGATCGCCGCCGACTGCTGGTCCACCCCCGGAGCGGTGAAACCGACCTTGCCGGAACCGTCGTTGGTGACCGCCGTACCCCGGATCACCGCGCGCACCGGGTCACCGTCGGCCAGCGCGTCCTGAAGCCGGCGCAGCACCAGCACGCCCACGCCGCTGCCGGGCACCGTGCCGGCCGCCTTCTCGTCGAAGGGGCGGCAGCGGCCGTCGGGGGAGAAGATCCCGCCCTGGTAGTGGACATAGCCCTGCTTGCGCACGCTGCCGATGGCCACACCGCCCGCGAGTGCCGTGTCGCACTCGCCGAGGAGGAGCGCCTGGACGGCCAGGTGGACCGCCGTCAGGGAGGTCGAGCAGGCCGTCTGGACCGTCATGCTGGGGCCCTCCAGGCCCAGCCGGTAGGAGATCCAGGGCGCCAGAAACTCACGGTCGGTGAGGATGCGGACCTGGAGGGCGCCGATCGAGGCCGCGAGCGCCGGGTCCGTGCCGGCGGCCAGCGCGTGTTCGGTCGGGCTGCCGCCGACGTACACGCCGGTGCGGGGCGGGCCCGCCGCGGCAGCGGCAGATGGTGCAGTCAGAGGGGCGTACCCCGCGTCTTCCAGGGCGGACCACGCCGTCTCCAGCAACACCCGGTGCTGCGGGTCCAGCGCCGCCGCCTCCGTGCGGCTGAAGCCGAAGAGGTCCGCCTCGAAGCGGTCGGCGTCCGTGAGGCGGCCCTGGGCGTAGACGTACGCGGGATTGCCGAGCTCCGCCGCGTCCGTGCCGTCGGCCAGCAGTTCCTTCTCGGTGAAGGTGGACAGGGAGCAGACGCCGTCGCGCAGGTTGGCCCAGTAGGACTCCAGGTCCCGCGCGCCGGGGAAGCGGCCGCTCATGCCCACGACGGCCACCGCGGATTCGAGATCCTGCGCCGGATCCTGCATCGGGACTTCCTCGGTCGTCATCGCGTCGTGCCTTTCCTGGAACGGAGCTTGAGCAGAGCCGCCTGGCGCTCGCGGCGGGCGTTTCCTCGCCGGGCCGCCTCCTCGTGGGGTGCGGGGTCCTCGGCCGAGCTGTCGAGATGGGCCGCCACGGCGGCGACCGTCGGATGGCGGAACAGGTCGATCAGGGTGAGATCCCGGTACTCGGGGTGTTCCCGGAGCGCCGCGAGCACGGCCAGCAGCCGTACCGAATTGCCGCCCAGGTCGAAGAAGTTGTCGTGCACGCCGACCCGGTCCAGGGTCAGCACCCGCTGCCAGACCCCGGCCACGCGCCGTTCGGCCTCGGTGCTCGCAGCGGCGTACGACTCGTTCAACTCGGGGCGGGCGGACGGCGGTTCGGGAAGCCGGGAACGGTCGATCTTGCCGGAGCGGTTCAGGGGCAGCTCCGGCAGCCGTACGAAGACCTCCGGGACCATGTAGCCGGGGAGCCGCCTGGCCAGGTGGGCCCGCAGTGCCTCGTCCGACACCTCGGTGGTGGTGACGACGTACGCCACGAGCCGCTGCTCGGCCTCCTCCCCGCGTACCGCCGCCGCGGCGACCGTGACGTCGGGATGGCCCGCCAACAGCGCCTCGATCTCGCCCAGCTCGATGCGGTAGCCGCGCAGCTTCACCTGGGAGTCGCCGCGGCCGAGGTAGTGCAGCACGCCGTGCGCGTCGATGCGGCACAGGTCCCCGGTGCGGTACATCCGGCTGCCGGGCGGCCCGTACGGGTCGGCGACGAAGCGCTCGGCGGTCATGCCGGGCCGGCCGAAGTAGCCGCGGGCCAGGGAGGCGCCGGCCACGTAGAGCTCGCCCGTCACACCGACCGGGGCCGGGCGCAGGCGCCGGTCCAGGACGTAGGCGCGGGTGCCCGGCACCGCGTGGCCGATCACCACCGGTTCGCCCGGGTGCAGATCGGCGGTGGTGGAGTAGACCGTCGCCTCGCTGGGGCCGTACCCGTTGACGATCCGGCGGCCCTCCTCGGCGAGCCGCTCCACCAGTTCGGCCGGGCACGCCTCGCCGCCGACCGCGAGCGTGCGCAGCTCGGGCAGGGCGCCCGGGGCACGGGGCAGGGTCATCGCGGCGGACGGCGGCAGGAACACGTAGGTGATGCGGGAGTCCCGCAAGCGCGCCTGGAGCGCCTCGCCCAGCCGCTCGTCCTCCTGTGCGATGTGCAGCTCCGCGCCCGCGACCCAGGAGAAGAACAGGTCGGACACGGCCACGTCGAAGCCGAACGACACGAACTGCAGGACGCGGTCGTCCTCAGTCACCGGGAACACGGGGCGCACGTTCACCGCGAGGTTGAGCAGCGCCCGGTGTTCGACGGCCACGCCCTTGGGGACTCCTGTGGAGCCGGAGGTGTAGAGGACGTAGGCGAGGTCGTCGGGCGCGCATGCCACGGGGGCGACCGGAGCCACGGCCTCCGGCTCCTCGTCCTGATCCACCCGCAGTTCCGGGACGTCCGTCCCCGTCAGGCCCGTCGTCCCCTGTGCCGTCAGCAGCAGGGACGTGCCCGAGTTCGTGACCATGTAGGCGAGGCGGGCGGCGGGATGCGCCGGGTCCAGCGGTACGTATGCGCCGCCCGCGCGCAGCACCGCGAGGGCGGCGATGCCCATGTCGGCGCCGCGGGGCAGGAGGAGGCCGACTCGGTCTCCGCGTCGCACGCCGCGTGCCTGTAGGTGGGCTGCGAGGGTGTCGGCGCGCTTCAGTAGGTCACGGTAGGTGAGGCGTAGGTCGCCGCAGACGAGGGCCGTGGCTTCCGGTTGTTCGGCGGCTCGGTCCGCCACGAGGTTGGGGACCAGGCGCGCCTCAGGATGTGCCGCGTTGTGTTGTCGGGCGGCTGCGGGTTTGTTGTGGCTGGTCGCGCCCACGCGGCGGTAGCCGCAAATCGACGGCAGCCCCGCGCCCCTTAGGGGCGTTGCCGTCCCCTGGGCGAGTAGCCACTCCCTCTCGTCCGACGGGAGCATGTCTATGGCCGACAGAGGAATGTCCGGGCGGTCCAGCAAGCCCTCCAGCAGCACCTCGAAGCACCGCACCCATCGCCGTACCGTCTCCGTCTCGAACAGCGCGCTGCGGTGGATCAGGTACGCGGCGAGATCCTCGCCCCACCGCTCCACCTGGAGATGGAAGTCGAACTTCGCGGTGTCCAGCACGACATGGACCCGCTCGACCTCCGCGCCGGCCAGGCTCAGCGTCAGTTCGGTGTCGTCGTCGTAGCCGAACATCACCTGCAGGACCGGGTCGTGGCTGATCTCGCGCGCCGGGGCGATCTCGTTCACGACCGCCTCGAAGGGCGCGTCCTGGTACGGCTGGGAGTCCAGGAGTGCGGTGCGCAGGCGGTCGATCAGGTCGTGGTACGACGGGTCGCCGGACAGGTCGATGCGCAGGGCCAGGGTGTTGGTCAGCATGCCGACCATGTCCTGGAGTTCGGGGCGGTCCCGGCCGGAGACGGGGAAGCCGATCACCAGGTCCTCGGAGCCCGACAGCCGGCTCACGAACGCGGCGTACGCGGCAAAGACCGCCATGAACGGCGTACCTCCGCGCGCCCGGGCCGTCTCGGTGATCCGCTCACGGACCCGGCCCGACAGTGTGAAGCGTTCGGTGCCGCCCGCCGCCGAACGCACCGCCTCGCGCGGCCGGTCCAGCGGCAGCGCGACCGTCTCGGGAGCCCCGCGCAGCCGCTCGACCCAGTGCGCGACCGAGCCGGCGTACTCGCCCGCCGCCTGCCGGTCCCGCTGCCAGGCCGCGAAGTCCGGGAACTGGAGCGGGAGTTCGGGCAGGGCGTGACGCAGACCCTTGGTCTCGTTCTCGTACCCGGCCGACAGCTCGCGCAGCAGCACGCCCAGCGACCAGCCGTCGCAGACCAGGTGGTGGGCGACGAGCAGGATGCGGTGACTGCTGTCGTCCACGGCGTACAGCGTGCAGCGCAGCAGCGGCCCGGACGCCACGTCGAAGGGACGGGCGGCCTCGGTGCGCATCCGCGCGTCCACCTCGGCCACGGGCACGTCGCGTTCCACGCGCGGCTCGGCCCGCCCGGCGGTGGACACGATCTGCAGCGGCACCCCGTCGGGGCCGGTGCGGAACACCGTGCGCAGCGACTCGTGCCGGGCGACGAGCGCGTCCAGGGCCCGGCCGATGGCGGCCGGATCGAACGGCCCGCGCACGGTGAAGGCGGCCGGCACGTGGTAGGTCGCGCTGCCCGGGTCCATGTGGTCCAGGACGAGCAGCCGGGCCTGCGCGTCCGAGGTCGGGAACTCGTACTCCTCGCCGTCCCCGACGGTCCCTGTGTCGTCAGCGTCCATCTGCCTGTGCTCCGTCCCCCGTGCGATCCCTCGCCAGTACGTCCTCCACGGCCGCGGCGATCTCGCCGACCGGCCCCGGCGTGAGCACATCGCTGTGCTCGCAGTCCAGTTCGTGTACGTCCACCCCGGCCGAGCAGGCCTGCCACGCGGCGCTCTTCTCCTCGGTCGTCGCCTCCGAGGCGCGGCCGGCCGAGAAGAGGGTCACCCGCCCGTCGTACGGCGACGGCTGCCAGGCGCGGGCCAACTCGATGTACCGCTCCATGGCGTCGACCAGGGTGTCGAGGCGCTGTTCGTCGAGGCCGGCGAGGAGCGCGCTGTGCGCGTGGACGCGGGCGACGACCTCCGCCCTGTCCAGCGGGCCGGGTCCGGCCGCAACCCCGGGCAGCGCGTTGCGCAGCAGGTTGCTCAGCGCCACCTGCTCCACGACCGCCGGGTCCAGGGGCACCCGCGCCACGTCCGGCGGCTTCGGCATCGAGTCCAGGACGGCGACGAGCGCGACCTCCTCGCCCCCCGCGCGCAGCCGCACCGCCAGCTCATGGGCGAACGGTCCGCCGAAGGAGCGGCCCAGCAGCAGATACGGCCCGTGCGGCCGCACCGCCCGGATGCGCGGAACATAGCTCTCGGCCAACTCGCCCAAGGTCTGCGGCAGTTGCCCGCCGTGCAGCACCGGCGTCTGCAGCGCGTACACCGGCCGCCCGGGGGCGAGGTGCGGCAGCAGCGCCGCGTACCCCCAGCCGAGCCCCAGTCCCGGGTGGAGGCAGAACAGCGGGGGCAGGTCGCCCTCGCGGCGCAGAGTGAGCAGCGGGGCGTACGCGTCCTCGTCGTCGCCCTTGCCGGCCGGCCCCGCGGCCAGGCGCGCGGCGAGCGCGGCCGGCGTCGGCGCCTCGAACAGCGTGGCCGGCGACACCTGTGTCCCGAGTTCGGCGTGGATCCCTGCGGTCAGGCGCAGGGCGAGCAGCGAGTGGCCGCCGTGCGCGAAGAAGTCGGCGTCGGGGCCGACCGCCTCGACCCCGAGCACCTGAGCGAACAGCGCGCACAGCTGCTGCTCGCGCCCAGGCCGGGCGATCCGCCCGTGGCCCGGCCGCACTCGCTGCGGCTCGGGCTCCGGCAGCGCGGCCCGGTCGACCTTGCCGTGGGCGGTCAGCGGTACGGCGTCGAGGCCGGCCCACGCCGACGGCATCAGATGCGCCGGCAGCGTGCGCGCCGCATGCTCCCGTACGAGGCCCAGGTCGCCGCCCACGACATACGCGACGAGCCTCTTGCCGCCGTCCGGCCCCGGGCGCGCGGCGATCACGGCCCGCTCCACGCCCGGGCAGGCGGCCAGGGCGGCCTCCACCTCGCCGGGCTCGATCCGAAAGCCCCGGACCTTGAACTGGTCGTCGCTGCGGCCCAGGAACTCCAGCTCGCCACCCGGCCACCGGCGCACCAGATCGCCCGTGCGGTACATCCGGGCGCCGGGCGGCCCGTAGGGGTCGGCGACGAAACGCTCGGCGGTCCCGCCGGGGCGGTTCAGGTAACCGCGGGCCAGGCCTGCGCCGGCGATGTACAGCTCGCCCACCGTTCCGGCCGGTACGGGACGCAGGAGGTGGTCGAGGACGTAGGCGCGGGTGTGGTCGAGGGGGCGCCCGATGGGCACGGACGCGCCGACGTCACCGGTCACCCGGTGGGCCGTGGCGAACACCGTCGTCTCGGTGGGCCCGTAGCCGTTGACGACCTGTGTGCCGGGGCAGTGCTCGCGCACCCGCCGCACCGCCTCGGGCGCGAGGACGTCCCCGCCCGCCCACACCTCGCGCACGGTGCCGAGCGCCTCGGGCGCGATCTCCGCCACGGTGCGCAGGAGTTCGGCGGTGAGCCACAGGGCGGTGACGCGCGTTTCGGGCAGCAGCCTCTTGAGCAGGTCGGGGGTGACCGGGCCGGGCGGGGCGACCACGACCGTGCCGCCGTTCAACAGGGGCACCCAGGTCTCGTAGGTCGCGGCGTCGAAGGTGTGCGGGCTGTGCAGGAGGACGCGCCGGTGTGCGCCGCCCGCGAAGCGGGTGTCGACGGCGAGCTCGACGACAGCCCGGTGCGGGGTGACGATGCCCTTGGGTTCGCCCGTCGAGCCGGAGGTGTACATCACGTAGGCGGCGGACTCGGGGTGCACGGCCGTCGTCGTCGGCGGCGCTGCGGCGTCGGTTCCGTCAAGCCCCGATACGCCCAACGCCCGTATGCCATCCGGCAGTTGAACGTCGGCAGCCATAACCGCCACCCGTGCACCGGCCTGCTCCACCAGCACCGCCAGCCGCCCCGCCGGAGCCCCCGGATCCAGCGGCAGACAGCACGCGCCCGCCTTCAGCACCGCCAGCTGCGCGACGACCAGGGACACGGACCGGGCCAGCGGCAGCGCCACCGTGTCGCCGGGCCGCACCCCCGCCTCCCGCAGCCGCGCCGCCAGCCGGTCGGACGCCGCGTCGAGAGCGCCGTACATCAGCACCTCACCGTCCGCCTCGACGGCCGGCGCGTCCGGCGTACGGGCCACCTGCTCGGCGAAGCGCCCGGGGATGCTCAGCGTGCCGGGCACCGGGCGTACCGGCCCCTCGGCCAGGGCGAGCAGCTGTCGCCGCTCCTCCTGCGGGAGGACGTCGAGCCGGTCGGCCGGCGTGCCGTGCGCGGACGTCAGCGCCTCGAAGGCGCGCGCCAGGCGGGTGCCGACCGCGGCCGCGGAGATGCCCCGGCGGCAGCTGATCCGCAGCAGCATCCGTTCCCCGGCGACGACAGCGACCGTCACCGGGTAGTGCGTCGCGTCCCGCGTCTCGACCAGCTCGACGGCTGAAGCGGGCCCCTCGACGCGCGGGAAGTTCTCGAACGCCAGGACCGTGTCGAAGAGTTCGCCCGCTCCGGCCGCCCGCTGCACCTCCGACAGCCGTACATGGTGATACGGCGCCAGTCGCAGCTGCTCGCTCTGGACGCGGGCCAGCAGTTCGTCGACGCCCTCACCGGAGCGCAGCCGGATCCGCACCGGCAGCGTGTTGATGAACAGGCCCACCATCCGCTCGACACCGGGCAGATCGTGCGGCCGCCCGGAGACGACCGCGCCGAAGACCAGGTCCTCGGCACCGGTCAGCCGCGCCAGCACCAGGGCCCAGGCCGTCTGCGCCACGGTGTTCACGGTGACGCCCGCCTCCGCGGCACGCCGGGTGACCGCCGCCGTCAGCTCGGGCGTCAGCTCTACGTCGACGGTGTCCTCGGGCCCGTCCTGCGTGTCCGTCGCGTCCGGCCCGTCCGGCCCGTTCGAGGGCAGCAGCGAGGGCCGCGACAGCCCGCCCAGCGCCTCGCGCCAGGCGGCCTTGGCCCGCGCCTGGTCCTGGCCGTTCAGCCAGACCAGGTACTGCTTGAAGGGCACGGCCGGCGGCAGCGCGGCGGTGCCCGTCGTCAGCGCCTGAAGATCCTGCGCGAGCAACGGCAGCGACCAGCCGTCCAGCAGGATGTGATGGAGCGTCAGGAGCAGCTCGGCGCCCGCGTCGTGCCGGACCAGCGTGGCCCGCACCAGCGGGCGCCGGGCCAGGTCGAAGCGGCGGCCCCGGTCCTCGGCCATGAGGCGCGCGAACTCCGCCTCCGTCTCGTCCGGCGTGCGGCCCGTGCAGTCGGTCTCCGTCCACGGCACCTTCACCGAGCGCAGGATCACCTGCACCGGCCGGTCGACATGCTCGTGCCGAAAGCGCGCCCGCAGGTTCGGGTGCCGCTCCAGCAGCGCGGTCACCCCGGCCCGTACCGCCTCGGCCGTGATGCCGGAGGCGATCCGGAAGCGGGCCTGCACCAGATACGGGTCGGGGCGGTCCGGATCGCGCAGGGCATGGAAGAGCAGGCCCTCCTGGGCCGGGGAGAGCGGCAGTACGTCCGCGATGCGACCGCCCATCAGTCATCCCCCTCTTCGTCCTCGTCGTCCCAGTCCTCGAACTCCAGGTCGTCCTCCAGCAGGGCGAGCTGGTCCGACGACAGGTCGACCAAGGGGAAGTCGGAGCCGGTGTGGCCGCCCGTGCCGTCCTGGCGGGCGTGCTCGACCAGCACCTCGATCGCCTCGCACCACAGCCGGGCCAGCTCCCTCACCTCGTCCTCGCCGAGCACCCCGCGCGCGTACGAGAACCCGGCGCTCAGACACAGCCGCCCGCCGCTCCCCTCCAGGACCAGCGCGTCCACCTCCACCGCATGGCCGAGCGGCAGCGCCTGCGCGGCCATGCCGAGGAGTTCGCCGTCGGCCGTGTCGCCGCCGGAGAACCGGCCCAGATAGTTGAAGCGCAGGTCAGGGACGGGCAGCGCGGCCAGCTTCGGGGCCGTGTCCGGGTTGAGGTGGCGTAGCAGACCCCAGCCGAGGCCACCCGACGGGACCGCCCGCAGCTGCTCCTTGACCTGCTTGAGCGCCTCACCGGCCGCGTCCCGCGCGGGCTGCCAGAAGTCAGGGCCGAGCGCGCCGCCCGCGTCCAGCCGGACCGGGTACTGGGTGGTGAACCAGCCGACGGTGCGGGAGATGTCGGCGGGCTCGGAGAGCGCCTCGCGGCCGTGGCCCTCCAGGTGGACCAGCAGGCCGGTGACCGCCGCAGGGGCCTCGCCCCGCCGCCGTACCGCCGCCGCGGCCAGCGCCGTCAGCAGCACGGCGTCCGGGCCGCAGTGGAAGGCCCCGGTCACCTCGGACAAGGCCGCCTCGGTGACCTCGGGCGTCAGCTCGACGGTGAGCACGGCACGGCTCGCGCCGACACCCCGCCCGCCCGCGATCCGCGCGTCCGGGCCGCTCAGCATCCGCTCCCACCAGGCGCACTCCGTGCCGGCCGGCTCGGGCCCGACCGCCTCCCGCGCCAGCAGCCGCGCCCAGCGCGCGAAGGACGTGCCCGGGCTCTGCGGCAGCCGCTCCCCGGCCAGCCCGGCCGCCAGCTCGGGACCCAGCAGCCGCCAGGACACCCCGTCCACCGCCAGGTGGTGCACCGTCAGCAACAGCAGCCCCGGCCGACCGGAGGCCGGGGCGAGCCAGGTGGCCCGCAGCATCTCCCCCTTCTCGGGGTGGAGCCGCACCGACGCCGCCCACTCCTCGGCCGCCGCCCGCGGATCGGCACCGACGGGCACCTCCACGCGCTCGACCGCCACGCCGGGGACGTCCTCGGGAACCTCCAGCTCCCCGTCCACCAGACGCATCCGCAACACACCGTGCCGCTCGACCAGCCCGCGCACCGCCGCTGCCAGACGTTCCGGGTCGACGTCCCGGGGAACCGGGAACACCATCGACTGCGTGAACGCGGCCGCGTCCCCGGCCTGTTCGCGCCACCACTGCATGACGGGCGTGAGCGGGAACCGCCCCGTGCCGGTGTCCTCAGCGGAGCCGGGGTCCGCCACCTCCCGTGCCGTCAGCGCGAGCGCGGCAGGCGTACGGGCCGTGAAGACGTCACGCGGCGCGATACCGAGCCCCGCCCCCGAGGCCCGCCCCGCGAGCTGGATCGCCATGATGCTGTCGCCGCCCAGCCGGAAGAAGTCGTCGTCGGCGCCGACCCTTTCGACGCCGAGCACCTCCTCGAACAGGGCGCACAGGGTGACTTCGCGGACGCCCTCCGGGGCCCGCCCGGCACCGCCCGGCCTGCTTCCCGGCGCGGGCAGCGCGGCCCGGTCCAGCTTGCCGTGGGCCGTCAGCGGCAGCTCGTCCAGCACCACCACGTCGGCAGGCACCATGGCGGCGGGCAACCGCCCGGCGGCATACGTGAGCAGCGCGTCCGGAACCGGGACGCCCTCACCGCCACCCACGACGTACGCGACGAGCCGTGGCCTGCCCGGCTGCTCCTCCCGTACGACGACGACCGCCTGCCCGACCGAGGGATGCCCGGTGAGGACGGCCGCGATCTCGCCCGGCTCGATGCGCAGGCCGCGGATCTTCACCTGGTCGTCGGAGCGGCCCAGATACTCCAGCTGCCCGTCGTCCCGGCGGCGGGCCAGATCACCGGTGCGGTACATGCGCTCGCCGGGCGGCCCGTACGGGTCGGCGACGAACCGCTCGGCCGTCGCCCCCGCCCGCCCCAGATAGCCGTACGCCACTCCTGGCCCCGCCAGATAGAGCTCGCCGCACACCCCCGGCGGCACGGGCCGCAGCCGCCCGTCGAGGACGTACGCGCGCGTGCCCGGGAACGGGGCGCCGATGGGCGGCGCCGTGCCGTCGCCGGCCAGCGGGACGGAGATGGTGGCGCCGACGGTGAACTCGGTGGGCCCGTAGGCATTGTGGAACCGCCGCCCGCCGACGGCCCAGCGGTCCACCAGATCCGGCGGACACGCCTCCGCACCCACCGCCAGCGACCGCAGCTCGGGGTATTCCCCGGCCGGCACGGTCGCCAGCACCGAGGGCGGCACCAGCGCACAGCTGATCCTCCGCCCGGTCAGCACATCCGCGAGGTCCTGCCCGACGAGCGGGCCCTCCGGGGGTACGACCAGGGTGCCGCCGGACCAGAACGCCATGCACATCTCGCCCAGGGAGATGTCGAAGGCGGGCGAGCCGAGCTGAAGCACCCTGCTGTCCGCGTCGAGCGCCAGTGCTTCCACGAGGCCGCGCGCGAGGGCCGTCAGACCCGTGTGCGGGACGACCACGCCCTTGGGACGGCCGGTGGAGCCGGAGGTGTGAATGACGTATGCGGGGGTCGCCGGGTTCGACAGCGCCCCATAGGGGCGCGGGGCTGCTGTCGATGTGCGGCTACCGCCGCGTGGGCGCGACCAGCCACGACGTTGCCGCAGACGATCAACGGCATCAAGCGGCACTTCCAGCGTCGCGCTCAGTACCAGTGTGGGGACGCCCGTGTCCGGCAGCACCCCGGGCTCGCCGACCACGAGCAGCACCGGCGCCACGTCGGCCAGCGCCAGTGAGATCCTCTCCGCCGGATAATCGGGGTCGATCGGCAGATATGCCGCACCGGTCCGCTGCACCGCCAGCAGCGCCGGCGCCATCGCGGCGGTGCGCCCCAGCGCGAGAGCCACCACTTCGCCGGGCCCCGCGCCGTGCTCGGCGAATACGGCGGCCAACTGGTCAACCCGGTCCGTCAGTTCGGCGTAGGTCAGCGTCAGCGCCGTACCCTCCAGCGCGGGCGCGTCGGGCGTGCGGGCCGCCTGCCGGGCCACCAGGTCGGGGAGGGCCAGCGGCTCGGGGGCAGGCCCGCCGCAGCTGAGCTCCGCCAGTCGTCGCCGCTCGGCCTCGGGCACCAGGCCGACCTCGGCGAGCGGCACCTCGGGGTCGGCGGTGAAGCGCCGCAGCAGCTCCAGGTAGGCATCCGTCCAGTGCCGTACGGTGTCGGCGCCGAAGAGGGCCGTACGGATCTCGAAGCTGCCCTCCATCGTGCCGTCGTCACCGTCACGGACGATGCCCACCAGGTCGTGCTCGCCCCCGGTGTGGATGCGCTCGGGCTCGCTGAACTCGCGCAGAGCGGCCACGCTCCGCTGCTGGGTGAGGTGCATGAAGACCCACTGGAACAGCGGGGAGCGGCCCGCGCTGCGGTCGGGCGCGACCGCTGAGACGATCCGGCCCACGGGCACGTCGGCGTTGGCCATCAGCTCGGGGAAGTCGGCGGTGAACCGGGCCAGTACGGCGGCGAAGGAGTCCTCGGGCCGGATCCGCCAGCGGGTCGGGATGGCGTTCATGACGTATCCGATGACCCGCTCCAGACCCTTGGCGGCCCGGTTGGCGGTCGGGGTGCCGAGCACCATGTCGTCGGCGCCGGTGAGGCGGTGCGCCAAGACCGCGAAGGCGGCCATCAGGACGACGTAGACGGAGGCGCCGCGCTCCCGGGCCAGCGCCCGTACCGCCTGGGCGGTCGGGGCGTCGATACGGAAGGGGACCTGGGCGATGCCGTCCCCGGTCCCCGCACGGGTGCCGGGCACGGTGAGCGGCGCGGGCGGCTCGGCCAGATAGCGGCGCCAGAAGTCCAGCCGCGACTCGAAGACCCCGGCCTCCTCCAACTCGCCCTGCCAGGAGGCGAAGTCGGCGTACTGGATGCGCGGCCGCGTCAGGGCCGGCGCGTTGCCGGTGCCGACCGCGTGATGGGCCTCGGCGAACTCGGCCTGCAGGACGTCGAAGGACCACCAGTCGGCGATGACGTGGTGCAGGCCCAGCATCAGTGTGGTCCGCGTCTCGTCGACCGTGACGAGACGGGCCCGCATCAGCGGCCCCCCGCCCAGGTCGAAAGAGCGGCGCCGGAACATTTCGAAGGCATCGGCGATGGTCGTCCCGGTGCCGCGCAGATCCTCCCGCTCCAGGACGAAGCGGTCCTCGGGCGGGAAGGAGACGTGCAGCGCGCCCGGCTCACCGCCGATGCGTGCCCGCAGGATGTCGTGGTGGGACCGGACCAGCGTCAACGCCGTCTCCAGGCGGTCCCGGTCGACGGGCTGGTCGAAGTGGTAGGCGCTGCACAGGTTGAGCGCGGGCGTGCCGGGATACAGCGACTCGTACACCCACAGGTCCTCCTGCGCGGCGCTGAGCCGCACCGGCCCGTCCCCGTCCCGTCGCGGTACGACCGCCGGGATCAGGCCCAACTGCCCGGACTCCACGAGCCGGCGCATCAGCCGCACGCGCTGTTCCCCGCTGAGCGCGCTGAACCGCTCGGCCATCGAGGCACCGCTCGCCCTGGCCGCCCCCGTCACCCCCGTCACCCCCGTCACGCCACTTCCTCCTGGAGCTCGGCCAGCCGGTGCAGCCCGGCCAGCACCTCGTCGCGGCCGAGCCCGAAGTCCACGAAGCAGGCGACCTCGTCGCAGCCCAGCTCGCGCAGATCGGCGAGCATCTTCCGGCAGGTCTCGGCGGAGCCGAGCAGGCTGCCCCAGGTCAGATAGCGGTGGAAGGCGAACTCGGCGAGCAGCGCGGTCTGTTCCTCGGTGAGCTCCGCCGTCGCCTTGTCGGCGGTGCGGTTGGCCGTGGTCTGCCGTACGTACGAGCGCAGATACCTCGTCAGCGGTAGCGCGGTCAGGCGCCGCGCCTCCTCGTCGTCCGCGCCGATGAACGTGTGCGCCATCAGCGTCACCCGGCCGTGCGCGTCGGTGCCGCCCTGGTCGGGCGCGGCGGCGCAGGCGGCCCGATAGCGGGCGATCTTCTCGGCCAGCTCCTCCCGGCTCTGCCCGACGGTCGCCCCGAGGACCCCGGTGCGCAGGCTTCCGGCGGCCTCCCAGGTCGCGGGGTTGCCGGAGCTGGTGAGCCACAGGGGGAGGGTGTTCTGCACGGGCCTCGGCTGCGGCAGGACGGCGACCGAGGCGCCGGTGCCGTCGGTGAACTCGGCCGCCTCGCCCGCCCACAGCCTCCGCAGCAGCGGGATGTCCCGCAGGGTCTGCTCGCGGCGGCCCTCGTAGTGGTCCGGGGCCAGGACGAAGTCGGCGGAGTGCCAGCCCGTGGCCGCGGACAGCCCGATCCGGCCGTGCGAGAGGTTGTCGACGACGGCCCAGTCCTCCGCGATCCGCAGCGGATGGTGCAGCGGCAGGATCACGCTGCCCGCCCGGATGTTGATCCGCTCGGTGGCCACCGCGAGCGCCGCGCTGAGCACCGGCGGGCTGGGGAAGACCTGCCCCACCTGCTGGAAGTGCCGCTCGGGCGTCCAGATCGCGTGGAAGCCGAGCCGGTCCGCGGTACGGGCGACGGTGAGGATGTCGTCGTAGGCCTCGCTGTGCCGCGGCGCGTCGCCCCCGGCGGTGGTGTCGGTGGCGGGCGTGTCGGCGCCGAAGAACATCACGCTCAGGTCCATGGCACCTCCTTCTGGCTGGTGTCGGTACGGCCGTCGCGGCCGGGCTGCCGGGGAATGCGCGGCCGGCGCGGGATGGGCGCCGCAGCCGCGGGTGCCTCGGCCGGTGCCCGCTCCAGTTCGGCGGCGAGGGCGGCGACCGTGGGGGAGGTGAACAGCTGGGCGGCCGTCACCGGGCGCCCGGCGCCGGTGAGCCGGGCCGCGACCCGGACCGCGCGCAGGGAGTTGCCGCCGATCAGGAAGAAGTCGTCGTGCGGGCCGATGTGCTCGACGCCGAGGACGTCGGACCAGACGGCGGCGATCTCCCGGTGCAGTGCGGAGTCCGCCGGGGTGCCGGGGGTGCGGGCGGGGACGAGGACCGCGTCCCGGGCCGCGTCCGCGCGCCGGGGAGGTGCCGGCAGCGGGAGCCGGGACAGCGGTGCGTCCGGCTCGGCGGCCGCCGCGCGCAGCGCCTCGACGACCGCGTCCGCCAGCCACTGGACGAACTCCGGCTCCAGGCACGAGGTCCGGTACTCGAAGACCAGCGTCATGCCGTCCGGTGCGCCCGCCGGCCCGTGGTCGTCCGTGACGTCGACCAGCAGCTCGAACCGCGCGGTGCCGGTGCGCAGCGGCTCCACGCCGGCCTCGGCGCCGGGCAGCTCCACCTCGGCCCGGGCGTTGTTCTGCAACGCCAGCACCACCTCGGTGAACGGCTGCCGCCCCGGAGGCCGTACGGGGTTGAGCGCGTCCACGACCTCCTCGAACGGCACGTCCTGGTGGGCGAAGGCGTTCAGCGCCGCCTCCCGGGTCCGGGCGAGCAGCTGCCGGGCGGTGGGGTCACCGGAGGCGTCCGTCCGCACCACCAGCATGTTGACGAAGAACCCGACGACGTCGTCGACCGTGCCGTCGTGCCCGCGCCCGGCGATCGGCGAACCGACCGCGAGATCCTCGCCCGCCCCGGCCCGCACCAGCGCGGCGGCGAGGGCGGCGTGCAGCGCCATGAACAGCGTGGCGCCCTCCGCCCGCGCCGCCTCGACGATCCGCGCGTGCGCGCCCGCGTCCAGCCGCCGTACGACGGTGGCGGCGTCCCGACCCGGCACGGCGGGCCGCCCCGGACGGCGGGGGAGCAGCGGGCCCCCGGCCGGAAGACCGGCCAAGGCCTTGTCCCAGAAGGCGAGTTGGGTGGCGACGAGGGACCCGGGATCGTCCGCCGAGCCCAGCCGCTCCTGCTGACGGCGGGCGAAGTCGGCGTACGGCACGGGCAGCGCGGCGAGCTCGGGTTCGCCGCCGGCGCTGCGGGCGGCGTAGGCCCGCGACAGGTCCCGGAAGAGCGGGGGCAGGGACCAGCCGTCACCGGCGATGTGGTGCAGGACGAGCAGCAGGGCGTGCTCACCCGGCCGGTCCCGGACACTGAACAGCACGGCATGCAGGGGGAGTTCGGCGGCGAGGTCGAACCGGTGCCGGGCGGCCCCGTGGACGGCCTGCTCCAGCTCACCCGAGCCGACGGTGACGTGCCGCAGCCGAGGCAGTGCCGCGGTGCCGCTCAGCACCCGCTGCCTCGGCTCGCCGTCGCTCTCCTCGAAGACGGTACGCAGCGCCGTCTGCCGGGCGGCCACGTCCCCGAGGGCGGCCCGAAGAGCCTCCGCGTCGATCTCGCCGCGCAGCCGCACCAGCACGGGCAGGGTGTAGGCGGTGCCCGCGTCGACCCGGTCCAGGAACCACAGACGGCGCTGGGCGTACGACAGGGGCAGCGCGTCCCCGTCCGGCTGAGGCGCGGGAGACTCGGCCCGGCCGCCGCCGTCGTTTTTCGTGGCCTTCTCGGCCTTCTCGTCCTGCGCGGCCTTTTCCACGTACGGCACCAGCGCCGCCGGTGTCCGGCACTCGAACAGCGTCCGTACGCCGACCTGCACGCCCAGCGTCAGCTGGATCCGGCCCAGCAGCCGAGCCACCATCACCGAGTGGCCGCCGAGCGCGAAGAAGTCGTCCTCGGGGCCGACCGACGCCACCCCCAGCACCTCGGAGAACAGCCCGCACAGCGCCTCCTCGACCGGGCCCGACGGCTGTCGTGCGGCCGCCGAGGCGAGGGAGCCCGTGATCGGGCCGGGCTCCGGCAGGGCGGCGCGGTCCAGCTTGCCGTTGGCGGTCAGGGGCAGGGCGTCCAGCAGTACGAAGGCGGCCGGGACCAGGTAATCGGCCAGCACGCGAGCTGCGTGGTCACGCAACTGCCGCTCCGACAGCCGCTGCCGATGTCCGTCGCGCGGGACGACGTAGGCGACCAGCCGCTTGTCCCCGGTGGCGTCGGGACGGGCCACGACAGCGGCCCGGACGACACCCGGGTGGCCGGCCAGGACCGTCTCCACCTCCCCGGGCTCCACCCGGAACCCGCGGATCTTCACCTGGGCGTCGGCCCGCCCCAGATACTCCAGCACCCCGTCCGCCCGGCGCCGCACCAGGTCACCGGTCCGGTACATCAGCTCACCGGCGGCCCCGTACGGGTCGGCCACAAACCGTTCGGCGGTCAGCCCGGGACGGCCGCAGTAGCCGAGGGCGACACCCGCCCCGGCGGCGTACAGCTCACCCCTCTCGCCGTCCGCGACGGGCCGCAGCCGCTCGTCGAGCACTCGGAGCCGTTTGCCGGCCAGCGGGCGGCCGATCGGCACCGGCCTCCCGTCCCGGACTTCCTCGGCGGTGACCGGATGGACGGTCAGGAAGACCATGCCCTCGACCGGTCCATAGCCGTTGCTCAGCCTCAGCCCGGGGTACCGCTCCAGGGCGCGGGCCGCGTGCGCCGGCGACAACGGCTCACCGCCGACGATCAGTTCGCTCACTCCGGCGAGGGCTCGCGGGTACTCGTCGACGATCACATGGAACAGGGAGGCGGAGAGGTAGAGGGAGGTGACGGCATGCCGCTCGACCAGGCCGGCCATCACCACCGGGTCGGGCCGCTGCCCCGGGTGCAGGACGCACAGGCCGCCACCGAGCAGCGGACCCCACAGCTCCAGCGCGAACGCGTCCCAGGACACGGGGGAGCACTGCAACCACACCGCGCCGGCCCCGAACGAGGCGAAGTCCTGCCCGGTCAGCGTCCCGGTGATCGCGGCGTGCGAGGCGACGATGCCCTTCGGGCGGCCGGTGGATCCGGAGGTGAACATCACGCAGGCCGGGTCCTGCGGCCGTACGTCCACGACGCCACGTTCGACAGGCGGCGCCTCCTCGGCGTCCTCCACTGCGACCGACTCGGCCGCGATGCCGGTCGGTGGGGACCCGCGCCGCGCCACGACCACGGCAACTCCCGCGTCGGCCGCCATCCCACGCAGCCGTTCCGCCGGAAAGTCCGGGTCGAGCATCACATGACCGGCACCGGCCTTGAGCGTGCCGAGCAGCGCCACCACCATCTCGGCGGACCGCTCCAGGTGTACGCCCACCAGGGCCCCCGGCCGTACGCCGTGCCGCCGCAGCAGCCCGGCCAACCGGTCGGCGCGCGCGTCGAGTTCGCCGTAGCTCAGCCGCTCGTCGCCGTGCACCAGCGCGGTCGCCGCCGGTGTCCGTCGCGCCTGTGCCTCGAAAAGTTCATGTACCCCGTGCAACGCCCCCGTTGCCCCCATCTCAGCCATCGGCTGCCGTGCGGGCCGGACATATGTCCGTCCAGTGGTCCTCGACGTAGGCGAGGCAGTCCGAGCGACTGCTCGCGGTCAGCGCCACGTCCCACCCGCCGGGCACGGTGATCCCGTCGGGCCAGAGCGAGAACTGGCCCTCGGCGTTGGTGAGTACGAGGTAGGTGCCGTTCTCGTCCTCGAACGGATTGGTGGTCATGGTCAGCCCTCCACGAGTGCTTTGTTCTCGGGGTTGTCGGGGTCGGCGTCCGGGTCGGGGTCGGGGTTGTCGCGGAGCTTCACCGGATCCTCGGGACCACCGGGGCGCCCGGCGCCCCCGGAGTCGTCGTCGCAGGTCACGTCCTTGTCGGCGTCGCCCGCGCCGCCCCTTTCGGCTGTGCCGTCCCCGTCCCCGTCGCCCGCGCCGTCCCCGCCCGACTCGGCATCGACGTCGGGCAGCAGCGAGTCGATCTCCCGCACCGTGCGCCGTGTCATGCTCAGCACCCCGACGGCGATGCCGCACAGACCGGCGATGAGCAGCATGGCCGCCATGCCGCTGCCCGGCCCGTCGCCGACGAGCGGCCCGAGCACCACGAAGATCCCCGTGCCGTCCGCGGCCTGCGGTTCGAAGACATGGTCGGCGAGCGGCCCGGAGACCGCGGTGGCCAGCGGTACGGAGATCTGCGACAGGAACATCACCGCGCCGAAGACCCGGCCGTGCCACTCCTGGGGAACCTTGGTCTGCACGACCGCCTGCATCACACCGTTGATCATCGGCATGAGCGCCGCGCCCACGAGGATGGCCGCGCACCAGCCGACCACGCCGCCCGCGAGAGCCATGGCCACCTGGGCGGACAGGCACATGCCGATGATCCCGAGCAGCATGCCCCGGGCCCGGTTCTTCGGCCCGCTCCAGGCCGCCATCAGCAGCCCGCCCGCGACCCCGCCGACGCCGATCGCCGTGTTGACGCTCGCCAGCGCCGTGGTCTCGCCGCCGGACCGGGCCAGCACCATGGGCTGTACGGCGGCGAAGCCGAAGACCATGACCAGGTTGACCACGCAGAAGGCCAGCATCAGATCGCGCAGGCTCGGATACCGGAAGAGAAACCGCATCCCCTCCACGGCCTCCGCGACGAGCTTCCCCCGCGCCCCGCCCGCCGGCTTCTTCGCGGGGCCGTTGTCCCCCCGCATCCGTACGACCCGGATGGCGGCCAGCGCGACAGCGAAGCTCACCAGGTCGGCGACGAGGATGAAACCGAGCCCGGAGAACGCCACCAGGAGCCCGCCCAGCGCCGGACCGCCGACGTCGGCCGTGCTCTTGGCGCTCGCCAGCAGACTGTTGGCCCGTTGGAGCCGGGCCTTGTCCACCAGCAACGGCACGGCGGCGCCCAGCGCCGGGAACTGGAAGGCGGCCGCGGAACCGAGCAGCATGACGGCCGCGTAGACCTCCCAGGTGTGCAGCCCGCCGGTGAAGTGCAGGACGCCGAGCAGCGCCACGATCAGCAGTCCGCCACCGTCGGCGAGCTGCAGTGCCGTACGCCGGCTGATCCGGTCGACGAAGGCACCGGCGAGCGGGCTGAGCAGCACCTGGGGGAGCATCGCGCAGAGCGACAGCGTGGTCAGCGCCGTGGCCCGGCCGGTGGCCGACCATGTCTCGAAGACGAAGGCGAACCGCAGCACGGAATTGCCGACCAGGGATACCGCCTGCCCGCTCCAGACGAGCATGAAGGGACCCATGCCGGCGAACCGGCCTGTCCTTCCCCCGTCCTGCGCGGTGTCGTCCAGCGAACGCGCCGAATCGGCCACGTGCGTACCCCCGTCGAATGTGGCTTCCGACGGAGAACCTTAGTTCGAAGTAGCGCGCCGCACAGCCCTGATCATGAAAGGCGGCCGAGAAGCCCTCACGGACGCCGTCCCACAACCGTGAGGTCGGCACCCTGACGGGCGTCGGATCCGGCCGCCTCGTAGACACCTACGAACATTTGACGACACAACAACACCTCGGGCGGGCGGTGGTTGACGGACGGACTGGCCTGACCAACTGCCGCCTCCCTAGGATGTGTTGTCGGGCGAGGTGATCTCCTCGACCGGCCCTGCCACTGGGGGAAACGATGGAGCCTGGAAAGCCGCTGTCCAAGTCGATCGATGCCGCGATTCCGACGGCTGCGCGGATGTACGACTACTACCTCGGCGGCAAGGACAACTACGCGTCCGACCGAGCCGCCTGCGAACAGCTGGACAAGGTCGTCCCCAGTACCCGCGCCCTCGCGCTGAACAACCGGCGCTTCCTGCAGCGAGTGGTCGGCACGCTGGCCCAGGACTACGGCATCCGGCAGTTCCTCGACCACGGCTCCGGCCTGCCCACCCAGAACAACGTCCACCAGGTCGCGCAGGCCGTCGACCCGTCCTCCCGCGTGGTGTACGTCGACAACGACCCGATGGTCCTGGTCCACGGCCGCGCCCTGCTGGAGCAGAACGAGAACACCGCCGTCATCCACGCCGACATGCGCGACACCGACGGCATCTTCTCCCACGCGGACACCGAGCGCCTGATCGACTTCTCGCAGCCGGTGGCCGTGCTGTTCAACTCGGTGTTCCACTGCATCCCCGACAGCGACACCGACGGCCCGCTCGCCGTGGCCCGCCGCGTGGCCGAACGACTCGTGCCCGGCAGCTACCTGGTGATGTGCCAGCTGGTCAGCGAGGACCCCGAGGTCCGCGAGTTCGTCACCAACTTCATGGACCAGGCGACCCAGGGACACTGGGGCCGGGTGCGCCAGGAGAAGGACGTGGCCCAGCTGTTCGAGGGCCTGGACATCCTGGACCCGGGCCTCGTGGAGGTCTCCACCTGGCGTCCCGACACCGAGGTGGCACCGCGCCAGCTCACCCAGGAGTGGATCGAGTTCGGCGGCGTGGGCCGACTGCCGTAGCGAGGCGTCACCCCAAGGCTCCAAGGGCCCAAGGGCCCAAGGGCCCAAGGGGCAAGGGAAGGGCCAAAGGGACAAGGGAAGGTCCTAAGGGGCAGGGGCGTACCGGGCCTTCGTCTCACGCAGTCGCTCCAGTGACTCGCGCGGGTTGAGGGCCTCGTCGCCCAGCCGGTCCAGGGCGATCCGGTACTCCTCCGTCTCGTCCTGGTCCTCCAGGAACGCGGCGCTCTTGATGTGCTCCAGATAGACGATGTCGGGCAGATCGATTCCGCCGAAGCGCAGATAGGTGACGGGCATGGCGGGCGCGGAGGCGTTGGTCACGTCCAAGGGCACGATCTGCAGGGTCACATGGGGGCGCCGGGCCATCTGTTCCAGATACTCGAGCTGCTCGCGCATCACCTCGCGACTGCCCAGCATCCGCAGCAGCACCGACTCGTCGACGATCGCCCACAGCTGAGGCGCGTCCGCGCGGTGCAGCAAATCCCGTCGCCGCATCCGCAGCTCCACGCGCCGCAGCACCTCACGGTCGGGTGCCGACGGCAGCCCGCGCTCCACCACGGCCCGCGTGTAGGCCTCGGTCTGCAACAGGCCGGGCACGTACTGGAGCTCGAAGGTACGGATGGCGGTCGCGGCCTCCTGCAACCCGACCAGCCGGTCGAACCACTCCGGCATCAGCCGCTTGTCATAGCGCTGCCACCACCCGGGCTCACCGGCCCGCTGCAGCAACTGCAGCAGCACCGAAGCCGCGTACTCCTCGGCCCGGTACAACTCCAGCAGCGCACGGACATCGGCCTCCGTGGGCGGCCGACGGCCCTTGCCCGCCTCGATCCGCGACAGCTTCGCCGGGCTGAACCCGACGGCGCGTGCCGCCTGGTCCTGGGAGAGCCCGAAGTCCTCGCGGATACCCGCCAGCTGGACGCCGACCAGCATCTTCAGCAGGGTCGGCGCGGGCTCGGACCGGTTCAGATACGGTTCGAGGTGGGAGATGCGAGGCGACTCGGCGGACATCCTGACTCCCCGTAGACCGGCATACGACAGACCGCATTATCGCATCCCACCGCCTCGTGCCGCTTGAACCGACGTAAGTGAGGGGCTCAACTTCCGCTTCACAGCGGCCCCATGACCCCATGGCCTCCTGGCCTTCTGTGGACGCCCCTTCGCGGCGGTCCGGGTCAGACCAGGTGGTCGAACTCTCCCTCCTTCGCGCCCGCCAGAAAGGCGGCGATCTCGGCCGGTGTGTAGACGAGGGCCGGCCCGTCGGGGTCGCGGGAGTTGCGCATCGCGACGCTGCCGTCGCCCAGGGGGGCCACCTCGACGCAGTTGCCCTCGGCATTGCTGTGCCGGCTCTTGGTCCAGCGGACGCCCAACGAGCTTGCCCGCACGCCGTTCGGTGCTGTTGGCACTGCACTCTCCTTGCTCACGTTCGGCCACGTGTACGCCCCGCCGCCCGCCGCCCTGGCGGGCCCGGAGGGCACCACGTGCTCTGCGTCGACGCCACTCGCGCAATTTCCCGTGAAATTGCACGGAGGCGCCGTCGGCGTGGATAATAGTCCGTGGCGTCAACTGCAGCGCGGACGCCCTGCCTTGACCATGTATCAGGGAGACGTCGTGTCCTTACCTGCGTACGAAGGGCTTCGACAGCCCGATAGCGCTGCGCCACCTGCGGAGTGGACCGTGTCGTCGGCAGCGCACCCCGGCACCCCGGACCGGAGCCGTCTCGCCAGGCCCGAACCCGCGCACACCTCGCCCCACTCGGTCGCCCTGCGCCTCGTCGACGCCGAACAGGGTTGCGGCCAGGCCCGCGACTTCGTCCGTCGCGCCCTCGGTGACTGGGCCCTCGACCACTGCAGCGCCGACGCCCTCATGGTGGTCACCGAACTCGCCGCCAACGCCGTACTGCACGCGGCCCCGCACGCCACGGCCCGCTCCTCGGCCGCCGGCGAGCCCGAGATCTGGCTGAAGCTCAGCCTCCGCCGCCCCGCCCACCTGGTCTGCGCCGTCACCGACCCGAGCGACAGTCCACCGGTGTACCCGCACACCAGCGACCCCCTCGACGAGCACGGTCGCGGACTGCGCATCATCGACGCCCTGTCCGAACACTGGGGTTGGACCCGACGCCAACCGTTCGGCAAGACGGTCTGGGCAATGCTCCCCACCGGCCGCGAGGTCTGACCCACCTATAAATTCCCGCCCAGGCCGCCATATTCAGGATGTCCCGGGCGGCGGTGTAACGCGGTCGCGTTTGCGTGACGCAGAACCAGGCAGAAGCAGTCACCTCATGGGCCGAATTCGGCTCAGCGGGTCGACCTGTCCGCCCAGCAATGCGCCAGATCGGATTTCTCGTGAACACCGACCCGGTTTCCGGATACCAGACGTACGATCAGCCCGCGGCCCCCGACCGCTCCCAGCGAAACCCGAACCCGGCCGCCGCACGCAGAACGACCCTGACGATCTGCACGATCGCCGACATCTCGGCCGGTCTGCTCGGCCTGTGGATCGTGCTGTACCTGCTCGACGCGAACCAAGGGAACGCATTCGTGGAGTTCGTGCGCAGATCGGCGGACTGGCTAGGCGGATGGGCGCAGGACATTTTCACAATGAACACAGAGAGTCTGCGCGTCATCCTCAATTACGGTCTCCCGGCCGCCCTTTATCTGCTCCTCGGGCACGGAATTGCCGCCCGACTCAACAGGGCCTGACGGCTTACCCAGCGGAAGGACCGACATCGTGACACGCACTTCCTCCGAAAACGATCACCCGCCCATCTATGAAGAATTGGTGCGCGAACGCGGAGACGCCGTGGTGGAAGCCCAGATGGCAGCCGCACACACCCAGCACCAGGCAGCGGAACTGCTCAGCAGCGAGGAACCGAACGGCTGGACCCAGCCGACGGGGCCCCATCATCAGCCCCATCTCGAACAGGGACCGGGAGTACAGAGCAGTCAGGGCCGACCCTGAGGGCACGCAGGAAGGTGCGGGCCCCGGTGAACCTGGGTCCTGGGTCCCGCTCTCTGTGCCCTCAGTTGCCGTCTGTGGCCCTCGCGGAAGTGCTCAGCGACTGGTCCTTGCGTAGCCTCGCGGCCATGCCCAACATCGACGCTCTCCCGGATGGGCCACCTGCCTGACTGCCGCGGCACTGGCGTCAGCCGCCCTTTCGCTCCTGGCCTCGATGGTTCTCATCGGCCCGCCCACGGCTGGGAGACAGCGACGTCCTGGACGGACATCCGGTCGCGCACCTCATGGATCGGCGGCGTCTTCGAACTGGCCTCGGCGGTGGCGGAGCTCATGTGGACAGTCGGCTTCTTAGACGTCCGGGTGTAACCCCGAGTCCAGCGCGGTCGGCGGATCCTCCCGGCCGGGAGAGATCGGGTGACCGGACGCATTGCCCGGGGCCCTGCTCCTGCCGGGGTCCGCGAGTACATTGTCTCTGCCGTGGCACCGTGACGAGGACAGGGTCGTGCCTCAAAGAGAACCGGGCAGCTGTGCCTGTGGTGCATTCTCACCGTGCCGTAGGCCTTGCTGAGGCTGGCCCTGGTGCCGTGTGGCTGTCCTTGGCGATGAACCACGCACGATCACTCGCCCCGCTCGCGCGACTGCTCCGTATGCCCGAAGTACCCGAACCCCGGACCAGCGATTTGGAGCCCTTCCTGAACGGCTGGAGTCCGTACGGCCCCCACCGCAGGTGAGCAGACCGGGTGTCCGCTGGGGCGTACGCTTTCGGTCAGTTGTGGATCACTTGTCTGCCACGCTGAACAACGGGCCGTAAGGTTCAAGGAAGTTGGTGTTGGGGCGCACGTGGCGGGTGAGATGAACGGGGGCGCGGGGTGACGGTGTTCGTCGACCGGGAGGAGAGCCTGGCCGGGCTTGAGAGCGTGGTGAGTGCTCTGGCGGAAGGGCGCTCGAGTGTGCTGGTCGTCGAAGGCGACTCGGGGATGGGTAAAAC
Organism: Streptomyces regalis; assembly: GCF_001509475.1. Lineage (GTDB taxonomy): Bacteria > Actinomycetota > Actinomycetes > Streptomycetales > Streptomycetaceae > Streptomyces > Streptomyces regalis. Next base: position 58,137 of record NZ_LLZG01000301.1, read on the forward strand.
GTCCTTGATGGGCGAGTTCGCCCGCCGTCTGAGTACCACACCCGAATCCCAGGAGCAGCCCTGTCGGGTGGTGCTCGTGCGGGCCGCGCCCGGCATCGGCTCCCGGCGGCCGTACGGACCCGTCCTGGACGCTCTGCACGCACTGGACCGTCCCGCACGGGGCCGCAGGCGGCTGGCCGGCTTCAGGCGCACGGCGACCCGCGGCGCGCTGGCGGCCGCCCCCGACCTGCTGTCCGCCGCGGTGCCGGGGCTCGGCGCCGTGGTCGCGGCAGGGCGGGTATTCGCCGAGGCGACCGTGGCCACCGGGTCCATCCCGGGAGACAGTCTCCTGCCCGTGGAAAGCACCGTGACCCGGCAGCTGATCGACGTGCTGCTGCAGCAGGCGCGCGCGGGTCGGCCGCTGCTTGTGATGGTGGACGACATCCAGCTGTGCGATGTGTCGACCCTGGAGTTCCTGCACCTGCTGCTGCCCAGGATCGAGGGGGAACCGCTCGGTCTTGTGCTCGGGCTCGGCCTGTATACGGCAGCCGAGGGCAACGGCAGGGCGGTGGAGCAGTTGCTGGACGCCTGGCAGCGGGATCATGCGGAGCTCGTGTCCCGGCACACACTGCCGCCGCTGCCTGACTGGGCCGTCAGGCAACTGGTCGATGCCAGGCTTCAGAGCCATCCTGCTCCCGAGGACTTCGCCGCCCGGTTGACCGGAGCGACCGGCGGCCATCCGGTCTTCGTCGAGCAGTGTCTGAGGCTGTGGCGACCCGAAGACGGCGTCCGGGTGCCGCTGCCGGGGAGCCTTCCCGCGGCCGTACTGGACCGCTTCCGGCAGTTGGACCCAACTGCGCGCGAACTCCTGGTCACCGGTGCCACGATGGGCGAGTTCTTCTTCTCTCACACACTCGCAGAGGTGTCTGGTTCGCCACGGCTCCAGATCCAGGACCTGCTGCACCGTATAGAGCGCGAGCACGGCCTGATCCGCAGCCGGCACCGGGACGAGGTCCCCGACTGGGCGGCCGGTCTGGGGACCGACTGGTACGAATTCGAGCACCGGGTCCTGCAAAGGGGGATCCGCGGCGAACAGTCGGAGGGCGCCCGCCGGCAACGGCACGCGGACATCGCCGAAGCACTCCCACACCTGCAGGGAGTCGACCCAGACGCCGCGCCGCTCGAGTTGCGCGCGCTGATCGCCGATCACTTCCTGCAGGCCGGGCCCGCGTATGCCGCACAGACTGCCGCCGCTCACTACGGTCTCGCCCGGTCCGTGGCTGTGGAGGATCTCTCCTTCGCCCAGGCCGAACAGCACTGCCGGACGGCGATCGAGTCCGCCCGGCTGATGCCGGTCGGCCGTCCGGAGCGCGATCGCCGTCTGGTGGAGGCCATAGAGCTGTTGCTCAGCATGACCGAGGTGCGCTGGAAGGGAGGCCAGGGCGAGCAGGAGAGCATGGGAATCGACGCCTTGGCCGCCGAGGCGGAGCAGGCGGCCCAGCGCCTCGGGGACCGGCTGCTGATCGCCCGCACCACCCTTCTGCGCGGCAAGACCCTGTTGGCCGTGCGAGGCGTCCAGCCCTCCCTCACCAAGCTCGAAGAGGCGGTAGAGCGCGCCCGGGAGTGCGGCGAGGCAGGCCGTCCGGCGCTCTTCGTGGCGATGGTCGAATACGGACGCCAACTGCCCAAACGCGATCTGCACGCAGGTCTTCGGGTGCTGCTGGACGCGGAGCGGCTGTACGCGTCCGACCCGCGCCTGGGCGAGGCGGGGAACCCCGTTCTGCAGCACGCACGCAATCTCAACGAGATGCAGATCGGGGTCAACCTCTTCGACGCGGGCCGGCTCGGCGAAGCCCGGCACAGACTGCTGCGCTGCACCGAGCGGCTGAGAGGTGAGACCCTCCGTGCCGAACTGCCCATTGCGCTGAATTATCTCGCCCAGCTCCACCTGGCGGTCGGCTCGTGGGAGGAAGCGGGCACGGTGCTGCGCGAGGCCCTGGACTTCGAGGAGGAGCGCGGCGGCGACAGCGGCTGGCACGCCTACAACAACGCCCTCCTCGCCCTGCTGCTCACCCGTGAGCCCACCCGTCACGACGAGGCGGTCCGGCGTGCCCGGGACGCCTGGGTGGAGACCCAGCACACGTGGCTGGTCAACCTGGTGCCGATCGTGCGCAACTTGTACGTGGAGGTCCTCCTCGAGACCGACCACGACAGGAACCTCGCTCGGCGGCTGTGTGAGGACACCCTCGTCGACACCCGCGACAGCGGCATGGTGCGCAGCGAGATCGCCGGATACGTGTTGCGCAGCCGGACCCATCTGCAGGACGGCGAGACGGATCCGTCCGCCCGCGACGCCCACCGGGCTCTTGCCCTGCTCGCCGAACACGGGGACATGCCTGCCCTCCGTACGGAAGAGGTCCTGTATCACGCGGCCCGGGCTCTGCAGGCTGAAGACTGCGGGAACGAGGCTCGCGACCTGCTGGACAGAGCCCGAACCGAGGTGCTGCGCAAGGCGGACAGCATCGATGACCCGGTCCTGCGGACGAGGTTTCTGACCGACGTGCCCCTGAACCGAACCCTGCTCCATGACAGCAGCGCCGCCGAGGGAGAGGCCGGGGCAGGCTGACCGACTACAGTTCGAGACCGGCGCGGGTCCCAGCCGGGGGAGCGGAGAAGACGGGAGTCGGCATGTTCACCATCAGCAAGGAATTCCACTTCTCCGCAAGCCACGTACTGGACACGCTGCCCTCCTGGCACCCGTGCGCGCGCCTGCACGGACACAACTACGTGATCGTGCTCGAACTCTCGGCGGAGGACCACGACCTTGCCCCACCCGGCTTCGTCCGGGACTACCGGGACCTGGACGGCTTCAAGAAATGGGTCGACGCGACGCTCGATCATCGGCACCTCAATGAAGCGATGGGGGGGGGTATCCCCCCGACAGCGGAGAACCTCGCGAAGTGGATCTACGACACCTGGCACGATGACCTGTCTGAACTCAGCGCGGTGAAGGTCTCGGAGACTCCCAAGACCTGGGCCGTCTACCGGCCGGAGGGTCTGACGCGCGGGAAGCAGTGACTCTCGACACACCTGATCACCAGGTTGTGTTCAGCGCGATGTCCTCCGATGCGGCGGGCCGGATCAGGTCATGTCAGGCCGCGAATGGGTCCGTCGCCGTACAGCGCCCGGATGTCGACCAGGAGGACATCACGTCGGCGCCCGGCGGCGTCGATGACATCGGGATGGAAGCCGTGCAGGGAGAACAGGGTCAGGATCGCGTCCTCGGGCCGATGCCCCTGGTCGGCGAGGAGAGCGCGGATGTGTTCGAGGCGTTCGAGGTCCTTCAGCCCGCGAGGTTGGACGGTGGCCTTGGCCTCCCCGATCAGGATGATGGACGCCCGGGGGCTTTGCGGGCGTTCACCGGGGGCCAGGGCGAGCAGGTCGACCTCGTGCTTGGTCCGGGCGGCCGGATCTGCGATCTCCGCCGTGCCCACCGCACCGAGCGACAGCCCTGTCTCGTCGATGGCGAAGGAGCGGGTCCATTCGCGCGCGGTCTCCTCGAAGTGCGGGCCGAGGATCTTCGAGTGGTACGTCGGCCGGGACGACTGCCACACCTGGGCTCCGCGCCGCCGCTCCACCAGGTCCACGGTGGGCAGCGTGATCAGCTGGTTGAAGCGGATCACCGGGTCCGCCACGCTGATGACCGGGTGCCGTGCCTTCAGCAGGTCCTGTTCCTTGCGGACATAGCCGGTGGACTCCAGCACCTCCAGCGGAGCGACCATGGCGGAGCGGGAGCGCTCCAGCATCGATCCGACCTTCGCCGGGGTCGAGGCGCCCCGGGCCACGGCGGACAGTACGTCGTAGTACAGCGTGCGGTGGGTGATCCGCGGGTCCTCGCGCAGCAGGAACTCCGCCTCCACCCGCGAGTACAGGGCCCGCCCCGGGTCCAGCAGGGTGCGCTCCACCCAGGGGCCGACGTCCGCCTCGCCTTGCGGCACCGCCCCCGCGGCCAGCGGCCGGTAGCCGGGGGCGCCGCCCAGCACGGCGTCGACCTGCAGCGCCACCGCCGGATCCTCGATCCCCCAGTGGGTGCGGGCGGTGCGGTAATCGAAGGCCGGCAGGCGCAGGTCCAGCACGGCTCGGCCGCGCAGTGGCTTGGTGCCGGACAGCAGCTCGGACATCACGCTCATCGCCGAGCCGCACAGTACGATCCGGCCGCCGGGTGCCCTGCCGGACTGCGACTGGTCGTACAGCAGTTGCAGGAACCCGGGGATCTCCGGGGAATGCTGCATCAGATACGGCAGCTCGTCGATGACGATCAGCGGCGCCCCTGAGGCCCGGTTCACCACCTCCAGCGCGGCGGTGAGCACATCCCGCCAGTCGTCCAGCCGCATCGCCCCGGGCCGCACCCCCGCGTGCGCGGCGATCGCCTCGGTGAACCGGTGTAGCGCGGGCACCCGGCCCTCCTCCTGGACTGCGGCCAGGTACAGCCCGCCCACCGCCTCTGTGAGCGCCTCCAGCAGGAACGACTTCCCGTTCCGCCGCCGCCCCGAGACGATGGCCAGCCGCAGCTCGGCGGCTGGGTCGTCGAGGAAGTCGTTCAGCAGTGCCCACTCGTGATCACGGTCCAGCAGCCGCTCCGGTTTGCCGAGCTGTCCAGGCATGCCTTCTCCGAATCCGTTCAGGTCGACCTTAACGAAATGCGTATAGCTAGACCTTACCTGCGTGGAGGCTGTGAGCGTAACGCTGCGGGTGGGTCACACGCGGATTGCTTCTCGCCGAGAATGTCGCGGCTCCTGGCGGGCTCCGGCCCGGAGCCGCCGACCTCAGGACTGCACAGGCATCCGCCTGCACAAGGCCGACGGGGTGGCAGCCGAGGGTGAACTCCAGGAGGCCCGGGGAGGGGAGCGTGACCGGCCGACCAGACCTGGCATTGGGCGAGTTGAGGGTCAAACCCACCGAAGCCGTCGGCTTGCAAACCTCGGCCCCCTAGGCTGGCGGCGCATCGACTGCACCATCACCGCAGGACGGGAAAGACATGCGCGGCCTCACTGAGGCGAACCTTCAGACGCTGGCGGGTGCCCGTTCCTTCGAACGCGCCCTCGGGTATCTCGACGCGGTGTCCGGGGTCGAGGTGGGTGACGGCTGGGTTACCGCGAGCGTCCACGGCACGGAGCGGTACGAGGTGGAGCTGACTCTGGACGGGCCCGGCGGGCTGTCCGGCGCGTGCGACTGCCCGTACGGTCTGGAGGGTAACTTCTGCAAGCATCTGGTCGTCCTCGGCCTGACCGTGCTCGCCCAGCGGGAGAGCCTGCCGCGGCAGCGGAAGGCGGCCAGGGAGCGCGCGCAGGACCTCGACGGGTGACTGTGCGCCCTGTCCAAGGACGAGTTGCTCGCTCTGCTGCGGGAACAGATCGGCGACGAACGGCAGGTGCGGCGACGCCTGGAGCTGCGAGCCGCGAGCGCCCGCGGGGACCTTGCCGCGGTCCGGTCCCGTATCCGCGATCTGCAGGCGTTCACGGCCCAGGAGGTCGTCGTGATCGGGCGGGCCGCGCGGGTGGCGCTGCTGCGCGACGAGCCGTGGCTGCCGGACCTGCTCGACCGGCTGCTGCCCGGCATCGCGGTCGCTCCGACGGCCGCGAAGACCCTGCCGTCGCAGGCCCTCCCGTACGAACTGGTCCGCGCCGCACAGGACTTCCCGACGCCCGAGCTGGTGACCGCGATCCGCTCCGTGCGTCGGACCGTCCGACACGCCGGGGTGCCCAAGCAGCTCGACAAGCTGCTCAAGAAGGTCGAGGCGGCCCTCGCCGAGCGCACCGACGTGGCACTACGGCTGCCGAAGCTGGACTCGGCACTGCATCCATCAGCAGCTCCGCCGCGGGCGGCGTCCTGTGCCGGGCCGCCGGCGACTACCAGGCCGTCGTCACGGTCGCCGAGACAGTCACGCTGACCTGGGAGGCTGACCTGGGAGAAGGACGGCCGCCCGCTGCGCAGCGTCCCGGCAGCGGTGCGCCGCGACCACGCGACCCTGGTCAAGGAGCTGCGCGAGCTGGTGACGAGGGTGAACGCCCAACTCGTCACCCTCCTACGTGCGTTGGAGGGAGGTTTCGCCGTCGATGCCGCCCACCCGTACGGCTGGTGGCGCGCCGAACTCGCCGGGCATCCCCTCGCCCGGACCCTTGTGCGCCGGCTGATCTGGGAGATCGAGGTCGCACCCGGCGAATGGCTGGCCGTACTGCCCGAGACGGACGAGCACCTTCCCAACGCTCCCGACGACGCCTCCATACGGCTCTGGCATCCGCTGCGCTCCGACCCCTCCGCCGTCCGGGCCTGGCGGGACCTGCTCACCGAGCGGCGCATCCGGCAGCCGCTCAAGCAGGCGTTCCGCGAGATCTACCTCCTCACCCCAGCGGAGCAACAGACCCGCGTCTACTCCAACCGCTTCGCCGCGCACCTCGTCCACTACCGCCGGATGTTCGCGCTGTTCCGAGCCCGGGGCTGGAAGAGCGGCCGGCTCGGCCCCTGGGACGACGGAGACGGCGACGCGGCCGAACGCGCCCTGGCCGCGGGGGAGTGGCAGGTCCGTTTCTTCCACACCTGGTACGACTGGGCGGACGGCGACGATGAACTGGCCTCCACCGACCAGGTGCGCTTCGTCCGCCGGGTGGACGGCGCCTGGCGCGAGGCGGTGGTCGAGTGCGTGTCGGACGACGCCGAATGGGCCTGGCCCGCCGACGCCCCGGAGCCGCTGTGCGACCCGCGGCTGCATCCGGGCCAGGCCCAGGAGGTGGTGGACGCCTGGCCGGGCTGACGCGGGGTGCCTCAGCCGAGGCCCGCGGCCTTCACCAGACGCTCGATCGTGCCCAGCGTGCGGGTCGTGGCCGGCACCCCGGTCATGCGCTCGATCTCCGCGGTCGGACTGCCCGCGTTCGACTTCTCCTTGCGGATGATGCTCAGCGCCAGGCCCTCGCGCAGCTCGACGATGTCGACGTCGTCCTTGGCGTTTGTCCACGGCAGCTTCAGCTCGATGGACCGGCCGCCGTCGAAGAACGTGAAGGTCTTGCGGTACGTGCGGCTGTCCTCGTGTCCGTCGAACGGGTCGCTGTCGAGCACGTCGACCAGCAGGTCGAGGCCGCGGACCATGGCGGCCTCGGTGTAGCCGGCCGCCGCCTGAAGGGCCTTGGCCGCCTCGGCGACGACGCCCAGCGGGTCGTTCGCCTCGAACAGCACCGTGCCGTTCGTCTGGAAGGACTTGACCCCGCGGGCTCCTGCGGCGGACAGTGCGCTCTCGAGTGCCGCCCGGTCCGGGCTGCCCGGGTGGCCGAGGTTCATGCTCCGGTAGAACACCATATGGGGAGAATTCATGATCTGAGACCTTACTGCTGAATTGCCTCGCCTCCACGGGGAATCGCCCACAACTCGGCGTTCCGCGAGGCGTGTTGGCGGGTGGGGGACGGCTTGCCTAGGCCAGCTTGGCGACATCACGGTTCGCCTTGCCGAACGTGGCCGCGGCCAGCAGCGCGCCCGCCAGCAGGATGCCCGCCGCGATCGCGAGACCGACGCCGAACCCGTCCACGACGGCCTCGTCACCCGACGCGCCGGAGTCCGGCGTGATCGACAGGGAGACGGCGACCAGGGCGGTGAGGCCGAGGACTTGGCCCAGTTGGCCCAGGGTGGTGATGATCCCGGACCCGAGCCCTGCGTCCTGCATGGACAGCTCCGAGAGCGCGGCGGTCTGCGTGGCCGGGAAGGTGTATCCGCCGCCGAATCCGAGGACCAGCATGCCGGGCAGCAGGGACGACCAGAAGTTTCCGTCGGCCGGGATGAGGGCGAGCCATCCCATCCCCAGAGCGGCGGTCGTCAGCCCGATGGTGATGACGGCACGCGCGCCCACCTTCGGCATGGTCGCGAGCGCCACCCGCAGACCGAGCCGGAACGCGAGGCAGTACGGCACCCAGGCCAGCCCGTTGGCGAGCGGGCTGTAGTCCAGCACGTTCTGCATGTACAGCACGAGCAGGAAGAACATCGCGGCCGTGGCCGCGTTCAGGAAGGTCAGCCCCAGGTAGCCCGCGGCCCGCACCCGGTTGCGCAGGAACGTCAGCGGCAGCAGCGGATGCGCGGACTTCGCCTGTACGGCCACGAAGGCCGCCAGGGCGATCAGCCCGCCGCCCAGCGGAAGGACGCCCAGGAGCAGTTGGGGGAGCGGATCGCCGATCTCCGTGCGCGGATCCTCTTCATAGGCAGTGGTCCTTGCACGCCCTGGAGACAGATCTCCGGAACATTCGGCGCGTCGCGGACGCCCTCAGCGCGCGGCTCCTCCCCCTCGAAAAGGAGCTCGGCCTGGCGCAGGCGGCGGAGGCACGCATAGCGGAGGCCGTTCGTCTCGGCCACCCGCAGCGCTACGCCGTGGCATCGGGGTTGAGGCCCCAGACCGCGGCGGACGAGAAGAACCGCCCCTCCCAGGAACGCCGCCATCGAGAGTTGCAGGAACAGTACGACAAGCTCGCCCGGGACGCCCAGGGGTGAGATCATCCGCGGCGCAAAGGTCGTGGCGACCACACTCGCCCGGTTCCGTACCACCAAGGCGGTCTTCGAGGGCGAATACGACGTCGTCCTGATCGACGAGGCCGCAGCGGCGACGCTGCCCGAAGTACTCCTCGCGGTGGGGAAGGCCAGGACCACGGCCGTACTGCTCGGCGACTTCATGCAGCTTGGCCCCGTCCTCCCGGAACTGGATGGCGAGAAACGTCCCGATGTCGCGCGCTGGATCCTGCGCGACGTCTTCGAACACTTCGGCATCGACTCTCCGGCCGCTGCTGTGAACCACCAGGGCTGTGTCGTCCTCGACGTCCAGCACCGTTTCGGCCACGACGTGATGGGCCTCGCGAACGCCCTGGCATACGACGGTGTCCTCAAACCCGGCCCTGGCGTCGAGCGGCGCGCCGCGCTGCGCAAGCCGGACGACCCCGAAATCGTGATCATCGACACCGACGGGCTGCAAAGCCTGGCTCAGGCGCGCCGAACCGGCCGCCGTAAAGGGTGGTGGCCCGCTGGGTCCCTGCTCGCGCGGGCGTTGATCGATTTGCATGATGAAGAGGGCGAGACGGCTGGCTCGTCACGCCATACTCCGTGCAGGCGGAAGCCACTTTGGAGGCCCTCCGCGACATCGAAGGCAGCGGCGGAGGCCGGCTGGCCGAAGTCGGCACCGCTCACCGCTTTCAGGGGCGCGAGTTCCCCGTGGTGGTCTTCGACACGGTGGAGGACGACTACGGTGACGGCTTTTGGATGGCCCACGCCTCCCGTGCTCCAGAGGCGACGACATGGGCCCGTAACGGCGTGCGCCTCTTCAACGTAGCCGTCACCCGCGTACAGACCAGGCTGTACGTCATCGGAAGCCGCAGCCGCATCCTGGCCGCAGAAGAACACACCCCCATGGGAAAACTGGCGGAGTTCATCCGCGCACAGCGTGCCCGATCGGTCTCCGCAACCAGACTCATCGCTCCCAACGCCCAAGTTCCACCAGACCTTGGCCAGTTCAGCTCCCGTCTCGCCGATGTTCTCTCGCGCCACGTCGAGGTCTCCGACATCGACAACGAGATCTCCTTCTACGACACCTTCGCCGACCGTCTCGCAGAGGCTCGAACGTCGCTGTGGATCTGGTCCCCCTGGACCGCGAAGAGACTGATCGGCTTGCTGCCCGTGTTGGGAGACGCCGTACGCCGAGGAGTCCGCGTGACGGTCTTCGTCCGCGACCCCTACGACACAGGCCAGAAAAAGCAGACCGATCTGGTCAAGCAGTTGCGGAAAGTCGTGCCGACCGTCGTCTCCGTCAATGTCATGCACCAGAAGATCGTCGTCATCGGCGAACACACAGTCCTGCTCGGCAGCCTCAACTCCCTGTCGCAGAGCCGCTCACGCGAGGTCATGCTGACGATCAAGGGCGGTCACTTCGCCCGCAAGATCCTCACTCACGAGCATGCAGAGGACTTCGCGAGACCGCCCCGGTGCGGTGCGTGCAAGGGGGATGACGTGGATCTGCGCCGCAGAGGCAATGGAACCTGGTACTGGCGGTGCTTCAACCGGGCGTGTTCGGGGCGGAAGGGACAGAAAGCGTGGGAGACACCCGTACGCTTTTCCCGAGGGGCGGGGCAGAGGTGAGGCGCCGATTTTGTTTCCCGTTGGGCGATGGCCTGCCGACCATGCTGTCCGTATCGCGGCACGGAGTGGTCTGAACGCCCCCATCCAGTGCCGCTTACTCAGGTTGAACTGGCAGAGTCCGCGGGGAATGGTGCTGAGTCACAGGTCAGGGCCTTTGTCGGGCTGGCGGTCTCTTCGAGCTCTACCTGAGTACCGGGCCGTTATGCCTGAGGGTCGCCGGATCAGGCATTGGCGGCGAACCAGATTCCCAGGCCGCAGAGGATCAGCAGACTCGCGGTGAGCTGAAGGGTCAGCAAAGGAGAGATGCGGACGTTCTCATCTCCTTCTTCGGCGCTGATCCGCCACATCTCACGCAGTTTCTTGCTGTGTCCCACGCCCGCGAGCCACACCGCCGCGACCGTGCAGCCGTACATCGGCAGGAGTTGGCCGAGATGGAGTTTGTAGGCGGCACCGAAAAGGACTGCCGCGACGATTCCGGCCAGAGGCCCGGCGATGGCCATGATGCGCTGTGCCCGGTTTGTAGCAACTGACCGGTACAGGGTGGTGAATCCTACTGATGCGGCGATGGCGACAACCCACCAGAGCGCCAGGGGGATCTCCGGGGCGGAGGGAATGCTGGACACGCTGTGCTCCAAGTGGGAGATCTGATGCGGGGGGCGGGGTGAGACGACGGCTCACCCCGCCCCGTAGGGCGAACTTGCCGACCGCCTGTGCTGCCGCGGAGATCCCGTCGTCGACATAGCTCATGCCCCACTTCGCCACGGAGCCGGTGCCGGCGAGGATACCGGCGACCGCAAGCCCGCCGACTGCGGAGATGAACTTGTCGCTGGTCCAGCCGTACCTGGCGCCGGTGCTACTCACACATGTTCTGGCCTGCGGCTTCACTGACAGAAGGACCGGATTGGACCTCGATGGTGACCCGTCCAAGGGGCGCGGGGCCGACTGCATCCCCGAGCTGCGGCGCCTGCGCGATACGCGCTCTACATGTAGCCGGTAGTTCCCAGAGCTGATGAGGCCGGGAGAACGCGTTGTCAGATTTTGATCACGGTGGCGCGTCTGCCGCACAGTGCGATGAGGTCCTCGGGGTCGGACGTGAGGATTGTGGCCGGGCTCGGGGCGGCGAGAGCGGTGGCGCTGAGTATGGCGTCGATGGCGTATTTGTGACCGTGCAGGCCGGCTTCGGCGAGGAGGGCGGCGGCGTGACGGGCGATGGGCTCGCTGACCGGTTCGACGACAAGGCGGGACAGCGTCCACTCCAGGGCCGGCCGGTTGATCCGAGGATGGACCACCTCGACGAGGGTTGCCGCGGATGTGACCACCCGCAGGTCGTCGGCGCGTGCGAGTGCAAGCCAACCGGTGACTGTGCGATCCCGCAGCACGGCTTTGGCCAGTCCTTCGCTATCTAGGACCAGGGTGCCACCTGGGACGGCAGGAGAGCGGGTCACGCGGCGTTCGCCCCGCCCTGTGTCTGGTCCTGTCGGGCCTGGTGGAGCTGGTCGCGAAGAGCCTGGATCTCCTCGTCCTTGACGGGGCCGTGCTCGGCCTCGGCGATGGCGATGAGCTCGTTGAGATTGTCGCGTTCGATCTGGCGGGCCACGGCGGCGGCCACGTAGGCGGACAATCCGGATGGACCGCTGCGAGCCTTGGCGGCCTCGGCGATGTCGCGCGGCATAGTGATCGAGTACTTGCCGGTAGGCTCACTCATGCTACTCATCCTACCTTCAACCCTCCCCGCTTGTCGGAGTCGACTCGGAGAGACACCGCCACATGAGCTGCCTTCTCGCGCACTCACGCGTAGCTGGCGTACGTGACAGGACATCCAGGGCGCTATTGAGAATTGGATCTGATGCGTTCACCTGCTCAGAGAGGTGGTGGACGTCATGAGGAACTCGGTATCTCGGACCCGCGGCGTCTCCAGGCGGAGACATAGTGACAGGACGGTGATTGCGGCGAGGTCCGGCAGAAAGAGCTCTGCGGGAGGCGCAAGGGACGTCAGGGCGCTTGCCGATGAGCTGGGTGTCGCGCTGGTCCAGGCCGTCCGGCAGGGCGCTGTTCACGATGCGGCCGCTGCTGGGGCGGGACACGGATCGGCCTCCATCAGCTGGCATGACTTCGCGCTCGATTATCTGGAGAAGCGCTGGCCGCAGGTAGCGGCGAAGACCCGCAACGAGACCAACGACACACTGTGTGCCATCACCCAGGCGATGCTCCGGGATGTGCGAGGCCGCCCGAATGACAAACTGCTGCGACGGGCACTGCAGGACTGGGCGTTCGTCCTGCCTCGACCAGAGTTGCACACGGCGCCTCCCGACGTGAGGCGTACTCTCCGTTGGGTGGCGAGGGCGTCACGCCCCGTGACCGATCTGATGGATCCGAGCGTGATGCGGGCCGTGATGCGCGTTCTGCAACTGAAGCAGGACGGCCGGTCGCAGCTGCCGAGACCAGAGACACAAGCGCATGACCCTCGTGAACGCTCTGCGATACGCGATCGAGCGGGTGAGGGGGGATGTGTGTCCCTTGCAGGACCCCTGCTGACGCATCTTCGTCCCGCGCATATCCCGTAGGGAGCGAATTCACGGGATCGGGCAAATGGGATTTCAGCGGTTCGGTGCCGTGAAGTCCCAGGTCAGACACCCCAGGGGGCGGTCAATCACGGTGATGGAGGCCGTCGCAGTTTTGGCATGCACAAGAAAGGCGCTGACCTGCATTTCTGCAGTTCAGCGCCTTGATCCGGAGTGCCCCCGGCAGGATTCGAACCTGCGCACACGGCTCCGGAGGCCGTTGCTCTATCCCCTGAGCTACGGGGGCGTGTCGGGCGCCTTGCTTGGCGGCGACGGGTAGAACCCTACCAGTTCCTCCGGGGTGTTCATGAACGGGTTTCCGGGGTGTGGCACCGGGTGCGACCTGGGGTGGCTCGCCCGCAGGGGGTGGAAGTGGGGAAAACCCGGACGCGGTGGCCGGTCCCGACCTACTCTCGAGTTGTGCCGGGCGCGTCGGGCCGGGTGCTTGTTGTCGACGACAACAAGGTCATCCGGCAGCTGATCAGGGTCAATCTCGAACTGGAGGGGTTCGAGGTGGTGACCGCGGCCGATGGTGCCGAGTGTCTCGATGTCGTTCATCAGGTGCTGCCCGATGCGGTCACCCTGGATGTCGTCATGCCGCGGCTCGACGGGCTGCGGACTGCTGCACGACTGCGTGCCGACCCCCGTACCCGTGACCTTCCCCTCGCCATCGTCAGCGCCTGCACCCAGTACGAGGTAGACAGCGGCCTCGACGTCGGCGTCGACGCCTTCCTCGCCAAGCCCTTCGCGCCCGCCGAACTCGTCAGCCTCGTACGACGGTTGATCGAGCGGGAGCGGAGCGGGGAACGGAGGAGGAGCCCCGAGGGCGGGGTCGAGGGCGCGGGTGCCGACGAGATCGTATTCGGGAGCGTCTTCGGCGCCGGTGAGGCCGCCGGGCGCACCGGCGGCTGACACCCCCGCGGCGTAGCGTCGCCGCAGGCGTGGGTGGCCGCCAGCGCGGCCGCCGACAACATTGCGCGGCCCGCGCCGTCCACCGCGCCCGCGCCGTCCACCGCGCCCGCCCCTCCACGTCCCCCGCGCCGTCCCCCCGTCCACATCGCGGGACCCTCCCCAAACCCGTTCGCATACCCACCCCCCTCCTCCCATACGCTTGTCCCGTGACCCCCGTCGAGCTCTCCCGTACCGTGCTGCGCGCGGTGCGTCGTGCTGTCGACGAGGGGGAGCTGTGCGTCGCCGTGCCGGAGCGTGTCGTCGTCACCGCTCCCGGGCCCGGTGGCTGTGGTGACTACGCCACCAACGTCGCCCTCCAGCTCGCGCGCCCGGCAGGGCAGCCGCCCCTGCGCGTCGCGGAGATCCTGCGGCCGCACCTCGCCGGCGTGGACGGTGTCGCCGACGTCGTCGTCACGGGGCCCGGCTTTCTCAACATCAGCCTGGGGGGCACCGCGCCCGTCGCCCTCGTCGAGGAGATCCTGCGGCGTGGCACCCGGTACGGGTACGGGTACGGGTACGTCCACGGCTCCTCGGGCCCCTCCGCGGACTTCGTGCCGCTGTACTGTCCCCGCGAGGTGCGGGCCGTGGTCGTGATGGATGCCGTCGCCCGGATCCTGCGGTCCCAGGGCGCACTCGTGCGCACCCGTTGCGAGGCCGCACCGGAGTCGCAGTGGGTCGACATCCTGGGGGTGCAGGTCGACTCGCACGGTATGCAGCAGGAC
>NZ_LLZG01000302.1 GCF_001509475.1 Streptomyces regalis
GGCCGACACTCCTCCCCCACCAACCTGCCCCCGCCGGGCCCACTGCCCCCGCACAACGGGATCCCCTCGCACAACCGGCTCCTCCCGCCCAGCCAGCTGCTCCCGCCCCGCCGACTGTTCCTCCCCGGACGACACTTCTCGCGCGGTCGGCTGCTCCCACCCCGTCGGCTGCTCCCGCCCAGCTGGCTGCTCCTGTACGACGGGCGCTCCTCGCCCAACTTGCTCTTCCCGCGCCCCCGGCTCTTCCCGCGCCCCCGGCTCATCTCGCCCACCCGGCGACCTTCGCGAGGCGCCGAGCGATGC
>NZ_LLZG01000303.1 GCF_001509475.1 Streptomyces regalis
CATCATCAACGCCATACCGCCGTACAGCGGTCCCGGTTTCGGGGCAAAGATCAGCGCCTTCACCTGGTTGGAAATCGGCCCCGGTTGACCGTAGCGGCGTGCGGCGATCTCCAGCGCGATGAGGAATCCAAGAGCCACCACGCCCGCCGTGACCCACAGCGTCGTGCGCCAATGACGCCACGCGACCAGCGAAGTTATGCCACTTATCCGCGAAAACACCTGCGATGCTCTAGATATCAATCTTTGGCCGATTTATTCGAATGCCGGGTAGATGAAATGCGATAGGGGTAACCACCGCGAG
>NZ_LLZG01000304.1 GCF_001509475.1 Streptomyces regalis
CCTGGGCCAGCCGCGGGACCCCCCTATCCACACGATCCCCCCCCCCCCGTTTCCCCTGGCACGGTCCCCGCCATGCGCCCCACCCCCTCCACCTCGGGCGGCCACTGGGACGGCAGCCCCGGCATCACCCGACGCCCCCGCCCCCTGCGCGGGGCCCCCACCAGCCCCAGCCGCCTGCTGCGCGCCGGCCACAGCAGCCGCTGCCGCAACTGCGGCCACCGCATCGGCCTCTACCCGCGCACCGACCAGCGGCCCATCGCCCTGCATCCCGCCGAACTGGCCACCGCCCACGTCCCGGAAC
>NZ_LLZG01000305.1 GCF_001509475.1 Streptomyces regalis
GTGCAGCCTCAGCAATCTCACCGAAGGCCATGGCGAGGACCGGCAGCACCGGCTGGAGCGCGCCGAAAACGGCCTGGATCAGCTCCAGACCGACGGGGATCAGCGGCTCCAGAACGGTCATGAGCTGCTGGAACGCGGCCACCAGGATGTCGGCGACCATCCCGGCGACCTGCCCGAGAACGTCGAGGAGCGGCGCGATGAACGGCTCCAGCGCCGTAAAGATGGAGGTGATGATCTCGGCGATCTGCACGATCACCGGGGTCAGCCCCTCGACCAGCTGCGTCATCGGGCCCACGAGGGC
>NZ_LLZG01000306.1 GCF_001509475.1 Streptomyces regalis
CTCGCGGTGGTTACCCCTATCGCATTTCATCTACCCGGCATTCGAATAAATCGGCCAAAGATTGATATCTAGAGCATCGCAGGTGTTTTCGCGGATAAGCGGCATAACTTCGCTGGTCGCGTGGCGTCATTGGCGCACGACGCTGTGGGTCACGGCGGGCGGGGTGGGTTTTGGGTTTCTCATCGCGCTGGGGATTGCCGCCCGCCGCTACGGTCAACCGGGGCCGATTTCCAACCAGGTGAAGGCGCTGATCTTTGCCCCGAAACCGGGACCGCTGTACGGCGGTATGGCGTTGATGATG
>NZ_LLZG01000307.1 GCF_001509475.1 Streptomyces regalis
GGGCGGGTTCTGCTACGAACTGAACGGGGCGTTCGCGGCATTGCTCACCGCGCTGGGTTTCGATGTGACGCTGCTCGCGGCGCGGGTCCACGGGAAGGAGGGGCGGCTCGGGATTCCCTACGACCACATGGCGCTGAAGGTGCGGACGGTGGACGGGGGCACATGGCTGGCGGACGTCGGTTTCGGGGCGCACAGTCACTATCCGCTGGCGTTCGAGGCGCGGGGGGAGCAGGTGGATCCGGCGGGTGTGTTCCGGATCGTCGAGGCGGGCCCCGGCGCCGGCGGGGGGCGCGGGGGGG
>NZ_LLZG01000308.1 GCF_001509475.1 Streptomyces regalis
CGTGGGGGGTGTGGGAGGCGTAGTCGACGGGGATGGTGCGGGCTTGGATGTTCTGCTCGTTGAGGCTGCTGACCAGGCGGGCGAGGGATTCCGCGTCGCCGGCGATGACGGTGGTGGTGGGTCCGTTGAGGGCGGCGATGTGGAGGTCGGTGTGGTCGGCCAGGAGGGTGCGGGTGTCGTCGGCGGACAGGGGGAGGGAGGCCATGCCGCCGGTGCCGGCCAGTTCAAGGAGGGTTTTGGAGCGGAGGGTGACGATTTTGGCGGCGTCGTCGAGGGTGAGTGCTCCGGCGGTGTAGGCG
>NZ_LLZG01000309.1 GCF_001509475.1 Streptomyces regalis
CACCAGCCCGGCCCGCTCCCCCAGCCGCGAGGTCACCACGTCCAGATGAGCGGTGGAACGCGGCAGGGCACGCTGGTACAGCAACTCCCGTACGCCGGTCAGGACGGGAGCTCCGGCCAGACCCCCCGGCGATCACCACCACCCGTGCCGTCCGGGACGGACCCGCGCACCGTCGGGCACCCGGCGCGAACGGCCCTCACACACCCAGCGCGACCAGCCGTTCTTCCACCCGCGCGGGCGCATACAGATGCTCCACGACCAACGCCCCGGCCCCCACCAGCCCGGCC
>NZ_LLZG01000310.1 GCF_001509475.1 Streptomyces regalis
TCGGCCGCACCGTGCATCCGGAGCGAGGCTGGTGGGTGGGCCTGGACCACACCGCGCTGGCGGCCGCTTGCGTCCACCACCTCGCGGACCTCGGCCACCGCCGGGTCGCCTTCGTCAACCGGCCGGAGCAGCTGCTGCGGGCCGGGTACGAGTCCGCGCACCGCGGCCTGGACGGCTTCACGAAGGCCGCGGCCGAGCGCGGGCTGACCGTGCGCACGTACTGCTGCGGGGACGATGCCGCGTCGGGCCAGGCCTGTGTGGAACGGATCCTGCACGACGACCCG
>NZ_LLZG01000311.1 GCF_001509475.1 Streptomyces regalis
TCGGCCGCACCGTGCATCCGGAGCGAGGCTGGTGGGTGGGCCTGGACCACACCGCGCTGGCGGCCGCTTGCGTCCACCACCTCGCGGACCTCGGCCACCACAGGGTCGCCTTCGTCAACCGGCCTCAGCAGCTGCTGCGGGCCGGGTACGAGTCCGCGCACCGCGGCCTGGACGGCTTCACCAAAGCCGCGGCCGAGCGCGGGCTGACCGTGCGCACGTACTGCTGCGGGGACGATGCCGCGTCGGGCCAGGCCTGTGTGGAACGGATCCTGCACGACGACCCG
>NZ_LLZG01000312.1 GCF_001509475.1 Streptomyces regalis
GGGCACGCCGGGGGGCGTGCGCCGGGGGATCGTGGAGGCGTATCGGGTGCGGTGTGTGGTGGATCGGGCCGTGGCAGTGGGCGGCGGGGCGGGGGAGTCGGGGTTGCGGGTGGTGGCTCGGGGGCCGGGTGGGCAGGTGCTGTACGAGGTGGTGCGGTGAGGATTCCTCAGCCCCCGCTCGGCATGCCGCCAGGCTCTTGCTAGAAGTGACCGTCGGCGCGCGCCTACCGCATCGCGCTCCTCAGCAGCCGGGCCGCTCTTCTCACCCTCCGGCCCGCCACGCGCCGTACCACCGGCCGTACCAACCTCGCCGTCACGCCCACCGGCTCCCACCGCACCTGCAGGCGGCCCGGGCCGCGGCCCTCCGGTTCGATCGTGACCCGGTGCGGCGCCGTGCCGGTGTGGTAGTCGATGCGGGCCGTCAGGGGCGGGAAGGACAGGGGCGCCAGGAGTACGGCCGTATGGGACAGGCCCTGGTGCTCGATGCGCAGGAGCGGGTGGCGGACGCCGGCGAAACCGTGGTGGGGGACGGGGGCCGACGACAGGTCCAGGTGGACGTGGCCTTCGAAGATGCCGGGGCGGACGGGGGAGAGACGGAAGGCGGTCGTGAGGCGGTGTCGGCCCGGGCGGATGAGGAGGCTCGCGCGGTGGGGACCCACCGGGAGGCGCAGGCCGGGGTCGTAGGTCCGGATGGTGAGGTCGACCGAGGCGCCCGGGCCGCGCGTGAGCTCCGTGATCTCGTGCCGGAACTGGGCGCTGCGGAACGGCCGGGTGTCCAGCTCCAGGTCGGCGACGTCCAGTTCGCTGCGGGCCCAGTCCGTGGTGGGGAGGCTGTCGCCCCAGTACGTGTGGCCGTCGGCGTCCGGTGTCACCTGCCTCGGCGCCACCCCGTGGCCCAGCCCCCGCGCCGCCAGCCGGGCCTCGGCGAAACGGCGTTCGCGGATCAGCTGCAGGACCACTCGTTCCGGGCGGGGCAGGCGGGCGTAGGCCGTGGGGGACAGGGTTTCCAGATAGGGGGTCATGATGTCCGCGAAGCCGGTCAGCCACTCCTCTTCGCGGTACGGCAGGTCCCCGGCGTACATCCGGAAGTCGTGCTTGAGGAACTTGTAGTCCTTGTCCTCGCGCAGCACCCCGTGCCCGCTCTCGGCGAGGAAGCCGTCGATGAGGCGCTGGACCTCGACGCGGTCGCGGACGTTGTCGAGCCGGTGGCGCTGGTTGGAGATCGATGCGGCGTCCGTGGCCGCGTACGGCGCGATGTACCAGCGGTACACCGGCTCGGGGATGATCGTGAACTCCTTGGCCAGACAGTACGCCTGCGTCGTGAACAGCTGGTCCTCGTAGTGGATGCCCTCCGGGAACCGCAGGTCGTGCCGGTCCAGGAACGCGCGGGCGTACATCTTGCTCGTCGACAGGTGCTCGAAGAGCAGCCGGGGTTCGGACTCGATGCCGACCACGGTGCGGCGCTCGGCGACCAGGTGCGGCATCCACTTCGTACGGCGTCCGCTGTCCTCCCGGATCCGCACCACCGCGCCCATCGCGAAGTCGATCTCCCGCTCACGGTGGGCGGCGAGCAGCAACTCCACGGCGTCGTCGGGAAGCTCGTCGTCGCTGTCCAGGAACATCACGTACGGCGCCCGGGCGATCTCCAGGGCACGGTTGCGCGGGGCGCTGCAGCCGCCGCTGTTCTCCGGCAGTCGGAGGTGGCGGATGCGGGGATCCTGGGCCGCCAACTCCCTTGCCACGTCCGGTGTTTCGTCCGTCGAGTGGTCGTCGCTGATGATGATCTCGATGTTGGCGTGGGTCTGCCGGCGTACCGATTCCACGGCACGGGGGAGGCGTGCCGGGTCGTTGTAGACGATCACAGTGACCGTGACGTCCGGTTTCATACCGCCTCCCGGGGGCTCGGCGCCGGCGTGCGTTCCTCCAGCGGGATCACCGGCGGCAGGGCGTCTTCGCTCTCGCCCAGGAACACGCGGCGTACGACCCGTTCGGCGGCACGTCCGTCGTCGTACTCGCAGAAGCGGCGCCGAAAGGCCGCCCGGGCCTTCGTTGCGCCCTCGTCCTGCCATGCCTCGGTGGTGAGGATGTCCGCCAGTTCCCGCTGGGTGCGGGCCACCTGGCCGGGTGGCTCGGCCGGCAGGTCGAAGTAGACGCCGCGGGTGGAGCGGTAGGTCTCCCAGTCGTCGGCGTAGACGACGATCGGACGGTCGAGGTTGGCGTAGTCGAACATGATGGACGAGTAGTCCGTGACCAGCGCGTCGGCGGCCAGGCACAGGTCCTCGACCGGGTCGTAGGCGGAGACGTCGATGATCCGGCCCGTGCGGCGCAGGGCGGTCAGCGGGGACGGCCTGCCGTCGTAGAAGTAGTGGCCGCGGATCAGCAGGACCGTGTCCTCGCCGAGCTGGTCGGCGAGGGTGGCGAGGTCGAGGCGGGGGGTCCAGCCGGCCTCGTAGTCGCGGTGGGTGGGGGCGTAGAGGATCGCGCGGTGGGCCGGGGGGATGCCCAGGCGGTCGCGTACGGCGCGGATGTCGGCGGCGGTGGCCGTGTAGTAGACGTCGTTGCGCGGATAGCCGTAGTCGAGGGAGACGAAGCGGGAGGGATACGCCCGCTCCCACATCCGGGTGGAGTGGCTGTTCGCCGAGACGCTGTAGTCCCACTTGTCGATACGGGCGAGCAGCGCCTGGAAGTCGAGGCCCTTGGCGGCGGCCGGGAACTCCAGCTGGTCCACGCCCATGCGCTTGAGCGGGGTGCCGTGATGGGTCTGGAGATGGACCGCGTCCGGGCGTTTCACCACCGCGTTGGGGAAGTTGACGTTGTTGACCAGGTACTTCGCCGTGGCCAGCACCTCGCGGCAGCGGCGGGTGCCGGGGAGTACATGGTCGGTGTGGGGTGGGAGGAGAGGGGCGTTCTCCGGCGTCACCACCCACACCGGGTGGATCTGCGGGGCGAGTTCGGTGAGCTTGGCGGCGATCGCCGCCGGGTTGCAGGCCACTCCGCGGTTCCAGTACGCCGCGAAGACGGCCAGGTTGGGGTTGACCGGGCGGGACAGGGACGTGCGGTAGTGGTGGTCTCCGAGGGCGGCGGCGACCTGGCGTCCACGGCTTCGTACGGCCGCCTTCGCGGCGCGGCGGGCGCGGTTGGCGGCCTGGAAGGCGCGGTACCTGGTGTACGCGTCCTCTTCGAGGAGGGCGCGGCGGATGGCCTCGGGGCCGGAGGGGGGACGGTGCCCGGGCGGGCGGTGCCGGACGGCCGCTTCGCCGGCTCGGCGGAAGAACTCCCTGGCCACCGCGTCCGGCATAGCGGTGCGGGCGAAGGTGCGCAGGCAGTCCTGGACCATGACGTCGTACAGGACGGCGTCGGGGGCGGGGCCGGCGGTGGGGCGGGCGGCGGGGCGGTTCCGGGCGAGGACGAGGAGCGTTTCGTAGCGGTCGATCAGGGCGTAGCGCTCCTCCGGGGTGACCGGGGGGAGGCTCTCGGGGCGCAGCTCGCGGTGCTCGTACGCCACTTGGTTCAGGGCGGCGATGTGGTCGGCGAGGAGGAGGGACGCGTAGGCGGCGTACGGCTCGTCGGGGGTGGTGAGTTGGTGTTCGTGCGCCTGCCAGAAGGGGGTGCGCAGCGCGCGGTTGCCGAGCAGCGGGGTGATGCGGAGGGCGGTGCGGGCGATGCCGTCGAGGGGGTGGGCGGCGCGGCCCGCGCGGGCCAGGCGGGGGCCATCCTCGGAGGGGAGGCCGGAGGCCTCCCAGGTGGAGCGGACATGGTCGAAGAGGAGGACGTCGACCTCATCCGGCAGATCCGCGACACGCTCGGCGACCGTGCGCGGGGCCCCGGCGGGCAGGCCGTCCTTGGCGTGCACGAAGTGCAGCCAGCGGCCACAGGCCCGGGACGCCCCCGCCGAACGGGCCGCGGCGTCCGCCGTCCCGTCCGGCAGGGGCAACACCAGCATCTCGGAGGCGTACGCCCCAGCCGCCTCCTGCGCCCAGGCGCCGACCGCGGCCACGATCACCTCGACCTCGGGGTGGGGGTGCGCGGCCAGGGAGGCGAGGAGTCCGGTCAGGCGGTCCTGGGTGTTGGGCCCGTGGACGATGACGCTGAGCTCGGGCATCGCGGGGGCTCCTTCACCTTCGTCATCACTCCGGGGACCCTGTGTCCGTCATAGTGGCACCAATAGGATGAAAGGGGCGCCCGGAGTTGCGCCTGACGGGGGAGACCTCAGGCGGGAGCAGGAGCCTTCGGCTTCGGCTTGGCCGGCTTGTCACCCGTGAAGGCCTCGTACTCCTTCAGCACCTCGTCCGTCGGCCCGTCCATGCGCAGCTCGCCGCGCTCCAGCCACAGGACGCGGTCACATGTGTCGCGGATCGACTTGTTGTTGTGGCTGACCAGGAACACCGTGCCCGCATGCTTGCGCAGCTCGCGGATCCGGGCCTCGGAACGCTTCTGGAAGGAACGGTCGCCGGTCGCGAGGGCCTCGTCGATGAGCAGGACGTCGTGGTCCTTGGCGGCGGCGATGGAGAACCGCAGGCGGGCCGCCATGCCGGAGGAGTACGTGCGCATGGGGAGGGTGATGAAGTCGCCCTTCTCGTTGATGCCGGAGAAGTCGACGATCTCCTGGTAGCGCTCCTTGACCTGCTCGCGGGACATGCCCATCGCGAGGCCGCCGAGGTGGACGTTGCGCTCGCCGGTGAGGTCGTTCATCAGGGCCGCGTTCACGCCGAGGAGGGAGGGCTGGCCGTCGGTGTGGATACGGCCGTTCTCGACCGGGAGCAGGCCCGCGACCGCCTTGAGCAGGGTCGACTTGCCGGAGCCGTTGGTGCCGATGAGGCCGATGGCCTCGCCGCGGTAGGCGACGAAGGAGACGTTCTTCACGGCGTGCACCTTGCGCACGCCCGCCGCCTTCTCGGACTGCTTGCGGCGCAGGATGCGGTTGAGGGCGGCGGTGGCGGAGCCGCGGCCGCCGCCCGTGCCGTTGACGCGGTAGACGATGTCGACGCCGTCGGCGACGACGGTGGGGATGCGGTCGTTGTGGTTGTTGCGGTCGTCTGTGATCTTCGCGTTGTCATCCACGGCCGTACGTCTCCTCAGCCTTCCAGAAGTAGATGAAGCCGCCGACGCCGGCGAGCAGCGCCCAGCCCGTCGCGATCGCCCACACGTGCGGCGGGAGCTGTTTCGCGTGGAAGCTGTCGATGAGTGCGAAGCGCATCAGGTCGATGTAGACGGCGGCGGGGTTGACCTGGAGGGCCGAGGTCACCCAGGACGGCGTGTGCGTGTGCTTGCTCATCATGTGGGCGATGCTGAACATCACGCCCGACGCGTACATCCAGGTGCGCAGCACGAACGGCATCAGCTGGGCGATGTCCGGCGTCTTCGCACCCATCCGGGCCACGATCATCGCGACGCCGGCGTTGAAGATGGACTGCAGTACCAGTGCCGGGACCGCCAGCACCCAGGAGGCGGCCACCGGGATGCCGAAGCAGAGCAGGATCACGACCAGGGCCGCCATTGAGAACAGGAGTTGCTGGAGCTGTTGCAGCGCGAAGGAGATCGGCAGCGCGGCCCGCGGGAAGTGCAGGGCCCGGACCAGGCCGAGGTTGCCGGAGATCGCGCGGGTGCCCGCCATGATCGAGCTCTGTGTGAACGTCCAGACGAACACCCCGGTCACCAGGAACGGGACGAAGTCCGGCACGCCGCGGCTGGTGCCCATCAGCTTGCCGAAGATGAAGTAGTACACCGCCGCGTTCAGCAACGGCGTCAGCACCTGCCAGACCTGGCCGAGCTTCGCCTGGCTGTACTGGGCGGTGAGCTTGGCGGTGGAGAACGCGGCGATGAAGTGCCGGCGCGCCCACAGCCGGCGGATGTACTCGGGCAGGGAGGGGCGGGCGCCGCTGACCGAGAGTCCGTGCCGGGCGGCGAGGGCCGCGAGGTCGACCGGGGCCGGGGCGGGTGTCGTCGGGGGCGGTGTGTCGAGGACCTGGCTCACATCCGCTGCTTTCGTTCGTGGGGGATGGGGCGCACGACGTTTTCTTACGTGGCTCTTCACGTCTTCTTACGTCGGGACGGGGCCGTATCGTCGCAACGTGAGCGTAGGTCGAATGGACGTCGGAACGCAACCGTTTCGTCGTGACGTGATGCGTGGGGAATACGTGGGGACGAGACCGTTTCGTCGTGACGGAATGCGTGGGGACGGGACCGTATCGTCGCTACGCCCTATGCTGGTCCGTATGACGACCAACGCCGACCAGCCCCAGACGCGTCCGCGCCGTCGGAGCCCTGCTGGGGCGGCTGTACTCCGGGAGGACGTGACGGAAGCCATCCGGGCAGCCGTCTTCGAAGAGCTCGCGGCCGTCGGCTATGCACGGATGTCGATAGAGGGCATCGCGCGCCGCGCGGGCGTCGGCAAGACCGCGGTGTACCGGCGCTGGCGTTCCAAGCTGCACTTGGTGCTCGACGTGGTGTCCGCGGTCGCGGTGATGGGTCTGCCCGCGCCGGACACGGGCTCTCTGGAGGGCGACCTGCGCTTGCTTTACGAGGTCACCTCCCGCGCCCTGCGCCACCCCGTGGCCTCGCAGATCCTCCCGGACCTCCAGGCCGAGGCGGCCCGCAACCCCGAGATCGCCGAGGCGCTGCAGAAGGCGCTGGAGCAGGGGCAGGAGGGAGTCGCCAGCGGGATCGTGAAGGCTGCGGAGCAGCGCGGCGAGCTGCGCGCAGGCGTCGACGACGAGCTGGCCCTCGACATCATCTCTGGCCCTCTGTACTGGCGCTCGGTGGTGGTCCGCAGCCCGAAGCTACCCAAGGGCTACCTGGACTCCCTGGCGCGGGCCACCGCCGAGGCCCTGAAGGCGCTGTGAGTAGGCTGCGCGCAGCGACCGCCGGTTGAGCGAGGCGGCGTCACCGCGCGCGTGCGGTGACCGGAGTAGAGGCGGAACTGCCGTGAGAGTCGTGATCGCCGAGGACAACGCCCTGCTGCGCGAGGGCCTGGTCCTCCTGCTGACGTCGGCCGGACACGACGTCGTGGCCGTCGCCACCACCGGCCCCGAGATCCTGCCCGCGCTGCTGGAGCACCGCCCCGACGCCGCCGTGCTCGACGTACGGATGCCGCCCGACTTCCGCGATGAGGGCCTGCGCGCCGCACTCGCCGCGCGCAAGGAGATGCCCGGGCTGCCGGTGCTGGTGCTCTCCCAGTACGTCGAGGAGTCGTACGCCGCCGAACTCCTCGCCGGCGGCGCGAGCGGCCTCGGCTACCTGCTGAAGGACCGGGTCGGCCGGGTCGACGAGTTCCTCGACGCGCTGGAACGGATCGCGGCCGGCGGCACGGCGCTGGACCCCGAGGTCGTCACCGAGCTGCTGACCCGCCGCCGCGACTCCCCGCTCGACTCGCTCACCCCGCGCGAGCGCGAGGTCCTGGCGCTGATGGCCGAGGGCCACGACAACGCGACCATCGCCAAGACGCTCGTCGTGACGGAACGCGCCGTCCACAAGCACATCGGCAACGTCTTCCTCAAGCTGGGGCTGCCGCAGAGTGACAGTGGGCATCGGAGGGTGCTGGCTGTGCTGACGTACTTGAACAACGCGTAGCCGGCGCTCAGCGGGTGTTCTGGCGAGCGCTGGCCGGCGCCGGATGGGTGGAGGGGTGAGAAGGTGAGAGTTCGCTATTTGGGTTCTCCGGATTCACCGCCCAATCCCGTCGACGGCAGGTACCACCTCACCCCCGGCCGGGAGTACGTCGTGCTCGAACTGCATGTGAGTAGCGACGGTTCTTCCTCGCTGCGAATTGAGGACTCGCCGGGTGAACTCGCTGGCCTGTACAGTGGGAAGTGCTTTGATCAAGTGTCGGACGTCATCCCTTCCCAGTGGAGTGTGGAGATCAACCGCCGAGGTGGTTTGATCCTCGGGCCGAGGGAATGGATTGCAGGCGACTTCTGGGAACGCATGATGGAACGTGACCCAGAAGCGGAGTCCAGTTTCGAAGTAATTCGAGACGCGATTCTGGCAGAGGATCCCGGCACGTAATCGCTGCCCTCATAACTCCTGTCACAGTCGGCCACCACCCAGACTGAACACCCCCGACACGGGATTCTCGGAGGACATTCTTGGCAACAAGTTCTCCCGGCCCGGCGGCACCGCCATCATGAGCGACGGCCGGTTCTTCTGGCGGCTCGACGCGGCTGACTACGTAGAGCACTACGGGATTGAACTGCCAGCCGAGTTCATTGCTCGCGGAAATTTTCGGCAGTGGATTTCCCTGGTCCTTTCCCGGGAAGATGTGGCAGCCGTTGACCATCACGAAGATGTGGCAGCCGTTGACCATCACCTCGGCCACCTGAGGAAGACCGGGGCCCTCTGAGGCCTCCCTTTGTGGCCGTGGCGGGCGAAGTGGACGGCCGACGTGGCTGCGCGCATCAATGCGCCGTTCCCCGCTGCCCGTTGGCTGATCCGCGGCCGTGTCCCAGGAGTCGCCGCTGGCTAGTACGGCTTCCGTCTGCAGGCCGATGTCCTTCGGGTCGGCCGCTGCCCAGCGCTGGAAGCGCCGGAAGACGTCCGGGAGTTCGAGCCCGCCGCACTCCAGCAGCGACTCGCCGACGAGTACGGCCATCTGCGTGTCGTCGGTCGCCTCGCCGGGGTCCCAGCCGCCGCCCCCGCACATCTCGCCGCCGTGGCCGGGTTTGGGGAAGCGGGCGGAGAAGGCGCCTTCGGGCCCGAACTCGAAGGGAGCGCCCAGGGCGTCGCCGACAGCAGAACCGATGACGGTGCCGAGGACGCGGTTCGTTCGGGAGGGGGTGCTCATCCGGGCAGGTCGTTGCCGTTCTTGAGTGTGGCCAGGAGGGCGTGCAGGGCGGTGGGGGTGGTGGTGAGGACGGTGGCGGGGGTGTCGCCTTCGCGGAGGTGTATGGAGGTGGGGGATGTGGTGCGGGCGGCGAGTTCGACGCAGCTGTCGCCTGTGCCGCCGCCTGAGAAGGACGACTTCTGCCAAGTGAGGGGTGTGATCACGGAGGGTGCCTTTCAAAGTTCCTGGAGCATATGGACGATGAAGTCCCGGGATTCGACCGGGTTCAGGGCTGAGCCTGCCACCCTGTCGTACCGCTTGCGGTATTGCTTGAGTAGCGGCTCGGCATCGAAGAAGACGCTGCTGTGACCGGTCTCGGTCAGCGCGGTGTCCAGTTGGGGAGCGGGGCCGTGCAGATAGTCCATCGAGTGCCCGGCGCCGGCGAAGTCCTCGGCGGCGAACGGCAGGACGCGTAGGGTCACATGGTCCAGCTCCGAGCGCTCAAGGATGCGCTCCAACTGTGCGTGGGCTGTTTTGCGGCCGCCGACGAGGATGCGCAGGGCAGCCTCGTGGATGATGGCTTCATACGGCGTCGCCGGTGACTCCGTGATGACGTGCTGGCGGCGGAGGCGGAACGCCACATACGCTTCCAGGTCCTGAGGCGTCAGCTCCGGCGATGCGTACCGGAACGCGGCTCGCATGTGATCCTCGGTCTGCAACAGGCCTGGAATGTGCGGCATTTGAAATGTCTGGATGCGCACAGCGCGGTGCTCCAGCTCCGCCAGGTCGAGCCCGACAGGGACGACAATGCCGCGGTACTCCTCCCACCAACCCTTGCCCCGCTCCAGAGCCATGCCCACCAGTGCGTCGACGTACGCGGAGTCGTCACAGGCACAGTGCCTGGCCAGGCGTCGGATGCGGTCCTCGCTGATGCCGCTGCGGCCGTTCTCGATGTGGCTTTGGCGCATGGGACTTGAACTGAGCAGCGCGGCGGCGGCTCGGGCGGTGATGCCCGCACGTTCGCGCATCTTGCGCAGCTCGACCCCCAACCGCTGCTGGCGATAAGTGGGGTTGCTCCTGAGCGGCATCTCTGACGTCCCTCTGGTCTTCCAGCGTGCAAGTGTGCCGAGCAAGCATGGCACGGGTCACACGGAGGGCTGGCATGTTCCGTGTATAGGTTGCCCCGGCTATAGCTTGCCCCCTACCTTCAGTGATGCAGGCGGCACCCTCCGTTGTGCACGGCCTCCCGCCTGCTCAACTCACCTCTGCCTACGGCGACTTGGAGCTGACCCCCATGCCCGAATACAGCCTCCGCATCCCCTCCCACGTCACCTCCCCCCACATCGCCCGCGACTTCGTCACCTCCGTCCTGCAAGCGCAGCGACTCGGCGGCATCGTGGACGACGCGGCGCTCTGCGTCTCGGAGCTGGTCACCAACTCCTGCGTCCACGCAGCCGGAACCGGAACCGGCGCCGGGCTCCTCCTCGTCACCAACCCGGCCGGCATGCGCGCGACGGTCTTCGACACGGACGTAACCCTGCCCGTCATGAAGGAGGGGTACGACGCCGAGAGTGGGCGTGGGCTGTGGATCCTCGACTCGCTCACCGAGGGGCGATGGGGAGCCGAGCGGGGTGGGTGGCGGACGGGGCAAAGGGGCGGTGAGGGCGGGAAAGGGGTCTGGTTCGAACTTGGAGCGCCGGACCCGTCCCGGCCTGGACGATGACCGCTTGGCTGCGCTCCCGCACTTCTCGACATCGCCCTCGGGAAAAGAACTTGGCCCAGGCTGGGGCGCCTTGAAGAATGACGGCCATGCGGATTCGACAGGCGCGGCCTGATGACGCATCAGCCGTCGCTGGTGTCCATGTGTGCTCCTGGCAGGCGGCCTTCGCCGGTCTTGTTCCGCAGCCCTACCTCGACGCCATGGATCCAGTCCGTGTACTGGTGGCCGAGACCGAGGTGGGAATCGTCGGATTCACCAGTTTCGGCCCGTCACAGGAGAGCCCCGGCATCGCCGAGATCGGCACTCTCTATGCGGTGCCGGAGGTCTGGAGCACTGGGGTCGGCAAGCAGTTGATGTCGGCCACGTGGGCGGCTCTGAGGCAGGCCGACTACGCGCTCGCCACCTTGTGGGTGCTGGAGGACAATGAACGCGCCAGGCGCTTCTACGAGGCCCACGGCTGGCGCGCAGACGGTACTGCCGTGGAAGACACCACCGGCGGGGCCTCGCTCAACAAGTTGCGTTACCGCCGTTCTCTTGGCTGACCCGCTGACCCGCTGACCCACTGACGGCGGAGGCTCAACTCCGCGCCGCCCCCGGATGCATCCGCACCCACCCCTCCCAAGCCGAAGCGATCATGTCCCGCACATCGTGCTTGGCCTTCCAGCCCAGTTCGGCGGTGATGCGGTCGGCGGAGGCGACGACTCGGGCCGGGTCGCCGGGGCGGCGGGGGGTGGTGGTCGGGGGGCGGTCGTAGCCGGTGATGGTGTTGATGAGGTCGATCATCTCGCGGACCGATACGCCCTCGCCGCGGCCGATGTTGAGGGTGAGGTCGCGGCCGGGGGAGGACCGCAGGGCGCGGGCGGCGGCCACGTGGGCCTCGGCCAGGTCCACGACGTGGATGTAGTCGCGCACGCACGTCCCGTCCGGCGTCGGGTAGTCGTCGCCGAAGATGCGCGGGGGCGCGTCCTCCGTCAGCTTCTCGAAGACCATGGGGACGAGGTTGAAAACGCCGACGTCGGCGAGCTCCGGGGCTGCCGCGCCGGCCACGTTGAAGTAGCGCAGCGATGCCGTGGACAGGCCCGTGGCGCGGCCCGTCGCGCGGACCAGCCACTCGCCCGCCAGCTTGGTCTCGCCGTACGGCGACATCGGCACGCACGGCGTCTCCTCCGTCACCAGGTCCACGTCCGGCATGCCGTACACCGCGGCCGAGGAGGAGAAGACGAAGGACGGAACGTCCGCCGCCGTCACGGCTTCCAGGAGGACGCGCAGGCCCTCGACGTTCTCCCGGTAGTAGTGCAGGGGGAGGTCGACCGACTCGCCGACCTGTTTCTTCGCCGCGAGATGGACGACACCGGTGATCCGGTGGGCCGCGATGGCGAGGGCGACGCGATCGCGGTCCAGCGTCGAGCCGACGACCAGCGGGACGTTGTCCGGCACGCGGTCGGGGATCCCGGTGGACAGGTCGTCGTACACCACCGCGTGCTCGCCCGCCTCGGTCATCGCCCGTACGACGTGCGCTCCGATGTAACCGGCGCCGCCGGTGATCAGCCAGGTCATGTGCGGCCGTCCCCTCGTCAGTGTGTCAGTGACAGTGAAGCAGGCGGCGGAGTCTGCCGTGGACCACTGACATGGCCGCGCGTAAGCCGGGGGCTACGCGTAGTGCCAGCGCTCCGGAGTGGGTGGCGTACGGGTGTGCGAGTACGACGACGTGGCGGGCGCTGACCACGGCGCGACGGCTACGGCGCAGCAGCCCGGCGCTCGTGAGGGCGTGCGCCGTGACCTCGCGGTACGCGCCGCCCTGGAAGCGCACGCGCAGCCGCAGATCCCACGTGCCCGCCCCCCGACTGCCCGGGTTCCCGAACGCCGCCCAGTGGATCACCGTCTCGGCCGACCAGACGCCGTCGCCCGAGGGCGTCAGCGTCACCGTCGTACGCGTCCCCGCCGCACGCCCCGTCTCCCGGCACCGCCACTCCACCTCCAGCGCTTCCGGCCCGGCCTGTGCCACCCGGCCGTACAGCTCGTGCAGGCGCAGCCGGAGGAGGGCGGTACGCGCGCGTGGGCGCAGTTCCGCGTCGACGGCGAGGGGGAGGAGGCGGACGGGGCGGGTCAGTAGCGGCTCCAGGGTGACCTCGGGCAGGTCGGCCGACCAGACGGGGGTGCCGTCGGGGGAGTGGGCGTACGGAGGGAGAAGGCGGGCCGGGCGGGAGGCCAGGTCCCTCAGACGGGGCAGGTCGCGGGGGTCGGGGGAGGCCAGGACGACGCGGCCGATCAGGCGGCCGGGCGCGGTGGGGTTGTGGGCCCAGTCGGACGCGTCGTACTCCGCGAGGTACGCGCGCGTGTGCGTCCACCACGCACGCTGGTAGTGCGCGTCGTGCAACCCCAACTCGCGTCCGTATATCCGCAGCTCGTGGTCGAGGAACTTGGCGCGCGCCGCCCGCGCGAGCTCCTTCTGCCCGGCGCCCAGCAGGATCTCGTACGCCAGCCGGCTCGCCTCCGTGCGCGCCCGCCAGTTGGCGATGTCGGCTCGGTCCAGGGAGATCGACAGCCGGTCGGCCGAGCGGCGTACGTGCCAGACGTACACCCGGTCGGGGACGAGGGCGATGCGCGGCCGGGCGGCGAGCACGCGCGCGGTGAAGACGAAGTCCTCGTAGGGGAAGCGTCCTTCGGGGAAGCGGATGCCGTGGTCGCGCAGGAAGTCCGTGCGGTAGAGCTTGTTCACGCAGAGCGTGTCGTGGACCAGGCGCGGGCGCTGAGCGGGGCGCTCGAACACGGCGTGTGTGGAGTAGAGAGGCGCCTGCCACGGCACCTCGCGCCGTCCCGGCAGCTCCCGCCGCACACACAGACCGCCCGCCACCTCCGCGCCCGCCCCCGTCGCCGCCGCGAGCAGCGCGTCCACCGCACCCGGCGGCAGTACGTCGTCGCTGTCCAGGAACATCACATAGGGCGAGGTCACCCGGTCGAGTCCGGTGTTGCGCGGACTGCCGCAGCCGCCGCTGTTCACTCGGCGCCGCACCACCTTCAGGCGCGGTTCGGTCGCGGCGAGGCGGGCCAGCAGATCCGCACTGTCGTCCGTCGAGTAGTCGTCGACGGCGACGACCTCACGGACGGCGGGGCCCTGCGCCAGCGCCGAGCGGACCGCGGTCGTCACGTGGGCGGCGTCGTTGTAGCCGATGACGATGACGCCGACCTGTGGGCAGCGCATGGTGTGGGGAGCGTGAGGGGGCATGGGGGGGCCACGATCCGGAATCGCAGGAATGAGGGGTAATCACTCGTGAAGCGGGACTTGGGCCCGTTCCGCAAGACGGCCGGAGCATGAGACCGGTTCACTCACGGGCAGCGGCATTTCAGGGGGTGCACGGGCCGATCGTATGCCGGGTGAATGCCGTATTAGCGGTGATACGCCGTCAATAACCAGTAAGTATCTGTTAATAGCACAAACTCGGCCCTGTGCTGAACGGGGAACGGGAGCCGAGGAGCTGCGGCGCAGGCTCGACTCGGTCGACCGGCTCCGGGTCGTCGCCGAACCGTAGGCGCTGAACTCGCCCTGGTATCCGCGCAGCCCCACCGAGCGCGCCAAGCTCGATATCGTGGGCGAGGAATTCCAGCCCCATCCCGCCCGGCAGCCCCAGGGCCCGCTACGGCTGTACGTCCGCCGCCCGCCTGTCCGGCAACCCCACCCGCCTGTGCGCCCCGCCCCGCCTAAGCACCCCGCCCCGGCGACTCCGCCGCCGCGTTCACCGCCGCCTCCTCCACCGCCGCCGCGTCCAGCGCCTCGGTGAGCTGATCCAGCCGGGCCCGCAGCGCGCGGATCTCGTCCACGTCGAAGCCCGTCGCCGTGGCGATCCGGCGCGGCACCTGCAGGGCCCGTTCGCGCATCGCGGCGCCCTCCTCCGTCAGCCGCACCTCCACCGAGCGCTCGTCGCGCGCGCTGCGCTCCCGGCGTACCAGACCGGCCGCCTCCAGCCGCTTGAGCAGCGGCGACAGCGTGCCGGAGTCGAGGCGCAGGTGTTCGCCGAGCTTCTTCACGGGCAGGTCGCCGTGCTCCCACAGCACCAGCATCACCAGGTACTGCGGATACGTGAGCCCCAGGTCCTTCAGCACCACGCGGTACACGCCGCCGAAGGCGCGCGACGCGGCGTTCAGGGAGAAGCAGATCTGCTGGTCGAGGCGGAGCCAGTCGGCCGTGGGCGTGGTCGTCATGCCTCCAGGGTAACTCGTGCCCGTCATTTAGTTGTAGGCAATTGAATTGTGTGCTCTACTTGTGGTCGTGCGGCGGCCGCCATCAGAGCCGCCGGAACATGACTTGAGAGGGATGGTTCCCATGGACGCGCTCTACACCGCTGTCGCCACCGCCACCCACGGCCGCGAGGGCCGCACCGTCAGCAACGACGGCAAGATCGACCTCGAGCTGGCCATGCCGGTGGAGCTCGGCGGCAACGGCCAGGGCACGAACCCGGAGCAGCTGTTCGCCGCCGGCTACGCCGCCTGCTTCGGCAGCGCCCTCGGCCTCGTCGGCCGCCAGGCGAAGGTCGACGTCAGCGAGGCCGCCGTCACCGCCGAGGTCGGCATAGGCAAGCAGGGCGAGGGCTTCGCTCTGAAGGTGACGCTGCGCGTGGAGCTCCCCGACACCCTGGACGATGCGACCGGCCGCAAGCTCGTCGAGCAGGCCCACCAGGTCTGCCCCTACTCCAACGCCACCCGCGGCAACATCGACGTCGACCTCGTCGTCGAGTAACCGGCACAGGTCACCCGATCCGCGCCAGCACCTCCCCCGTCCGTCGGCTCCACGCCACCACCACCGCCTCCTCCGGCACCTTCTTCCACCGCGTCAGCAGCAGCCAGCGCGCGTGGTACCGCCGGGCGACGGCCGTGCGTTCGGCGCGGGCCGACCTGTCGGAGAGATAGGCGCGGACATCGGCGAGCCGGCGCTCCCGCTCCCGCTCGTCCAGGGCGGGGTCGGGCCAGATCGGCGCGGCGAGGTTCGGCCCGTACCCGGGGATCGAGCGGGGTGCGAAGTGCCCGTCGGAGATCACCACCTCGCCCTTCCCGACGTGCCGTGCCGCCCAGACGTACGACGGCCAGCGCGATGGCTGCTCGAGGCCGATCGGATCCAGTGCGCGCGGCACCACCGCCCCGCCCTGCACGGTGAGGAACCCGACGCAGGCCCCGACGGCCGCCGCCCCGCCCAGCACCTGCCGCGCCCTGCGCCACGGCCGGGGCGCCGCCAGCTCCACCGCGAGCGCGAACTGCAGCGGGACCAGGGTGAGCCCGAGGATCCTGCCGTAGGTGTAGCGGCCGCTGACCCAGCCGTACGCCACGAACAGGCAGTCGAGGGCGAACAGCAGCACCAGCGGATCCCGCCAGGAACCCCGCCGCCACCGCAGCCACAGCGCCGGCAGCCCCAGCAGCGCCAGCCAGAACTGGCCGCCGAGATGCTCGTACAGCCGCCGGTGCATCCAGTCCACGCTCTCGTCCCCGGCCAGCGCGAACACGTCGAAGAACGGCCACCACCCGGCGACCAGCCCCGCCCCCCCCGCCGTCACCCCCCACCGCACGACCACGGCGGCCCTCCACCCCCGCTGCCACCCGGCGACGAACGCCACCGCCCCCAGCACCGCCGCCGCCGCGCTGATCGGATGGATCAGCAGGATCAGCCCGTACAGCGCGCCGAGCCCCGCATGCCCGGCGAACCCCGGCAGCCCGCTCGGCCCGACGTACCGGACGAGCCCCTCCCCGCGCGCCCGCGCCCCCGTGAGCGCCCACGCCCAGAACGTGAGCCCGATGGCGAAGGCCGACGGATAGCCGAGGTTCCCCGTCATCGACATCAGGCTCAGGTATCCGCTCCACCAGGCCCGCTCGGTCCCCCACAGCAGGGTCATCGCCCCCAGCGCGAGCACCGGCGCCCACGGCCTCGGCGTCAGCACTCGCACGAAGCGGCCGAGGCCGGTCAGCAGCACCAGCAGGTTCAGCGGCCCGGCCAGCCGCACCACCTCCCAGCCGCCCAGCCCGGTCAGCCGGGCGAACGCGCCCTGCGCGACCGCGTACGGCGAGTAGTACGGGCTGCCCGCGCCCGGCAGGTCCGCCATCGGATGACGGGGGTGGAGCAGGTTCGCCTTGAGGCGTTCTACGACCGCCGCATGCTGGCCCGCGTCGCAGCACAGCGGCACGGCCCAGTACGC
Source organism: Streptomyces regalis (assembly GCF_001509475.1). GTDB lineage: Bacteria > Actinomycetota > Actinomycetes > Streptomycetales > Streptomycetaceae > Streptomyces > Streptomyces regalis. The sequence goes on from NZ_LLZG01000312.1 coordinate 16,658, forward strand.
CAGCAGCATCACCAGGAAAAACAGAAAGCCGAAGACCTGATACGGCGTCGGACGCCAACTGCGGCCGCCGCGCAGGGCACTCGCGCCGCGCACGGTCCTCCGGACGAGGACACCTACAGCGCCGGCAGTGCTGGTCGTTGAGGTTGTGTGGGTTTGAGGCATTTGCCGTATGTTCCCGATCGAGCCGGTCGGGTAATCGGCTTTACCTCACGTCACCTCATCGAGTGAGCCCTCGGGTCCGCCGGAGCCGGCACCCTCACCCCGCTCGCACGCTCCGGCATCGACTCACCCAGCAGCAACGTCCGTACGACCCGTTCCGCGGCCAACCCGTCGTCGAACTCGCAGAACCGCTCCCGGAACCCGGCCCGCAACCGCGCCGACTCCTCGTCCTGCCACGTCCCGGACGCGAACAGCCACGCCAACTCCCGGTAGGAACGGGACACATGACCCGGCGCGTCGGCCGTGATGTCGAAGTAGGTGCCCCGGCTCGCCGCGTACGCCCCCCAGTCGTCGGCGTGGATCACGATCGGCCGGTCCAGGTTGGTGTAGTCGAACATCAGGGCCGAGTAGTCGGTGACCAGCACATCGGCGGCGAGCAGCACATCCTCGACGTGCGGCTCGTCCGTCGCGTCGATCAGCACGCCCCGCCGGTGCAGATCGGCCAGGCCCATCCCGCGTGCCGTGCCCTGCGCCAGCGACGGATGCAGGCGTACGACGAGCGTGTGGCCCGCGCCGAGATCCTCGGCGAACCGGGCGAGATCGATCCGGTCGACATGGCCGCCCCGGCGGTACTCGCGGCGGGTCGGCGCGTACAGCACGACGGTGTCACCGGCGGGCACGCCGAGCCGCGCACGGGCGGCCGCACCGGCCTCCGGCCCCGCGTTGACCAGCACGTCATTGCGCGGACTCCCCGTCCGCAGCGAAGTGAAGTGACACGGATACGCCCGCTCCCACGCCAGCTCCGAGTGCCGGTTGGCCACCAGGCTGTAGTCCCAGCGGTCGGCCCGCCACAGCATCTTCGGCACGTCGACGCCGTGCCGCGCGCCGGGCTTGGTCAGCAGGTCGGCCGCCATGTACTTGAGCGGGGTGCCCTGGTGGGTCTGCACGTGCACGCTGCCGGGGCGCTTGGCCAGGGTGCCGGGCCAGTTGACGTTGTTCACCCAGAACGTGGCCCGCGCCATGACCTCGTGATAGCGCCGCGAGCCCGGCGTCACGAAGTCGGTGCCGGGCGGCAGCGCGTCCACCGCGTCCTCCTGCACCACCCACACGCCCCTGATGTGCGGGGCGATCTCGCGGGCCTTGGCGTGGATCGCCGCCGGATCACCCAGCACCCCGCGATGCGAGAACGCCGAGTAGACGGCCAGGTGCGGATCGAGCGGGAGCTTCGACTGGGCCGCGTACCAGACCCGTTGGGCCCGCTGCGACGCCGCCTGCGCCACCCGCCGCTTGCCGTTCCCCGCCCCCCTGCGCAGGTCACGCAGGCCGCGTGCCACGGCATACGACGCATACGGCGCCGTCGCCAGCAGCCGCATCTCCTTGCCGCGCCAGCCGTCGGGCGGGGTGAAGCCCTCCGGGACGTGGCGGGCGTGGAAGGAGCGGATCCGGCGGTAGAAGTCCGGGCGGTCCTTCGGCATCACCCGGTCCTCCCGGGCGAGCACGAACAGCATGTGATCCAGAGCCCGTTCGAACAGCAGCGGGCGCGCCCACGCCAGGTCCGGGCGCGATTCGAGGAACGCGAACAGGCCCTCGTACTGCGGGAAGATGTCGAAGTGCCGCCGCCCCGGCGTCTTGGTGATCGCGCCCTGCCTGCGCTGCCGGTACTCGACCCCGATCCGCTCCAGGCAGGCGATGCGGTCGGCCAGCACCATCGAGCGGTAGGTGACGGGCGCGTCCTCGTACAGGCCCGGCGCGTAGCGCAGCTCGTGCTTGAGGAAGAAGTCACGCCGGTAGGCCTTGTTCCAGGCGACCAGGAACAGGTGCAGGTACTCCGGGCTCTCACGGACGCTGAACGTGTCCGTGCCGGCCGCGGCCAGCAGGTCCGCCGCCGTGCTCCGGCCGCCGCGTCCCCACCAGTGGGTGCGCACGTGGTCGAAGACCAGGATGTCCGGCTCCTCGGCCTCCTCCAGACGTGCGGCGACGGCGGCCAGCAGGCCGGGCGTGTAGTGGTCGTCGCTGTCGAGGAAGAGGACGTAGTCGCCGCTCGCCTGCTCCAGACCGGCGTTGCGGGCCCGGCCGAGGCCCACGTTCTCCGGCAGGTGCAGCACACGCACGCGTGCGTCGCGTTCGGCGTAGGCGTCCAGGATGGCGGGGCAGCCGTCGGGGGAGCGGTCGTCGACGGCGATCACCTCGAAGTCGGTGTACGACTGCCCGAGCACCGAGTCCAGGCACTCCCGCAGAAAGCCCTGCACCTTGAAGACGGGGACGATGATGCTGAAGCGGGGCACGTCAGTTCCTCACGAGGGTCGTCGCGGCGGGGGCGGGGATGCGCTCGGCGAGGGGGATCACCGGTTCGATCGCCTCGGGCGGCTCACCCAGCAGCACCCGGCGTACGACACGCTCGGCGGCGCGCCCGTCGTCGAACTGGCAGAACCGCTCCCGGAACGCGGCGCGCAGGGCCCTGGCCTCCTCGTCCGCCCACGAGCCGTCACGGAAGACGGCCGCCAGCTCCCCCGGCGTGCGGGCCACCCGGCCCGGCGGAGCTGCCATCAGGTCGAAGTAGACACCCCTCAGCTCCCGGTAGACGTCCCAGTCGTCCGCGTACACGACGATCGGCCGGTCCAGGTTGGCGTAGTCGAACATGATCGAGGAGTAGTCGGTGATCAGCGCGTCGGCGGCCAGGCACACGTCCTCCGACGAGCGGTGCCCGGTGACGTCGATGATCCGGCCGGTGCCGCGCGCGGCGCCCTGGTCGTAGAAGTAGTGGGCGCGCAGCAGCACCACGTACTCGTCGCCGATCTCCTCGCACAGCGCCCGAAGGTCGAGCCCCGGCTCGAAGCCGGTGGCGTGGTCGCGGTGCGTGGGCGCGTAGAGCAGGGCCTTCTTGCCCTCGGGTACGCCGAGTTCGCGGCGGACGCGGGCGACGTCGGCGGCGGTCGACGTGTAGTAGGCGTCGTTGCGCGGATAGCCGTACTCGACGGTCTCGTGCGCGGCGGGGAAGGCGCTCTCCCACATCTGAGTGGAGTGCCGGTTGGAGGTGAGGTTGTAGTCCCAGCGGTCCACGCGGGCCAGCAGCTTGGCGAAGCTGCCGGTCGCGGCTGCCACCACGGGGTACGTCGCCTGGTCGGCGCCCATCTTCTTCAGCGGGGTGCCGTGCTGGGTCGACAGATGCACGCTGCCCCTGCGCTTGACGACGGCGTCCGCGAAGTTGGCGTTGTTGACCAGGTACTTGGCGCGGGCCAGCACGTCCCAGTACTTACGGCTGCCGATGACGGCGTACTCCACGTCCTTCGGCACGGTGTGCGCCTGGTCCGCCTCGACCACGAACACCGAGCGGATGTGCGGGGCGAGCTCGCGGGCCTTGGCGTGGATCGCGGCCGGATTGCAGACATAGCCGCGCCCCCAGTACGCGCAGTACACGGCGAGGTTCCGATCCAGCGGGCGCCGCAGCTGAAGCCGGTACCGCAGCCGCGTGCGCAGCCCGCGCGGACGCGGCACACCCGAAGCCGCCCTCGCCGCCGCCTGGTTGGCCCGGCGCAGCGCCCGGAACGCCGCATACGCCCCGCTCGCCAGCAGCCGGTGCTGCACCCCGAGACTGCCGCCCGGCGTCCGGAACCCGGCGGGGCGGTAGCGCCGGTAGAGCCGGCCGGCCCGCCGGAAGAAGGCCCGGCGCCCGCGCGGCAGCCGACGCGGATGAGCGGCCGTCTTCAGTACGGCGGCGAAGAGCTGCTCGAACAGCGCCGCACGCCGCTCCTCGGACAGCCCCTGCTCGGCCGCCAGCGTCAGCACCAGCTCGGCCTGGTCCAGCAGCTCGAAGTGATGCTCCCCCGGCAGGCCCAGCCGGCTGCCCTGCCGCCGCAGCAGATGCCGTACGACGACCTGGCGCAGCACCGCCATGCGCTCGGCGCCCAGCACGACCAGACCGCCGAAGCCGACATCGGTGAAGTGGCCGTCGGGAAAGGCGAGGTGGCGCTCGGCGAGGAAGGTCCGCCGGTAGGCCGCACTCCACGCCGGGAACTGGACCCCCGTCAGCTCGACAGCCTCCCCGGGCGAGAAGACCCCGCCCGGTGTCCGTGCCAGCAGCAGCGCGGCCGGGTTGGTCGGCTCACCCACCCACCACGGGGTCCGCTCGTGCTCGAAGTGCAGGACATCCACGTCACCGGTCTCGCCCAGCCGGGCGTCCAGCGCCGCCAGCGCGCCCGGCACCAGCACGTCGTCGCCGTCCAGGAACAGCACCCAGTCACCGATCGCCGCCCGCAGCCCGGCATTGCGCGCCCCGGCCAGCCCGGCCGTCGGCGGCGAGCTCACGGGCGCCACCCGGCAGTCCCGCTCGGCGTACCCGGCGACGACGTGCGCCGCCGGGGAGTCGGGGGCGTCGCAGACCGGGATCAGCTCGAAGTCGCCGAACGGCTGGGCGAGGACCGAGTCCAGCGCCTGGGACAGCCGGCCGGCGACCCCATGGGACGGAACGATGATGCTGAAGCGGGGCATACTGCTCTTTCTGTCGATGGGCTGGCGGCCGGGTTCTTCAGGGGGCCGGAGTCGGCCTCACTCGGTGCGACGGCGGCCGGGCCGCCCGGCCGGACGCCAGGTGTGCGGCCGGCTCGGCGTGGGCCGCGACGGGCTGGAGGGCATGCGACTCCTTTTCTGGCTCCTCTTCCGTTTCCGTGAGAACGGCGTTCAGAGGCTCTCGGTGACGGTCCGGGTGCCGGTGGGCTGCGGCACGGTGGCGAGCGGGGAGTGGGCGAGCGACGCGGCCGGCGACGGTACGGGGTGGCGTTTGTCGAGCGGTACGACGGACGGTCGGACGGTCTCGCCCAGCACGACATGGCGCACGACCCGCTCGGCGGCGCGTCCGTCGCCGTACGGGCAGAAACGCTCGCGGAACGCCGCCCGCAGCTGCGCGGAGCGCGAGCCGCGCCAGTGCCCTGTGGTGAAGATGTCGATCAGCTCGTCCTCGCTGCGCGACACCGCGCCCGGCGGGAAGGAGCGCAGGTCGAAGTAGGTGCCACGGGCCGCCTCGTACGCCTCCCGGTCGTCCGCGTGGATCACGATCGGCCGGTCCAGGTCGGCGTAGTCGAACATGAGGGACGAGTAGTCGGTGACCAGGGCGTCCGAGGCGAGGCACAGCGACTCGACGCTCGGGTGGTCGGTGACGTCGATGACCTGGCCCGCGGTGGGGGCGAGCGGGCCGCCGTGCCGGGGGTGCGCGCGGGCCAGGACGACGAAGCGAGGGCCCAGGCGGCGCAGGACGTGGTGCAGGTCGAGGGTGGTGCGCTGGGTGCGGCGGTAGTCGCGGTGGGTGGGTGCGTAGAGGATCACGACCACGCCCTGGGGGATGCCGAGCGACTCCCGGATCCGGGCCACGTCCGCCGAAGTGGCCTGCTGGAAGACGTCATTGCGCGGGTTGCCGTATTCGAGGGTGGTGTAGCCGCCCGGGTAGACGCGCTCCCAGATCAGGGTGGAGTGGCGGTTGGCGGACAGGACGTAGTCCCACTTGTCGACGTCGTCGAGGAGTTCGTCGAAGTCCGTGTCCCCCGCGGCTGCCGGGCGTTCGCGCAGGTCAAGGCCCATGTGCTTGAGCGGGGTGCCCTGCCGGGTCTGCACGAGGACCTGGCCGCGGCGCTTGACCAGGCGGCGGTCGAAGTCGGCGTTGTGGACGAAGTACTTGGAGCGGGCGAGGGCCGTCCAGTAGGCGGCCGTGTCGGGGCGCAGCCGGCGGGTGCCGTCGGGGACGGAGTCGTGCTGCTCGGCCTCGGCGATCCAGGCCGTGCGGATGCCCGGGGCGTGCGTGCGGAACGCCCGCTCCAGGGCGCCGGGGTTGCAGCCGTGGCCGCGCACGCCCTGAGCGGCGAAGACGGCACGGTCGGCGCGCAGCGGGAGGCGCCGCTGGATGCGGTAGTGCAGGCGCAGGGCGGTGGAGCGCAGGCCCTTCATCAGGCGGTTGGTGAACTTGGCGCTGCGGCGGACCAGGGCCGCCGCCAGGTGCAGGGCGCGGTAGGTGCGGTGCAGGCCCAGGCGGACCAGGGTGTGATGGACCCGGGTGCGCGGGGGGACCGGCGCGCCCGGGGAGCGGTAGCGGCGGTAGTAGGTGCGGGCCGTGCGCAGGAACTCCGCGCGGCTGCGGCGCGGCAGGCGGTCGCGGCGGGCGAACACCACGACCAGGTGGTCGACCATCCGGCGGAACAACAGCGGCCGCCAGCGGGCGAGTTCGGGGTTCTGCTCGACGTACGCGAAGACACGGTCGTACTGCTCGAAGATGTCGAAGTGCCGCGGGCTGACCGTGCCGAGGATGCCGCCCCGGCGCCGCTGCCGGTAGTGCACGCACACCCGGTCCAGGGTCGCGATCGACTCCGCCGTCATCAGGACCGGGTACGTCCAGGGCGTGTCCTCGTAGTAGCCGGACGGGAAGGCGAAGCCCTCCTCCGTCACGAACTCCCGCCGGTACGCCTTGTTCCAGGCGACCATCAGCAGGCGCAGCAGCCCCGGCCGGTCCGCCAGCCGGAAGGGCGCCGGGCCCTCTTCGGTGAGCTGGGCCGCGGCCTGGTTGCGGACCGTCTCGCCGGTCCAGTAGGTGCGCGCGTAGTCGTAGACCAGGACGTCCGGCTGGCCGGTCTCCTTCAGCCGGTCGGCGATCGCCTGCAGGGCGTCGGGGGTGAGACTGTCGTCGCTGTCGAGAAAGATCAGGTAGTCGCCGGTGGCCTCGGCCATACCGGCGTTGCGGGCGGGCCCCAGACCCCCGTTCTCGGCGAGGTGCACGGGGCGCACGCGCGCGTCGCGGGCCGCGAACTCGTCGATGATGGCGCCGGACGCGTCCGGCGAGCAGTCGTCGACGGCGATCAGTTCGAGATCGGGGTACGACTGCGAGAGTACCGATTCCAGGCATTCGTGCAGGTACGCCTGAACCTTGTACGCGGGGACAATGACACTGAACCTGGGCAAAAGACATCCACTGGGTCGGCCGGGACGGTAGGCGCTGTCGCCGTAGCGCCTTGCCCGGGAACGGCCAATGGAGTGACTTGGTTACGGGACCTGAGGCATACGAGGGACCGTAGGTGCTGCGTTTTCTGGGGGACGACCCCCAGACCCCCGGCGAAGGGGCGGACCGATGACGGCCCGCCCCTTCAGGCACGGTGCGCTTGCGCCTACTTGACCGCGCCCGCCATCACACCGGACACGAACTGCCGCTGGAACGCGAAGAACACGACCAGCGGGATCACCATGGAGATGAACGCGCCGGGTGCCAGGATGTCGATGTTGTTGCCGAACTGGCGAACCTGTGTCTGCAGGGCGACCGTGATCGGCTGACTTCCGGAGTCCGTGAAGATCAGCGCGACCAGCATGTCGTTCCACACCCACAGGAACTGGAAGATGCCGAGCGCGGCGATCGCCGGACCGCCGAGCGGCATCACGACGCGGAAGAACAGGCGCAGTTCACCGGCGCCGTCCAGGCGGGCCGCCTCCAGCAGCTCCCGTGGGATCTCCGCGAAGAAGTTCCGCAGCAGGAACACCGCGAACGGCAGCCCGAACCCGACGTGGAAGAGGACCACGCCGATCAGGGACCCGAAGATGCCGATGTTGCCGAACAGTTCGGCGATCGGGATCAGCGCCACCTGCACCGGCACCACCAACAGGCCGACCACACCCAGGAACCACCAGTCGCGGCCCGGGAACTCCATCCACGCGAACGCGTAGCCCGCGAGCGAGCCGATGACGACGACGAGGACCGTCGCCGGAACCGTGATCAGCACGGTGTTGAGGATCGAGTCGGTGATGTCGCTGTTGCTCAGGAGCTTGTCGTAGCTGTCGAAGGTGAGTTGGGACGGCTTGCTGAAGACCTCCCACCAGCCGCTCGCGGTCATCTCCTCCGGCGGGCGGAGAGACGACAGCAGCAGCCCGATCGTCGGCACCAGCCAGAACAGGCCCACGACGATCAGGAACACCCGCACGAGCCCCCCGCTGACGCCGGAGGCGAGCCGGGCGCCGAGGGACTCCTTGACGTTGACGGTCGTGAGCGGCTCGGGCGTCCCCTTGGTGAGCCCGCCGGCGTCCGCACTCATCGCCGCACCTCCCGCCTCAGCCTGCGGATGTTGAACCACATGACCGGGATGACCAGCAGCAGCAGGAACACCGCGATCGCGCTGGCGATGCCCGGCTGGTCCTCGGAGAAGCCCTTGCGGTACAGCTCCAGCGCGAGGACGTTCGCGTCGTCCTGGGAGGAGCCCGGGGCGATGATGAAGACCAGGTCGAAGACCTTCAGGACATTGATCATCAGGGTGACGGTGACCACCGCGAGGACGGGCGCCAGCAGGGGCACCGTGACCCTGCGGAACACCTGCCACTCGTTGGCGCCGTCCACTCGGGCCGCCTCCAGCAGATCCCGGGGGATGCCCGCGAGCCCGGCCGCGATCAGCACCATCGCGAAACCGGCCCACATCCAGATGTACGACCCGATGATGGCCGGCGTGACGAGGGACGGGCCGAGCCAGTCCACGCCGTTGTACGGCTCCTTGAAGTTGTCCGGCGGGAGCCGCAGCCGGGCCCCGTCGGCGGCGGCCGGCAGCGTGAACGTGCCGTCGTCGGCCGCCTCCGCGCGGGCCACGACCTTGCCGTCCTTGACCGCCTCGATGGTCATCCCGGCATAGCCCAGCTCGGACGCGTCGACCCCGCCGAGCGTGCCGACGCCCTTGCCGCGCGTGAAGTCCTGCCAGGTCGTGCCGGTGACCTCGTCCGGATCGGCCTTCGCTTCCACGGCGGTCTTGGCGCTGCCGGGCATCTGGTCGGGGGCGACGCCCACGAGGGGCAGGGTGACCGGGGTGCCGGCGCTGACGGTGGCCTTGGTGATGAAGCCGCCGCCCGATACCGCCTCCAGGGGCGACTCGCGCCCCGGGTGCGCCTTCGGGAACGCGGACGCCTGCGCGAAGGTGTCGTGGACGCCCACCCACACCGCGTTCGCGACGCCCTTGTCCGGGTCCTGGTCGTAGACGAGCCGGAAGATGATGCCCGCCGCCAGCATCGAGATCGCCATCGGCATGAAGACGACCAGCTTGAACGCCGTACCCCAGCGCACCCGTTCGGTCAGCACCGCGAAGATCAGACCGAGCGCGGTGGCGACCGTCGGGGCGAACACCACCCAGATGACGTTGTTCTTCAGGGCGGTGCGGATGCCGTCGTCGGTGAACAGGGCCTCGTAGTTGTCGAATCCGGCGAAGCCGTCGCCGGACTGGTCGTAGAAGCTGCGGATGACGGAGTACCCGATCGGGTAGACCACGAGCGCGCCGAGCAGCACGAGAGCGGGCAGCAGGAACAGCGCTGCCACCGTCCTGCGCGTGCCGGTCACGCTCTTGCGCGACTTGGGTGCGGCAGGGGGCCCAGAGCCCCCTGCCGCTTCCGCCGACGCCATGGCGTCAGTTTCCGTACGCCGCGGCCGCGTCGGCTTCCAGCTTCTGCTGGGTGCCCGCGATGTCCGAGGGGTTCTTCAGGAAGTCCTGCAGCGCCTTCCACTCGCCCTTGCCGGGCGTGCCGCCGAAGGCCTGCGGTGCCTGGTCGGACATGTCGAAGCGGAAGTCGTCGCCCGAGTCGATCAGGGACTTGGCGATCTTCTGCTGCACGGCGTTCGGGTACGCCGAGTTGTCCACGTTCTTGTTCGGCGAGAGGTAACCGCCCAGCTTCGCCTGGATGGTCGCCGCGTCCGGGGAGGCCAGGAAGGTGGCCAGGGCCTGCGCGGCCTTGGAGTCCTGCAGGATCACGGCCGCGTCGCCGCCGGACACCACGGGAGCGGTGTCGCCCACGGCCGGGAACGGGAACACCTTCGCGTCCGTGCCGACCTCCGCCTTGGCCTGCGTGATGTTGACCTGCGCGAAGTCACCCTCGTAGACCATGGCGGCCTTCGGCTGGTCGCCGCCGGTGAAGGTCTGGGTGACCGACGCCGGGAAGTCGGTCTGCAGCGCGCCGTTCGCGCCGCCCGCCACATAGTCCTTCTTGCCCCAGACCTGGGCGAGCGTGGTGAGCGCGTCCTTCACGGACGGGTCGGTCCACTTGATCTCGTGCTTCGCCAACTGGTCGTACTTCTCGGGACCGGCCTGGGAGAGGTAGATGTTCTCGAACCAGTCGGTGAGGGTCCAGCCCTCGGCGCCGCCCACCGAGAACGGCGTGACGCCGGAGTCGTAGACGGTCTGGGCCGTGGTGAGCAACTCGTCCCACGTCTTGGGCTCGGTGGCCCCCGCGTTCTCGAAGACCTTGGCGTTGTACCAGATCAGGGACTTGTTGGCGGCCTTGTAGTAGACGCCGTACTGCTTGTCGTCGACCTTGCCGATGTCCTGCCAGCCCTGCGAGTAGTTCTCCTGCAGCTCGTTGATCGCCTCGGCGCCGAGGGGCTTGGCCCACTTCTTGTCGACGGCCTGCTTGATGGCGCCCGGCTGCGGAAGCATCGCGATGTCCGGCGGCTGGCCGCCCGCGACCTTCGAGCCGAGGAAGTTGATGATCGGGTCCTGGGCGGGCACGAAGGTCACCTTGGCGCCGGTGCGCTTCTCGAACTCCGCGAGGACCTTCTTGAAGTTCTCCTGCTCGGCACCGGTCCAGACGGCGGCGACCTCGAGGGACTCGCCGTTCAGCTTGGGAAGGGTGACGGTGCCGGCGGTCTCCTGGTCGTTTCCGCCCTGTTCGTTGCCGCTGTCGTTGTCATCGCCTCCGCATGCGGTGAGCGAGAGTGCGAGGGCGCCCGCGGCTGCGGCTGCCGCGGCCCTGGCGGCCCTGCTTGTCCGGTTCCTGCTCGTGCTGCGCATCACTGCCCCGTTCTTCGTGCCTCGTCGAACGTTCGAGCGCTGTCCCGTGCGATCTGGTCTACGCCCTGGTATGGGGGGCGGCAAGACCGCGTCCGCTGTCAAGTGGGCGATCGTGACCGCCTCGTGACCAGCGTCTCCGACGGTTGGGCCGAAGATCGTGCGGCTGCGCGGTGGCTCGCGTCCCTGGGGGCTGCGCCCCCAGACCCCCTATCGGCCTGAACGGCCTCGTCCTCAATCTCCCCCAGAGGGGGTACCCCCAGACGGGCTGAATTTGCCGACCGGCGTTACAGGAGTGACGGCACCTCGGTCGCCGCGACCTCCCGCGCAGCCCTCTCCAACGCACTGGCCAGCAACGCCAGATCCGTCGGCCCGTTGCCCAGCTCGCGGACGGGGCGTCGGGTCGGCGGATCGCCCATGCGGTGCCACTCCAACGGCACGACCGTGGGCCGCAGCGTCGCCGTCCGCGGAATACGTCCCGTGACCCGCCCGCCCTGGAACGGCACCGCTCTTCCGTCCGCCCAGGCCAGCCGCCCCCGCCCCGGCGCCGGTTCGTCCGGCCCCGCCGCCACGGCGTCCAGCGTCACCCGCAACGTCGCCAGCCGCGCCGGCTCCGACTCCGCCGTACGGCCACCGATCCCCGCGGCGGCCACGAGATGCACCCCGAGCCGCTCGCCCTCCCGCGCCACGGCCTCCAGCGCGCGTATCACCGAGCCCGCCGCGGGCCGGCCCGTGGACCCGAGGGCGGGCGAGATCAGTGCGTCCAGGTCGTCGACGACCACGACGAGCCGGGGCAACGGCGGCACAGCCTCGGCCTCGGCCTGCCGACGGGCCGCCCCCGGCCGCAGCCGGATCGTGGAGCTGGGCGGCGTGTCGAGATCTCCCGTGTGGTCAACGGCACCGGCACCTGCCCCGGCGCTTTTCCCCGCCGCTCGTTGCGCGACCATCCGGCCCGACAGCTCACGCCCCGTGTGCCACTCGGCGAAGTCGGACCGCCCCAGCAACTCCGCGCGCCGCTTCAGCTCGGCGCTCAGCGACTGGGCGAACTCCCGCATCCGGACCGGGTCGTTGGCGGTGAGGTGGGTGGTCACATGGGGTACGTCCGTGCAGACCCGCAGTCCGTCGCCGTGCCCGCCGCCCGCGCCGACGCTGTCCCGGCCGTCGATCAGCACGATGCCCAGCCGGTCCGGCCGCTCGGCCGCCGCCAGCGACGCGACCACGGCCCGCAGCAGCTCCGTACGCCCGCTGCCGGGCGGCCCCTCGATCAGCAGGTGCGGCCCGTCGGCGCCGAGGTCCGCGGTGACCGGCCCGCGCGGCCCGGCCCCGAGCACGGCACACACCCGGCCGCCGAGGGCCTCTCCGTCATCGGCCGCGTCGGCCCAACGCGCCATCAGCGACGCCGGGGTGGCCCGGGCCAGCCCCAGCTCGTCCAGCAGCCGCGCCGACTGAGGCAACGGCACGGACACCCGCGCGTGCCGCTCTCCGACGCCGCCCTCCGTACGCAACGGCGCCAGAGCCCGCGCGAACCGCTCCGCCCAGGCGAGGGAGACGGCGTCCACGGCGGCCATGGTGCCGTGACCGACGGGACCGTGGCTGGGGGCGGGAGCGGGGCCGGCGGAGGCAGGGGAGCCGTGTCCGCCGGGTCCGGCGGTGCTGTGGCCCACGGGGCCGTGTGCGCCTGAGCTGTGGCCGACCGTGTCGTGATCCGCGGAGTAGTGGCCGCCGGTGCCTTGATCGGCGGCACCCGCGCGGGATGCGTCCGCCACGCGCGGGTCGGTCTCCGCTCCGCTTCCGGCGGCCCCGGCCCGGGCCACCCGCATCAGCCGCAGTGCCGTCGCCACATCACCGCTCAGCAGCGCGACCGCACCGCAGTCCCGGAACACCGGCGACACCGTGCACGCCGCCTCGTAGGTCTCCGTCACCGGCGACGCGGGCGACGCCGAAGCCGTCTCGGCCAGGCACACGACGTGGATGCCGGCCCGCGGCCCCTCCAGCGCCAGCCGCGCCACCGCCTCGCGCACGTCGGCGCCCCCGGGGTCGCCGTCCACGACGACCACGGTGTACGGCCCCGCGAATCCGTCCGCCCCGTCGGCCGGGTCGTCGTCCCGCGCCCAGGAGGGCCGCCGAACGGCATGCCCCTCCGGGACGGCGGAGGCTGCGCCGGTGGTCCGCACCTCCGCAGAGCTCCCCCCGGCGCCCGCGCCCCGCGTCTGCGGCGACAAGTCCTCCAGGCGCCGCAGCAGTTCCTCGGTGCGGGCCGTGGCCTGTTCGCGGTCGTAGGCCAGCAGGAGGCGGCAGTCCTGGGCGTGTCCGGGGCGGACATGCGGCAGCCAGCCCAGCCAGGCCCATTCGGCGGTGCGCTCCTCCAGCGGACGGGAGCGGTCCGCACTGATCAGCACCAGCTCCAGGGCGTCGGGCGAGTGCAGCGCGGCGAGCTGGGCGAGCACCGCGCGGGCCAGCCCGGCGAGCCGCTCGCGCGGACCGGCCAGACCCAGCGCGCCCACCTCACGCAGATCGGCGGTCACCGGCACCGCGGGCAGCAGCCCCGAACCGTCGGGCGCCGCCCGGTCGGCGGTGCCGAGCCGCACCGTGAGCGCCTCCGGGTGACGCGGCGCGCGCTCCCACAGCCGGGGCCCGGGACCCAGGGCCGTCAGCAGCAGGGACGCCGGATCCGGCCAGGCCTCCGGCAGCCTGGGGCCGTTCGCCGCCGAGGGGAGCTCGGTCGCCTCGGGCAGCTCGTCATCGTCGTACGTCCCACGCCGGGCCGTCGCCTCCTGCTCCCCACGCCCGCCGGCCAGCCGCCGCGCCCACGCCGTGAGCCCTCCGCGCCTGCGCACGCCCTGCGGTACGTCGGTGCCCCGGAGCGGGGTGCCTTTACGGCTGCTGCCGTTCGCCGGGGTGCCGTCGGGGCCGCCGTCGCTCGAAGCGGGGTCGGTGCCCGCGCCGCCGTGCCCCCCGTCCAGCGGGCCCACCTCGAAGCCCGCGCCGTGCGTCTCGCCTCCGCGCGGTCGCGGAACCGCCCGCTGGGACCCGCCGTGGCTTTCGATCCGCGGCGCCCTGCCCTGCACCGGCACGACGGGCGGCTCGACCGGACCGTGTTCCTGAGCGGCCGACCGGCCTCCGGAGGCCGCGGCCGCGTCGCCCCCATCGGCCACGCGCGCGTGAGACACCGCCACGCCGGCCCTCGGGGGGCTGTCCGCACCGACACCCGACACTGCCCGCCCGTCACTGCGCGCCCCGGCGTCGCCGTCCCGTCCCGGGTCGCCCCCGGCAGGGACCCGCACATGCCCCTCCCCGTCCGGCTCCGTCCGCACCCGCGCCCCCGGCCCCCCGGCCGGAGCCAGCCGCAGCGCCGACTCGCCGATCCGCAGCAACGCCCCCGGCGCGAACCGCACCGGGCGGGCGGTCACGCGGGCGCCGTCCAGCGTGGTGCCGTTCGTGGAGTCGAGGTCGGTGACCGAGACGCGGCCGTCGGCGGCGACCGTGACCGCGCAGTGCAGCCGGGAGACGTCCGGGTCGTCGAGCGGGACATCGGCGTCGGCGGAACGGCCGATGCGGATCTCGCCGCCGTGCAGCAGGTGGACGCCGCCCGCGTCCGGGCCGGCCACGACATGGAGCTGCGTCGGGGCGTCGTCCAGCTCGGGGTGGGGCTCGGGTGCCGGCGGGGCGCCCAGGGACAGCACCGCGCCGTCTATCAGCGGGGGCTCACCGAGCGTGCTGCGCCGGTCGTCGAGCCGCTCCGCGCCCGCGTACAGCACGACCGGGCCGTCACCCCCGGACACCGCCGAGGCGAGCGCCGACGCCACCGCGGCCAGGGCCGTGCCCGCGGGCGCCGTGACCAGCACGTCGCAGCTCGCGGCGCGGCCTCGCGCCGGGGCAGGCGGGGCCAGCGGGTCTACGACGGTCAGCCGGATCTGCATCGGCGTCAGCGGTCCCTTCTGCGAGGGCGCGGACTTTCCCCACCCCACACGAACACATCGGCCAGTACTCCACGTTCGTCACGCATCCTCGCACCTGCCACTGACAACGCGCCCCCCGCCCGAAGGCAAGTGATCTTGATTGGTCGGCTCTGCCCGCAAAAGTGCCTGACAAGTGCACTGTCGATGATCACTTGAGATCGCTCACGTCCGCTTGCGGCAACCACGAGACAGAGCCGAGCGTCTTTCCTTCGAACATGTACGGGGAGCCGTACGTAAGACGCACAGAATGACGACAGGCCGGTGCCCGGGGGCACGGCACTACAGTGGGTCGGAACGTAGACAAGCAGCAGGGAGCGCGACGTGCGGCCGGTAGGCAGCAAGTACTTCCTCGAGGAGCCGCTCGGTCGCGGCGCCACGGGGACCGTCTGGCGGGCCCGCCAGCGAGAGACCGCGGGCGCCGAGGCGGCCGTGCCGGGGCAGCCCGGCGAGACCGTCGCGATCAAGGTCCTCAAGGAGGAGCTCGCCAGCGACGCGGACATCGTCATGCGGTTCCTGCGCGAGCGGTCCGTCCTGCTGCGCCTGACCCACCCGAACATCGTCCGGGTACGTGACCTGGTCGTCGAGGGCGAGCTGCTGGCCCTGGTCATGGACCTCGTAGAGGGCCCCGACCTGCACCGCTACCTGCGCGAGAACGGCCCCTTCTCCCCGGTCGCCGCCGCCCTGCTCACCGCGCAGATCGCCGACGCGCTGGCCGCCAGTCACGCCGACGGCGTCGTCCACCGCGACCTGAAGCCCGCCAACGTCCTGCTCCAGCAGAACGGCGGCCAGATGCACCCCCTGCTGACCGACTTCGGCATCGCCCGCCTCGCCGACTCCCCGGGCCTGACCCGCACCCATGAGTTCGTCGGCACGCCCGCGTACGTCGCGCCCGAGTCCGCCGAGGGCCGCCCGCAGACGTCCGCCGTCGACATCTACGGCGCCGGCATCCTCCTCTACGAGCTGGTCACCGGACGCCCGCCGTTCGGCGGCGGCTCCGCCCTGGAGGTCCTGCACCAGCACCTGAGCGCCGAGCCGCGCCGCCCGTCCACGGTCCCCGACCCCCTGTGGACGGTCATAGAACGCTGCCTGCGCAAGAACCCCGACGAACGGCCCAGCGCCGAGAACCTCGCCCGCGGCCTGCGCGTCGTCGCCGAGGGCATCGGCGTGCACGCGAACTCGGCGCAGATCGCGGCGGCCGAGGGCGTCGCCGCCCTGCTCGCCCCCGACCCCGCGCCGGCCACCGTGCCGGGCTCGGCCGACCCGACCCAGGTCCTGCCGCACGGCACGGCCCCCGGGATGTACGACCCGAACGGCGCGACCAGCGTCCTGCCGCACACCGGCGCCGCCGACCCCACGGCCGTCATGCCGCCGATGCCGCAGGGACAGCCCGGCGGGCAGCCCGGTCAGCCCGGCCCCGAGGAGCCGCACCCCTGGCAGAACCAGCTGCGCGCCGCCCGGGACCGCAACGAGCAGACGCAGGTCCAGTACCTCGACCCCAACCAGGACCCGCTGCGCCGCCGCCCCCAGCGCCAGGTCGCCCGCCCGCAGCAGCCGCCGCCGCAGCCGCAGCAGCAGCGGCCTCCGCAGGGCCGGCAGCAGGGCTACGGCCATCCCCAGCAGCACCAGCCGCAGCCGTACGCCCCACCGCGCCAGCCGCAGCAGCAGCCGCAGCGGTACACCCCGCCGCCCGCGCCGGAGCCGCAGCGGCCCCAGCGCGAGCCGCGTGAGCCGCGCCGGCGCAGCGCCAACCCGATGCGGATCCCCGGGCTCGGCTGCCTCAAGGGGTGCCTGTTCACGATCGTCATCCTGTTCGTCGCGGGCTGGCTCATCTGGGAGCTGAGCCCGCTGCAGGAGTGGATCGGCACGGGCAAGAGCTACTGGGACCAGCTCTCCGACTGGTTCACCACCGTGTCCGGGTGGATCGGGGACCTGGGCGGCAGCTCGGGCACCAACTGACCGGAGGCGGCGCAGACCGCCTCGGGACCCTGCCGTCGCGGCGACTGGTTTGGCTATTTGTCGACATCTGGCGGGTGATTTCCGCCTCCGCGGTGAAGGTTGGCTCGCTGGGCGCGTAGTTTTGTCGACCGGGGGTCCCGGTTCTGTCGGCTGGGGGGTCCGGGGGTCGGCCTCCGGAATGACGCAGCGCGACACCACGCGTCGGTAGGAGCAGTCTTGGCACGGAAGATCGGCAGCCGGTACACCGCCAACCAGATCCTGGGGCGGGGCAGCGCCGGCACGGTGTGGCTGGGCGAGGGGCCCGAGGGGCCCGTCGCCGTCAAGCTGCTGCGCGAGGACCTCGCGTCCGACCAGGAACTCGTCGGCCGCTTCGTGCAGGAGCGCACGGCGCTGCTCGGCCTCGAGCACCCGAACGTGGTCTCCGTACGCGACCTGGTGGTCGACGGCAACGACCTCGCGCTGGTCATGGACCTCGTCCGCGGCACCGACCTGCGCACCCGGCTCGACCGCGACCGGCGGCTCTCGCCCGAGGCGGCGGTGGCGATCGTGGCGGACATCGCGGACGGGCTGGCGGCCGCGCATGCGGCCGGGGTCGTGCACCGGGACGTGAAGCCGGAGAACGTGCTGCTCGACATGCAGGGCCCGCTGGGGCCGGGCGGCTCGCATCCGGCCCTGCTGACGGACTTCGGTGTGGCGAAACTCATCGACTCCCCGCGCCGCACCCGCGCCACGAAGATCATCGGGACGCCGGACTACCTGGCGCCGGAGATCGTGGAGGGCCTGCCGCCACGGGCGGCGGTCGACATCTACGCCCTCGCCACGGTGCTGTACGAGCTGCTGGCGGGCTTCACGCCGTTCGGTGGGGGCCACCCGGGCGCGGTGCTGCGCCGCCACGTCACGGAGTCGGTGGCCCCGCTGCCCGGTATCCCCGACGAGCTGTGGCAGCTGATCGTGCAGTGCCTCGCGAAGGCGCCGGCCTCGCGGTTGCGGGCGTCGGAGCTGGGGGCGCGGCTGCGGGAGCTGCTGCCGCTGGTGGCCGGGATGCCGCCGCTGGACGTGGACGAGCCGGATGCGGAGCCGGCGGAGGAAGAGGCTCCGGCCGCTGAGGAAGCGGCGCCGGCGGGGGAGCGGGTACGGCGGCGCGGTGCGGTGCCGCTGGTGCCGGGCGCCAAGCCGGCCGACTCCAACCGGGACACGCATACGTCGATGAGGGTGCCGGGGCCCGACGAGCTGGCCGGCGGTGCGCGGGGGACGGCCCGGGTGCCGAGGGCGGCGGGTGCGCCCCGTCCCGGCTCCGCCCGGCATCGGGCGGTGGCTCGGCGGCGGCGGGTGGCGTTGGGGGCGGCTGCGGTGGCGTTGGTGGCTGCGGCGGGTGTCGGCACGTGGCTGGCGACCTCGGGTGACGACGCGGATGCGACGCCGCAGGACACGAACAACTCGGCACCGGCGACCCCGTAGCCCCCAGACCCCGCTTCGGCCCTGAACGGGCCTCGTCCTCAAACGCCGGACGGGCCGGAAGGGCGCCCGGACCTCCCCGCTTGGCGGAGCCGTTACGCTGGGGGTGTGGCAGTCGTCGATGTATCCGAAGAGCTCAAGTCCCTCTCCTCGACCATGGAGTCGATCGAGGCCGTTCTGGACCTCGACAAGCTGAGGGCAGACATCGCCGTGCTCGAGGAGCAGGCGGCCGCGCCGTCCCTGTGGGACAACCCGGACGAGGCGCAGAAGATCACCAGCAAGCTGTCCCACCTCCAGGCGGAGGTGAGGAAGGCCGACGCCCTGCGCTCGCGGATCGACGATCTCGCCGTGCTGTTCGAGATGGCCGAGGAGGAGGACGACCCGGACACCCGTGCCGAGGCCGAGTCCGAGCTCACCGCCGTCAAGAAGGCGCTGGACGAGATGGAGGTCCGGACGCTGCTCAGCGGTGAGTACGACTCCCGTGAGGCGCTCGTCAACATCCGCGCGGAGGCGGGCGGCGTCGACGCCGCCGACTTCGCCGAGAAGCTGCAGCGGATGTACCTGCGCTGGGCGGAGCAGAAGGGCTACAAGACCGAGATCTACGAGACGTCGTACGCCGAAGAGGCCGGCATCAAGTCGACGACCTTCGCCGTGCAGGTGCCGTACGCCTACGGGACCCTGTCCGTCGAGCAGGGCACGCACCGGCTCGTGCGGATCTCGCCCTTCGACAACCAGGGCCGCCGCCAGACCTCCTTCGCGGGCGTCGAGGTGCTCCCCGTGGTCGAGCAGACCGACCACATCGAGATCGACGAGTCCGAGCTGCGCGTGGACGTGTACCGGTCCTCGGGCCCCGGCGGCCAGGGCGTGAACACCACCGACTCCGCGGTGCGGCTCACCCACCTCCCCACCGGCATCGTCGTCTCCTGCCAGAACGAGCGGTCGCAGATCCAGAACAAGGCCACCGCGATGAACGTCCTCCAGGCCAAGCTGCTCGAGCGGCGCCGACAGGAGGAGCAGGCCAAGATGGACGCCCTGAAGGGCGACGGCGGCAACTCGTGGGGCAACCAGATGCGGTCCTACGTGCTGCACCCGTACCAGATGGTCAAGGACCTGCGCACGGAGTTCGAAGTCGGCAACCCCGAGGCCGTGTTCAACGGTGAGATCGAGGGATTCCTCGAAGCCGGAATTCGCTGGCGCAAGCAGCAGGAGAAGTAGCGAAGTAACTTTGTCGACAAGGCAACTGCCGTCCTCCCGGCGGCAGTTGCCTTTTTCGTGCCTGCATGTCTGGGTTTTACATCACACTCACAGGCTCCAACCCCAGCCATAACTCCCGTATTTGGACATGGCGCACGTAAACGGCCTTGACGTGTCTTTGAAAAATGGGAAGGGTAAAGCGTGGCATGCGTATCTCTGGGGCGCATGTGAACCGGGGGGCTCAAGTTCAGTTACCTCCGTCGATCACGGCCCCCGAGCGCCGCCTCACTGACGATTGAGCTACTGGGGGTAGCAACCACATGACGAAGAAGACGCGGATCCGCCTCGCGCGCGTCGCGGCCGGTGCCGTGATCGCGGCCGGTGCCTCGCTGACCGCTGCGGGTGCCGCATCTGCCGCCGAGGCGGACGACTGCGTGCTCGGTCTGTTCTGCGGGCCCGAGGACCCGACCGAGCCGCCGACCGACCCGGGCATCCCGACGGACATCCCGACCGACCCGGGCATCCCGACGGACATCCCGACCGACCCGGGCATCCCCACCGAGGAGCCCACGGTCCCGACGGACCCGACGCTCGAGCCGACCGAGCCGACGGACCCCACCGAGGAGCCGTCCGACCCGACCAACCCGGGTGACGGCAACGGGAACGGAAACGGCAACGGGAACGGGAACGGCAACAACGGCGGCGGTAACAACAACACCGACCCCGACGGCGGCACCTCTCCCCAGGAGGAGGGCTCCTCCTCGCTCACCGAGACCACCGGTACCGGCACGGGTACGGGCACCAGCACCTCCGCTCAGGGCGGCGGTGACGAGCTCGCCGAGACCGGCGCCGCTCAGACCACCTTCCTGCTGGTCGGCGCCGCCACGATGATCGCCGGCGGCATCGGCTTCCGCATCCTCCCGCGCCTCGCGGGTGGCCGCGGCGGTGCGGCTGCCTGACGGTAGCCCATCGTTCACACTGCGTAATCAACGCCGTACGGCCGAGGGGCCCGGAGCGCATTTCGCTCCGGGCCCCTCGCCATGTCTGCCTGCGGTTGGCGCTTCGCCCTATGCGGTCTGGTGCGCCAGCAGCGCCACTGCCGCGATCAGTATCGCCAGCAGCATGATCAGCGTCATCGGGTTCAGACCCGCGAACGGGTTCTCCTGCTGCAGCCGCTCACGGTTCGCCCGGCACACGGGGCAGCGGCCCTCACTCACGGGTGCGGCGCAGTTCGCGCACACCAGCCGGTCGTACGTCATGCGCCACCCTCCTAGCGAGTTCCCTCCGGGGGTTCAACGGGTTTGGCCCCGGGAACGTTCCCCCCTCCACAATGCCAGGTTCCTTCGGAAAGGGCTCGGGCGCTCTCGGAGGGGTGGTTTCCATTGTCTCCCGGTGTCTCCTGGCTGCGGGCCCGTATGTGGCTGGTCGCGCGCACGCGGCGGAGCCGCACATCGACACAGCCCCGCGCCCGTGGGGCGTCACCTCAGTCGGCACAAAAAGGCACAAGACCTACGCAACCCCTTCCGGCGACTGCGCTGGCGCACCCGGTTCGCGTATGGTCACGCTCATCTACCCCCGGCGACCCGTGGTGCATCCGTGATCCGATTCGACAATGTCTCCAAGGTCTACCCCAAGCAGAACCGCCCCGCACTCAGGGATGTGTCCCTGGAAGTGGACAAGGGCGAGTTCGTGTTCCTCGTGGGGTCCTCCGGCTCCGGAAAGTCCACCTTCCTGCGGCTGATCCTCCGCGAGGAGCGGTGCAGCCACGGTCAGGTGCACGTTCTGGGCAAGGACCTCGCACGCCTGTCCAACTGGAAGGTGCCGCAGATGCGGCGCCAGCTGGGGACGGTGTTCCAGGACTTCCGGCTGCTGCCGAACAAGACGGTCGCCGAGAACGTGGCCTTCGCACAGGAGGTCATCGGCAAGTCCCGCGGCGAGATCCGCAAGTCCGTGCCGCAGGTGCTCGACCTCGTCGGGCTGGGCGGCAAGGAGGACCGGATGCCCGGTGAGCTCTCCGGTGGTGAGCAGCAGCGGGTGGCGATCGCCCGGGCCTTCGTCAACCGGCCCAAGCTGCTCATCGCCGACGAGCCCACCGGCAACCTCGACCCGCAGACCTCCGTCGGCATCATGAAGCTGCTCGACCGGATCAACCGGACGGGCACCACCGTGGTGATGGCGACGCACGACCAGAACATCGTGGACCAGATGCGCAAGCGCGTCATCGAGCTGGAGAAGGGCCGCCTCGTCCGCGACCAGGCACGCGGCGTCTACGGCTACCAGCACTGACCGCGACCGTCCACGGAAAGGCCTGAAGAAGACGCCATGCGCGCCCAGTTCGTACTGTCCGAGATCGGTGTCGGTCTCCGCCGCAATCTGACGATGACCTTCGCCGTCATCGTCTCCGTCGCCCTGTCGCTCGCCCTGTTCGGCGGGTCGCTCCTGATGAGTGACCAGGTCAACACCATGAAGGGCTACTGGTACGACAAGGTCAACGTCTCGGTCTTCCTCTGCAACAAGAGCGACGCCGAGTCCGACCCCAACTGCGCCAAGGGCGCGGTCACCGAGGACCAGAAGAAGGAGATCGTCGCCGACCTGAAGAAGATGACGGTCGTCGAGAAGGTGGCGTACGAGTCGCAGGACCAGGCGTACAAGCACTACAAGGAGCAGTTCGGCGACTCCCCGCTGGCCGCCTCGCTCACGCCGGACCAGATGCAGGAGTCGTACCGGATCAAGCTGAAGGACCCGGAGAAGTACCAGGTCATCGCGACCGCCTTCGACGGGCGCGACGGCGTGCAGTCGGTGCAGGACCAGAAGGGGATCCTGGACAACCTCTTCGGGCTGCTGAACGGCATGAACTGGGCCGCGCGGGCGATCATGGCGCTGATGCTCGTCGTCGCGCTCATGCTGATCGTCAACACCGTGCGGGTCTCGGCCTTCAGCCGGCGGCGCGAGACCGGGATCATGCGCCTGGTCGGCGCCTCGGGCTTCTACATCCAGGCGCCGTTCATCATGGAGGCCGCGGTCGCCGGGCTGATCGGAGGGACGGTCGCCTGTGCGTTCCTGGTGATGGCGCGGTACTTCATCATCGACCACGGCCTGGCCCTGTCGGAGAAGCTGACACTGATCAACTTCATCGGCTGGGACGCGGTGTTGACGAAGCTGCCGCTCATCCTCGCGACGAGCCTTCTGATGCCCGCGTTGGCGGCGTTCTTCGCGCTGCGCAAGTATCTGAAGGTGTGACCAACGCCAAGGGGGCCGTACGGGCAACGGGCCGTACGGCCCCTTGCGTTGTCCTAGACTCACCGGCATGTCAGGTCGTGACCTGTTCTGTGAGCCCCGCCGCATTCGCCGCGGGGCCGCCCTGACATTGCTCTTCACGAGCGTGCTCGTCGCGGGCGCCGCGACCGGCTCCCTGCCCGGCCCTGACCGGAAATCCTCTGCCGACGCGGCCGGTTCGGCCGCTCCCGCGGGCCGGCACGTCGACGTCGCCGAGGCCGCCGCCGAGGCCGCGGCCGCGGGCAAGTCCCCCATGGAGGCCGCGCAGCGCGCGGTCAGCCGCAGCGGGGACCGCTGGGGTGCCGTCTACTCCGAGGGCGAGTACGAGGAGTTCGAGGAGGCCCTCGACGGTGAGTACACCGGCGTCGGGCTGTGGGCGCGACGTGAGCGGGACGGCCGTATCGAAGTGACCAAGGTGCGGGCGGGGTCGCCCGCGGCGGTCGCCGGGATCCGGGCGGGCGACCGGCTGCGCAGCATCGACGGCGAGAAGGTCGCCGGGCGTCCGGTCACCGAGGTCGTCTCCTTACTGCGCGGGGACGCGACGGACGCGCCCGCCGGTACGGCGGTGAAGGTGGGGCTGGAGCGCGGCACGCGCGCGTGGGATCTCACGCTGCGCCGGGCCACCCTGTCCACCGATTCGGTCACTGTTCGAAAACTCGCCGACGGCATCACCGTCGTCAGGATCGCCTCCTTCACCAAGGGGTCGGGCGACGCCGTCAGTGCCGCCCTGCGGCAGGCCCCGGCCGGCGTCGGCGTCATCCTCGACCTGCGGGGCAACTCCGGCGGCCTGGTCACCGAGGCCGTCACCGCCGCCTCGGTCTTCCTCGACGGCGGCCTCGTCGCCACGTACGACGTCGACGGCGAGCAGCGCGCCCTGCACGCCGAACCCGGCGGCGAGACCCGCAGACCCCTGGTCGCCCTCGTCGACGGCGGCACGATGAGCGCGGCCGAGCTGCTCACCGGCGCCCTGCAGGACCGCGGCCGCGCGGTCGTCGTCGGCAGCCGCACTTTCGGCAAGGGGTCGGTGCAGATGCCGAGCCGCCTTCCCGACGGCTCCGTCGCCGAACTGACCGTCGGGCACTACCGCACCCCCTCGGGCCGAGCCGTCGACGGCAGGGGGATCACCCCTGACCTGGACGCCGACCAGCAGGTGGTGGAGCGGGCCGAGACGGTCCTCAGCGGACTCGGCGAGTCGTAAATCGGCTTTCCGCACACCCCCTTCGTAGTGCGAAAATGGACGGCACTATGAGCAAGGGAATGTACGTACCGAAGGAGTCCCAGCCCAAGCAGGGCGGGACGGCCGCGAAGGCCAGGGACGGCGAGAAGGGCGGCAAGCGCAAGATCGTCGCCCAGAACAAGAAGGCCCGCCACGACTACGCGATCATCGACACCTATGAGGCCGGCCTGGTGCTCATGGGCACCGAGGTCAAGTCGCTGCGTGAGGGTCGGACGTCGCTGACCGACGGCTTCGTCCAGATCGACCGGGGCGAGGCTTGGCTGCACAACGCCCACATCCCGGAGTATCACCAGGGCAGCTGGACCAACCACTCCGCGCGCCGCAAGCGCAAGCTCCTCCTGCACCGCGAGGAGATCGACAAGCTGGAGGCCAAGGCCCAGGAGACGGGTCACACGATCGTGCCCCTCGCCCTGTACTTCAGGGACGGGCGTGCGAAGGCCGAGATCGCTCTCGCGCGAGGCAAGAAGGAGTACGACAAGCGCCAGACCCTGCGGGAGAAGCAGGACCGGCGCGAGTCGGACCGGGCGATCGCGGCGGCGAAGCGGCGGCAGCGGGCCCAGTAGGCGCCTGCCGGGAATACGCTGGCATCGGTGTGCGTTGGTCACGTACGATGGCACTGCACCTCACAGAGGGTGCGCGCCCCTCGCCGGATCTTTCCGGTGGGGATTGAAAAAAGCACATGGGGATGATCGGTTTCGACAGCGGCTGTTGAAGCAGGGGAAGCGTGTCGAGGAAGCGGCAATGATCTCGTAAACCATATGTCGCAAAAAATAATCGCCAACACCAAGCGCGATTCCTTCGCCCTCGCTGCCTAAGTAGCGACTTGCGAAGTGTCAGCCCGGGGCTGTTCCCGACCCGGATCCTGGCATCAGCTAGGGAACTAAACCTTGATCCCGGTCACGGGGTGAAGAGGGAAATCTAACAGTGACTGGGCCCGTCGGCGACTTGTTCGCGTGATCGCCGGGGCCGAGAAAATCACAGCGAACTGCACACGGAGAAGCCCTGATTCTGCACCGTTGGACGCGGGTTCGATTCCCGCCATCTCCACGATCGGGAGGTTTCCGAACCTCCCAACCCATGTGGGCAAAGGCCCCGCCGCCTCCGGGCAGCGGGGCCTTTGTCATGAGTGATCTGTGACAGTGCTGTGACCGGAGGTGTGGGTTCCGCCACAGCCAGGGCGACCGGGCCTTGGTGAGGTGGGCGGATGCCTACCGCCTTACGTGCCGTTCCCGCCGCCCTCGCCGGCGCCCTGCTGCTTGCCGCGTGTGGTTCCGAGAGCGCCTCGCCGGGCGGTGACGACGGCCGGGTCCGGGCCGAGACGCTGTGTCCCTCGGACTTCTCGCAGTACGGTGCTCCGCCGCCCGCCGAATCGTCCGTCGGCCCTTCCGGTACGCCGACTGCGCTACCCCTGCCGTCTGCCGACGGTGCGGCAGAGGACGGCGTGAAGATCACCGCGCTGTACGCCTGGGGGGCGAAGAGCGGCTGCGATGCCGACTACTCCGCCGAGTTCGAGGTCACCAACCGGGGGACCGAGGCGGCCACCTACACCGTCATCGTCGGGTTCCTCTCGGGGGCCGGAGGAGCGGTCGACAACGTCGAGCGGACCGTCGACGCGGTCGCGCCGGGGCGGACCGCCAAGGGGACCGTCGTCATGGGGCAGCTGCCGGGTCACGCGCCCGAAGTGTCGGGCGCGGAGGTGATCCAGGTGCGCAGCGTTCCCGCCGACGAGGCGTCGTCCGCCTCGGGGCCGTGCCCCGCGTCCGGGGTGCGCGTCTACGCGGACGAGGGGGATGCTGCCATGGGGCTGCGCGTGGTCGGCCTGCATCTCGTCAACTGCGGCACCCGGCCCTACCAGCTCAACGGCTACCCGGAGCTCGAACTCCTCGACGACGACCACGACACCGTCGACGGTGTGCGGATCCTCCAGGGGACCGACCAGATCAGCACCGCCACCGGTGGCGGCGGCAGCCCGCAGCCCGTTGCCCTCCGGCCGGGCGAGGCCGCCGAGGCGGTGCTGGCGTGGCGGAACACCACCGAGGCGGGCGTCGGCGACCCGGTGAACGCGCCGTACATCCGGGTGCGGGCGAAGCCCGGGGCCGACCCCGTGATGGTGCTGCCGGAACTCGACCTCGGGACGACGGGGAGGCTCGGCGTCGGACCGTGGAAGAAGGACGAGGCGCACCGGGACCCTGCCGCCACTGCCCCTGCCACCACTGCCCCCGCCACCCAGCGGCCGTGATCACGCTCCTCGTCCTCCTCGGATGCGCGCTCGCCCTGTACCTGCTCGCCCATCCCCGTATCGCACCGGGGTTCAAGGTCCTCGCCCTCACCGCGCCTCCGGTGGCCGCAGTGGTCTGGCTCCTTGCCGTGGTGGTCGAAGAGCCTGCCACCGCCGTCGCCGTCACCGCGGTGTTCGCGGTCGTCCTGATCGCGCTGATCGGGCTCCTCGCCCATCCCCGCCTGCTGACCTGGACGAAGATGACCGTCTTCGTCACGGTTCCGGCCGCGGCGCTGGCCTGGCTGCTGGTCGTCACCGCGGACGACACGCTCAAGGACCCCGGCGAGGACCCGTGCTCCATGTACCACGGCGGCGTCGGCGTCTCCAGGGCGTTTCCCCCGCAGGCGTACTGCCGCTACGACGACGGCAGCACCCACAACCTCGCGGCGGGCGCCCAGTTCGTGTTCTGGGTCTGCTTCGTCAGCAGCCTGCTGCTGCTCGCGGCCGGTCTGTGGGACGTGGCCCGAGACCCGCGGGCGCTCGTGCGGCAGTTCCGTACGGTGGCGAGGCAGCACACTCGATAAGCCCCCATGACGGACGCGCCCGTTGTGTTGTCCCACCCCATATCGACGGATCGTTCACGCTTCTACGGTCCCTCCCCATGACCCAGACCAGAGCCGCAAGTCGTCGTATCTGTCGTATCCCCGCCCTGCGTATCCCCGCCCTGCGTATCCCCGTCCTGGCGACCCTCCTCGTCGCCCTGATCGCCGCCGTCCTCACGCCCGGCCGGGCCGAGGCGGCCTCCCTCCAGGAAGTCACCGGGTTCGGGTCGAACCCCGGTGCCCTGCGTATGTTCCGGTACGTCCCCGACGGGCTGCCCGCAGGCCGGCCCGTGGTCGTCGCGCTGCACGGCTGCACGCAGAACGCCTCCGGTTACGGCACCGGCAGCGGATGGCTCCAGCTCGCCGACCGCTGGGGCTTCTCCGTCGTCCTGCCGCAGCAGCAGAGTGCCAACAACGCCTCGTCCTGCTTCAACTGGTTCCAGAGCGGCGACATCGCCCGCGGCCAGGGCGAGGCCGCGTCCGTCGCGCAGATGGTGGACCGGCAGCTCGCGGATGTCTCCGGTGACGCGTCGCGCGTGTATGTCACCGGGCTGTCCGCCGGGGGCGGGATGAGCGCCGTGATGATGGCGGCGTATCCGGAGAGGTTCGCGGCGGGCGGGATCGTCGCCGGGCTGCCGTACGGGTGCGCGCAGGCCGCCGGGTCGCCGTATGTGTGCATGTACGTCGGTGCCACGCAGACCCCGCGGCAGTGGGGCGACCGGGTGCGCGCCGCCCGGCCGGGGTACACCGGCCCCTGGCCCACGCTGATCGCCTTCCAGGGCACGGCCGACTACACCGTGAAGCCCGTCAACATGACCGACCTGATGCGGCAGTGGACCGATGTGCACGGCGCCGACCAGGCGGCCGACGTGAGTGACACCGTCGCCGGGTATCCGCATCAGGTCTTCCGGGACGCGGGCGGGCGGGCCGTCGTGGAGACGTACAGCATCACCGGGATGGGGCATGGGCAACCCGTCGATCCGGGGAGCGGGAGTGAGCAGTGCGGGAGCGTCGGGGCGTATGTCCTCGACGTGAACCTGTGTGCCGCGTACCGGATGGGGCGGGCCTGGGGGCTGGGCTGAGCCGACGTGCTCTGTCGCCGCGGGCGGTTGTCCGGGATGCTGCTGAGGCATGAGCAGACCCGTGAGCGCTTCCGGAAGACGCCTCAACTCCCGTAGAAGACTGTGGATTTGTCCCGTCGCCGTGGCGCTCGTCGCCGCCGTCCTCGGTCCCGGCGCGCAGGCCGGTGCGGATGCCGGCCGAAGTGGCCTGCCGGAGGCCATCGACACCGTGCTGGGCGATGCGCGGATGGAGGGCGGCGTGGCGAGCGTCGTGGTCGCGGACGCCCGCACCGGCGAGCTCCTCTACCAGCACCTGCCCTCCACCCGCCTTATGCCCGCCTCCAACACCAAGCTCGCCACCTCGGCTGCTGCGATGGAGCTGCTCGGCCCCGGGTACCGGTTCACGACGGATGTGCTGTCGACCGGCCGACGGCAGGGCTCGGTGCTTTACGGTGACCTCTACCTGCGCGGCACCGGCGACCCGACCTTGCTCGCCAAGGACTACGACCGGCTCGCCGCCGACGTCGCCGCGTCCGGCGTCACCCGCGTCGCCGGGCGCCTCGTCGCCGACGACACCCGGTTCGACGACCAGCGGCTCGGCCGTTCCTGGGCCGCCGACGACGAGTCCTCCTACTACTCGGCCCAGATCAGTGCCCTCAGCGTGGCCCCGGACACCGACTACGACACCGGGACCGTGATCGTCACGGTCGCGCCGGGGGAGGAGGCCGGTGACGAACCGGTCGTCACCGTCACGCCCGACACCGACCACGTCGACCTCGACGTGCGGGCCACCACCGTCGCCGCCGGCGGCGCCAACGACCTCACCGTCGAGCGGGAGCACGGCACCAACACCATCGTCGTCAGCGGTACGACACCCGTCGGCGGGGCCGGCGCGAAGGAGTGGGCCACCGTCTGGGAGCCCACCGGATACGCCGCCGCCGTCTTCCGGGACGCGCTCGCGAAGCACGGGGTGAAGGTCGTGGGACCGACCCGCCTGGGCCGCCAGACCCCCGCGACCGCAAGGGAGTTGGCCTCACACGACTCCATGCCCCTCAAGGACCTGCTCGTCCCGTTCATGAAGCTCTCCAACAACATGCACGCCGAGATCCTCACCAAGGCCATGGGCTACGAGGCGTCGAAGCAAGGGAGTTGGAGCGCCGGACTGCGTGCCGTCAGCGGGTACCTCAAGGGCATCGGCGTCGACTCCGGCAAGTTGCGGCAGGTCGACGGCTCCGGGCTCTCCCGGATGAACAACTTCCCGGCCGGACAGCTCGTCGAGCTCCTCCTCGCGGTGCGCGCCGAGCCCTGGTACGCCGACTGGTACCGCGCACTGCCCGTCGCCTGCGCCCCGGACCGGTTCGTCGGGGGCACGCTGCGGACGCGGATGTGCGGTACGGCTGCCGCGCTCAACGCCCGTGCGAAGACCGGGTCGTTGACCGGGGCGTCGGCCCTGTCCGGGTATGTCACGGATGCCGGGGGACGTGAACTCGTCTACGGCATTGTCCTCAACAACTATCTGGCCTCGTCGGTGAAGCCGTTGGAGGACGCGATCGTGGTGACGTTGGCCAAGTCGACCGCGCAGGCGGCGGGTTCGGCGTCGGTGCGTGGGGGCGGGATGAACACCGACATCGAGTGCAGTTGGCGTAAGCCGGATATCTGCTGATTGCGCACAGTAACAGCATGGATACGGTAATCTGACGCCGTGACGCGCCCTTTGGGTGCGTCCTCCCTTCACTCCGGGCCCCACCTCGTCGGGGCCCGGCCCGACGAGAGCGGTCCCGGGACCGTGACAGACCGCCTCACGTCGAAGGGAGGACGCCCCCGCATGGGCTGTCACGAGGAGCAGAAACCGACTCTCGTCATGCGGCTGATCCGGCTCTTGCCGGAGCGAACGGCCAAGCACGCGAGGAGGTGGCTGCTCTGGTGGCTCACCAGGTAGCCGGATATCCCCCACGGAACAGGGGATATCCGACAGGCTCCTAGTGAGCCGGGCCCTGCTCGGAGTAACGGCTCCGGGTGGGGCCCACCTTCATCTGGTGGCTCAGCAGCTGGCCGGATATCCCCACACGGCCTGGGGATATACGGCAGATTCCTGCTGAGCTCGGGCATCCGCCTGGGTAAAGCATCAGGGCCCAGACAGCGCCCTCTGCGTCCAAGTACAGCACACGAGCCCCCCACCCGGCAGCACGATCACCCTCAGTTCACGCCACCGCCCGCCGAGCCGTACTCCCCCTCTCCGTCATCCTCGGCGCCAGCAAAGTCGCCTCCGACACGGCCTTCCCGTCCAGCTTCTTCATCAGCAGCTCCACGGCCCGCGCCCCCACCTCCGCGGCAGGCAACGCGATCGACGTCACCGGCACCCGCAGCGATTCCGCGAGCTCGTCCGGGCAGATCGCGGTG
The DNA here is from genome assembly GCF_001509475.1 of Streptomyces regalis. GTDB lineage: Bacteria > Actinomycetota > Actinomycetes > Streptomycetales > Streptomycetaceae > Streptomyces > Streptomyces regalis. The sequence continues at coordinate 46,953 of NZ_LLZG01000312.1, forward strand.
ACCGAAAGGTCCCCCGGCACCCGCAGCCCCAGCCCCTCAAAGGCGTCGATCAGCGGCTCCAGGATCGCCTCGTTGTGGACGACGACCCCCGTCAACGCGGGCTGCTCCCGCAGCAGTTGCTCGGCGACCGCGCGTGCCGCCGCGGGCGAAGCCTCGCACGGATGTACGGCGGAGGTGAGCCGCCCCCGGTCGGCGGCGGCCGTGAAGCCCTGCACCATCCGCTGGGCGAACGCCGTCCCCCGCACATACACCTCCGGCGGCGACCCCACCAGCGCCACCACCCGGTGCCCGAGCCGCGCCAGATGCTCCACGCATGCCTCGCCGGCCGCCATGAAGTCGAGGTCGATGCAGGTCAGCCCCTCGGACGAGGCCGGGAACCCGATCATCACCGACGGCCGGTCCAGGCCCCGCAGCAGGGGCAGCCGCGGATCGTTCAGCTGTACGTCCATGACGATCAGCGCGTCCACCAGTGCCGTATCCACGACCCGCCGCAGCCCCACCTCGCCCTCCTCCTGGGTCAGCAGCAGCACGTCATGGCCGTACCGGCGAGCCGTGGTCACCACCGACACCGCGAACTGCATCACCACCGGCACATCGATCCCGGCCCGCAGCGGCACCATCAGCGCCAGGACGTTCGACCTGCTGCTGGCCAGTGCGCGGGCGCCGGCGTGCGGGCGGTAGCCCAGCAGGCGGATGGACTCCTCGACGCGGCGTCGGGTCTCCTCGGAGATCGGGCGTTTGCCGCTGACGACGTAGGAGACCGTGCTGGGGGAGACCCCGGCGTGCCGCGCCACGTCCGTGATCTTCACCATCAGGCCAGCTCCAGGGAGAGAAACCCGGTCCCCGCCTGTGCCCGCACCGCGCGTTCGCCCGCCGCCAGCCCCCAGGGTGCGGACGGGTCGCTGCACGACGCCCGCAGCGTGTCCCCTTCCCGTACGACCGTGAAGGCCACCTCCCCGACCCGCACCGTCACCTGCGCGCCCCGCTCCAGCCCGAACGCCCGCAGCGTGACCCCGTCGGCATGGTCGTAGTCGGGCCGGTCGTCCACCGCGCCCACCGGGATCACCGCACCCGGCCGCACCAGCAGCGGCACGCTCTGGAAGCCGTGCTGCTCGCGCACCCAGCGCGGGCCGGTCACAGTACGTCCGCTGAGGAGGTGGGTCCAGGTGCCCTCGGGGACGTAGTACGAGACGTCTCCCTCGTCGCTGAAGACGGGGGCCACCAGCAGGTCGGACCCGAGCATGTACTGCCGTTCCAGATGCGCGCACCCGGGGTCGTCCGGGAACTCCAGCACCATCGCCCGCATCATCGGCACGCCCTCGGTGTGGGCGGTGCGGGCGGCCTCGTACAGGTAAGGCATGAGCCGCAGCTTCAGGCGGATGAAGTGCCGGGCCACGTCCACGGATTCGTCGTCGAAGTGCCAGGGGACGCGGTACGAGGACGATCCGTGCAGGCGGCTGTGCGAGGACAGCAGGCCGAACGCCAGCCACCGCTTGAACAGCGCGGGCGACGGCGTGCCCTCGAAGCCGCCGATGTCGTGGCTCCAGTACCCGAAGCCGGACAGGCCGAGCGAGAGACCTCCGCGCAGCGACTCCGCCATCGACTCGTACGTCGCCTCGCAGTCGCCGCCCCAGTGCACGGGGAACTGCTGGCTGCCCGCCGTCGCCGACCGAGCGAAGAGCACCGCCTCCTCCTCGCCGCGGTGCTTGCGCAGTACGTCGAAGACGGTGCGGTTGTAGAGGTACGTGTAGTAGTTGTGCATCCGCTCCGGGTCGGAGCCGTCGGACCACGTCACGTCGACCGGTACGCGCTCGCCGAAGTCGGTCTTGAAGCAGTCGACGCCCTGTGCGAGCAGCGCCTCCAGTTTGGCGGCGTACCAGTCGCGGGCGGCGGGGGAGGTGAAGTCGACCAGCGCCATGCCCGGCTGCCACAGGTCCCACTGCCAGATGCTGCCGTCCGGCCGTTTCAGCAGATGCCCGAGCGCCTTGCCCTCCGCGAACAGGGGCGAGCGCTGGGCGATGTACGGGTTGATCCAGACGCAGACCCGCAGGTCCTTCGCCTTCAGCCGGGCCAGCATCCCCTCGGGGTCCGGGAAGACGCGCGGGTCCCACTGGAAGTCGCACCAGTTGAACTCGCGCATCCAGAAGCAGTCGAAGTGGAAGACGGAGAGGGGGAGTTCGCGCTCGCGCATGCCGTCCACGAAGGACGTCACCGTCTCCTCGTCGTACGACGTCGTGAAGGACGTCGACAGCCACAGGCCGAAGGACCAGGCGGGCGGGAGAGCGGGGCGGCCCGTCAGCGCCGTGTACTTGCGGAGGATCTCCTTCGGGGTCGGGCCGTGGATGACGTAGTACGTCAGCTCCTGCGTCTCCGCGCTGAACTGCACCCGGGACACGACCTCCGAGGCCACCTCGAAGGAGACCTTGCCGGGGTGGTCGACGAAGACGCCGTAGCCCGCGTCGGTGAGGAAGAACGGGACGTTCTTGTACGCCTGCTCGCTGCACGTGCCGCCGTCGGCCTGCCAGATGTCGACGACCTGCCCGTTCTTGACCAGCGGGCCGAAGCGCTCGCCGAGGCCGTAGACGGACGTGCCGACGCCGAGGCGCAGCTGCTCGCGCAGGTAGTGCGCCCCGCTCGCGTCCCGCATGATGCCCATGCTCTTGGCGCCGCTCGAGGTGAGGGTGCGGCCGCCGGCCAGGAACTCGACCTGCCAGGGGCCGGTGCGGGCGACCCGGACCGACAGGGCGCCGGAGGTGAGGGTCGCGTGCTCGTCGTCGTAGGAGATCTGCGGGGCGGTCTCCTCCGACCCGGCGAGTTCGAACTCGGGGCCGCGGGGCTGCTCGCCGCTGAAGTGGGTGAGGGTGAGGCCGATGACGTCGGGCATCGGGGTGTGGGCGTTGATCGTCATGACCGGTCCCGTCATCAGGTCGCCGCGGGTGCGGATGGGCCGGGTCGGCGCGTGGATCTCCAGGGCGCCGTCCGACTCGGTGACGTCGAGGACTTCGGCGGGGTGGTCCGCGGTGACTCCCTTGCGCAGGAGCCAGTAGCCGTCCGTGAACTTCATGTGGGGGGTCCTTACTCGACTGCGCCTGAGGTGATGCCGGCTCCGTTCGTCGAATCGGTTCGACGATTTATGTCGAAGCGCTTCGACAAGGTATGGGCGGGCTGAGGGCGCGTCAATGGCTTGCGCGGGTCTGGGGCGGGAATGCGGGCACCATGACGATGACGACGACGGCCGCCCCGGCGCCGATCGTGACGGGAAGCCCCTTGCTCGGCTCGATGAGCGACCTCCTGAACGATCCCCTCGCCGCGTACCTGCGAGCGCGCCGCGACCACGGCGACGTGGTGCGTTTCCGGGCCGGGCCGCCGGGGCTGCGCTCGGACATCTACGCGGTGTTCTCGGCCGAGGGCGCACAGCAGGTGCTGGCGACGCAGGCCGCCAACTTCCGCAAGGACAACGTCTTCTACGAGGAACTGCGCCAGTCGGTCGGCAACGGGCTGCTGACCAGCCAGGACGACGCGTACCTGCGGCAACGACGGCTGGTGCAGCCGCTCTTCACCCGGCGCCGGGTGAACGGCTACGCCTCCCAGGTGGCCGACGAGGCTGCCTCGTTGGCCGCGGTGTGGCGTGAGGCGCCGGGCGGCACCGTGGAACTGGTGGGTGAGATGCACCGGTTCGCGCTGCGCGTCGTCGGCCGCATCCTGTTCGGGACCGACGTGAAGGAGGCGTTCGAGGTGATCGAGCGCACCCTGCCCCCGCTCCAGGAGTACTCCCTCAAGCGGGGCTTCTCCCCGCTCAAGGCACCGCGCACCTGGCCCACCCCCGCCAACCGCCGCGCCGGACGCCTCCAGGCGGAGCTGCACGCGCTGTGCGACGGGATCATCGACAGCCGCCGGGACCGGGATGACCGGGACGACCTGGTCACCCTCCTCGTCCACGCCGAGAACGCCGAGGACGGCAGCCTGGATGCCGACGAACTCCGCGAGCAAGTGCTGATCTTCCTGCTGGCCGGCCATGAGACGACCGCCACCGCACTCGCCTTCGGCCTGCACCTTCTCGCCCGGCACCCGCAGGAACAGCGGCGGGTGCGGGACGAGGTGGACCGGTGCTCGGTGGCCCGGAGGATGGGCACCCGCAGCCGCGGACATTGAGGCGCTTCCGTATCTGACGATGGTCCTGAAGGCCATGCGGCTGTACCCGTTACTCAGAGCCTTAGCGACTCTCAGAAATCCGGGCATTTCTGCTCGGAAGGTCCGTTCCTGGTCCTCTCGGACAAGGGCTACGGTTCACGCTTCACCGCCGACAGCCCGGACAAGTCCAGGTCTTACACCAACTCCACGTGAAGTTTTCGGTCTCCGAGCCACTCCCGGCGACCCGCCTCCCAAGAGGCAGCTTGTTTCGCGTACTGATGCAGGAATCAAGCAGCTGGACGGCTTGGCTTTCGCCGACCGGCAACCGCGACTCTACCAACCCCGGCTGACAAATGCTGACGAATGCCGAGACATCAGCCGGCAGTTGACGACTGTTCGCGCCCGTGATCGGCCGCCGCTCGGTCGCCGACGCGGAGATCGAGCGGCGCGAGCGCGATGAGCAGTGCCATGGCCGCTGCCATGACCGGCACGCCGTACCCCGTCGTCGGCGACAGGTGTTCCGCCATCCAGCCGCCGATCGCGCTGCCGGCCGCGATACCGCCGAGCAGGGCCGTCACCGCGAGGGTCATGCCCTCGTTGAGGCGGCCGTCCGGGGTGCGCTGTTGGACCAGGGCCATGTTGGTGATCATGGTCGGAGCCGTGGCCATGCCGGAGATCAGCAGGGCGAGGGACAGCAGCGGGAGCGAGCCGGTGAGGGACGCGGCGAGCAGGGGCAGCGTCAGCAGGGTCGTCATCGCCGCTATGCACCACGGGTAGCGGTACTCGGCGGGGGCCGAGAGCCTGAGCCGGCCGTACAGCAGGCCCGCCGCGCAGGAGCCGGCCGCCTGGAGTGCGAGCACCGCACCTGCCGCCGTGCGGTGGCCCTCCGCGTCCGCGAACGCGATGGTGACGACCTCCGTCGAGCCGAACACCGCGCCCATGGCGAGGCAGACGGCCAGCAGCGAGGGCATACCGGGGGCGCGCAGCGGCGACTTCACGGCCGTACGTCCCCGAGGCGGCGGCTCGGTCGAGCGCTGCGCCGCGAAGAGCAGGACGCCCGTCACCAGCAGCACCACCCCGACCAGCGTCCCCGCCTCCGGGAAGAACGTCCCGCACAGGAAGGCCGCGAGGACCGGGCCCAGCATGAAGCACAGCTCGTCGGCGGCCTGTTCGAAGGAGTTCGCGGTGTGCAGGGACTCGGCGTCGCCCTTGAGCAGATGGGCCCAGCGGGCGCGGGACATGCCGCCGGTGTTGGGAGTGGTCGCGGTGGCGGCGTACGCGGCGAAGAGGGTCCAGGCGGGGGCGTCGTGGCGCACGCACAGCAGCAGGGCGAGGTTGCCCAGCGCGGCGAAGAGCGTGGCGGGCACGGCGATCCGGGCCTGGCCGTACCGGTCGACCAGCCGCGCGGTCCAGGGGGCGACCAGCGCGGTCGCCGCGAGGCCGGTCGCGGTGACGGCGCCGGCGAGGGCGTACGAACCCCGGGCACCGGCGATCATCAGGACCGCGCTCACGCTGAACATGCCCATGGGAAGGCGGGCGATCAGGTTCCCGACGGTGAAGGCGCGGGCGCCGGGGTGGGCGAAGAGCCGGCGGTACGGGCCGGGCGGGCGGCTCCGCGTGCGCGGTCCGAAGTCGACGGCGATGAGGGCGTCGGCGGTGACGGTGAGCAACGGGGCTTTGGGGGCTTGAGGGTCTTTCGGGGCTTTCCTGGCGGGCTGTTGCGGCATGGATCCACCGTCGCCGAGAGTGGATCAAGGGGTCCAACACCTGTCCGCCGCGGATTCACGCACGTGAGTTGTAAGTTCGCCGCATGCCCGCCCATGCCGCTCACCTCGACCCCCGCCTCCTGCGTGCCTTCCTCGCCGTCGCCGAGGAACTGCACTTCACCCGCGCCGCCGCTCGTCTCTACGTCGCCCAGCAGGCGCTCAGCCGGGACGTACGGCGGCTGGAGCGGGAGTTGGGCACCGAGCTGTTCGTGCGGACGACCCGGCAGGTCACGCTCACGGCCGACGGCGAGCGGCTGGTGCCGTACGCGCGCCGCGCGCTGCAGGCCCAGGACGATCTGCTCGCCGCCTTCGGCCAGGCCCGCCCCCTGCTGGTGGACCTCAACTCCCCAGGCCTGGGCACCCCGCGCCGCGTCCTGCACCGGGCCCGTGAGCTCGCCCCCGACTGCGAGCTGATGGCCCGCTACGAGAGCGGCCTGACGGGCGCGGCCGGCGAGATGGTCGCGGGGCGGCTGGACGCCTCCTTCGGCCGGTTCGCGGGGCTGGACCCGGCGCTGCGGGCGGGCCTCGACCACCAGCCGGTCCGTTACGAGCCGATGGCGATCCTGCTGCCCGAGGACCATCCGCTGGCGGCATCGGAGGCGGTGCCGCTCGCCGCGCTCGAGGGCGGAACCGTCTACGCCGGTGCCGGAAACCCCCGTACGCCGGAGTGGACCGACCTCGCGCACCGGCTGTTCGAGGGGCGGGGCATCGAGGTGGCCCCGCCGGCCCCGCTCGCCGTCGGTGACGAGGAGTTCCAGCGGATCATGGCCAAGATGCGGACCCCCGTCCTCGCCGTCATCGACTTTCCGGCCATGCCCGGGTCCGTGCTGCGCCCCTTGATCGATCCCGTGCCCTTGTCACCCGTGTCACTGGTGTGGCGAAAGGGCCTGGTGCACCCGGCATTCGACGCCCTTCGACGCGCTGCGGCCGAGCTCACGGTCGAGGAGGGCTGGCTGGTGAGGCCTGCCGAGGGATGGATTCCGGCCATCGATGTGGCCACTGGGAGCGTTCACAATTGACACACGATAGACACGAAACGCCAGGTAGGGGAGGAACGGGCCTGGCCGCCAGTTTCGTCAACTGGCGGCCAGGGGCCGCGTCACCCGATGGCGATGCGTGTCTTCCAGTAGCTCGCCGGGGCGATGATCTCTGTGCCGGACCCCGGTACGACGGTGGCCTTGCCTCCAGAGTAGAGGCGTACCGATCCGTCCGACCGCACGCCCCATATGTCCGGGACGGCGTCGCTGTTGGCATCGGGGGTGCCCATCAGCAGCGGGAAGGCGCTGACCGCCCAGCCAGAGGCGCCGTACTCGCCGTCGAGGCCGTCGGCCGAACTTCCGGCGTTGCCCAAGGAAGCGAGGCTGACCCCGCCGCCGGAGGCGGCGATGCCCTTGCGAAGCAAAAGCCTGCCCGAGGTGTCGGACCGGTAGAGGAGGTCGGTGACGCCGTCGCCGCTGATGTCCAGCACGCTGACGATGTCCCGGCTGGTCCAGCCCGAGGTCCACAGTCGGGTCGCCTGGTCGATGGTCGCCCCGTGATAGCCGGTGAAGACCCACAACTCGTCGCCGATGGTGGCGAAGAAGTCGGTCCGGCCGTCCCCGGTGGCGTCGCCCGCCGACACGAACTGGGTCAGGCCGGCGGGGCTGGGGGCGCCGTCGGGGAGGAGGATCTCGCGGCGCTTGTCGATGTTGACGGCGCCGTAGCCATCACCGGGGTACACCCACAGCTTGCCCCCGACGCGCACGACCAGGTCCTGGAGGCCGTCGCCGCCGTAGATGTCGCCGTTGTGGGTGATCAGGGCGCCCTTGAAGTGACCGTTGGGCGCGGGCACATAGGGCGGCAGGTCGTCGCCGTTGGGGTCCTTGTCGGGGTTGTCCCGGTAGGCGCCGGGCATTGAGTAGTTCAGGTCGCCGGTGCCCTTGTTGAGGTCGGTGGAGGTGGACTGCGAGGGATACATGCCCAGGTTGCCGGCCTCGGTGACGACCATCATGTCGGGCAGCTTGTCGCCGGTGAAGTCGCCGGGGGAGTCGGCCTGGTCCCGGGGCGTGACGTAGAAGAAGTACTTCGTCGCCTGCGAGGGGTTGCCCGCGCTGTCCACGGCCCTGACGTAGAGCACGTTGGGCCCGGCCGTCGGCGGTTTGGCGTTCGAGATGGTCGCACTCACGCTGGTGGCCGTGCCGGCGGTGCGGGTGAGGCTGCCGGTGTAGCTGGGCGAGTTGAAGCCGTACTCGTAGCGCACGACGTCGCTGTTGAGCGCGCGCACCGTGAACGACCCGGGTGTGCCGAACTTCTTGGTGGACCAGTTGGCGTCCTCGGCGTCGTTGCCGAAGCCGTTCTCGCTGCCGTCGGCGTTGGGGAAGTCGGTGGAGCTGACCTTCGGCGGCCTGGGCGCGGTGGTGTCGAGGACGAAGCGGCACGGCGTCTTTGCGGGCGCGTAGCTCGAGCTGGCACCCGCGTCGTCGATTGCGCGCACCCGCCAGGAGTAGGTGGTGCCGTTGGTGAGCTTGCTGGTGGAGAAGCCCGTCGTCGTGCGCAGTGCGGTGTCCTTGTCACCGCCGACGGAGACCTTGCCGGTGGAGCCCAGCAGATCGCCCGTGGTCTGCCATTTGCCGTGCGGCCACAGGTCGAAGTCGAGGTGGTCGAGGTTGCTGTCCTTGTCGGAAGCCCGCGCCGTGAACGTCAGGTCGCCCGAGCCCATGCGGACGTACGGCTCGGTGGTGGTGCACCTGCCGTCGGGGCCGAGATCGAGCGACTTGGAGTCGACGGTCGGTTTGCGGTTGTAGACGAGCTCCAGCACGGGCGCGTTGTCCCCGTTGGCCTGGAACTTCTTCCAGGCGTACTGCGAGTGCTCGTCCCGGGCGCGCAGGCCGAAGGTGATGGTGTCCTTGCCTTGATCGGCCCGCTTCTGCGCGGCCGTCCTCACATCGAACGTCTCGTACGCGTCCCGGCAACCGGACTTGTATCCGTGCGCGAAGCTCTTGGTCGCGAACTTGTTGCCGTCGTGGAGCTTGGGGGCGTTCTTCCAGTTGGTCTTCCCGTTGACCGGGCCGGTGAGGTGGACGCTCATCGAACGGGCGCTGCACGACCAGGAGTAGGTCTCCAGCATGCGCAGCTTCGCACTGGTGATCTTCGCGCCCTTGAGGTCCTTGTCGTAGGCGATGTTGAAGTACGAGCGGGAGGTGCCCCAGGTGTCCGACTCGAAGCCGACGCGGGCCTCGTGCGTACCGCCCTTGTTGAAGCCCTTGCCGTTGTAGAACGTGGCGTTGGGGTGGCGGCTGTAGGCGGTGGTCCAGTTCTGGGTGTGCTTCTTCACCGATGGGTCGATGAAGACCGGGTACGTGGTGGCCGGGTCGTCGAGGAACGCCAGGTCGGGGGTGAGCGCCCAGTTCGCTCCGGTCAGGCTGGGCTTCACCAACTCGCCGCGTGAGTCGGGCGAGGGCCCATCGAGCCCGGGAAGGCTGAGCGTGGCCGCCGAGCCGCTCTGCGAGGGTGCGGGCGTCGGCTCGGCCGGGGCGGACGGCAGCGGGGACTCGGACACCGAGGGCTCGGGGCCGTCGGTGGCGGCCGGCAGAGTCTCAGGGGCGGTGTCCGCCTGCTCGTCGGTCTCGATGAGCTCCTCCGTGGGGCTCGGGCTCTCGCTCGGCCCGTCGGTGGCCGACTCGGTCGGTGCGGGGCTCTCCGACGTGGTCGGCTGGGCGCTGGCGCCGACCGATCCGTCGGTCACGGCCGGCTGGCCGCTGTTGTCCCACATCAGCGGGGTCGGCGACATCGCGACCTCTTTGCCGAAGACGTCCTCGGCGGTGAGGACACCCGTGACCGGATCGAGCCGGAAGTTCAGCGTGGTGGAGGTGATGCCGTACGAGATCTGCCGGGCCCGCGGATCGGCCGCGGCCTGCCGGTTCTTGAGGACCAGCAACTGGGCGAACCCGTCGTCGTCGGCCGTCAGTACCAGGTCGGCGCCCGGGAAGATCTCGGGGTACAGGGCGCGTGAGCCGTCGATGATCGGGGCTGGGACCGTGCCCGGCCAGGTGAGCTGGATCTGGTGGCCGTCGACGGTCAGGGTGACCAGGGGGCTCGCGGTCTCTTCATCGGCGGCGCTCTTCAGCCCTTGGACCAGGGAGACTCGGCGCACGGTGGAGCGCGAGGAGCGCTGTCTCCCGTCGCGCGATGCGGAACCGGCCGAGAACACGATCCGCGCGTTCGTGGCCCTGGGCTCCCAACCGGCCTTCGTGCGGTGGAGGTCGTAGTCGATGTCCCTCCATTCGCCGCCCACCTTGGCCCTGACCGGTGACGAGTACAGCTTCTTCGCCATCAGACCGTCGGGCCGCGCCCACGTGGTGGAGCGCGCGGTGCGCAGCGCGGTGACCTCGACGGACTTGCCCGTCTTCGTCGCTCGCGCGATCGCGGCGGCCTCGGTCACGGGCTCCGTCTTCGCCGTCGCCTCTCGATCCGACCCGTCGCGAGAACCCCGGTCATTCAGACCGAGGCCGATGAAGGTGATGCCGGTAGCGGCGAGCGCCGCGGTCAGTACGGCGGCGGTGGTCCGACGTCCGGGCACACGGCGCCAGTTGCGCGTCTTGCGCGTCATCGGGCGAGCTCCCCTTCCCCCCTTGTAACCGGCGCGGGACAGGGCGCGGCCGGGCGAGCAGATGATGACCCATGAGCGGGCTGTCGTCACCCTTCGGATGCGGCGACGGAGTTGAGTCGATCAACCACGCGGGCCGTAAAGGTGATTGGGCACGCACGTCCACAACTGGTCGGAGCAGCACTGGCCTTGGGAGCAAATCATCCCGAACCGCCCTCCAAGTCCCGGAATTGCAGGGATGTTTGCTAGTTGAACTGGCGAATTGGGCGAATGATCACAGAGGGGCGGGGGCTTCCGTTAGCTCGGGAAAGCGCCGCCTGAGCCTCACTTGCTGCTATGAATCGTTACGTACCGTGATGATCATCACATCCGCACAGGTGATCTAGCGGAACTCCACGGAGCCGTCACAGAATCTGCGCCATCTGATACGCCATCACGCGTGGTCCGCTCCCGGTCCCGCCTCAGTGGTCCGGGGGGACCTCGCCGTGTTCGGTCGTTCTTCGCATGTCCGTCGCCGTCGTATGCGTCGTGTGCACAGGGCCGTCGTACCTGCCCTCGGCGCCGTCCTGCTCGTGGGCCTCCTGCCCGCGCAGTCGCTGGCGCTGCCGCCCGACCCGGCGGTCGAGGAGAAGGGCCGCGAGACCCTGGAGCTGGAGACACTCGGCCAGGACGAGCCGGTTGTCGGCGAGACCTTCGAGCGGGACTTGGAGACCCTGAAGGTCGAGGTCCCACAGGACCAGGAATCAGCTCCCGCGGGCACGGCCACCGCGCCGGCCGCCGACTCCGGGACGATCAGTTTCGGCTCGACGGCGTCGGCCACCACCCAGGCCTCGGCCCGCACGGGCACGACCGCCCAGCAGGTCGCCCTGACCCCCGTCGACGACCTCCCCGTCAGTCTCGGCCAGGCCCCGGAGCAGCCGGCCCCCACCGGCACCTGGTCCGTCCAGGTCTTCGACCGCACCGCGCCCGTCTCCCAGGGCGTCGACGGTGCCCTCGTCAAGGTCCAGGCCCCGGATACCGGCTCCGTCCCGATCTCGGTCAAGCTCGACTACGCCAAGTTCAAGAACCTCTACGGCGCCGACTGGGCCTCCCGCCTGCGCTTCGTCCAGTTCCCCGAGTGCTACCTGACGACGCCGGACGTCGAGGCGTGCCAGGTGTACGAGGAACTGGAGACGACCAACGACACCAAGACCCAGTCGATCACGGCGACGGTCGACACGGCGGCGGACGGAACGGTCACCCCGGCCTCGGCGAAGGCCACCGAGGCCGACGGCCCGTCGATCGCCCAGGCGGCGTTCCGTACCTCGGCAACCCCGGTCGCTGCGACGGGTGACACGGCCGTCGTCGGCGCAGTGGACTCCGGCGGTGGCGCGGGCGGCACCTTCAAGGCCACGCCCCTGGTCTCCAATGGCAAGTGGGAGGCGGGCGGTTCGTCGGGCGCGTTCACCTGGTCGTACCCGCTGCTCGTGCCCGCGGCTCCGGCTGGTCCGGCCCCCAGCATCTCCCTCAGCTACAACTCCCAGACGGTGGACGGCCGTGTCGCGGTGTCCTCTCCCCAGGCCTCCTGGATCGGAGAGGGCTGGGACTACGACCCCGGCCACATCGAGCGCCGCTACCGCACCTGCCAGGACGACCGCAAGGCGCTGAAGTCCGGCACGCCCAACAACACTGCCAAGAAGGACAAGACGTCCGACCTGTGCTGGGTGTCGTACAACGCGGTGATGTCGCTGGGCGGCCGGAGTGTGGAGCTGGTGCGAGACGCGCCGGCGGGCAGCAACCCCGAGACCGACACCGAGATCTACCGCCCCCAGAGCGACGACGGCACTCGCGTCGAGCGCCGCACCGGCGGCACCAACGGCGACAACAACGGCGAGTACTGGATCGTCACGACCCGGGACGGCACCAAGTACTACTTCGGTCTCAACCAGGTGGGCGGTGGCCACGCCGACACGGACTCCGTCTCAGCCGTCCCCGTCTTCGGCAACCACCCCGGAGAACCCTGCCACGCCACCGCCTTCGCCGACTCCCGCTGTGGCGCCGGCAAGAAGCAGGCCTGGCGCTGGGGCCTGGACAAGGTCGTCGACGTGCACGGCAACACGATGGTCGTCAACTGGAAGCAGGAGACGAACTACTACGCCGTAAAGAAGAAGTTCACGTCCCCGGAGCAGTACGACCGTTACGCCTACCCGAGATCCATCGAGTACGGCATGCGCTCGGACCTGACCAAGCCGTCCGCCACCGTCGAGTTCGGCGCCGAACAGCGCTGCCTGAAGTCGGAGACGGCCTGCACCGCCGCCAACTTCGCCAAGACCGACGACCCGGGCGCGTACCGCCCCTGGTGGGACACGCCCGGTAACCTCAACTGCAAGTCCGCGTCGAAGCTGTGCCCGGCGTTCCCGTCCTTCTGGACGCAGATGCGCCTGGACACGGTGACGACCAAGGCCGCCCGCGCAGGACAGACCGGCCTCGGCAAGGTCGACACGTACGAGCTTCACCAGTCCTTCCCCGAGGAGTGGTACGACACCTCTCCCGGCCTCTGGCTGAACTCGATCACCCGTCGCGGCTTCGCCCCTGGCGACACCACCGGCACCCTCCAGCACAAGGACGGCGTCAGCTTCGCCGAGTACTCGGTCGGCTCCACCTCGCCTCTGCACGGCCGCCTGAAGGATCGCCAACTGCCGAACCTGGTGCCCAGCGGCTCGAACGACCAACGCCCCGCGTTCACCCGCCCCCGCATCGGCACCGTCGCCACGGAGTACGGCGGTGACATCGAGGTCGAGTACAAGGGCGGCTGCGCCACCGAGCCGTCCGAGGACAAGGGCGAGAACAACGGCACCTGCTATCCCGTCCGCTGGTCGCCGGACGGCGACGAGAAGACACCCGCGAAGGCCTGGTTCAACAAGTACGTCGTCGACTCCGTGACCGAGACCGACAAGGTCACTGCCCACGGCAAGCCCGTCCACACGACATACCAGTACACGGACCCCGCCTGGGCCAAGAGCGACGACGAGTTCACCCGCCCGTCCCTGCGCACGTACAGCGTCTGGCGCGGCTACCGCCAGGTGGCCGTCACCAAGGGCAGCAGCACCAGCAACCAGCCGAACATCCCGCAGGCCCAGTCGTACTCCGAGACCCGGTACTTCCAGGGAGTGGGCGGCGCGGTCAAGGACTCCACGGGCACGCACACCCTGCTCGCCGACGACGCACCGCAGTACGCCGGCATGACGGCGGAGACCATCACCTACCGGGACGCCGACAAGCGGATCCACAAGCGCACGCTCAACTACCCCTGGTCGAAGCAGACCGCGTCCCGCTCGCGGGAGGCCGAGAACGGCACGGACATGGATCCGCTGCTCGCGCACCGCAGCGGAATCGAGCGTACGGAGGAGATCCAGCCGGTCGACGGCAGTTGGCGGGCCGTCCGGACGCTGACGACGGTCGACGACACATACGGCCTGCCGATCCAGGTGGAGACCGCTGTGGTCAAGCCGAACGGCAGCACCGGTGAGACCCTCTCCGACCAGACCTGCACCAAGACGTCGTATATGCACAACCCATCCGCGTGGCTGATCGGTCTGCCGAAGGAGCAGCGCAGTACGGGCACGTCCTGTGCGGCCCACGACACGGCGGACCCGGCGACCAAGCTCATCAAGGCGGTGCGGAACAGCTACGACGACCTGGGTTACGCCGAGACACCGACGAAGGGGCAGGTCACCTCCGCTGCCGGGGTCAACGGCGCCGGAACCTCGTACTCGGTCGTCACCAAGACCACGTACGACCCACTGGGCCGCATCCGCACCATCACCAAGCCGGGCGTCGGCACCACAGAGACGCAGTACACGCCTGCCGACACGGGCGGACCGGTCACCTCGGTGAAGACGATCAACGCCAAGGGCCACTCCGTCACCACGACCTTCGACCCGGGCCGCAGCCTGGCGCTGACGATCACTGACGCCAACGGTCGGGTCACGCGCAACGAGTACGACGCCCTCGGCCGCCTGGTGAAGGGCTGGTCGCCGTCGCGTTCCTCGGGTGGCAAGTCCCCGGACGTGGAGATCGCGTACCAGCTGGCAGTGGCCACCTCCGCCGAGACCAAGCCTGCCGCTGTCACCACGAAGACGCTGAAGGACGACGGTACGTACAGCCGTCAGGTGACGATCTACGACGGCCTGATGCGCCAGGTCCAGACTCAGTCCGAGGCGCACGGCCCTGGCCGGATCATCACCGACACGAAGTACGACGACCATGGCCTGGTCGGTGAGCAGACGAGCGGCTACCTCGCGAAGGGCGAGCCGGCGGGCGAGTTGTTCGCGGCGAGATCGAAAGCGCTGATCCCGAGCCGGGTCCAGCACATCTATGACGGTCTGGAGCGGCCGTCGATCCAGCTGACGTACCACGGCGACACCTACAGGGGCGATTACCTCTCGTACACCTTCTACGACGACACCAGCGCCTTCACGGATCCGGCAGGTTCGACCGCCCCTCAGACGCGCACGTACACCGACGCCCTGGGCCGGGTCACCGCGATCCGCCACTACAAGGACAACGCCACCAAGACCAACTGGGAATCTGCCACGGCCGAGACCAGTGGCCGCAAGACGACGTACGAGTACGACGCCCGCGGCTACCGCACGAAGGTCACCGACCCGGCAGGCAACACCTGGAGCTACACGTACGACGCCCGGGGCCGCGTGACGTCGACCAGCGACCCGGACACCGGCAGGACGGAGACCTGGTACGACGACGCCGACCGCCCGGTCAAGGTGACGGACGCCAAGTCGCGGACGACGTACACGGACTACGACGAGCTCGGCCGGGTCACGTTCGTCCGTGAGGGCTCGGCAACCGCCAACCCGGTCAAGTCGTTCACGTACGACAGCCTGCCGGGCGCGCTGGGCCAGCCGGTCGCCTCGACCCGGCACACGTCGGGCGGCGACTACATCAACCGGGTCACCGGCTACGACACCGACTACCGGCCCACGGGCAGTGAGACGGTGATCCCGTCGAACATGCTGACCACGGGCCTGGGCGGCACGTACGCGTACGCGTACACCTACACCCAGACCGGCAAGCCGCACTCGGTCACCTTGCCTGCCGTGGGCGGACTGGCGAAGGAGAAGGTCGTCACCCGCTACAACGGTGACGGCCTGGCCGAGTCGACCTCGGGCCTCGCCTGGTACACGTCCGACGCCACCTACTCGCCGTACGGCGAGGTCCTTCGGACCGTGTCCAGCTCCCAGCCCCACCGGATCTGGACCACCAACTTCGTCGACCCGCACACCGGCAGCCTCCAGCGCACGGTCACCGACCGCGAGACCTCAGGACCGCACCGCATCACGGACAGCTACTACTCGTACGACGCGTCCGGCACCATCACGTCGAACGCCCGCAAGCTGTCGGAAGCTTCGGGCTCTACGTGGGACACCCAGTGCTTCACCTACGACGTGATGGGCGAGCTGGTGAACGCCTGGACGTCGAACATCACCCCGGCCGGCAACGCCACCGGCTGCAAGGCGTCGAACGGCACGATGTGGGGCTATCGCACCGACTACCGGAACTCCTCCGGCCCGGTGGCCCACGCCCCGGACACCGCGAGCGACAAGTCGAGCCCGGACGCTTCCTTGTCGTCGACCCTGGCGGCCACGGCTCCCGACGCGACGACCGTGGCCACGGGCGCGACGGCGTACCGCCAGTCGTTCACCTTCGACTGGCTGGGCAACCGCGCCACGCTGACGGAACACGACCCAGCGGACGCGACCAAGAACGTCACCTACACGTACGGCTTCGACACCACCGCGCAGCCGCACACGATGAAGTGGATCAGCTCCAACCCGTCAGGCAGGGGCAGCAGTTACCGATACGACGCCGTGGGCAACACCGAGCTCCGCGACCTGGCCGCCACTACGCAGGACCTGACCTGGACGTCCGAGAACAAGCTCGACACGATCACCGACGACGGCAAGAAGACGACGTACGTCTACGACGCCGCCGGCAACCGCATCCTGGAGAATTCACCGTCGGGCTCGACGCTCTACCTGGGCGAGACCGAGGTGACGACGGGCACAACGGGGGCGATCACCAAGGCTTCCCGCGCCTACGCCCAACCCGGCGCACCTACGGTGACCCGAACCACGAGCAACGGCGCGACGACGGGCCACAAGCTGAACGTCCTGCTGGCGGACCACCTCGGCACGGCCAACACAACTGTGGAAGTGTCGAGCGGTCAGCCCGTCACCCGCCGCGCTTTCAAGCCGTACGGGGAACTTCGCGGCCCCAAGCCGTCGACATGGCCGAACAAGCGTAGCTACCTGGGCGTTGGCATCGACGACGCGGCCACGGGCCTGACACACATTGGCGCCCGCGAGTACGACCAGAACTCGGGCCGGTTCCTTTCCGTGGATCCGATCATCGACATCGCGGACCCGCTGCAGATGAACGGCTACGCCTACTCTAGCAACAGCCCTGTCAGCTTCAGCGACCCCTCGGGTTTGTGTAGGCGGGACATCTGCGGAGACGGCTATCCCGTCGCGGGGGACGGGGAACGCGCGGGCTATACGGGTCAGCACAGCGGGGAGAAGCCGTGCACGTCGTGCAACGGACCGGCCACCAGCTACAACTACGACCCCGCAGAGGTATTTCCGGGCGTCCGCATCTCGACGAAGTGGAAGGGGCGCGACGAGTTCATCGACCGCTTCTACACATATGTGCATACCGCTAGGTACACCAACGGTGCCCTTCCAGGCTATTTGACAGACGGGACTAATCCGGAAGGAGCGCAGCAGCAACTCGGCTATTGGGGGCTGAACGTCTGTTGGGCCATGAAGTCGTGTCCCCGAGCCGTGATGACCAACTTCCTGAACATGTCGATGGGATTCGCGCAAACGGTCAGCGCAATTGCCGGTCCGTGGGGCGGGGCGGGACCGGGGAGATTGGCAGTTGGCGGCAAACCAGGAAAGGGGATGGCAGGAGGCTGCACCCGATGCTTCCTGGCCGGCACCGATGTCCTCATGGCCGACGGCAGCACCAAGGACATCGAGGACATTAGAGTCGGTGACGAGGTCAAGGCCACTGATCCCCGCACGGGTGAGTCCGGCCCCAGAAAAGTCACGCGCCTCATCATCACCGAGCACGACAAGCACTTCAACGAGCTGTCCATCGCAACAGAGGACGGCATCGAGAAGCTGACGGCCACGTACGAGCACCCGTTCTGGTCTCCGTCGGAGGGGGACTGGGTCGAGGCGGGAGACCTTGAGCCGGGCATGACGCTCCTCACGGACGAGGGCGACACCGTCATCGTCACCGCCAACCGCTCCTTCACCAAGCACGCTCGTACGTACAACCTCACGGTTGACGACCTGCACACGTACTATGTGCTGGCGGGCGAGACTCCCATCCTGGTTCACAATTCCAATTGCCTCATTGACGGAAGTGGTCCGGTCAAGGGTGTACTTGAGGTGAGCGACCGGGTGAAATCTGTCGGCGCGGTGAGGAACTTCAGCCCAAAGGGTGAGAGGGACTTCATCTTCGATCCGACCACAGGGCGCTTCGCGACTGGAGCCGACCAAGGTGTTGGTGGCCATGATTTCCTGGGGAGCGCGGTTGGCGCCGACAAGTCGACGATGGTCGGCGGTCGTCTACGCCGGGGGCCGAATGGGGAATTGCAGACCAATCAGTGGTCCGGGCATTATGGAATGAACTGGAATGACTCGGCAAGGAAGGCGTTCCAGGACTTCATGGGTCAGCACGGGATAACCGTGAGTCACACCCCGAGCATGCATTGGTAGGCAAAGTGGCATCCTGGCGGATCCTCCTCATGAGGCAGGTGCGGTGACAGTGAGTGATCTGATGGTCGAGCTCTCAGCTGTGCCCGAGAGCTGTTGGATCGTCTCTTCCTACCCGGATCAGGCCGGAGCCGTTGCATGGCTACCGCTGTCGCAGATCAGTACGACGGGAATTTGGTTGGGGTTCGACCGGAAAGGGGTGTGGACGCTGGGAAGGCTCGAAGGTGCAGTCGAATCCTCGGCGGGGAGCTTGCCCTCGTCTTGGGTGACGATCCTGGAATCAGACGAGAGGTCACTTCGAGCAGGATTGGATGCTGCTGCTGAACGGTTCGGACTGTCGCCCGAAAATGTTCAGAATCTGGTCCCCATCGAAGATGTGCTAACGGTGGCGATCAGAAGTCGAAGTAGTCACTGGGTAGAGCGAGCGGTCCACTGGATGCTGGATAGGGGTATCTCGCAAGAGCATTTGGAGCTCCTGCGGGAATTGTCCACCGCCAAATGGGCAAATCAACGGACTCGACATATTGCCAGACGCCTAGTGAAGGAATCCGAGTAGTAAAAGGCGGATGTCCTCCCGGAAAGGGCTATGGTTGGCGGCAGGTCGAGTCCGGAGAATTTCCTTCCTGGGAGGTTTACAGAGTTCGACCGTAAACTTAAGAAGTGTCAGGAAGGAAAGGTGGCGTAATGGTTCCATCGGTAAAAGTCTTCTTCCAAGAAGTGCGTGCAGCCTATGCTGAAGCAGCAATGAGGCTGGGTCTCGACGGACCGGAAGAGGCCGAAGATGTGATCCCGGTTTCTAGCTACAGGCTTGCTGAAGAGGAGCTCCGCATGGGGAGCCATCGCAACTGGGCGCCCTGTACGTGATCGGGAAAATGGTGATGAGCCCGTTCGGTCTTGAGAAGAGTCAAGGCGAGACTCAACGGGAGGCGGGTTCAGTGGATATCTTCGACGCGATCAATGCCAACCTTTCGCATGAACTGGTGGCAGAGCTCACCATTTTTGACGCCGAGAGTGCAGGGTTGTCCGACTGCGCTTTCCGGTGGCTCACAGAGGGCGGGCGTTCGCGAACTCACAGGCATCGATATCCTCCGGAGTGTTGAGCGGCACAGAATCTCCGGCGAGGGGTCCTCTCGGGTTCCCGCCCTGAAACCACATGGCGACTCGAACCGATGGTCCTATGTTTCGGTGGCCCCGCGCGACACATTCGACGTCCGCTACAACCCTTACGTGCCGGAAGTCTTCCCCTGGTTGATGAGGTTCATCGATGACCGGCCGGAGTCGGTCTCCGTGAAGAGCGGGAAATTTACAGACGGCGGCGAAATCGGTGACTCCGATGTCTGGATCTCAGCTACCTTCGACGAGAACCTTCCAGAATATGTGAAGCTGGTCATCTACATGGATGAGACGGAACTTCTCGAGCCGGAGAAGTCCCAAGAAACGCAGGACCGTCTCCTGCGGTCCGTCCGGTGGGTCTGCGACCGGTACAACGTGGTGTACGGGCATCTCTCCTACCATCACGCCTGTGAAATGACGGAGCGTGAGCGTTTCCTCCGGGGTGAGGCCGGTGACCCGACGCTCAATACCCCTCGGTGGCGCTCGGAGCTGCGGGGTTATTCATGGCTCATGGTCATCTCCGCTGACGTTGCCGTCAGATTGGGAGGCGCCGACTCCCTGCGGGATTCTCAGGCTTTCCACTCCGTGATCGCGCTGCCCAACGGATCCCTGCTCCTTCAGGCCACGCCGACGTTCCGGGAGTACCGCGGCCCGGCGGTCGAGAACGTCTACCGCGCCGTGCGGGACGTCCTCGTAACCGGCGAGTTCCGAGCCCTCTCGCCCATGCCCGGCGTACCTCCCGCCCACATGGTCGTCCTGCCGGACTGAACGGCAGGAGCCTTGTGCGACGGACCTCGCGCCGACGCGAGACGGGGGCACGGCCTTCATGGACGTACGGAATTCGACGTCAGGAGTGGCGCGTGATCAGCGCTCACTTCAGGCTCCTGGATCGCTCAGGCCCCTGAGAGCGGATATCAGTGCGCCGAGTTGTCGGGAGCCGGTGGTCAGGATCGTCTCCGGCTCATCGCTTTCGCGGAAGAGGATGTCTCCGGTAGAGGTGGCAGCGACGTAGACGCAGTTCGAGCCGTCGCCGCTGTAGGTGGACTTCTGCCAGTGGGTGGTCTGCATGGTTGTGGTCTCTTTCAGATGTCCTGGATCAGTCGGTGGATGAAATCCCGTGACTCTGCAGTGCTGAGCGCGCAGGACTCCATGCGGTCCAGCACGGCACGGTACTTGGCCAACTGTGTTTCGGCGTCGAGGAATTCGCAGGCGCCGTAATGCGTGTCCAGCTGAACGGTGTCGAGTTGCGGGACGGGGCCTTCGACGTAGTCGATGGACTGGCCCGTCGTCGGCAAGTGGGGTGCGCCGAAGGGGATCACCCTGACGGTCACGTGGGGCAGCTCGCTCATGTCGGTCAGGTGCTTGAGCTGCCCGCGAGCCACGACTGGGCCGCCGAAGCCCATACGGAGAGCCGCCTCGTGGATGGTCGCCGTGTACGGGGGTGGGTTCTCCCGATGCAGTACGCCCTGTCGCTTCATGCGGTGAGTGAGCCGGTGCTCGATCTCGTACTGCCGCATGGGCGGTGCCACTTGCTGGAAGAGGGCTCGCGCGTGGTCGGTCGTCTGCAGTAGGGCCGGGATGTGAATGATGAGCGCCGCGCGCAGTGCCACGGCATGATGCTCGAGTTCGGCGAGGTCGACCAGTGCGACGGGTGCGTGGTCGCGGTACTCCTCCCACCAGCCCCTGGCGCGTCGCCCCGTCATCGCGGCCAGGGCGTCGACGAGTCGGTCGTCCGTGCAGTCGTACACGCCGGCCATGGCGCGGACCCGATCGGCGCTGATGGGCGTCCGGCCGGTCTCGATCATGCTGACGCGCGCCTGGTTGACGCCGAGCAACGCGGCGGCTCCGGTGGCGGTGAGCCCGGCGCGCTCACGTAGCTTGCGCAGTTCGGCGCCCAGTCTCCGCTGGCGCAGCGTGGGGTTGCTGGTGGGCGGCACGGCATGTCCTTTCCTGCCATGAGGCGGCGGTGCTCTCCCTCACACGAGTGAAGGTTGGAGCTCTCTAGCTCAAAAGGTTAGATGCGTCTAACCGTCTGCCCTACGGTAGTCGCATACGGCCCAACTGCCCGTGCTTATAAGTCGGAAGCGCACCAACCCAGGCAATGCCACCGCACGGCGCAGCCATTGAGTGAGTCCAAGTCCCGTTCCCTGTCCTCCAGGAGCCCGTCATGGCCACCGTAGCCCCGCCCGACACCTGGGTGTACGCCCTCCGCCTCCCACATGACCCCCGCGCCGCACGCGTCGCACGTATGACCGTACAAGCCGCCCTCAACGGGCACGGCAGGGCCGAAATGCTGGACGTCGTCGAGCTGTTGACGTCCGAGTTGGTCACCAACGCCTACCGGCACACCAAAGGCCCCGCCTCCCTCCGCCTGACCGCCCTGAGCGACGGCCGGTTGCGGGTGGGCGTCTGGGACACGAGTTCTCACATCCCGGCTCCCTTCGACAAGCCGCCCGGCAACCTTGTTCTGCCTGCTCCGGCAGACGCCGTCAGCGGGCGCGGGCTGCTCCTCATCCAGGAGTACGCCGACCGCTGGGGCGGCTGGCCCCTCGGTGATGGTCTGCTCGACCGGGGTGCGGGGAAGCTGCTGTGGTTCGAGGTGGGTGGGAGGCGGGAGCGGTGGGTGCGGGAGGTGGCCGCATGATCCCCAAACCGACGCGTCATCCCCGCGGCAAGGTTCCCCCAAGATCCTGTGAAGCACGCCCACCCAGGTTCCGGCTGTCAGACCCCCGTGGAACACTGACGACGTTGCGCAAGTGAACGGGGTGACCCGAAGGGCCGAGTGGCCCAGGTGGTCGGTGGGGAGCGGACGGCGATGAGCAAGCGGCAAGTGCAGAAGATGCTGCAGCTGATGGCGCGCGGAGGGCCCGTCGAGCTCACCAGCCCCATGGCCTCCGTGAAGAAGCTCGCCAGGCTCGCCTTCGTCGCCCAGCAGTTCGGGTACGAGTACCTGGACGTACGGCAGAGCAGCGGGCGCAACGGCGCGCTCATCATGATGATCGCGCCCGACCCCAGCCCCCAGGCCCGCGCCCGCGCCGCGCAGAACTGGGCGCAGTATCCGAACGCCCACGACGGGGTCTCCGTACCTCCCCTCGTGCCGGACGCCTTCGAGCTCCTCAAGGCCCGCATCAACTTCGACCTGACCGGTAAGAACGCCGAGAAGCGGGCGGGCTACGCGGCCGTGGGCGTCACCTTCGGCGCCGGGCTCCTCGGAGTGCGGCTCGGTGGGGACGGCGCCGCCTGGATCGCGGCGCTGCTCACGTGGGTGTTCTTCATGGCGATCCTCGGCGTGGTCTTCGTCGTGAACCGTAAGCGCAACGTGAAGTTTGCGGCCCGGCTCCAGGCCGCCGGGTTCATGCCGTTCACCGAGGAGACCGGGCGGGTGCGCTACCTGCCGCCCGGCACCCAGCTGCCCGGGCAGCCCTTCGCCGCCGGGCCCTACGGCAACCAGCCCTCGACGGGCCCGTACGGCAACCAGCCTCCGACCGGCCCGTACGGCAACCAGCCCCCGGCCGCCGCTCCCGCCCCGGGCGCTCCCGCCGGTTACGGCCAGCAGGCCCCCGGTCCGTACGCCGGCCAGCCCGCCGCCCCGGGACCGTACGGCAACCCGCCCGCCACCGGCCCCTGTCCGACCGGCCCCTG
>NZ_LLZG01000313.1 GCF_001509475.1 Streptomyces regalis
TGCTGGTGGCCGGCCGCAAGACGGGCGACACCTGGCTGCTCATCACGTCCAAGACCCGCCCGGCGGTGCTCGACCAGTACGTGGCAACCGCCGATCACGCACTGGGCGACCCGTCGTGGCTGGTGGGCCGGATGGTCAGGGCCACCGGTCCCGTCGGCGCCCATGTTCTCGACTTCGTCTACGGTCAGCTTGCGGTGGCTGCGGTCGTCGTCGCGCTGTACCAGCTGCGCAACGTGGCGGTCGAGCGCCGCTTCCCGAGCCATCACCTGGTGCGCACCTT
>NZ_LLZG01000314.1 GCF_001509475.1 Streptomyces regalis
CCAGGGGGCAGAGCCCCCTGGCGGGGTGGAAGGGGCGGAGCCCCTTCAGGATGGGACGGGTAGGGGCGGCGGGGGCGAGGAAACCGAGGCCCGCCCCCCGCGCCGGGCGCCCTCGTAGAATCGCCGGGTGAACGCCCCCGCATCCCCGGCAGACGCCCTCCGCAGCAGTCTCGCCACGCTCCTCGACGGCCTCCCACCCCGCCAGGCCGCCCAGGCCGTCGACCGGCTGATCGCCAACTACCGCGGGGCAACCCCCACCCACACCCCGATCCTCCGCG
>NZ_LLZG01000315.1 GCF_001509475.1 Streptomyces regalis
CGACTCATCCCCGGCGGACACGTCCGCCTCCGCTTCACCGACCCGGGCGCATACCAGTTGGCCGCCTCCGCCCTGCGCGAGGTCACCCGGGACGACGAGGCACTGGCGCTGCAGATCCCCAGCGGCGGCAGCCAGCGCGAGCTGCGCTCCATCCTCGGCTGGCTCGACGCGACCGGCATCGAGGCCGACGAGCTGACCGTGCACACCCCCGACCTCGACGACGTCTTCTTCGCCCTGACCGGCGCCACCGACATCCCCCACCAGCCCAAGG
>NZ_LLZG01000316.1 GCF_001509475.1 Streptomyces regalis
CGACTCATCCCCGGCGGACACGTCCGCCTCCGCTTCACCGACCCGGGCGCATA
Source organism: Streptomyces regalis (assembly GCF_001509475.1). Classification (GTDB taxonomy): domain Bacteria; phylum Actinomycetota; class Actinomycetes; order Streptomycetales; family Streptomycetaceae; genus Streptomyces; species Streptomyces regalis. The sequence goes on from NZ_LLZG01000316.1 coordinate 54, forward strand.
CCAGTTGGCCGCCTCCGCCCTGCGCGAGGTCACCCGGGACGACGAGTCCCTCACCCTCCAACTCCCCAGCGGCGGCAGCCAGCGCGAGCTGCGCTCCATCCTCGACCGGCTGGACTCGGCCGGCATCGAGGCCGACGAGCTGACCGTGCACACCCCCGACCTCGACGACGTCTTCTTCGCCCTGACCGGCGCCACCGACATCCCCCACCAGCCCAAGG
>NZ_LLZG01000317.1 GCF_001509475.1 Streptomyces regalis
TCCCGGCACCGAACTCGACGCCGTGGCCAAGGTGTTGGCCGACGGCCGCGCCCACCTCGACCACCGGGCCGTCCTCACCGCGGAGAACCGGGACGGGTTGGTACAGGCACTCGACGCCCTGTCCGGCGGAGTCGAGAGCCCGGACGTCGTACGGGGCTCGGTCACCACACCCGGCAAGGTGGTGTTCGTCTTCCCCGGCCAGGGCTCCCAGTGGGACGGCATGGCCACCCACCTCCTCACCACCTCCCCCGTCTTCGCCGACCACCTCAC
>NZ_LLZG01000318.1 GCF_001509475.1 Streptomyces regalis
TCCCGGCACCGAACTCGACGCCGTGGCCAAGGTGTTGGCCGACGGCCGCGCCCACCTCGACCACCGGGCCGTCCTCACCGCGGAGAACCGGGACGGGTTCCTTGACGCTCTCGGCGCGCTGACCCGGGGCAGCGCCCACGCGGACGTGGTGCACGGTACGACCAGGCCTCTCGGCAAGGTGGTGTTCGTCTTCCCCGGCCAGGGCTCCCAGTGGGACGGCATGGCCACCCACCTCCTCACCACCTCCCCCGTCTTCGCCGACCACCTCAC
>NZ_LLZG01000319.1 GCF_001509475.1 Streptomyces regalis
GGAGGGAGCTGTCGAAGGTGGGACTGGCGATTGGGACGAAGTCGTAACAAGGTAGCCGTACCGGAAGGTGCGGCTGGATCACCTCCTTTCTAAGGAGCACTTCTCAACCGGGCTTGCCTGGTTCAGAGGCCAGTACATCAGCGAATGTCTGATGCTGGTTGCTCATGGGTGGAACGTTGATTATTCGGCCGGGTTCACGGGTCGGAGGCTGCTAGTACTGCTCGCAAGAGTGTGGAACGCATGATCTTCGGACGGGAGC
>NZ_LLZG01000320.1 GCF_001509475.1 Streptomyces regalis
CGTCGGCGGCGGTCAGCCGCTCGGCGAGAATGCGGGCGCCGTCCACCGTACGGCGCTGGCGCTCCTTGAACTCCTCCGACGCGGCGACCTTGAAGGAGACCGCCTTGGCCGCGATCACGTGCTCCAGGGGGCCGCCCTGGAAGCCCGGGAAGACCGACGAGTTCAGCTTCTTCGCGAAGGCCTGCCTGGCGAGGATGATGCCGCCGCGCGGGCCGCCGAGGGTCTTGTGGGTCGTGGACGTGACGACGTCCGCGTACTC
>NZ_LLZG01000321.1 GCF_001509475.1 Streptomyces regalis
GGGGCCGTCCGGGTCTTTCCTCGATTCCTGGAACCACGGGTGCTGGTCGCTGGTGTGGTTCATGACGAAGTCGATGATGACCCGCATGCCGCGCTGGTGTGCGGAATCGACGAAGTCCACGAAGTCGGCGAGGTCACCGAACTCGGGCAGCACCGATGTGTAGTCGGAGACGTCGTAGCCGCCGTCGCGCAGGGGTGATTTGAAGAAGGGCGGCAGCCACAGGCAGTCGACGCCGAGCCATTGCAGGTAGTCGAGT
>NZ_LLZG01000322.1 GCF_001509475.1 Streptomyces regalis
ACTCGACTACCTGCAATGGCTCGGCGTCGACTGCCTGTGGCTGCCGCCCTTCTTCAAATCACCCCTGCGCGACGGCGGCTACGACGTCTCCGACTACACCGCCGTACTCCCCGAATTCGGTGACCTCGCCGACTTCGTCGAATTCGTCGACTCGGCCCACCAGCGCGGCATGCGGGTCATCATCGACTTCGTCATGAACCACACCAGCGACCAGCACCCGTGGTTCCAGGAATCGAGGAAAGACCCGGACGGCCCC
>NZ_LLZG01000323.1 GCF_001509475.1 Streptomyces regalis
TCCCCCCTCCCACGCCCCGCCCGATCGCCCAGCTTCCACGATGAGACCGTACGTGCGGCATGCGCACACCCGTACCCCACTACGGCAAAGTCACCCTCACCGGCGAACACGGGCACAGCCGTTCGCTTTTCGGCTCCGTCGGCGGCTTTGCGGGCGCTCCGCGGCCCAGGAGACCGGACACGGCGACGCTCCGCGTCGCCGTCACGGGAAGCGATTCCTCCCCGGCGTGAACGCCGGGGCATCCTCGCAAGAATCAGGTGAAGCCTTCGGGCGGCTGTGGACGACTGCCTGAGCCGGAGGATCGCAACTGCTAGCGTTCGGGCCGATCATTACCGGGTCGACTGGGGGAGTAACCGACGATGCAGCGCCCGATGGCCGTTGCCACCATCGCCACCGCCGTCGTTCTGCTGGCAGGTTGCAGCGGCAGCAACGACGACAAGTCCGACTCGACATCCGAGAGCGGCGGCAGCACCAAAGCGTCGGCGCCGGCTGTCGCCTCCTTCGACCCGCCCAAGGCATTCGTCGCGATGTCGGCGTTCGGGGTCGAGCGCACGGAGAAGGACAGTCAGTACACGCTCCAGGCCGGCATGGTGGGCCAGACCTCCCTGATCTCAGGACTCACCGGTGTCACCGGCCGCAACATCGCCGCGCACGGCCAGCCGTGGACCGTCCCGTCCGTTGCGGCGCCCACCACCGAGACGGTGGACGCGACCGCACCGATGGGCGTCCAACTGGACGGCAAGGACGTCGTGGCGATCGCTTACGTTCAGAACGACAAGGGCAACGGCACCCAGAAGGCCAAGGGCCAGGTGGTGTTCCAGTGGCTCAATGCGACCGACGGTAAGAAGGTCGCCGAGGTCACCGCGGACCTCACCCCGGCCCTCGGCGCCGGCCAAGGCGGCGACAACGTGGTGAGCCAGGCGTACGACGCCGCCACCGGGCAGATCGTCGTCGGTGTCGGAGCCGCCGGCGAGGAGGCCGCGAACAAGGGCGGCGAGGTGTTCACGGTCTATGCCGACCCGAAGACCCAGAAGTCGACCGTCATCCCGTTCGTCACCCCCGCGGGCGTGCTGAACGGTGTCGTCGCCGGCGCAAAGGGCAGAAACCTGGAGGGTGCGGGCGACGGCACGATCGTGATCGCCGATGGCACGACCGGCAAGATCACCAAGCAGACCTCGACCAAGCAGGACTACCTGAACCCGGCAGGCAGCGGCTCCAAGCGCGCCTACCTAGCCTCCAACTCGTACGAGGGCAACGACAAGTACAACAACGTCCTTTACTCGGTCGACTACGCCAGCGGCGCCGTCGTGCAGACCAAATTGCAGGTTGTGGACGATCAAGTGAGCACCGCCACCTGCTGGGGTGATCAGGCCAAGGCTGTGGTCTGCACGTCCGGCACGTCCGGCGCGTCCGGCGGCAAGGAGATCATCGGCTTCGACGACACCACCGGCAAGAAGACCTGGGGGTACACCGGCAAGTCGGCGAGCCGGCTCGTCCCGGCGGTCACCGCGGCGTTCCACGGCGTCGTCTACGCCCAGTCCGAGGTCCAGCCGGTGCTGATGGACGCGGCGACCGGCGCGGACATCCGCACGCCGAGTGCGACCTCGATGCCTTCGTTCAGCAAGGACCCGAGCACCACGAACGGTTCGGACATGTCGCTGTACGACGGCAAGCTGAGGTCGCCGACGGCGGTCACGCAGTACGGCGGTGCCTATCTGCAGGCCCCGGGCGGCAGCAACTACGACCTCCAGTCGGTTCTGATCGCGATGGCACCCACCGCCTGATCACCGCGCCACACGATCGAACGCCCCGTCGCGCATGGCCGTGCGGCGGGGCGTCGCCATGTGGGGGGGGCGCCCCATGACTTCTGAGGATGGCAAGAGCCGGGGATCGTCGGAGCATGTGGATGCACGATGTGCCGAACGGGGATGGCTCACATGGCAGTACGGATTCACTTCACCGACGATGACCTCGCACACATCCGGCTGGCACCGGCTCCCGATCCCATGTGGGAGGCGCTGCTCAGCATGCACATGCTGCAGACGGGCGACGGCTCCGCCGCGTTCGGCGGCTGGCGTCAGCGGGTGCGTCGCGAACTGCCAGCGGCTGTACGGCCGTTGCTCCGCCTGGCCCCGCCGGTCGGGTACTCGGCGGACTTTCTCACCCCGGCGGCCGGCACCGGCGGCCTGGACGCCGGGGTCGGCGCGCTGCTGTCCACGCCACGGCAGCGGCTCCGGCGCGACCTGGTGGAACTGTCCCGTGCAGGTCGAAGCCTGCCGCCGTGGGCGAGGTCGCTGGCCGACGGTGACAAGGAGGCCGTCGCCCACCTCGCGCGAACGTTCCGGGAGTACTTCGCGACCGCGCCGGCGCCTTGGTGGGGGTACGTCCGTACCCGCTTCGACGCCGAACGCGCTGGCCACGGCCAGTACTTGGCGGACGGCGGCCTCGGGGGACTGCTGAGTGCCCTCCACCCCGGGCTCGTCTGGCGCCGTCCGGTTCTGGAGGTGAGGGGGCTGGGCGCGGAGCGTGACGTACGCCTCGACGGGCGCGGATTGTTGGTCCTCCCCCTCCCGTCGTACTTCTGCTGGCGCAAGCCGACCCTGCTGAAGGATCCGGCGCTGCCGTGCGTCGTGGTCTACCCGATGACCCACGAGACGGTTCTGAGCGGTGGCGCACCGGGGCTCCGTTCCCTGAACGCCCTCCTCGGACGCACCCGCGCCGGAATCCTGGAAACGGTCGCGGACCACGGCGTGACGACCACCGAACTCGCCCACGACGCGGACATCGCCCCGGCCACGGCAAGCCATCATGCCGGCGTCCTGCGGAAGGCGGGGCTGCTCAGCACGTGCAGGGCGGGGAAGGCGGTACTGCATTCCGTGACGCCGCTCGGGATGGCACTGCTGGACGGCCGTACGGCCCCGCGCCAACGGCGTTCGGCCGGAACCTCCGGCAAACGTCCACACCAGCGCACCAGGAGTTCATGCCGGGCCTGGCCATCCACCACATCCCTGTCGCCGCGCGCCGCCTTGACGCCGAAGTGTCCGCCTTGGAAACCGGGTCGCAACAGTCACGTACGCAGTAAGGCGGCAGGTCCCGTGAAGAAGTTGGCGTATTCGGTGACCCGACGGTCATAGCCGTGAAGCCGGTCGCAGGAATGCATCGTGCACCGTCATGAGGCGGCTGGCCGTCTCCTCATCGGCGTGCTTTGATCCTGCGCACGGCGTGAGGCGTCGGGAATGGGTCCCGGCCCGGGAATCGGGTGGCCACCGCCGTGTTTTGCAATGTGTTCACTCGAAGGGAACCGCAGGTTATGAGCTTCACCTCTCAGGTTGAAACGGCTGAGATCGCCGACGCCGTCCTGGACAACATCTCCGGTGGCATGGCGGGCGGCGCCTCCGCCGGTCTCGCGGGCACCCTCTCCGGTGGCATCGCCGGTGGTCTCGCCGACACCCTGACCGCCGTTGGCTGCGCCGACGTCGTTGCCGCGATTTCGCCCGAGGGCGTCGCGCTGGGCGTCCACGCGCACGGGCACGCTGCCGCTCACTGACGAAACATGTGCAACGGGCCCTGGATCATTTGATTCCGGGGCCCGAATGCTTAACCTTTCCTGCAATAAGAGACGAACGCCCCCCAGGATTCCGCCGAAAGCGCCAGCTGACGCTCCTCCGGGGCCTTCGAGTCGCGAACGTGGATGGTGTGGGGGCAGGTGGCGACCTCTACGCAGTCGCCGTCGCCGCCGCTGCTGTAGCTGCTCTTGAACCAGGCCAGTTCGCTGGTGCTCATAGCTCTCCTCGCATCCGCTGCAACAGGCCCACGGAGTCTTCAGGGGTGAGAGCCTGCGAACGCATACTGGCATACCGCCTCTGGAGGACGCTGACCTCTTTCGCGTCGGAGATGAGCAGTCCGCCTCGCTGGCCCTCGCAGTAGGCGAACCACTTGTTCTCCGGCGTCTCCAGGAGCTGCATCGGGCCGTCGAGCCCCGAGTGCGTCTCCCGTTCCGTCGGCATGATCTGGATCTCGATGTTCCGCAGCTCGGCGATGCCCAGTACGTGGTCGATGAGCTCTCGCGTAACCGCCAAACCGCCGGTTCGCCGCCGGAACAAGTGCTCCTCCAGGACGAAGGCGAACGCCGTGTTCGGCCGTTCCCGCAGCAGTCGCTGCCGTTCAGCCCGTGCTGCCCACTGCGCCTCGATCTGCTCGTCGTCCAGGGGCGGGAGCTGGGTGGTGAACAAGGTCCGCGCGTACGCCTCGGTCTGCAACAGCCCCGGGATCAGTCGGCATTCGTACGTGTACAGCGTGATCGCCGTCGACTCCAGCCGCGCCCACTTCCGAAACCACGCCGCCAGCCCCGGCTGCCGAGCCAGATGCAGCGCCGCCTTCTTCAAGGCCCCCGTATTCCCCAGCACCCCCTCTGACCGCTCCGGGAACGTCGGATCCGGCATCCGCCGCCCCAACTCGATGGAAGCCACCGAGTGTTTGGAGAGCCCCACCCGGTCCCCGAACTCCTCCCGGCTCAACCCCGCATGCTCCCGCAGGGCCTGTACAACCGCCCCGAACGTCCGCAGACTGTCCGACGACTCCGGCTCGCCACCCGTGCCCGCACCCGCACCATCGACCACCATCGGTCACCTCCCGCGCACATGGTTACGGTCCGTCACGCGTACTGTCCAGCCTGTAACCGCGTACGCTCCCGCACCGTACGCGCTCCTCGCCTGGTGAACTGCCCCCGTCGCCCGCCAAATTGGGCGCATGCTCGCACCCCACACCCCCCAACCCCCGGTCACCGTACGTATGTTCGCCCAGCGCCTGAGCGCCACCCCCCGAGGCGCCCGCCTGGCCCGGCACCTGGCCGTGACCCAACTCCAGGCCTGGGGCATCCCGCACGGCAGCCGCACCTCCGAAGCCGTCGCCGTGATCGTCGCCGAGCTGGCCGCCAACGCCGTGATCCACGGCCGAGTTCCAGGCCGGGACTTCGAGCTGCGCCTGTCGCTCCCCACCGGCAGCGTGCGTATCGAGATCAGCGACACCCGTACCGAACCCCGCCCCCCGAAACCCGGCGACGTACGGCCGCCGCGCCCCCTCGACGAACACGGCCGCGGACTCGTCCTCGTCGATGCTATGGCCGACCGGTGGGAGGTGGTCGATCGCGACCCGGCGCCCGGCAAGACCGTCCGTGCCGAGGTCGATCTATGGCGAGGTCACGGCGCGAAGTGATCCAATGCGACCTGGAGAATTTGCCGCTGCCCCGGCCAATCGTTGTCCGTCGCCGCCATCAGCACCGCGTACTGCTCGCCGTTCTCGGCCACGAAGGCGCGGTCGACGACCTGGCGTCGGGTCCCGTCCGGGAGGTCGTAGGCGTACACCAGCTCAGCACCGTCCTGCCCCGGCACCTCCGTTGTCGTCCGGAGGCTGATCTCCTCGTAGTTCTTGGTGCTTCGCGCCCGGTCCTCGGAGGTCCGGCGCAGCGCCTCGTACGGGGTGATGTCCGCCTCCCCGACATAGATCTGCACGAGGCAGCAAGGGTCGTCGAGCGCGGTGTAGAAGACGCCGTTCTCCCTCTCCTCCCGCACCCAGCCCTTCGGCACGGCGATGGTGAAGCCGGCGGGGTCCTTCCGGATCACGAAGTCCGACGGCAGCTCGGTCGGTGACGGTGTGTCCGTGGGCGGGCCGCTGTCCGCAGGGCCGCCGCCCAGGCCGGTGTCCGACGTCGCCGTCTGCGACGCGCTGACCACGGACGCCGCGTCGGTCCCGGCCTCGACACCTGTCCCGTCGTCCTGCAGCGCCAGCACCCCGAAAGCGATGCCGCCCGCGACCACGGCGACCGTCGCACCCGCGATCAGTGCCGTCGTGTGCCTCGACCTCGGAAGCGGGTCGGGCGGCGCCGTCACCGCGTAGGTCACGTCATCGCCCGGTCCCGACGGGTCGTACGCAGGTACCGGCGGTGGCGGCGAAGTCGGCGGCACGACCGCCCCGGACTCGCCCGCCGTCTCCCAGCGCTGCGTCTCGTCGTTCCAGCGGATGCCGCCGTCCCCCGATGTGCCGCTCATCCCACCGTCACCCTCCCAACAGTGCCACCACGGCCTGCGTGACCGCCGCGCCCGAGGCCGCCAGGCCGACCGCCGCGGCGGCGTCCTGGAGGGCCTGGCGCAGGCGGGTCAGCCGGCCCGGGCTCGCCTCACCGGTGTTCTGGATCTCGCCCCGCGTCTCGTCGAGCTGCCGCGTCAGCTCGTCGGTCTCGGGGCTCCGGGCGAAGGCCCTCAGCTCCTCGCGCAACTGCCCCACGACCTGGAGCAGTTCCTCCTGTTCGGCGGCGAGCGCCTGGCGCGGCGCCTCGTAGTTGTTCGCCACGCTGTGGGCGCCGAAGGCGAAGGCCCCCTTTGCCGTGCCGATGTGGATGTTCTGAGTGCCACCAGGGCCCTCGCCGCCCGGCGCCGCCTCATCCGCTGCCACTGTCCGTCCCTTCCGAGCTTCCGGCTTCCTGGTTGTTGGCCACGCTGTGCTCGCCGAAGGCGAACGCGCCGCTGGCCTGCTCGATCAGCACTCCGCCGTTGCTGACGTTGATGATCTTCTGCTCGAACTCCTCGGTGCGGTAGCCCGCCTCGCTCAGGGCACGGCGCACACCGTTGGCGACCCGGTCCTGAATCGTCTTCAGGTAGCGCTGGTGGTCCATCTCCTGGAAGAGCGACGCCTCGTCGTCCGAGCCCAGTTCGCGCACCGAGACGGCCGGCCCGTCCGGCATGGCCCGGCCGGAGCCGTGGGAGGCCAGCCGGCCGAGCAGGGTGAGGGTCCGCCACACGGTGACGACGGACCGGCCGGCGGTGTGCGGGACGCGGGACAGCGCCCGGACCGCCTTGCCGAGCGAGTTGGCGTGGAGGTAGTCGTGGGCCAGTCGGTCGGCCTCCCGGAACTGCGGCCGTACCGGGCGCAGGACGTGCGGTGCGACCTCCAGCATCAGCATGCCGCCCTGGGTGTGCACTCGGACGAAGACGGTGGTGACCAGCTCCTCCTCCCAGCCGCCGACCTGCACCCGCAGGAAGTGGCGCCGGGTCTCGCCGCCCTCCTCGACGGCGCGGGCCCGGTGCTGCTCGAACTGCCCGGAGCCGTAGGGGGCGTACTGTCTGCCGGGCAGTCCGTCCACCGGGAGGAAGACGCACTCGTCGATCTGCAGGTGTCGCAGCCGGTCCCGTACGGCCGCCGCGCCCTGCGGGGTGCGGGCGGTGGCGGGCTCGCGCAAAGCCTCCAGCAGGGGCTGGATCCGGTCGAGGACGGTCTGGTTGTCCAGCGGCAGCGGAGGTATCCCGAGATCTGTGCGCGGCCGTAGTTCGACGGACAGGGACCACGTGTCGTACGGGGTGCCTGCGCCGCAGAACGGCCGGTCCGCCCGGTACATCACCAACCCCGCCCGCTGCTCGATTCGGATGCGGTCCCGCAGGTGGTGGAAGCGGCTGCCCTCGGTGGTCCGCTCGGCGGGGTCGGCCGCGGCGTCGGGGAACCTGGTCCGGGACAGCTCGCCCGCCAGCGCGCGGGAGACCTGGTGGCGCTGGAGGCCGACGGTCAGCGCCACCACCAGCGGGAGGGCCAGTGCGATCCACGCCTGGAGGCGGGTGATCTCGTAGAGGCCGTCGGCAAAGATGAGCCGGGGGATCACCAGGACGTCCCAGAACGCCTCGGTGTTCGCCAGCAGCTCGTCGTCCCTGGTGCCGATCGCGTACGGCGTGAGCACGGCGAAGACCGCGGAAAACCGGGCGTACAGGCGCATGGTCCAGGCCACGTAGCGGCGGTACGGCCGCGACGAGGACCCGCGCACCTTGGCGGCCAGGAACGTCACCACAACGGGCATCAGATACAGCAGACTCAGCCGGTGCGTGAGCGGCAGGCTGACGATCCACAGCGCCAGGATGGCCGCGGCCCAGCTCACGTCCAGGCGCTGCGCGCGCAGGGCGTGGGCCAGTACGCGGGCCGCGTCGAAGCCGAACGAGGGGGCGACGAGGCGCTCGTCGTGGACGTAGAGCTCCTCGATGACCGTGTGCCGGTATGTCTCGTCGAGATAGGTGCCGGCACACAGCAGGCGTGTCGCCTCGCTGGCGTGCGGGGCGGTCCGGGGCGGCGCGGACCGCCCGTCCGGCGGCTCCGGCTGCTGCGGCACCAAGGTCTGCTGCGTCACTGTCTCGTCCCCCGAGGCGTTCAGCCTTGTGCTGTAAGTGAGTTGGCGGGCCAACACTTCAGCATACGGAGTGACGGACTGACTACGGAGTGAATAAACGGTGGAGGAATGCGCGGCCGGGGCGTGTGGGGTGTCGCATGTGCCGTGACCGCGCGGGGCGTTGTCAGAGGGCGAACGCCTCCACCGTGCTGCGGGCATTGAAGGAACTGTCGGCGCCGCCAAGGGCATACACGCAGGTGATCCCGGGCGCCTGGGCAGTGGGGCAGGGCGCCGTCGTCCCCGCTAGCTCGAAGCGGGCGGTGGGCAGATCGGGGAGGGTCCGCCATGTGTTGGTGGCCGGGCTGTAAGCCTCCACCCTGTCCAGGACCTCTTCGCTGAAGTTGAACCCGCCGAAGGCGTAGACGCAGGTCCCGGCCAGCCCGGGGACCCCCGGAGGGCAGGATGCCGACGCACCCGCGAGAGCGACATTGGGGGCGCCCATCGAGGGCAGGGGCCGCCATGTGTTCGTGGTGGGGCTGTAAGCCTCCACGGTGTTCAGGATCTCGTCGTCGAAGTTGAACCCGCCGATGGCGTATACGCAGGTCCCGCTCAGTCCGGGGACACCCTGGGGGCAGGGCGCCGACGCACCGGCTGGGGCGTCGCGTGAGGTGCCGAGCGAAGGCAGGGTCCGCCAGGCGTTGGTGACCGGGCTGTAAGCCTCCACCGCGTTACCGAAGTCGCCGCCGATGGCATAGACGCAGGTTCCTCGCAGCCCTGGGACACCCACGGGGCACGGCGCCGTCGCGCCGGCCAAGAAGCTGCGGGCGGTCGGCAGCTCGGGGAGGGTCCGCCATGTGTTGGTGACCGGGCTGTAAGCCTCCACCGTGCGTGCGTTGAAGCTCGGGTTGGGCCAGTCACTCCCCGTGAAGCCGCCGATGGCGTAGACGCAGGTTCCCCTCAGCTCTGGGACGCCCTGGGGGCACGGCGCCGCCACACCTCCGAGCGCGAAGCGGGCGGTGGGCAGCTCGGGCAGGGTCCGCCATGTGTTGGTGTCCGGGCTGTAGGCCTCCACCGTGTTGAGCGGACCGTTCCCGAAGGCGTTTCGACCACCGAAGGTGTAGACGCAGGTCCCCCTCAGCCCTGGGACACCCTGGGGGCAGGGCGCGGTCGCCGCCGCATGGCTGAGGCGGGCGGTGGGCATGCCGGGCAGCGTCAGCCAGACGGCCTGGGCATGCGCGAGCGTGGGCGTCAGGGCGAGCAGCGGTGCCAGGAACGCGACGAGCAGCCGACGGCACCAAGCACGCCCGGACGAGACCGGAGCATCTGCCACCGGCCGCAACCGGCCCATCGGCGCCCTTCGCACCCTGCCTGCGCGAGTCAACGAGATCTCCACCTACGTGCCGCCCTTCCTCACCGATGGCCGCGATCTGCGAGGCACCCCGGCACACAGCGACAGCGGGGCGTCCAGTGTGATTTAAGGCATGACTGCTGTCTGAGGGCGACGCCAGCGGCTCCATTCGGGCACGTCACCCGCCTGTCCCACGGCACTTCCCGTGGCGTCCGGTGCTGCGCGGGCCATTGACGCGCAAGTGATTCGATTCTACGTTCCCGTCCGAAGTGACGATCGTTGTTCGAAATTCTGAACAATACAGAACAGGAGTGTGTCCCGCATGAGCCGCAAGCGCACGACCCTCCTCGCCATTCCCGTCGCCGCCCTCCTCGCCCTCGTCCCGTCCTCGGCGTCGGCCTACCCCAACCCCGGCCGGGTCACCGGCTCCGTCGTCACGCACGACCCGTCGATGATCCGCGCCTCGTCGGGCGAATACCTGCTGTACGCCACCGGCGGCGGCATCGCCAGCAAGACGTCGTCCGACCGCACCGCCTTCAGTGCGGGCGCCGACGCCTTCGGCAGCCGCCCGAGTTGGTGGTCGACCTACTCCTCCGTCCCGGAGGCCTGGGCGCCGGACATCGCGTACCAGGGCGGCAAGTACCTGATGTACTACTCCGTCTCGAAGTTCGGCTCGAACACCTCGGCCATCGGTCTCGCCACCTCCAGCACCGGCCGGCCCGGCAGCTGGACCGACCAGGGCACGGTCTACACGTCCGGCTCCTCCAGCGACTACAACGCCATCGACCCCAACCTCTTCGTCGACGGCGACGGCAAGTGGTGGCTGTCCTTCGGCAGTTGGTGGACCGGCATCAAGATGATCCAGATCAACCCGTCCACCGGGAAGCAGCTGTCGAGCAACACCACCCGGTACTCGCTCGCCTCCCGCCCGACCGGGACGAAGGCCGTCGAGGCGCCGTACATCGTCAAGCGGGGCAGCTACTACTACCTCTTCGCGTCCTACGACACCTGCTGCGCCGGCACCAGCTCCACATACAAGGTCAAGGTCGGCCGCGCCACCAGCGTCACCGGGCCGTACGTCGACAAGAACGGCGTCTCGATGATGAACAACGGCGGGACGCCGGTCCTGGAGTCGCACGGCAGCATCATCGGCCCCGGCGGACAGTCGATCATGAACGACTCCGACGGCGACCTGATCGTCTACCACTACTACGACGGCAACGACAACGGCACGCCCAAGCTGGGCATCAACCTACTGAACTGGAGCACCGGATGGCCCGTCGCATACTGACCCTGCTGGCAGCGTTGCTGCTGGCCCTCTCGATCGGGCAGCCGTCCGCGAGTGCGGCCTCCTTCGCCAACCCGGTCAAGACCCAGAAGGGCGCCGACCCCTGGATCTCGTACCACAACGGCAACTACTACATGGTGACGACGAGTTGGACCGACGTCATCACCATGCGCAAGTCCACCACCCTGGCCGGCCTCGCCACCGCGCCCAGCGTGCAGGTGTGGAAGGGCGACGCGGCCAGCCGCTGCTGCAACATCTGGGCGCCCGAGATCCACCTCATCAACGGCCGCTGGTACCTGTACTACGTCGCCGGCCAGAACATCTCCGACTACAACCCGACCCAGCGCACCCACGTCCTGGAGAGCGCGGGCTCCGACCCCATGGGGCCGTACACCTACAAGAACCAGCTCAACTCGGCCTGGATGCTGGACGCGACGGTGGCGACCATCAACGGGCAGCTGTACCTCTTCGGCAGCGCGACCGGCGGCGGCACGCAGAACATCGTCGCGGCCCGGATGTCGAACCCGTACACCCTCGCCACCGGCTTCTCCACCGTCTCCACGCCGACGTACGACTGGGAGCGCAACGGCGCGGTCAACGAGGGGCCGGAGATCCTCCAGCGCGGCGGCAAGACGTTCCTCATCTACTCGGGCAGCGGCTGCTGGACGCCCGACTACAAACTCGGCCAGCTGACCCTGACCGGATCCGACCCGCTCTCGGCCTCCTCCTGGACCAAGAAGTCCACGCCGGTCTTCCAGCGCAGCGACTCCAACGGCGTGTACGGGCCCGGCCACAACGGCTTCTTCACCTCCCCCGACGGCACCGAGAACTGGATCGTCTACCACGCCAACGACAGCGCGAGCGACGGCTGCGACAACGGCCGTACGGCCCGGGCCCAGAAGTTCACCTGGAACTCCGACGGCACCCCGAACTTCGGCACCCCGGTCCGCCTCGGCACCTCTCTCACCGGCCCCTCGGGGGAGCCGGCCGGCGCCTCCACGACGTACACGGTCGTCAACCGCAACAGCGGCAAGTGCCTTGACATCGACGGGGGTTCGACCGCCGACGGCGCTAATGTCCAGCAGTGGACATGCAGCGGCGGCAACAACCAGAAGTGGCGCCTGGAGGACCTGGGTGACGACACCCACCGCCTGGTGAATGTCGCCACCGGCAAGGTCCTGGACACCGAGAACTGTTCCAGTGCCGACGGCGCCGACCTCCGCCAGTGGTCCTGGCTGAACAACACCTGCCAACGCTTCCGCTTCATCGCCACGGACAACGGCTACGTCCAGATCGCCAACCAGGCCACGGGCAAGGTGGCCGACGTGGCGAACTGCGGAACGGCGGACGGAGCGGACGTACGCCAGTGGAGCTGGCTGGGCAACAACTGCCAACAGTGGCGCCTAAACCCGGCGTAGCTGCAGCCCACCCAGGGGTGCGGGGCTGTATCGATATGCGGCTCCGCCGCGTGGGCGCGACAAGCCACAACGGACCGGCAGGCGCGCAAAGTACCCGCACCCCCTACGGCGATAAGGCGCTACCCGGCCTGCCCCATCCCCGCCGCATTCGGCCAACTCTGACTGTTCGGCCACCCCGTCGCCGGCGCCGGAGTCAGCCCCGGCCCAGTCGTACCCCGAACCTGCGCGGCCGTAAGCCCCCCACGCGCCGGCACCCCCGGCGGCGTAGGCCCAGGCATGGCAGCCGCAGCAGCCGCAGCCGGCGCCACAGGCGACGGGAACGGCATCGGCGCGGGCGCGGGGGGAGCCGGGGCCGGCATGGGAGCCACAGGGGCCGGGGCGGGCATCGGGGCCGCAGGAGCCGGCGCCGGCATCGGCATGCCGGTCCCCTGCATCGCCGCCGCCTGCTGAGCCACCGCAGGTATCCCCGCCCCGTTGGTGGAGCTGACCAACCGGTCCACGGCCGCCGTACCCGAGCTGTAGTTGGTCCCTGTACCGAGCTCGGGTACGGCGGCTCCCCTCCTGGTCCCGTAGAGCACCTGCTCCAGGCCGGACACCAGGCGACGCACGTCCACCTGGGGGCGCACCACGAGTCGCAGGAAGCGGCTGGACGAACCGATCTTGTTGCCGCACTCGCGGACCAGGATCCGGTGCTCGGTGAGCAGCCGGTCCCGGACCACGGTGCCTTCCGCGCCGACGGGGAGGCGCACGAAGAGGAAGTTGCCCTGGGACGGATAGACCGTCAGGCCGGGCAGCGCGGAGAGCTGGCTGGCCATGTCGAGGCGGTCCCGGCGCACCTGATGGAGGCTCTGCGCGTACTCGGCGCCGTGGTTCTTGAGCATGAACACCACGTGCTCGGCGAAGGCGTTGAGGTTCCACTTCGGCAGCATCGAGCGGACCATGCCCGCGAGCGCCGGGTTGGCGACCAGGTAGCCGAAGCGGATGCCGTGCAGACCGAAGTTCTTGCCGAGGCTGCGCAGGACGATGACGTTCGGGCGCAGCATCGCCTCCTGGACGACCGACGGCTCCTGCTCGGCGTCGGCGAACTCCAGGAACGACTCGTCGACGATGACGAGGTCCAGGTCGGCCATAGCGTCCATGAACTGCACGAGCGCGTGCTTGTGGAGGTAGCCGCCGTCGGGGTTGTTCGGGTTGCAGATCACCGCCACCCGCGTGCCCCTGGCCCGGATGAACTCGGCGTACTGCGCGAGGTCCAGGGCGAATCCGCTGGACTCCTGCAGCGGGAACATGTCGACCCGCTTGCCGGTCTCCATCGGCTGGTCGGTCCAGCGGCCGAAAGTGGGGACGGGGATGGCGAGGGACTCACGGACCATCAGGTGGTCGATCCAGGTGATCAGCTCCGTGGAGCCGTTGCCCATCGCCACGCACTGCGGCGGGAGTTGGAGCAGACTGCACAGCTCGGCCGTGATCGTGTCGGCGCTGCTCGGGTAGTAGGTGATGATGTCCCGCAGCCGGGCCCCCATGTCCTGGAACATCTCCGGCGTCGGGAAGTAGGGGTTGCAGGGAATGCAGAAGTCGACCGGACCGGCCCCGTCGCCGCCCTCCCGCGTCAGCGCCGCCATCGACGGGCTGTGTGCCGCGGTGCTGCGGAACAGCGAGGTGACGTTGTCGGCCATGGAACCTCCGTATGGGGCGGGCCCGGCGG
This sequence comes from Streptomyces regalis, assembly GCF_001509475.1. Classification (GTDB taxonomy): domain Bacteria; phylum Actinomycetota; class Actinomycetes; order Streptomycetales; family Streptomycetaceae; genus Streptomyces; species Streptomyces regalis. Next base: position 13,903 of record NZ_LLZG01000323.1, read on the forward strand.
GGACGACCGGGCCCGTCGTTTCTTGGGTGGCCCGCGCGGGGGAGCACGGGCCGCCCTTACATACGGAGGCTGCGGTGGCGCTGTTCAACCACTGAGAAATCGGTGAGAACTTGTGTGCCACCTGTGAAGGTCCGTCAGAACGGACGTCGGAACGGACGTCAGAACGGACCTCGGATGAGACGTCAGCGGCTGAACGAGTGCACCGTCGTCGACCGGTACGTCTGTCCCGGCCGCAGCACCGTCGACGGGAACGACGGCTTGTTCGGCGAGTCCGGGAAGTGCTGCGTCTCCAGGCACAGCGCGTCGCCCTGCCGGTAGATGTGCCCGCTCGGGCCGACGAGGGTGCCGTCGAGGAAGTTGCCCGAGTAGAACTGCAGGCCGGGCTCGGTGGTCGCCATCCGCAGGGTGCGGCCGGAGGAGGGGTCCTTCAGCGTCGCGCACCACTCGGGGCGCGGCGAGATGCCCTTGTCGAGCACCCAGTTGTGGTCGATGCCCTTGGCGTACAGCAACTGCTGGTGGGCCTCGCGCAGGGCCTCGCCGATCGCCCTGGTGCTGCGGAAGTCGAAGGGGGTGCCCGTGACCGGGGCCGGCTCACCGGTGGGGATGAGGCCCGAGTCGACGGGGGTGTAGCGGGAGGCGGCGATCTTCAGCTCGTGGTTCTCGATCGTGCCGCTGCCCTCGCCGGCGAGGTTCCAGTACACGTGGCTGGTGAGGTTGACGACGGTGGCTTTGTCGGTGGTGGCCTCGTAGTCGATGCGCCAGTCGCCGTGCTTGGTGAGGGTGTACGTCACCTTCACCTTGAGCGTGCCCGGGTAGCCCATCTCGCCGTCGGCGGAGGTGTGGTGGAGGTACAGGCCGACGTCCGAGCCCTTGGTGAACGGCTCGACGTCCCACACGTGCTTGTCGAAGCCCTTGGCGCCGCCGTGCAGGCTGTTCTCGCCGTCGTCGACGGACAGCTGGTAGCTCTGGCCGTCCAAGGTGAACTGGCCCTTGCCGATGCGGTTGCCGTACCGGCCGATCAGAGCGCCGAAGTACGGGCTCTTGGCGACGTACTCCTCGATGCTGTCGAAGCCCAGGGAGATGTTGGCGTACCGGCCGTCGCGGTCCGGGACCTCCAGGGACCGCACGATGCCGCCGTAGGAGAGGACCTTCATCCGTGTGCCGCCGTTGGCCAGCGACCAGCTGTGGACCTTCGTGCCGTCGGCGAGGGTGCCGAAGAGGGACTTCACCGGCGTGTTGCCTCCGTCGCTGAAAAGAACAGGGCCCCGCCTTCCGGCGGGGCCCTCCGGTGCACTTACGAACCGACCTTGCGCTTGTTCCACACGTCGAACCCGACCGCGGCCAGCAGGGCGAGGCCCTTGATGACCTGCTGCCAGTCGGTGCCGACGCTGAGGAGGTTCATGCCGTTGTTCAGCACGCCGAGGACGAGACCGCCGATGATCGCGCCGAGGACGGTGCCGACACCGCCGCTCATGGACGCGCCACCGATGAACGCCGAGGCGATGGCCTCCAGCTCGTAGCTCAGACCCGCCTTCGGCGAGGCGGCGTTGAGACGGGCGGCGATCGCCAGACCCGCGAGGGCCGCGAGCACGCCCATGTTCACGAAGACCAGGAAGGTGACCTTCTTGTCCTTCACACCGGACAGCTTCGCCGCCGGCAGGTTGCCGCCGATCGCGTAGATGTGCCGGCCGAAGACGGAGTTGCGCATCAGGTAGCCGTAGCCGACCACCAGCGCACCCAGGACCAGCAGGATGATCGGCGCGCCCTTGTAGCTGGCGAGCAGCATGGTGACCGTGAGCAGCGCGGCCGAGATGGCGACCAGCTTCAGCAGGAAGATGTTGCGCGGCGCCACGTCCAGCGCGAACTCCTTCTGACGCCCCCGGTCACGCATCTCCTGGATGACCACGAAGGCGATCATGGCGAAGCCCAGCAGCAGCGTGATGTTGTGGTAGTTCGTCTCCGGGCCGGTCTCGGGCAGGAAGCCGTTGCCCATCTTCTGCAGGCCGTCGGGGAACGGGCCGAGGGTCTGGCCCTCCAGGAGGATCTCCGTCACTCCGCGGAAGACCAGCATGCCCGCGAGGGTGACGATGAACGACGGTATGCCGAGATAGGCGATGAAGAACCCTTGCGCCGCGCCCGCGACCGCGCCCGCCACCAGACAGAGGACCAGGGCGACCGGCCACGACACATCGTGCTGCACCGTCAGCACGGCCGCGAACGCGCCCACGAAGGCCGTGAGTGAACCGACCGACAGGTCGATGTGGCCCGCGACGATCACCAGCATCATGCCGATCGCGAGGATCAGGATGTAGCTGTTCTGCAGGACCAGGTTGGAGACGTTGCGCGGCAGCAGCAGGTCGCCGTCGGTCAGGATCGCGAAGAAGGCGACGATCAGGCCGAGGGCGATCAGCATGCCGTACTGACGCATGTTGCGGCGCATTCCGTCCAGCATCAGCTGCAGCAGGCCGCCGCCCGAGGCCGATCCGGTCCCGCCCGGCGGCGCCGGGGCCGGGCTCTTGGCGGTCACATCCGTGCTCATCGGGTTACCTCTTTGTCCTTCGTCATCTGACGCATCAGCGATTCCTGCGTGGCCTCGGCACGCGGGAACTCACCCGTCAACCGCCCTGCGGCCATCGTGTAGATGCGGTCGCACATTCCGAGCAGTTCGGGAAGCTCGGAGGAGATGAAGACGACCGCCTTGCCCTCAGCGGCCAGCTTGTCGATGACCGTGTAGATCTCGTACTTGGCGCCGACGTCGATACCGCGCGTCGGCTCGTCCAGGATCAGCACATCCGGACCCGCGAAGATCCACTTGCTGAGGACGACCTTCTGCTGGTTGCCGCCGGACAGCTTGCCCACCGGCTCGAACACCGTCGGTGCCTTGATGTTCATGGTCTTTCGGTAGCGCTCGGCGACCTGCCGTTCCTCGTGCTCGTCGACGACGCCCCGCTTCGCGACCTTGGCCAGGGCGGTCAGCGAGATGTTCCGGTTGATCGTGTCGATCAGGTTCAGGCCGTAGTGCTTGCGGTCCTCGGTGACGTACGCGATGCCGTTCTTGACCGCCTCGGCCACCGACTTCGTACGGATCTCGGTGCCGTCCTTGAGGACCGTGCCGCCCGCGTAACGGCCGTAGGAGCGGCCGAAGACGCTCATCGCCAGCTCGGTGCGGCCGGCACCCATGAGGCCCGCGATACCGACGATCTCCCCGCGCCGCACGTTGATCGACACACCGTCGACCACCTTGCGCTGATGGTCGATCGGGTGGAGCACGGTCCAGTCGCGGATCTCCAGGGCCGGCGCCGCGCCCACCTCCGCCTCGTGCGGGGTGCGCTCGGGGAAGCGATGGTCGAGGTCGCGGCCCACCATGCCGCTGATGATCCGGTCCTCCGTGGTCTCCGGCGCCTTCACATCGAGGGTCTCGATGGACCTGCCGTCGCGGATGATCGTCACCGAGTCGGCGACCTTGCGGATCTCGTTCAGCTTGTGAGAGATGATGATCGAGGTGATGCCCTGCTTCTTCAACTCCAGGATCAGATCGAGGAGTTTGCCGCTGTCCTCGTCGTTCAGGGCGGCGGTCGGCTCATCCAGGATGAGCAGCTTCACCTTCTTCGACAGCGCCTTGGCGATCTCCACGAGCTGCTGCTTGCCCACACCGATGTCGGTGACGCGGGTCTCCGGGTGGTCGTCGAGACCGACCCGGCGCAGCAGCTCGGTGGCGTGCCGCAGGGTCTCCCGCCAGTCGATGAACCCGCCCTTGGCGTGTTCGTTGCCGAGGAAGATGTTCTCCGCGAGGGAGAGGTACGGCGACAGCGCCAGCTCCTGGTGGATGATGACGATGCCGCGCTGCTCGCTCGCGCGGATGTCCTTGAAGTGGCACTCCTCTCCCTCGAAGAGGATCTCGCCTTCGTAGCTGCCGTGCGGATGGACGCCGGAGAGCACCTTCATCAAGGTGGACTTCCCGGCGCCGTTCTCACCGCAGATGGCATGGACCTCGCCCTGACGGACGGTCAGTGTGACGTCCGACAGCGCTTTCACACCGGGAAAGGTCTTGACGATCGAGCGCATTTCCAGGACGGGTCCCGCCATGGTCGTGCCTTCCAATCAGGGTCGGGTCGGGGATTCCGTCGTTACTTCAGGTCGCCTTCCTTGATGTAGCCGGAGTCGACGACGACCTTCTGGTAGTTGGTCTTGTCGACGGCGACCGGCTCGAGGAGGTACGCCGGGACGACCTTGGAGCCGTTGTCGTAGGTCTCGGTGTCGTTGGTCTCGGGCTTCTTGTCGTTCAGCAGCGCGTCGACCATGCTCGAGGCGACCTTGGCCAGCTCGCGGGTGTCCTTGTAGACGGTCATCGACTGCTCGTCGGCGATGATCGACTTCACCGAGGCGACCTCGGCGTCCTGCCCGGAGACGATCGGCAGCGGCTTGTCCTTGGAGCCGTAGCCGTCGGACTTCAGCGCGGAGAGGATGCCGATGGAGATGCCGTCGTACGGCGAGAGGACGGCGTCGACCTTGCCGCTCTTGTAGTCCTTGGTGAGGATGTCGTCCATGCGCCGCTGGGCGGTGGCGCCGTCCCACCGCAGGGTGGTGACCTTGGTGATGTCGGTCTCGCCGGACTTGACGACGAGCTGCTTCTTGTCGATGTACGGCTGCAGGACCTTCATCGCGCCGCCGAAGAAGTAGCGCGTGTTGTTGTCGTCGTTCGAGCCGGCGAAGAGCTCGATGTTGAACGGGCCCTTCTTGCTGCCGTCCTTGAGGCCGAGCTTCTCGACGATGTAGTTGCCCTGGAGCTCGCCGACCTTCTCGTTGTCGAAGGAGGCGTAGTAGTCGACGTTCTCCGTGCCGAGGATCAGACGGTCGTAGGAGATGACCGGGATGTCGGCGTCCTTGGCCTGCTGGAGCACGTTGTTCATCGACTTGTTGTCGATGGCCGCGACGATCAGGGCCTTCACGCCCTGCGTGATCATGTTCTCGATCTGCGAGACCTGCTTGGCGGGGTCGTCCTCGCCGAAGACCAGCGTGGTCTTGTAGCCCTTGGACTCCAGGTCCGCGACGACGTTCTTGCCGTCGGCGATCCAGCGCTCGGAGGACTTGGTCGGCATCGAGATGCCGATCGTCCCACCCTTGGTGTCCCCGCCGTCGTCCTTGCTGCCGCCCTCACCGCTCTGGCCACAGGCGGACAGGGTGAGGGCGAGGGAGGCGGCTCCGGCTATGGCGGCGAGTGCGGCTCGGCGAGTGCGCATGATCATCATCCTTGATGTCTTGAAGGCCTGGAACGTTCTGGCGGGGACGGCACTTCATGAGCCGAAAGGACGCCAGAGAGATGTGGTGGATTCTGTGTGACTGCGTCGTCTTCTGTGAAGACAGTTGGCCGGTTCGTTATGAGGGATTTCCGAACCGCTTCAGCGCGCCCGGAAGCCGCGAGCCGAGCGGCGCCATGTCGCCGTCCGCTCCGTGCCGTGCGAGCAGGTCCAGGGCCAGTCGGCCGCGCCGTACGCGTTCCTTGGCCGTGGACAGCGTGAGGTCCCGCATGTGGTTCCCGTAGGGGTAGATCCCGGGAGCCTTCGACAGGCCGAACTTCAGGTAGAGCGGTGCGCCGCGCCGGATCAGCTCGGCGACCTCGTACATCCGGATGTAGCCGCCGAGGTCGTCCGGGGCCTCGATGTACATGTCCATGGGGGCGGCGGAGACCCGGCGGATCTCGGTGAGGTGATCGAGCGTCAGGTCGCTCGGCACGTTGATCGAGTCGCCGCCGAGGTTCTCGTACACGGCGTACGCCGCCGGGTTGACCGGACCGATCAGAGCCGACACCTTGAGCGTCGTGTCGGCCGGAAGGATCCCCGCGACCCGCGCCCGGTGCAGCGTCCACAGCACACCCTCGTCGGCGACGAGGAGGCACTTCACACCCAGCTCGGTGGCGCGTACGGCGTCCTCGACGCACCCGGCGACCGCGTCATGGCCCCGCGCGCGCAGCCCGCCGCCCTTGGAGTCGGTACGGGTGGAGCCGCCGATGTCCCACGTGCCGCGCGGGCCGGTGAAGAGGCAGAGCTCGATGTCACGCTCGGCGGTGGCTTCCACCATCTCGGTGATCTCGGCGTCGGTGAGCATCCAGATGCCGCTGCCCTGGCTGATCCGGTGGATCGGCACATCGAGGCGCGAGGACTCCTTGAGGACCACGGCGAGCGCCTCGGGCCCCTCGACGGAGGGCACCTCGGTGCGCCAGCGGCCACCGCCGGGGAAGGTGTGCGGGGAGGCGTCGGAGGGGTCGAGGGCGGGCGCGCCCAGGCCGAGCGCGGCGAGGGCCTGCTCGCCGGGTCGGCGCGATGCCGGGGCAGTGGTGTCGGTCACTGAATGTCCTTCGCGTTCGATATTTCGGACTGGGTTCGCAGCTCTGGGTACAGCAAGATTGTGGGTGTACGCCGGTACGGAGTCGTCAGGTACCCCGTACCGGCGTACGGCTCAGGGGGCGGTCATGGCCGCAGCAGGACCTTTCCGACCGTCGGGTCGCCGGACCCCACCAGCTCGATGGCCTGGGGGAACTGCTCCAGCGGCAGCTCGTGGGTGACGAGCGGCAGCGGATCGAGGAGCCCGGCCCCGAAGACCCGCACCGTGTGCGCCCAGGCGTCCGGCGCCGCGCCGAACACGGTGTGCACCTCCAGCTGGCGTACGACGAGATCCGTCGGGTCGAGCCCGTCCGCGCCCGGCGCCGGGATCCCCGTCAGGACCAGCCGCCCGCCACGCCGCAGCAGTGCGGCGGCGGTGCGCGCCGCGTCCGCGGACCCGGCGGTCTCGATGACTACGTCGAAGTCGTCGGGGAGGTGCTGGTCCTTGGTCCGGAAGTCCGTGGCGCCGAACTGCTTGGACAGCTCGGCCCGGTCGGGACGGGTGCCCACGACGAGCAGTTCGGCCGGTGAGGCCGCCTTCAGGAACTGAACGGCGAACATGCCGAGCGTCCCGGTGCCCACGACCGCGACCCGCTCACCGGGAACGGCCCTCGCCTTGAGCGCGGCGGCCGCGATGCACGCGGCCGGTTCCAGCAGCGCCGCCGCCGTCAGATCCGCGTCGTCCGGGAGAACGTGCAGCAGACGGGCGGGGAGTGTCAGCGTGGTGGCCATGGCGCCCGGCTGGGTGAAGCCGGTCTCCTCGTACCCCGCGGTGCACAGCGTGGTCTCGCCCGCGTGACAGCGGTCGCACACCTGGCAGTTGCGGAAGCCTTCGCCAACCACCTTGCGGCCTACGAGACTTGAGGGAACGCCGTCCCCGACCGCGGCCACCGTCCCGGACCACTCGTGGCCCGGGGTGAGGGGGTAACGGACGTACCCCTCGGGCCGGTTGCCCTGGAAGACCTCACGGTCGCTGCCACAGATCCCGGAGGCGTGCACCCGGACCAGGGCCTCGCCGGCCTCCGGCTGCCGAGGCTCGTGCGGCACCAGCAGGTGCCGGCCCGGAGCCTCGATCACCACGGCGGCGCTCACTGGAGCCCCCTGGAACCGGACCGGCGGGTGCTCACTGGTCCCCCTTGGGCTTGCGCTGCTCCCAGCCCTCGGCCCACAGGTCGAAGCGAGCCTGCTGCTGCGGGAACTCCGCCGCCGCGTCCACGTCCAGCTCGACACCGAGACCGGGCTCGTGGGACAGGTGGAAGCAGCCGTCCTCGGGGTTCACCTGGGGGGCGCCCTTGACGACCTTCTTGATCTCCGCGTCCGCGAAGTCATTGAAGTGCTCAAGGATCTTGAAGTTGGGTGAGGTGAAGCCGACCTGGAGCGAGGCGGCGGTCAGCACCGGCCCGCCCACGTTGTGCGGGGCGACCAGCGTGTAGTGGGTCTCGGCGGTGGCGGCGAGCTTGCGGGTCTCCCAGATGCCGCCGATGTGGCCGACGTCCGGCTGGATGATGTCGACGGCCTGGCTCTCGAAGAGCTCCCGGAACTCGATCCGGTCGTGGATGCGCTCACCCGTGGCCACCGGGATGTCGACCTTGGCGGCGACCTTCTCCAGCGCCTTCAGGTTCTCCGGCGGGCACGGCTCCTCCAGCCACGCGGGCTTGAAGGGCGCCAGCTCCTTGGCGAGGCGGACGGCGGTGGAGGGCGAGAACCGGCCGTGCATCTCCAGCATCAGCTCGGCGTCCGGCCCGATCGCGTCGCGCACGGCCTCGATCAGCGAGACGGCGTACAGGCTCTGCTGGTGGTCCAGCTCGAAGTGGCCGGTGCCGAAGGGGTCGATCTTGAGCGCCCGGTACCCGCGCTCCATGACGCCCTGTGCCGCCTTGTGGTAGGCCTCGGGGGTGCGCTCCGTGGTGTACCAGCCGTTGGCGTACGCCTTGACCTTGTCGGTGACCTTGCCGCCGAGCAGCTGCCAGACGGGGACGCCGAGGGCCTTGCCCTTGATGTCCCAGCACGCCATCTCGATCACGGCGATGCCGGACATCACGATCTCGCCGGCCCGGCCGTAGTCGCCGTACTTCATGCGGCGTGTCAGGTCCTCGACGGCGAACGGGTCGGACCCGAGAATGTGATTGGTCTTCGCCTCGTGCAGGTAGCCGAGCAGTGCGTCGGTGTGGCCCAGCATGCGGGTCTCGCCGACTCCGGTGAGTCCCTCGTCGGTGTGCACCTGCACGTAGGTCAGGTTCCGCCACGGCGTTCCCACCACGTGTGTGCTGATTCCCGTGATGCGCACGGTACTCCTTGTCCTCTTCGAGTCTGACTGCTTCGAGTCTGGCTGTTCGAGATTTCGTAAGGCGTTCGAAATTCTGTCGCGACAGTAGGGACGACCCAGTTGGAGTGTCAATGGGTCGAACGGGTAACGGTTTCGGTTCGGCGGTCGGGGTGGGGGTAAATGGGGGGAAATGTCCGGCACTTGAGGCCTGAAAAGTGGCACTCATTGTGCGCGTGATGACCCGGATGTTCGCCCGTCCAAGGCGGATTGTGGGCTGTTCCGGCGGGGCGGCGGTCCACGTGGGACGGGCGTCGACCGATCGATTCCGGCCGTGGGGGGTGGGGCGGGCGGTGGCCGGTCCGCGCGGCCGGAGCTGTCGAAACATGGTCATGGCGGGCGAATCGGCCCTCGCGCCGCCCCGGCTCAGGGTGGCGGGCGGCCCGCGTCAACGTGTTCGGGCCAAGGGGTGTTGCCGGCCGGGACGCGCGTCGGAACGGGCCGCCTCGGTGACACTCGGCGACCGGCGCGTTATGCAACCGTGATGACCGACCTGGCGCAGCCCTCTTGACCGCCATGAATTGTTAGCGCTCACAATGACGTCCGCGTTCACCAGTCGTCGTCCCGCGGAATCCAAGGAGGTGCGAGCGTCGTGCCCGAAGTGCGCCAACTCGCCTTACCGCCTCGTGTCCTGGGGCGTTGCGGAACCCCGGCGTGAAGCCGGCCGAGCGGATCCGTCCGCCCGCGGAACAGGTCTTATCGGCAGACGACCGCCAAGGAGGTGCGGCCGTGACCCACTCGCAGTTGCGGCCGCCCACCATGGCCGACGTGGCACGCCTGGCCGGTGTGTCCCACCAGACTGTCTCCCGCGTACTGGGCGATCACCCCAATGTGCGGGACGCGACCCGGGCCAAGGTGCTGCGTGCGATCGAGGAGATGGGCTACCGCCGCAACTTCTCCGCACGGGCACTCGCCACCCGGCGCACCCGGACCCTCGGAGTGGTCGCCTCCAGCACCACGCTCTACGGGCCGGCCAGCACACTGTTCGCGTTGGAGGAGGCGGCGCGAGCCCAGGGGTATCTCGTCTCCACGGTCAGCCTGCGCGAGCTGACGGTCGAGACCCTCGCCGAGGCGCTGAACCGGCTCAGCGAGGGCGGGGTGGAGGGGGTGATCGCCCTCGCCCCGCAGCGCTCGGCCGTCCAGGCCCTCGCCGAACTCCGCCACCCCTTCCCGGTGGTGGCCGTGGGCACCGGGTCCGGCGCCGAGATCCCCAGCGTCAACGTCGATCAGTATCTGGGCGCGCGGCTGGCCACCGGCCATCTGCTGGCCGCCGGCCACCGCACGGTCTGGCACCTCGCCGGACCCGAGTCCTGGCAGGAGGCGCTGGATCGCACCGTCGGCTGGCGGGAGACCCTCGAGGCGGCCGGCGTCGAACCGCCGATGCCGCTGCGCGGGGACTGGAGTCCGCTGTCGGGCTACCGGGCCGGCCAGGAACTGGCGGGCTGGGTGGGCAGGGGGCTGACCGCCGTCTTTGTCGCCAACGACCAGATGGCACTGGGGGTGTTGCGGGCCCTGCGTGAGGCGGGGGTGCGCACTCCCCAGGACGTCGCGGTGGTCGGCTTCGACGACATCCCGGAGTCGGAGTTCTTCGCCCCGCCCCTCACCACCGTCCGGCAGGACTTCTCGACCGTGGGCCAGCGGAGCATCGCCCTGCTGCTGGACCTCATCGAGGGCCGGACCCCGTCCGGGACGTCCACGGTCGAACCCCAACTCGTCGTCCGTGCCAGTACGTTCCCGTACATCCCGCAGTCGGGGGCGGCGCCCGGCTGACGCTCGACCGGCGCCTCGCCGGCGCTCCATCCGCCTTCATATGACCGATATTTCGAACAATGATCGACAGGCTGGACGCGCCGCGGCCGGCCGGTCTCATCGAGTGACAACCGAGTCCCAGGGGCCCATCCCCGGACCGGCTCTTCAAAGGAGAAGACACATGCTCAACAGACGGAACTTCCTCACCGCGGCAATCGGCGTGGCGGCTGCGGGCACCCTGGCGGCCTGCGCCAAGGAGGACGGCGGCACCTCCGGCTCCTCCGGCGGCAGCAAGACGATCACCCTCGGCTTCTCCCAGGTCGGCTCCGAGAGCGGCTGGCGCAGCGCCAACACCGACTCGGTGAAGTCGGCCGCCAAGGAGGCGGGCTACAACCTCAAGTTCTCCGACGCGCAGCAGAAGCAGGAGAACCAGATCTCCGCGATCCGCAGCTACATCGCGCAGAAGGTCGACGTCATCGCCTTCTCCCCGGTCGTCGTCACCGGCTGGGACGCCATCCTCAACGAGGCCAAGGCCGCGAAGATCCCGGTCGTCCTGACCGACCGGTCCGTCGAAAGCGACGAGTCCCTGTTCGTCACCCTGGTCGGCTCCGACTTCACCGACGAGGGCCGGCGCGCCGCCAAGATGCTGGAGAAGGTCCTGGAGAAGGCCGGTCACAAGGGCCCCGTGAAGATCGCCCAGCTGGAGGGCACCACCGGTGCCGCCCCGGCGATCGAGCGTGCCAAGGGCTTCAAGGAGGTCATGGACGCCGACCACGCCGACGACTGGAAGATCGTCGTCAGCCAGACCGGTGACTTCACCCGCGCCGGCGGCAAGCAGGTCATGGCGGCCTTCCTGCAGTCCAACCCGGACATCGACGTGCTGTTCGCGCACAACGACGACATGGGTATCGGCGCCATCCAGGCCATCGAGGCGGCCGGCAAGAAGCCCGGCAAGGACATCCTGATCGTCACGGTCGACGGCGTGAAGGACGGCTTCATCGCGATGTCCGAAGGCAAGATCAACGCGATTGTCGAGTGCAACCCGCTGCTCGGCCCCCAGCTGATGGAGGTCGTGAAGAAGGTCCACGCCGGCGAAACGGTCGAGCGCTGGATCAAGACCGAGGAGAGCGACTTCATGCAGGACCAGGCCAAGGACGCGCTCCCCACCCGCAAGTACTGACCACCGCACCCACCGCTAGGAGCCTCTGGCCGGCCGAAGCCCGGTCGGCCAGGCCCTGTGGGCCTGCAGCAGCTCGATACGGGGCGTAACCACCCAACACGGACTGAGTTCCCCCACCGGGTAAAGCCGGTGGGTCCCCCTCACTAGGAGAGGTATGGCAGAGCCGAGGCCCGTTCTGGAGATGACGGGCATAGTCAAGGAGTTTCCGGGGGTACGGGCTCTGTCGGGCGTCGACTTCCGGCTCTTCCCCGGAGAGATTCACGCCCTCATGGGCGAGAACGGCGCGGGGAAGTCCACGCTGATCAAGGTGCTGACCGGGGTTTACTCCCTGGACGGCGGCACCGTCACCCTCGACGGCAAGTCGGTGCACATCGGCAGCCCGCTGCAGGCGCAGCAGGCCGGCATCAGCACGGTCTACCAGGAGGTCAACCTCTGCCCCAACCTGTCGGTGGCGGAGAACATCTTCATCGGACGTGAACCCACGCGCGGGGGCCGCATCCAGTGGAAGCGGATGCGCAAGGAGGCCGCGGAGCTGGTCGACCGGCTCGGCCTCGACATCGACGTGACCGCGCCCCTGTCCTCGTACCCGCTGGCCGTGCAGCAACTGGTCGCGATCGTACGGTCGGTGGGCACCGGCGACAGCGACGGAGAGGGCTCCGGCACCAAGGTGCTGGTCCTGGACGAACCCACCTCCAGCCTGGACCGCGACGAGGTCCTCGAACTGTTCCGCCTGATGCGGCGCCTCAGGGACGAGGGCGTCGCGATCCTCTTCGTGTCGCACTTCCTCGACCAGATCTACGAGATCTGCGACCGCATGACCGTGCTGCGCAACGGCACCCTGGTCGGCGAGCACATGGTCCGCGACCTCGACCAGGTCGGGCTGATCGAGCTGATGATCGGCAAGGCCCTGGACCAGCTGGAGGAGCTGCACGAGCACCAGCTGCGCTCCGACGTCGGCGAGACCCTGCTCGAGGCCGAGGGGCTGGGCCGCGCCGGCGGCATCGCCCCCTTCGACCTGGAGATCAAGAAGGGCGAGGTGATCGGCCTCGCCGGGCTGCTCGGCTCGGGCCGCACCGAACTGGCCCGGCTGCTCTTCGGCGCCGACCAGCCCGACAGCGGCAAGGTGACCATCGGCGGCAAGCAGGTCTCGATGAGCGCCCCGAACGACGCCATCGGTGCCGGAGTCGCGTTCTGCTCGGAGAACCGCAAGACCGAGGGCCTCGTCCCCGATCTGACGGTGCGGGAGAACATCATCCTCGCCCTCCAGGCGGCGCGCGGCTGGACCCGGCCCATCCCGGCCGCCCAGCGCGACGAACTCGTCGCCAAGTACATCAAGGCGCTGGACATCCGCCCCGCCAACCCCGAGGCCAGAGTCGGCCAGTTGAGCGGCGGCAACCAGCAGAAGGTGCTGCTCGCCCGCTGGCTGATCACGCAGCCGCAACTGCTGATCCTCGACGAGCCCACGCGCGGCATCGACATCGGCGCCAAGGCCGAGATCCAGAAGCTCGTGGTGTCCCTCTCCGAGGACGGCATGGCCGTGCTCTACATCGCGGCCGAGCTGGAGGAGGTCCTCCGCCTCAGCCACACCATCGGCGTACTGCGCGACCGCAAGCTGGTCGCGCGGCTCACCAACGGGCCGGAGATCACCACCAGCAAGATCCTGGAGACCATCGCGAGCGGAGAACACCAGTGAGCACCCCATCCGTGGCCACGACTTCCCGATGGCGAGCGCTGACGCACCACAACCTGTTCTGGCCCGTCGCGGTCCTGATCGCCCTGCTGCTCGTCAACGTCCCCTTCACACCCGACTTCTTCGCGATCAAGATGACGGACGGCCACCTCTACGGCAGCCTCGTCTCGATCGTGCTGTTCGGCTCGCCGCTGATCCTGGTGGCGGTCGGTATGACCCTGGTCATCGCCACCGGCGGCATCGACCTCTCCGTGGGCGCCGTGGTCGCCATCACCGGCGCCCTGACCTGCTCGTACATCAGTGATCAGGCCGATCAGAACGCCCTGGCAGGAGTCTTCCTGGCCATGGGCATCGGGCTGGTGGCGGCGGTCGTCTGCGGCCTGTGGAACGGCTTCCTGGTCGCCCGGATGGGCATCCAGCCGATCATCGCGACCTTGATCATCATGGTCGCCGGACGCGGTGTCGCCCAGCTGATCACCGACGGCCAGATCATCACCATCAACAGCGAGCCGTACAAGCTGATCGGCGGCGGCTACTGGCTGACCCTGCCCTTCTCCATCTTCGTGGTGGCCGCGGTCGTGGCCGTCACGGTGGCCCTGACCCGCCGTACGGCGCTCGGCCTGCTCGTGGAGTCGGTCGGCGGCAACGCCGAGGCCAGCCGCCTGGTCGGCATCCGGTCCCGGCGCATCAAGATCATGGTGTACATGTTCTGCGCCCTGTGCGCGGGCATCGCGGGCCTGATGATCAGCTCCAACACCTCGGCCGCGGACGGCAACAACGCCGGCCTGTGGATCGAGCTGGACGCGATCCTCGCGGTCGTCATCGGCGGCACCTCGCTGCTCGGCGGCCGGTTCTCGATCGGCGGCACGGTGGTCGGCGCCCTCGTGATCCAGACCCTGACCACCACGATCTACACCATCGGCGTGCCCACCCAGACCAACCTGGTCTTCAAGGCCGTCGTCGTCATCATCGTCTGCCTGCTGCAGTCCCCGAAGTTCCGGGCCAAGGTCTTCGGGGCCAACGGTCCCAAGGGGCTGCGCCGGGCCGCCGCCCCGGCTCCGGCCACTCCCGCCGCCGACGCCGCCCCGAAGATGGAGGTGTCGCGATGAGTGCGACCACCAAGACCCCCACGGTGCCGGAAGGCCGTACGGCGTCCCAGGCGTCCGCGGTCACCCGCCTGCTCGGCGACCGGCGGCTGCCCGTCCTGGTCACGGCCGCCCTGTTCCTCGCGATGTACATCACCGGTCTCAGCCGGTACCAGAACTACGGGTTCGCCGAACCGCAGGTCTTCCTCAACCTGTTCATCGACAACGGCTATCTGCTGGTCGCCGCCGTCGGTGCCACCTTCGTCATCCTGTCCGGGGGCATCGACCTGTCCGTGGGCTCGTTGATCGGCTTCACCACCATGTTCACGGCATGGCTGGTGGAGCGTCAGGGTCTGCCGCTGCTGCTGGTCATCCCGCTCGCTCTGGCGGTGGGTGCGTTCGGCGGCTTCCTCATGGGCTATGTGATCCACAACTTCGAGATCCAGCCGTTCATCGTGACCCTCGCCGGCCTCTTCCTCTTCCGGGGCCTCTGCCTGGTCATCAGCAAGGAGTCCATCTCCATCAGCGACTCCACGGTGAGCAGCATGGCCCAGACACGGGTCTCGCTGGGACTGGGGGAGCTGTCGATCGGCGCCATCGTGGCCCTGGTCGTCCTCGCCGCCGCCTTCTACATACTCCACTACACGCGCTTCGGCCGCCGGGTGTACGCCGTCGGCGGCAACGAGCAGTCCGCGCTGCTGATGGGGCTCCCGCTGGGCGGTACGAAGATCGCCGTGTACACGATGAGCGGCTTCTGCTCGGCGCTGGCCGGCCTGCTGTTCATGCTGTACATCCAGTCCGGCGACCCGCTGCACGCCGTCGGCATGGAACTCGACGCGATCGCCGCGGTCGTCATCGGCGGCACGCTGCTGACGGGCGGCTCCGGCTACGTCCTGGGCACCCTGTTCGGTGTCCTCGTGCTGGGCCTGATCAAGAGCATCATCCAGTTCGAGGGCACGCTCAGCTCCTGGTGGACGAAGATCGCCACCGGTGTGCTGCTCTGCGCGTTCATCCTGATCCAGCGGGCGATGACGGCCCGTAAGCAGACCTGACCCGAAGGGCGCTCCGCACCGACGCGGCCCGTCACCCGAGCGGTCCGTCACACGCCTGCCGTGCGACGGACCGCTCGGCGTTTTACGGAACCCGGCGGCGGAGGGATCGCGGCGAATGGTCTGGCTTGACCTCAACTGAGTAATCCGGAAAGACCAGTTCCGCACATAATCTTCACGAGAGGCTCTAGGAACGATCCCTGTGCGGAATCTAGTCTTCCCGCGTCATGGACTACTGCCACCCGTGCCGACGGCACCTGAATGGCGCCCTCGCCTGCCCCGGGTGCGGCGCCGCGATCGACGAGCTACGCGTGTACGCGAGCGCGGGTGACGCGTATCCGCAGATGTCTCCCATGGTCCAGCAGATACCCGCCCAGACGGCCGTGCAGGGCCAGTACGGTGGTGCCGGGTACGGCGGTGGCGAGTACCGGGACGAGTACGCCGCCCAGGAGGGCGCGTACCGGGACGGCGACGACGGCACCGGCGACGCATACGCGGGCAGCGACGACGGTCGGGACGGCTACGACGACGAGCCGGAGAATGACGACGACCGCAACGAGCTGGACGATCTCGACGACCTGGACGACGACGAGGAGGAGTCCGCGGGCGGCGTGAGCCGTCGTGATCGCAAGGCTGCCGCGCACCGGCGCCGCCGTCGCCGGGCCCTGTTGATCGCCGCGGGATTCGTCCTGGCCGCCGGGGGTCTGAGCCTCGCGGAACTCGGCATGGATGCCCCGGGCTCCAGCCCGAAGCCGGCGGCGGCAGGGGACGAGTCGGCGGAGGGTGCGGCGTCGGAGGAGGTGTCCGCGTCTCCGGGCGCGACGGACGGGACGACGCGCACGGACTCACCGTCCCCGGGTCCCTCGACGTCTCCCTCGGCTTCGAAGTCGCCGAAGAGCGAGGACGACAAGAAGAAGGACGAGGACAAGACCCCCGACAAGAACGCCCCGTCGGCCACGACCGGCAACGGCGGCTCCGGCACGTCCACCTCGGCCCCCACCGCCACGTCCGGGCCGCAGGACCCGGCGCCGACGGAGGAACCGACCGCGTCGGTCCCGACCCCGGACCCGAAGCCGACGGAGACGTGTGAGCGGTTCCTGTGGTGGTGCACGTGAGTCGCTGGCGCATGTGAGCCGGTGACGCACGCAAGCCGATGGCGCGCGTGAACCGTTCACCTTCGCGAATCTCGACGCCCCACCTCACCTGTTCCGGGTGATCCCACCGGTGCGCCGGGCTGTGACGATGCGGGGCAGGAGGTCCGGTCATGGCCACGATGCACGACGATCCGCTCTCCCCGGCCGAGCGCGCGGCACTCGGCAAGGAGGCACGCGCGCGCGTGCCGCGCTCCGCCCACGCCGTCCACGAGTCCGACGAGAAACGGCCGGACCCCATCGACATCATCGAGAGGCAGTCCGCCGCCCGCGTTCCCGAACTGGTCCCCGTCCGGTACGGCCGGATGCTCGAATCGCCGTTCCGCTTCTACCGGGGAGCCGCGGCGATCATGGCGTCCGACCTCGGCGCCGCGGCGCACACCGGGCTGTTCGCCCAGCTGTGCGGCGACGCGCACCTGCTGAACTTCCGGCTCCTCGCCTCCCCGGAACGCCATCTCGTCTTCGACATCAACGACTTCGACGAGACCCTGCCGGGCCCGTTCGAGTGGGACGTCAAGCGGCTCGCCGCGAGTCTGGTGATCGCCGGCCGGGCCAACGGGTTCCCGGCGAAGGAGTCCGACGGCGTGGTCCGCGCCGGAGTGGAGTCCTACCGCGAGCGCATGCGGGAGTTCGCCGGCCTGCGCACCCTCGACGTCTGGTACGCGCGGGACGACTTCGACCAGATCGCGGCGCTCCTGCCCGAGCCGCCCGGCAAGCAGGAGGAGCGGCGGGCCTCCCGGGCGGCGGCGAAGGCCCGTACCCGGACGAGTCTGCAGGCGGCCGCGAAGCTGACCCGTGTGGTGGACGGCGCACCCCGGATCGTCTCGGATCCCCCCTTGATCACTCCCCTCGCGGAGCTGCTGCCCGGCACAGAGGGCGAGGAACTGGCACAGGCCCTGCGGGAACTGGTCGCCGACTACGCCCACAGCCTGTCGTCGGAGCGGCGGCACCTGCTGAGCCGGTTCCACGTGGTCGACATGGCGCGCAAGGTCGTCGGGGTCGGCAGTGTCGGCACCCGTTGCTGGATCATCCTGCTGCTCGGCCGCGACGACGAGGACCCGCTGCTGCTGCAGGCCAAGGAGGCGGGCGAGTCGGTCCTCGCCCCCCACTGCGGCGCGAGCCCGTACGAGAACCAGGGCGAGCGGGTGGTCGCCGGGCAACGGCTCATGCAGGCCGCCGCCGACATCTTCCTCGGCTGGGAGCACGTCACGGGCATCGACGGCCGCGAACGCGACTTCTACGTACGGCAGTTGCGGGACTGGAAGGGCATCGCCCGCCCCGAGACCATGGACCCCGGGACCCTCGCCCTGTTCGCCCGGATCTGCGGCGCCTCCCTAGCCCGGGCCCACGCCCGCTCCGGCGACCCGATCGCCATCGCCGCCTACCTCGGCCGCGGCACCACCTTCGACCGCGCCCTGGTCGAGTTCGCCCGTGCCTACGCCGACCAGAACGAACGCGACCACCAGGCCCTGACCGACGCCGTGACCGAGGGCCGCGTCATCGCCCTGGCCGATCCGACGGTGTGACCCGGGTCGCCTCGGACACAGGCGCCTTCGGCTCGGACGCACCCTCACGTAGCCCGCGTCCCCCGGCGTCGGCGGAGGCGCGCGTGTACCAGTGGCCGTACCGCTGGGAGAGGGTCACGGCTGAGAGGCCCTGGAGGAGGATGCCGAGGGCGACGGTGACGGCGACCACCCGGCCCAGCGTCTGTGTTCCCGGCACATGTTCCTCGACGATGAGCAGGGCCAGGACGACGGACGCGAGACCGCGCGGTCCGAACCAGCCGATGTACGCGACCGTCGGCAACCGCAGCCCGCTGCCGAGCAGGGCGACGGCGACGGCGAGCATCCGCACGGCCGTCAGGCTGAGCACGGCGTACAGGACGATCTGCCAGGTCAGGTGCTGCAGCGCCGGGCCGATCAGCACCGCCCCGAAGACCATCAGGCTGATCGACGCCAGCAGCGCGCCGAGGTGCTCGGTGAACTCGGGCGTGCGGTCCGGGCCGTGCGGCAGGGTGTGCCCGAAGGCGAACCCGGCGACCCAGGCCGCGATGAAGCCGCTTCCGCCGGTGAGGACGGCCAGTTCGTACGCGGACACGGCGACGGCGAGCACGTAGACCTGTCCCCATGCCCGGGCCACCCAGCCGCGGGCCCGGGCCGCCCGCAGCAGCCGTCCGCCGATGTCGCCGGCCAGCAGGCCCAGGGCCGTGCTGAGCAGCAGGGAGCGCCAGAAGGCGCCCGCGACGCCCTCCTGCGCGTAGGACGTGCCGGGGACCCCGGCGGCGAAGACGATGAAGAAGGGCAGCACCAGGCCGTCGTTCAGACCGCTCTCTATGTTGAGGCCGTGGCGGACGACCGGCGGCACGGAGGGCTCGGTCACGGCGGTCTTGCCCACGGCGGCGTCGGTCGGTGCGAGGATCGCCCCCACCAGGGCCAGCTCCCACACGCTCAGCCCGGGCAGCAGCGGCCACGCCAGCAGCCAGCCGGCGCCGATGCACAGCGGAAGGCCGATGCCGAGCAGCCGGCCAGGCAGGAAGCCGCCCGCGACCAGGTCGCCGCGCCGCACGGCCATGGCGTCGGTGAACAGGACCAGCGTCAGGGCGGCTTCCATCAGAGCCGTGATCGGGGCGGCGTAGTGCTCGATGTCGACGACGTCGAGGACGGCGGGACCGATCAGGACGCCGCTCCCCGTGAACACGATCGCCGACGTGACCGGCGTGGCCGACAGCCGGCGCGATCCGAGGGCGTAGGCGGCGGTGACACCCGCCACCGCCAGCCCCGCCCAGGCACCATCGCTCATCGCGCCGCCCTCCTCAGGCCTGGCGCCCCGTCCCCTGCTCCATGGCAGCAGGGGACGGGGCGGCGCGTCCTCACCCGTCGAGGGTGACGACGGGCGCGGCCCTCGGGGATCAGTCTCGGGGGTGTACGGCTGCGCGCCGCAGCCCGGTGAGGAAAGGAGGTCGGCCATGGGCACCACCGCTCGTCCCCAGTACCGAGAGGGGGCGCAGGCAGCCGCCACCGGCCTGACGCTGTTCGCCGGAGTGATGCTGTTCATCTCCGGGGTCCTCGACGTCTTCCGGGGGATCATGGCGATCGCCGAGGACGATGTCTACGTCGCCACGCCCAACTACGTCTTCAAGTTCGACCTGACCAGCTGGGGCTGGATCCACCTGGCGCTCGGGGCGCTCGCCGTGATCGTGAGCTTCGGCCTGTTCGCGGCGAAGACGTGGGCGAGGGTCGTCGGCGTCGGCGTCGCGGCACTGCTGATCATCGCCAACTTCCTGTCCATCCCGTACTACCCGGTGTGGTCGCTCACGCTGATCGCGCTGTACGCGTTCATCATCTGGGCGCTGTGTGTGGTGAAGCGGGACACGTTCGCCGACTAGGACGACCTCGCCGTCCGTAGTCCGCCGGGCCCGGGCGCATTGCCCGAGCCACGGCATTCGCTGCGCCGGCCCGTACCGCGCTGGGCGCCGCCCTCGCCTGCCTGGTGGTGGAGGTCGTCGCCCTGGTCGTCGTGCGCCGCTTCTACCTGGACCATCTCCCGGCCGCCGTGCAGTCGGCCGCGGCCGCGGCGGCCGTCTTCGCACAGCCCACCCGTGAGGGGTGATGCCTGGGTGGACCGCCCGGCGCACCGTGAAGGCGTCGGATCCCCGAGCGCCGCGCGGTTGTCGCGGCAGCGGCCAGCGGAGGCGATCATGGACTATCCCCTGCTCAACGTGTTCCTGACCATGCTCTGGTTCTTCCTGTGGATCATGTGGCTGATGCTGCTGTTCCGCGTGGTCGTCGACGTCTTCCGGGACGACGCACTCAGCGGCTGGGCCAAGGCCGGCTGGACGCTGACGGTGTGTGTGCTGCCGTTCCTCGGCGTCTTCGTCTACCTGATCGCCCGTGGCCGCGGCATGGGCGAGCGCGAGCTGCGCCAGGCGCAGGACCGGGAGCGCGCGTTCCGGGCGCACGTCCAGCAGGCCGCCGCGGAGGGGCCCAGGACGCCGGGCGCCAAGGCGGACGAGCTGGGCAGGCTGGCCGCGTTGCACGACCGGGGCGCCATCAGCGACGCCGAGTACGAGCAGGCCAAGTCCAAGGTTCTGACGAGCTGACGAGCTGACGAGCTGACGCGGGGACGGGTGCCGACGTGGACGGTCTGAGTGTGCTGCCGCTGGCCGTGACCATGATGGTCGGTCCGCAGATCATGTCGGCGATCATCTTCGTCACCACACCCCGGCCCGTGCGGGTGTCGGTCGGATTCCTCGTCGGTGTCGCCCTCGCCGCCACCGCCGGCACAGCCGTCGCCCTCGGCCTCGCCTCCCTTTTCGACCTGGGAGATCCCGGCGACTCCGGATCGAGCGGCAAAATCATCCAGTATGTGCTGGTCGGTCTTCTCGCGGCGGCCGCGCTCAAGAACTGGATCCGGCGGGAGACCATCGAGCCGCCGAAATGGCTGGGCACGCTCATGTCGGCGGATCCTCGGCGGGCCCTCAAGGTCGGGCTGCTCGTCATCCTGCTGATGCCGTCGGACATCGTCGTCATGCTGACGGTGGGCACGAACCTGGCGCAGGCGGACGCGAACTTCGCCGAGGCACTGCCGTTCATCGGGGCGACCGTCCTCATCGCCGGGCTTCCGTTGCTGTCCTTGCTGGTGTTCCACCGCCGGGTGACCGCCGCGATGCCGCAGGTGCGGGACTGGTTGAACACCCACAGCTGGCTGATCAGCATCCTGGCCTGCGTGATCTTCATCGTGCTGATCCTCGCCTGACCCCACACGCCACAGGCTCACCGCAGCCCTCCACCCGCTCCGGGTGATGCCGCCCCTGGCCGATGGGCGCACTGTGGAGCACGTCAGGCTCCGAGTACCGCCTCGGCATCGCGGCGGCCGGAATGTGGAGGCAACCGTGGACTACCCGCTGCTCAACGCGTTCTTGACCATGCTCTGGTTCTTCCTGTGGGTCATGTGGTTCGTCCTGCTCTTCCGGGTCATCGGGGACATCTTCCGGGACGACGGCATGAGCGGATGGGCCAAGGCGGGCTGGACGGTCTCCGTCTGTGTGCTGCCGTTCCTAGGCGTCTTCGTCTACCTGATCGCCCGTGGCCGCGGCATGGGCGAGCGCAACGTGCGCCAGATGCAGCGGCAGGAGCAGGCGTTCCGCTCCTACGTCCAGGAGGCGGCCACCGGCGCCCCGGCGACCGGGGCGAACCGGCCGACCCGCGTGGACGAGCTGACCAAGCTCGCCGGGCTGCACGACCACGGCGACATCACCGACGCCGAGTACGAGCGGGCCAAGGCGAAGGTGCTCGCGGGCTGAGCCGTACGACGGACTGTGCCGTATGCCGGACTGTGCCGTATGCCGGACGCTGCCGTATGCGCCCGCGGTCGGCGCCTCACTCCGGAAGCCGACGGAACTCCGCCACGTGCAGTCCCAGTGACTGGAACCGGATCAACAGGCCGTAGAGATGCGCCTCGTCGTCGACCTGGCCGTACATCACGGTCTGGTGGGGGACGACGAAAGTGTCCAACTCGGGGAACGCCGTGGTCAGCTCGTCCGACATCTCCCCGTCGACGCGGATCTCGTAGCGCATGAACTCATGCTGGGCGACCGGGCGCCGGGTGGCATCACCCCGGCGAGGTGACACATCACAGCAGCCCGAGTTCGCGGGCGCGGCGGACGGCCTGGCCGCGCCGGGTGGCGGCGAGCTTGCGGTAGATGCTCTTCAGGTGCGTCTTCACCGTGTTGACCGACAGATGCAGATCGGCGGCGATCTCCTCGGTGGACATGAGCTGGGCCAGCCGTTCCAGGACGTCCCGTTCCCGCGCGCTGAGCGACTCGGGGCTCGGGCCGACGGCCTCGTCCCGCTGCCGCGGGGCGGCAGGCTGCGGCGAGAGGGTGCTGGTCAGCCAGGCATGGTCGCGGGTGAGCGCGGGCCGCTGGAGCAGCAGCCGCCTCAGCCACGGCCCGGCTTCCAGGAACGGCCGCCTGAGGTGATGCGGACGGGCGGCCGTCAGGGCCCGCAGGACCAGGCTCTCCGCGGCGGCGGTGTCGCCCAGCGCGTCGACGGCCTGCGCACGGGTCAGCAGCCCCCACACGTCGGTGACCGGTCCCTCGTTCCCGGGCTTTCCCTCGTTCCCGGGCTTTCCTTCGTTTTCGGGCTCGGGGAGTTCGTCGAGGATGCCGAGGGCCCGTTCGCTCTCGCCCGCGGCCACCCGTGCCCGGGCCTCGGCCACCAGGCTCTCCGGGCTGTGCGAAGCCCGTTCCTCGAAGACCCGCACCGCCGCCTTTGGATCGCCGTCGGCCAGATGCGCCGCGGCCGTGGCCATGGTGATGCGGTCGCTCACCCACGGGGAGGGCTCGGCGGAGTCCAGGGCCTGCTTCGCCATGTCGTCGAGAGCCGGCAGGGCTCCCCGGGAGTCGCCCCGCGCGACCAGCATCCGGGAGCGCAGGATCGCCAGTTCCACGGCGACGATGGGATCACGGGAAGCGGCGGATGTGGCCGCCACCTGGTCGAGATGGCCCTCGGCGGCCGTCAGGTCGTCGCGGTCGATGGCCACGGCGGCCAGCACGAGCTGGGCCATCCCGGTCCGGTCGGACACCGGCAGCCCCGATTGCTCCGCCTCGGCGACCGCCTCCCGGGCATGCGCCTCGGCCTGGCCGGGCCGGCCGTGCAGGAAGTCGATCAGTGCCAGTCGGCCGAGGGCCTCGTGCCGCGCGAACGCCGTCGAGCGCCCCTGGGCGGCGTCCACTGCGGCGGACAGAGTCGAGCGCGCGGCATCGAAGCGGCCCGCCCACAGCTGGGCCGATCCGAGGTCGGTGAGCATGAGGGCCGTCAGCTCCGGACGCCGTTCCAACTGGCCGGCCGGCAGAGCCCGCTCCGCCTGCGCGGCGTCCCTCGCCGCCGCCTCGGCCAGGTCCGCCGAGCCCGCCACCCGGGCGGCCAGCACCCGAAGCACCGCGCAGCTCAACCGCACCGCCGCGGCGTCTTCGGTGCCGTCGGCGCCGTCGTTCGGCAGGTTCTCCTCCGCACGACGCAGATACGCCATACCCTGGTCGACGTCGTGGTGGGCCAGCTCGCGCGCCGCGCGCACCAGGTCGGCGGCGGGCCCGGATGCCTCCGGGGCCATCCTGGCGAAGAGGCCGTCCAGCCGCTCGGCGGCCAGCCCGGTCAGCAGCCGGCCGATCGCCAGATGGCCGATGAGCTCGGCAGCGGCGAGCTCCCAGTCACCCGCGTCCGCCGCATGCGGCAGGGCCTCGTCGAGCAGGCCCGCCCGGCTCAGCCACTCGGCCGCCCTGCGGTGCAGTTCCGGCTCCAGGCCGGGGTGGCGCACGCGCAGATGCACCCGCAGGATCTCGGCGAAGAGCGGGTGCAGCCGGTACCAGGAGTGCCCGATGGGCTCGACGAACGCGTTCGCCCGTTGCAGTTCCTCCAGGATCGGCTCCGCGTCGTCCCGCCCGGTGAGGGCATTGGCCAGATCGGGGTGCGTCTCCTCGAGGATGCTGGTGCGCAGCAGGAGGTCCTGGGTCTCGGCGGGGTGGGCGCGGAGCACCTCGCCGAGCAGGAAGTCGGCCACCGTGCTGTGCCCGGCCTCGAAGTCCTTCAGGAAGCTCTCCGGGTCGTCGGCCCGCTGCGCAGCCAGGGTGCACAGCCGCAGCCCCGCCGCCCAGCCCTCGGTGCGTTCGGTCAGCACGCGCGCGGCCTCCGCCGACAGCGGCAGCCCGTGCCGGTCGACCAGGGCCACCGTCTCCTCGGCGCGGAAGGCGAGGTCGTCGGCGCGGACGTCGACGAGTTCACCGGCGGCTCGGTAGCGGTACAGCGGCAGCAGCGGCTCCGTGCGGCTGATGATCACCAGGCGCAGTCCGTCGCCGGCGTGGCGGAGCACGAACTGCAACTCGTCGGCCACCGCGGCGGCGCCGGCCACCCGGTCGAACTCGTCCAGGACGAGGGTCACCGGGCTGTCCCGGCCGTTCAGCCAGGCCGCGAGACGGGCCAGCAGCGAGTGGTCCACCTCGCCGGGCCGGGCCGGGCTGCCGATGTCGTCGGGCAGGACGACCCCGTGGTGCCGAAAGGCATGCAGGACGTAGGACCAGAAGACGCCGGGCGCGCTGTCCTGCGGCTCCACGGTCAACCAGGCGACGCCCCCCGGCTCGCAGACCGTGACCCAGTCGGCGACCAGCAGAGTCTTGCCGGCCCCCGCGGGACCGTTGACCAGGGTCAGCGGGCTGTGTGCCCCGTCGCTCAACTGCTCGACGAGCCGGTCCCTGCGTACGAACGTCGCCGGCACCGTCGGCACCGTGAGCCGTGCGGCGAGCACCGGATCACCGTCCGGAGTCACCGCCTTCGAGGTGGGATCGCCATGGCCCCCTCCGACGGAGCGCGCCTTCACGCTCATCACACCTCACGGATGCTTGAGCGGTACATCACCACGTTCCGATCCTCACCCCGCCCCGGGGCACCCGCAACTGGCGACTTACGGCTCAGGGCCTGTCCGACCCTAGGCGTCCACGCCCAGCATCCGCCGCAGCAGATCCCGCAGCGCCAGCCGCTCCTCCTCGGAGAGCCCCGCAAGCGGCTCCCGTGCGAACCGCAGTGACTCGCGCATGCTGCGGGCCACCTGCCGGCCCTCCTGCGTCGCCGCCGCCAGCTTCACCCGCCGGTCCGCCGGGTCCGGGCGGCGCTCCACCAGGCCACGGGACTCCAGGCGGTCCACGATGCCGGTCACGTTGGACGGCTCGCACCGCAGCCGCTGCGCCAGCTTCCGCATCGGCAGCGGCTCCAGCGACAGCAGGCTCAGCAGCCGCGCCTGCGCGCCGGTCAGCGCGTGCTCGGCGGCGGCCTCGTCGTACTCCTCGTGGTAGCGGGCCACGACCGCGCCGATGAGGTCGACGACCTCGAGGGTCAGTTCATCGGGGCGGCGGGTCTTCTCTGGAGTGGCCATGCTCTCAGGATAACCCGGTTACTTGACATCCTGAAATATTCAGGAGCATGGTTGTTTCACCTACTGAAGTAAACCGGAAAGGCGCGCCCCCATGATCAACCGCGAATGGCACCTCCTCTCCCGCCCCGTCGGCTGGCCCAAGGCTGAGGACTTCGCCCTGGTCGAGGCCGAGATGCCGACGCCCGGCGAGGGGCAGGTGCTCGTCCGGAACAAGTACCTCTCCGTGGACCCGTACATGCGCGGCCGTATGAGTGCCGCGAAGTCCTATGCCGCCCCCTTCGAGCTGGGCAAGGTCATGCAGGGCGGCGCGGTCGGCGAGGTCGTCGCCTCCAACGCCGAGGGCATCGCCGTCGGCGACCACGTCCTGCACTTCTTCGGCTGGCGCGAGTTCGCGGCGGTGGACGCGAAGAACGCCGTGAAGGTCGACCCGGACGCCGCGCCCCTCTCGACGTACCTCGGTGTGCTCGGCATGACCGGCCTCACCGCCTACGCCGGCCTGCTGCGCACCGCGTCCTTCAAGGAGGGCGACGTCGTCTTCGTGTCCGGTGCGGCCGGTGCCGTCGGCAGCCAGGTCGGCCAGATCGCCAAGCTCAAGGGTGCCTCCCGGGTCATCGGCTCGGCCGGCTCCGACGAGAAGGTCAAGCTCCTCGTCGAGGAGTACGGCTTCGACGCCGCGTTCAACTACAAGAACGGCTCGGTGAGCGAGCAGCTGCGCGAGGCCGCCCCGGACGGCATCGACGTCTACTTCGACAACGTCGGCGGCGACCACCTGGAGGCCGCCATCGGGCAGCTCAACGTCCACGGCCGGATCGCCATCTGCGGCATGATCTCGGTCTACAACAACACCGAGCCCGCCCCCGGCCCGAAGAACCTCGCCCGCCTCATCGCGACCCGCGGCCGCATCGAGGGCCTCCTCGTCGGCGACCACTACGACTTCCAGCCGCAGTTCGTCCAGGAGGTCGGCCCCTGGGTCGCCTCGGGCGCGCTCAAGTACCGCGAGACGGTCGTCGAGGGCATCGAGAACAACCTGGAGGCGTTCCTCGGGGTCCTGCGCGGCGACAACACCGGCAAGATGATCGTCAAGCTGTAGGTCTGCCTGCAGGTCAGCCTGCACGTCTGCCGGTAGGCCTGTGCTGGATTTTCGGCATGCGGTAACTTCTTTCCGAAATCCGTCGCGATCGTGGGCGCGAGTCGCGGCGGACCGAGGAGGAAGACAACCGCATGTCCATCCAGCAGTCCGAGGTCCTCTACACCGCCGTCGCCACCGCCGAGAACGGCCGCGACGGCCGGGTCGCCACCGACGACGGCAAGCTCGACGTCGTCGTGAACCCGCCCAAGGAAATGGGCGGCAGCGGCACCGGCACCAACCCGGAGCAGCTGTTCGCGGCCGGCTACAGCGCCTGCTTCCAGGGCGCCCTGGGCGTCGTCGCCCGCCAGGAGAAGGCCGACATCTCCGGCTCGACCGTCACCGCGAAGGTCGGCATCGGCAAGAACGAAGACGGGTTCGGGATCATTGTGGAGATCGCGGCCCACATCCCGAACGTCGACGCGGAGACCGCGAAGGGCCTCCTTGAGAAGGCCCACCAGGTCTGCCCGTACTCGAAGGCAACCCGCGGCAACATCACCGTGACGCTGGTCTGAGCCGTGACGCCGGTCTGACACGGTTCGTTGCTACGACGGAGGCCGCACCCCTGGACGTGGGGTGCGGCCTCTGTTGTGGCCGGTGCCCTCAGCTCGCCAGGGCTGCCCGGTGCACCGCCCTCACCAGCCGTTGGTTCTCCGGCGCCGCCCCGCCAGGGAAAGCACAACGCCGCCGGGTATAGCCGTACGCCAGCCCGCTCCGAGGATCCGCGAAGGCCTGCGAACCCCCCGCCCCACTATGGCCGAAGGCCCCCGCACCCAGGAACGGGTACCACGTGTCGGAGACCGCCTGGAAGCCGAGCCCGAAGGACTTGTGCGTCCGGGCCACCAGGTCGTACCCGGTCGAATGGATCTGACCGACCTCGGCGATCGTGTCCGGCTTCAGCAGCGGCGGCCGTCCGTCGACCTCGCTGATCGCCGCCGCGTACATCCCGGCGAGCCCGCGCGCGGCCGCGACCCCGCCCGCCGACGCCGGCCCCTTGGCACGCACCGTGCGGGAGTTGGCGTGGTCCACCGGCTCGCCCGGGTTCGGCACATGCGTGTTGAAGGCGATCGAGGCCAGCGTGTGCGGCCCCGTCGGCACCGAGTCCAGCACCGCCTGCTGCTCCGGCGTCGGCGCCATCGGCTGCACGGAGCGGTAACGGGGCTCCAGCTCCGCGGGCAGCCCGAGGTGGAAGTCCAGTCCGTACGGCGCCCGCACCCGCTCCTCGTACACCTCCTGGAGGGTGCGGCCCGTGGCCCGTCGTACGACCTCACCGGCGAGCGCGCCGATGACGAGCGCGTGATAGCCGAAGGCCGTGCCGGGGCGCCAGAACGGCCGCTGGTCCGCGAGCCGTTCGGCGATCGCGGCATCGTCGGCCAGCTCGTCCTCGGTGAACCCGGCGTCGACCCCGACCAGTCCCGCACGGTGCGCGAGCAGATCGCGCAGCGTCAGTCCGCCCTTGCCCTCCGCCCCGAACTCCGGCCAGTAGTACGTCACTTTGCGGTCCGGCTCCAGCGTGCCGTCCTGCACGAGGAGCGCGACCACGAGGTGGGCGGCGCCCTTGGTGGACGAGAACACGCCGTAGAGGGAGTCGGCCTCGCAGCCGTCACCGGTCCACAGGTCGACGACCCTATGGCCCTGCACATATGCGCACAACTGCCCCTCGTAGTCCGGGAGTTCGCCCGCGACGAAGCCGGCGAACTCCTCACGCACCTCCTCGAAGCCGTCCGCGACAGTGCCGTGGATCTCCTGCGTCATCCGCTCTCCTCACCTGAGCCACTTGCCTGTGCCATGGCGAACAACGCCCGTCCGACCTGGGCGAATTCACCCTTCGGATGATCGCGGAAGAGCGGCTCGGTGCCGAAGAGCACCGCCCGCGGGCCGCTGATCACCGAGGCCTGCCCCGCCGCGTCCGCGGGACCGCCGGAGCCGTCCTCCGTGGGCCGCCAGTGCCCCGAGACGAGCGGGTTCCCGGTGGCGTACGCCTGCTCGACCCGCACCTGCGGCCCGAGGTCGGTGAACCACACGGGCGCGTACACGAAGCCGTGCTCCGGAGCGCCGCCCGTCAGGACACCGCCCGAATTCACCACGCGTACGACACCGTTGGCGTCCCCGTTGCCCTCGACCGGCTTCGCGGCCAGCAGCCCGGCCGCCGAGTTGAGCGCGGCCCCCGTGGCACCGCGGCCGACGAGACCGTGCTCGCCGAGGAAGGCGTCCAGGGCCGCACGGGCGTCGGCGTCCAGGTCGTCGCGGTCGAGCCCCGCCGACACGAACAGCACGTCCACCTGCGACCAGTCGAACCCGGCGTTCAGCACCTCCGTCGAGACCGGCGTGACCTCGAAGTTCATCTCCCGCAGCGCGAACAGCTCACCCGGCGTGACGGCCGCGGCGACGCGGGTGCGGTGGAGCGGGGCGGTGCCGGTGAGCTTCGTCGCGTGGAAGGCGACGTCGTACGCGCGGGCGGCCTCCGCGGCCTGCCGGCGCGCCGAGCCCGGCACGATCGCGCTGCCGTCGGCGGCACGGCGCACCTGGACGCCCTGCCGCAGCAGGGAGTTGAGCGCGGCCACCTCGTTCGGGTCGCCGAGCCCCAGCCGCAGGTCGCCGCGCGGGGCGACGTACGCCACGGAGGCAGCCGCACGGACCGGGCGCAGGACACCGCCGTACGGCATACGCGGCAGGGTCTCCACCGCGGCGCCCCACAGCCGGCCGAGGCTCCAGCCCGAGATGTCGTACATCACCGAGACCTTGTCGCTGATGTCCCGCCCGTCCGCGAGGAGCACGTTCGCCAGGCCGCGCTTGGGCTGGTGCATGTCGACGACGTACGAGCCCTTGGGGTACGTCCGTCCGCCCAGCCGGAAGGCGTGGGTCGCGCGGGTGACCCGTACGTCATGGGCGAGGAGGTGGTCGACGAGCCGGGCGGCGGCGGTTCCGGCGGGCGGAATGACGTACGCGCGCGGGAAGGTGGTCGTGTAGACGTCCTCGGGGCCGATGCCGGGGACGCCCGGGACGGTCTCCGGCGACACCGGCACCTGCGCGGCGCCTGCGGCCCCCCGCCGGAAGACCTCGATCTGGTCGGCGACGAGCGAGGCGCGCTCGGACCGCACGAAGTCGAGGGTGGCGCCGGTGATTTGTGGGTTCGGGCTCCATGTGATCGCTGCCGGTGTTACGGTCGGGGTCCCGGCGCATGAGTCCGTGAAGGCACAAGCCCGGCATCGCCGGTGGACCCGGTTGTGTGCGGACGTTGAGGGCGTCAGGTGCGGGGCACAGTCGACTGCCTCTGCCACCCAACGGGTGGCTGGACGCGTACGTCGCATCGCAGCCAGCGGTGACCGTAGCGCAAGCCCACCGCGCCCAAGCGGTGGGCAGTTGACGAACAGGTCGTACTCCTGTTCACGGGGTGCGGGTACGCTGGCAGGCACATTTACGGTGCCGTTGACGTACCCGCACCAGTCCCGCGTCACCGGCGCGACTCCTTGTCGACCATGATCCGCCGCATCGCCCGCACCTCGGGCTGCGAGGCGGTGACGAAGTCCCGGTTCATGTCGAAGCCGTTCGCGTTCGTGCGCGTGCCCGCGATACGGCCGTCCGGGTTGGCGGTGATGTTGAAGTAGAGGCGGCTGTGGGAGAGCAGGTCGCGCGTGTCCGCGTCCTTGGCGGTGGCCAGCCGCTCGATGAGCTTCAGGGAGGCGTCGGTGCCCTCCCACTCGTTGCCGTGGATGTTGTTGTTGAAGAAGACCGGGGTTTTGTACGTCCGCTCGATCTCGGGGGACTTGGCGGCTACGGCCGGAGCGCCCTCGATGAGCTCGCGCATCCGTGCCTGGGCGCGGGTCTGACGGGCGGTCTCCGGGGCGGTGACGGTGACGAGACAGAGCCGGTGCCCGCCGGCCGAGCGGCCCGCGACCTCGACGCTCACCCGGTCGCCGAGGGCCTGGAGGCTGTTCAGCTTCGGTGCGATGGCGTGGTACGGGGTCAGGCCCAGCTTGATGGACTTGTCGGCCGGGTTCTCGGGGTCGGGGGTGAGGACCTGCCGGCGCGGGTAGCCGCGGCTGTCGTCGGCGATCGCCGCAAAGGCCGCTTCGGAGGCCGCCTCGGCGGTGCCGAGGGCCCGCTGGGCGGCGCTCGCGGGCGTCCGCGCCGCGTGTTGGTCGAGCGCGGCCTCGCGATGAACCTGGGGGCGGTCCGTGGGAGGGGCCGACGGCCGGGGTTCCGCACCGGCGGTGTGCGGGGTGAGGAGCAGGGAGCCCGCCGTGGTGAAAGCGAGGGCAGTGATCAGAACGGGGCTCGCAGGAACGGTTCTCGTCGTGCGCACGCGTACCTCCTCCGGAACTTCCTAAGATCGGTACGGCGAGGTGTACCTGTTCGACTCAACCGCAACAAGAGGGAGTTGGTGTCACGGATGCCC
This sequence comes from Streptomyces regalis, assembly GCF_001509475.1. Classification (GTDB taxonomy): domain Bacteria; phylum Actinomycetota; class Actinomycetes; order Streptomycetales; family Streptomycetaceae; genus Streptomyces; species Streptomyces regalis. The sequence continues at coordinate 44,960 of NZ_LLZG01000323.1, forward strand.
CGGATGGCCCCTCCCGGGGCCTGCGGACGGGGCATGCTGAGAGCGGACCGGCGACGGCGGCAGGAGGTGAGGAGAGCCATGGCAACGATCCCTTCGCTCCCCAGCAGGGACGACGTACTCCGCATGGCACGCAGCACGACGGACATCACCGGCCAACTCCTGGACACGGCCGGGAACATCACCCGCATCGCGATCAACACCTTCGACCCCAGAGACGGTTCGGGCGCCGAGGTCCTGCGCGTCCTGCGGCAGACCACCGCCGAACTGGCCGAGGCGAGCGCCTCACCGCAGGCCCAGGAGGCCTTCTACCGCATCGTCGAGACCCTCACCCGCCTCGGCACCAGCGGGGCGCCCCTCGCGGTCCACCCGGTGAGCGAACCGGCACAGGCCCTGCTGACCGCGCTGGGCGACAGCCTGCTCCCGGTGCTGGACGCAGTGGAGCCGGCGGTGGAGGAGTTCGCGGCGGCGCTCGGTGAGCTGGTCGAGGCGACGTCGCCCCTGCTGCCGGCGACGGCGGGCGTGGCCGCGGGCGCGCTGCTCGCCCTGACCCCGCTGCTGCGTTCCACGGCGGAGGTCCTGCGCGAGTCGTCCCCCGAACTCCGACGCATCGCAGACGCCTTGACGGCCGCACTCGCGCCCTTGATGCCGCTCCAGGTGGCCCTCGCCGAGCGTGCGGCCACCGCCGGCGCGAACGTCGTCCGCGTGACCCTCCCGCCCCTCGCCGACCTCACGGAGGCAGCGGCGGCGACCACCAAGGCGGCCCGCCCGGCCCTGATCGCCGGCGAGGAACTCGTGGTGGCCGGGCTGGAACGGCTGCAGCCCCTGCTGCTGGCCGGGGCGTCGCACGCGGGGCGGGTGGCCCGGGCGGTGGCGGTACGGGTGTCGGCGGCGGTGAGCCCGGCGGCCGAGCAGGGCGTCGTGGTGGCGGTGACGCCGGTGTGAGGGCCGCGGTGACCGGGCGCGCGGTGACCCGGCGCCGAAGTGACCGTGACTCGGGTGTGACAAGCCCCGACTAGAGTTCGCTGCATGCGCGATCTCGGGACCGGGTTCAGGTATCTCCTCAAGGGCCAGCGGTGGGTGGCCCAACACGGCAAGCAGTACGAGTTCGGGCTGATCCCGGGCCTGATCACCCTGGTCCTGTACGCGGCGGCGCTCGTCGCCCTCGCGATCTGGGGCGAGAGCTTCGTGTCCTGGTCGACACCTTTCGCCGACGACTGGCCCAGCCCGTGGCAGCGCCTCTTCCGCGGCTTCCTCACCGCCGTCCTGTTCGCCCTCGGCCTCCTCCTCTCCGTGGTCACCTTCACCGCGGTCACGCTCCTGATCGGCCAGCCCTTCTACGAGAACCTCTCCGAGAAGGTCGACCGGGACGTCTCCCCCGACGGCACGGCACCCGAGTCCGGCCTGCCGCTCTGGCGCGAGCTGTGGATCTCGGGCCGCGACAGCCTGCGGATCGTGCTGCGCGCCGCCGTCTGGGGCGTGCTGCTCTTCGCCCTCGGTTTCATCCCGGTCGTCGGCCAGACGGTCGTACCGGTGATCGGCGTCGTCGTCACCGGCTTCTTCCTCACCGAGGAGCTCACGGCGGTCGCCCTCCAGCGCCGCCGGGTCGAACTCCGCGACCGCCTGACCATGCTCCGCTCCCGCAAGACCCTGGTGTGGGGCTTCGGTGCGCCCCTCGCCGCGGCCTTCCTGGTGCCGTTCGTCGCGGTGTTCCTGATGCCGGGCGCGGTCGCGGGCGCCACCCTCATGACGCGGGAGCTGCTGGGCGAGGAGACCCAGGAGGAAGCGGCGCCCGCGCCCGACACGGAGACCGTCAGCTGGTGACCGGGCTGCCCGCCGCCACCTTCAGGATCGTCCGCACCTGGGCGATGATGTCCAGCCGGTTCCGTACGAACTCGGGGTCGGTCACCGACCCCGTCGCCGGGTCGGTGTTGCCGGTCCCGAACTGCAGCACCGGCGTGTGCACATGCCCGCCCGGCAGCACGTCGTGCAGCCCCAGCCGGTCCCGGAGCAGCGTCGCCCGGTAGGCGATCTCGTTGGACAGGTAGTCCCCGCCGCCCCCGGCCCGCGCGGTGGAGCCGGGCGTCGGCCCGTCCGGCCGTACGACGGACTGCGTGCCGCCCGCCGGGATCTCGGTCACGCTCGTGTTGTCGTACACGGGGAAGCGCCCGGTGTTCGCGGCGACGATCTCCTTGTACGGCAGGGTGGTCGTCGTCCACTGCGGCTGCGAGGCCGGGTCGGCGACGGGGATGGTCTCGGTGCGGGAGACGTTCTCGTTGTCCCCGAAGCCGCCCCGCCAGGCCCCGTTGGTCCGCTCGACGTCGAACCGCCCGACGCGCCCCTGGCTCACGGTCGTGAACAGATCGACCTGCTTCAGATACGGCCGCAGCGTCCGCTCCACCGTGCCGTCGGCGAAGTCCTGCCAGCGCACCGGGAACACGGCGGTCTCCACCCGCGCCGGACCCTCCGCCGTCTCGATCACCGTGCCGTCCAGGGCGAGCGCGGTGGCCCCGGACGGGTTGGAGATACGGATGTCCCGGTCGAGGGTGAACGGATCGAACCCGGTGACCAGGATCTGCCTGATGCCGTGGCTGCCGTGGCTGCCGTGCGGGTATCGGATGTCCGTCTGGCCGCGCGATCCCCGCTCCAACGCGTCGAGCAGCGCGGACCGTTGGCCCGTGCTCAACCCGAACTCCGGCTCCCACGTGCGCACGTCCCGCGTCATCGACAACCGCGCCCAGTACAGCGGCCGATCGTCGTCCCGGCTCAGATCCCCGCCCGCCGGACCGCGCCCCTGCGCCCGGTCGACGGCCCTGCGCCACAGTGCGGATCCCTCGCGTACGACGATGCGGTGGGCCTGCGCATAGGAGCGGGCGGCGGCAAGGTCGTCGGCGAACTGCGTGGTCAGGGCGTCGAATCCGGAGCGGCGCAGGATCTCCTGGGGGACCGCCTTGTCGAGACGCTGTTCCTCGACGGTCGGCGCGGGCGCCGCCTCGGCGGCGGCAGCCCCGGTCGTGGGAGCCGAGAGGCCGGCCAGCAGGGCCAGTCCGAGGACGCCGATGCGAACGCGTATGGAATTCAAGGGAGTTCCGGTCCTTCCGTCACGGTGGGGGTGAGGCAGAGCGTGCGTCGTGCGGGACGCCGGAAGTATCGCGTGACGGGAGTGGTCTACGCCATGGTGTGTCTACGTCGTGGTGTGGGGAATCCTCGCCGCCGCCTCCCGCAGCGCCCCCACGAACGCCGCCGCAGCCGGAGTCAGGGACTGCCCCCGTACGGTCGCCGCGTACACCGCCCGCGCCGGGGCCCCTTCGTCCAGCACCGGCACCAGTGCCACGTCCGGCCGCACGGACGCGGCGGCCAGCGCCGGGACCAGAGCCACGCCGAGACCGGCGGCGACGTACCCCTGCTTGGCGGTCCACTCACCGACGACGTGCGCCACACGCGGCCGAAAGCCCTGCCGCAGGGCCGCGTCGAGGAGCGTGCCCTCGGGGCGGGCGCTGCCGGAGATCCAGTCGGCGTCGGCGAGTTGGCCGAGCCGGACGGGGCCGCGCCCGGCCAGCGGATCGCCGGAGGGGACGGCGACGTACAGGCACTCGTCGAGGAGGTGGTGGAGCTCGAACGTCTCCAGGGGTGCCCGGCCCGTCGTCGAGACCACCGCCAGATCGAGATGGCCCGCACCGAGCCGGTCCAGGAGGCCTGGTGTGAAACCCTCCTCGCGGCTGACCAGGACCTCCGGGTGCCGGGCGCGGAAGGCGCCGAGGGCGAGCGGCACCAGCGCCGCGTCCGCCGTGGCGAAGGCCCCGAACCGCAGCCGCCCGCCGACGACTTCGCGCAGCGCGACCAGCTCACGCACGGCCCCGTGCAGCGACTCGGCGACCGCCTCGGCATACGGCACGAGAGTCCGCCCGGCCTCGGTGAGCCGTACGCCACGCGGCAGCCGGTCGAAGAGCGGTGCGCCGCCCAACGCCCCCTCCAGCGAGGCGATCTGGCGCGACACCGCCGACTGGGTCCACCCCAGCGTCCGCGCGGCCACCGTGAACGAGCCGTGCCGGGCGACTTCCAGGAACGCCCTCAGCCACACGGTGGACACCTCGGGGAACTCATGCTGATTTGGCATGGCAGCCATGCTGGACATTCGCTTGTCGCATCTCAAGTGCGAACCTAGCGTCGACGGCATGCAGATCACCCTCGACAACCCGCCTTCCGCACCCCAGCCCCTCAGCCCGTACTACTCCCAGGTCGCCCGAGTCGAACACGCCGACGGCAGCGCCCTGTTGTTCCTCTCCGGACAGATAGCGGAGGGCGCCACGGTCGCCGAGCAGACCCGCGGCATCTTCGAGACGATCGCGGCCCTGCTCAAGGCCCACGGCGCGACCCTGGCGGACGTCATCAACATCCGCACCTGCCTCACCGACATCGGCACGCTGGAGGAATACGGCACCGTACGGCGACAGTTCCTCACCGGCACCCCGCCCACCAGCATGACCTTCGAGGTGCCGAGGCTCTTCCGGCCGGAGGCCCGCGTCGAGGTCGAGGTCGTAGCCGCCGTCAGCGGCTGAACCGCCGCCGCTCTCGCGGACGTGGTTGCTCGCCGTAGGGGTTCCTCAATTGATGGTTGCGGTCCCGAGTGCCTCGCAGGCGGCCGAGGCAGGATGGAGACGGCCGTGGACTTCAACGAGGAGGCACCCGATGGCGGGAACCGTCGCACCCAAGCCCAGCGCAGCTGACCAGGCACGCGAGGCGGTCGTCGAGGCCGCCCTCGCCGCACTCGACCTCGACGCGAAGGCACGGCTGCTCTCCGGCCAGGACATGTGGACGCTGCCCGCGCTGCCCGAGATCGGCCTGTAGTCCCTCGTCATGTCGGACGGCCCGATCGGCGTCCGGGGCGTGCGCTGGACCGCCGACGACCCGTCCGTCGCGCTGCCCTCGCCCACCGCCCTCGCCGCCGCCTGGGACCCCGAACTCGCCCGCAGGGCAGGGGTGCTGCTCGCGCAGGAGGCCCGCCGCAAGGGCGTGCACGTGCTGCTCGCCCCCACCGTCAATCTCCATCGCTCCCCGCTCGGCGGCCGCCACTTCGAGGCCTACAGCGAGGACCCGTACCTCACGGGCACGATCGGCGCCGGTTATGTCGACGGCGTCCAGTCCGGCGGCGTCGGCACCACCGTCAAGCACTTCGTCGCCAACGACGCCGAGACCGACCGCTTCACGGTGAACAACACCATGAGCGAACGCGCCCTGCGCGAGCTGTACCTGGCGCCCTTCGAGATCATCGTCGAGAAGGCCCGCCCCTGGGGCATCATGACCGCCTACAACACGGTCAACGGCACGACGATGACCGAGCACCACCACCTCGTGAACGAGGTCCTGCGCGGCGAATGGGGGTTCGACGGCTACAACGTCTCCGACTGGCTGGCCGCCCGGTCGACGAAGGGCGCCATCGAGGGCGGCCTCGACGTCGCCATGCCCGGCCCGCAGACCGTCTACGGCGAGCCCCTCGCCCAGGCCGTACGGGACGGGGACGTGGCCGAGGCCAAGGTCGACGAGGCCGTCCGCAAGGTCCTGCGGCTCGCCGCCCGCGTCGGCATCCTGGAGGGTGCCGAGCCCGTCGTCACCGAGCACCCCGAGGCCGTCGACGGCAGCGCGCTGGCCCGCGAGATCGCCCGCCGCTCCTTCGTCCTGGTCCGCAAGCAGGGCGGCGCCCTCCCGCTCAGGCCGAACGGCACGGTCGCGCTCATCGGCGCCGCCGCCCGCGACGCCCGCGTCCTCGGCGGCGGCTCCGCCACCGTCTTCCCCGCCCGGATCGTCTCCCCGCTCGACGGCCTCACCGCCGCCCTCCCCGAGAGCACCCTCACCTACGCCGTCGGCGCCGACCCCAACACCGAACTCGCCGTCGCCGACAAGGGCTTCGAGCTGCGCGCCGTGTGCCGGGACGCGGAAGGGAACGTCCTCGGCACCGGTTCCGCCCCCAACGGCCAGATCCAGTGGGTGGGTTCGGACCTCCCCGAGGGTGTCACACTCCCCCACTCTCGGCTTCGCTCGAGCGGGGGGACCCCCATCACCCTGCACACCGTCGAGCTGACCGGCACCTTCACCCCGCGCGACAGCGGCCCGCACACCTTCGGCATCAAGGGCGTCGGCGCCTTCAAGCTCACCATCGACGGCACGACGTACTACGACGACGTCCAGCGCCCCGAGAAGGACGACCCCTTCATCACCTTCTTCGGCGCCCCCGTCTCCCGCGCCCAGCCCGAACTCACCGCCGGCGAACCGGTCGAGGTCTCCCTGACATACGTCGTCGAGTTCCCGGAGGGCATCCCGATGAAGGTCATCGCCTTCACGCTCGCCCATTGGGGTCCCCTCGGGTGGCGAATGCCGTACACCGAGGGCGTCTTCATCGGCTACCGCGCCTGGGAGAAGGCTGGCAGGACCCCGTCGTACCGTTCCTTTGGACTGAGCAGAAGCGGGCCTGATCAGCCGCACGCCCCGAACGGTCTTGGGCGCACTGGTCCCCGGCGTACTCAACCCCGGGTCGGCGACACGCATCCTGTGCGTGGTCCGGTCCCGGGAGGCCCCCGCGGCCGGAGGCCGCTGATGGACACCGCCCTGTGCGACCTGGCCAGTGGGTACGACCAGTGGCGACGGGGAGGCCCCGGACCATCTCTCTGGTGGAGCGGGGGCCCCGCACGCTGGCGCCGTACCCGGTGTCCCAGATCGCACGATCACGTTAACCCGATCAGGCCAGGGCAACGTAAGCCTGCGAGCGGACCATCACACGATCGAGCTAAACCGACGTTATGCGCACTCCTCGGCGGCAGTTAGCACCCCTTCGGGCACGGCCTCGGCTACACCGACTGGACGTACGAGTCCGTCAAGGTCGAGGGGACCGTCGAGGACGCGACGGTCAGGGTCCGCGTCCGCAACTCCGGCGAGCGCGCGGGGCGCGAGGTCGTGCAGGTCTACGTCGCGCCGACCGAGCCCGACACCGACCGTCCGGCGCGCCGGCTGGCCGGTTTCGCGGGTGTGGAGGCGGGGCCGGGGGAGACGGTCGAGGCGGTGGTCGAACTCCCGCGCCGTGCCTTCGAGACGTGGGACGAGAAGACCAATTCGTGGACCTCTGTGAAGGGTTCGTACGAGATCCAGGCATCTCGCTCGATCTCCGACCGCCGAGTGGCGGCGACCATTAACGTCTGATCCGGGAGAAGTACCAGAAGTACCAGAAGTACCCAGGAACAGCCCCGGTCCAGGACCCTGACACCTGGACCGGGGCTCGTTTTGTCACGGGGGGGCAGAGCGCCTGCCCCCCGGGGGCGGCTCAGCGCGCCGAGAAGCCGTACACCGTCTCCGAGCGGAACACCTCGCCCGGCCGCAGCACGGTGCTCGGGAACTCCGGCCGGTTCGGGGAGTCGGGGAAGTGCTGGGTCTCCAGCGCGATGCCGTCGCCCGGGGCGAAGGGCTCGCTCAGGTGGTCGGCGGTGTAGAGCTGGAGGCCGGGCTCGGTGGTCGCCACCGTCAGCGTCCGCCCGGTCGACGGGTCGTGGAGCTCGGCGACCTCCTCCGCGCTCGCCGTGACCCCCTTGTCGAGCACGAAGTTGTGGTCGTACCCCGCCCCCACCTTCCGCGCCTCGCGGAAGTCGAAGCGGGTGTCCGCGACCTCGTCCAGGGAGCCGGCCGGAATGAGATCCGCGTCGACCGGAGTGAACCGGGAAGCGGCCAGCCGCAGTTCATGACCGCCCGCGTTGCCGGACTCGGACCCGGCGAGGTTGAAGTAGCTGTGGTTGGTCAGGTTCACCACGGTCGACGCGTCCGTCACCGCCTCGTACGCGATCCGCAGCGCGCCGTCGGCCTGAAGGGTGTAGGTCGCCGAGACCTTCAGCCGCCCCGGGAAGCCCTCCTCGCCATGCGGGCTGACCCGGCTGAGCCGCACACCGTGCTCGACCGGCGTCACGTCCCACACGCGCTTGTCGAAACCGCGCTCGCCGCCGTGCAGGGAGTTGGGCGCGTTGTTGGGATCGAGCGCGTACGTCAGCCCGTCCAGCGGGAAGCGGCCGCCCGCGATCCGGTTGGCGTACCGCCCGATGAGAGCGCCCAAATAGGGCCCGGGGTGGGCCAGATAACCGTCCAGGTCGGCGAACCCCAGCACCACGTTCGCCGCACGCCCGTCGCGGTCCGGCACCTCCAGCGACTGCACGATGCCGCCGTACGACAGGACGCGTACCCGTACGCCCGCACGCTCCAGGGTCCAGCGGTGGACCGGGGTGCCGTCGGAAAGTGTGCCGAAGTGTTCGCTCATGAGCGAAACACTAGTTCGTGACCGTCCGGTAGGCGATCTCGGCCAGTCGCGCCTGACCGTCCACACTCGGGTGGAACCAGTCCCACTGGCTCAGTTGCTCGGCGCCGAAGCGGAACTCGTACACCGCGCCGTCGTCGAACCGGCACCGGCGGTCCTTCGCACAGACCTCCTCCAGCACCTTGTTGTACGCCTCGACCCGCTCCTGCACCGTCGCGCGCCGCTGGTTCGCCGTCGTAGTCAGGGAGTCAGGGTCGCTCAGCATCGACGGACAGATACCGAGCCCCCACACCTGCTTGCTCAGCGGGTTCGTACGGCCCTGCTCCCACAGCCGCATCAGGTTCGGCACGCTCGCGACGAACACCTGGGCCTTCGGCGAGGCGTCCCGCAGCGTGGCCATGGCGTCCTCGAACTGCGTCCGGAAGTCGGCCAACGAGGTCATCGCGTCGGTCGTGTCCCGGCAGGCGTCGTTCGCCCCCGCCATCACCGTCACCAGCTCCGGCTCACGCCGCACCGCCTGGGCCATCTGCCCGGCCACGTCCGCCATCCGCGCCCCGGTCACGGCGTAGTTCCAGCTCTGCCGGTCCGCCTTCGCCTTCCCCAGCAGCCGTACGGCGAGACTGTCGACCTGCGCACTGCTGCCGGTCGCCCACGAGACCTCGGGGCAGTCCGACAGGACCGTACAGGCGTCGAAACCGGTCGTGATGGAGTCGCCCACGGCCGCGATCGAGGCGGGGCTGCGGTCCCAGGCGGGGGTCGGCCTGGGCGACGGGCGTGCGCTCTGCGCCTCGGTGGCGGACGGTGCCGGGGAGTTGCCGCCGACGGCATCACAGCCGGCGACGCCCAGAACCGCCGCGGTCACGGCGGCGAACACAGCGCGCGCCACGTGCCGTCGCTTCCGCATGCCCTGGTCCATTCCCTCGCTCGGCCCCGTCATGGTTTCCAACCCATGACAACGCACGAGGGTTCCCGCCCGTCTCATGCAACGGCTCACACCCGTACAAGCGTCCTGGCGGGTGAATGGCGGGCGTTTCGCGGCACCGGGACCGACGGTACGTCACACTCCTTGCGCCGCCGCACGGTAGCCTCGCCATCAACGTGGCCGCCCGGCCACTGCCGTCCGCCAGTACGCAAGATGTCCGCTCTGCCCGGAGGTCCCGGTGACGACACGTGGAGTTCTGTACGTGCACTCCGCGCCGCGCGCGCTGTGCCCGCACGTCGAGTGGGCCGTCGCCGGGGTGCTCGGCACGCGCGTCAACCTCGACTGGATCCGGCAGCCGGCCGCGCCCGGCACCTGGCGCTCGGAGTTCTCCTGGCAGGGCGAGGTGGGCACGGCCTCCAAACTGGCGTCGGCCCTGCGCGGCTGGCACCTCCTCCGCTTCGAGGTCACGGCCGAGCCCTGCCCCACCGCCGAGGGCGAGCGCTACAGCTGCACCCCCGACCTGGGCATCTTCCATGCGGTCACCGGCATCCACGGCGACATCCTGATCCCCGAGGACCGCCTGCGCGCGGCGCTGACGCGCTCTCAGCGGGGAGAGACGGACCTGGAGGCAGAGATCGCCAAGCTGCTCGGCAAGCCGTGGGACGACGAGTTGGAGCCCTTCAGGTATGCGGGCGAGGGAGCGCCGGTGCGCTGGTTGCACCAGGTGGTCTGAGGCCCGACCAGGTGACTTGAACACGTGAAGGGCCCCCACCTTTCGAGGTGGGGGCCCTTCACGTACGTATGGACGCTTCTCAGATGGTCCGGAACGCCAGCACCACGTTGTGCCCGCCGAACCCGAACGAGTCGTTGAGGGCGGCGATCCGGCCCTCGACGGGCAGCTTCCGAGCCTCACCACGGACCACGTCGGCATTCGCCTCGGCCTCCGGGTCCAGGTTCTCGACATTGATGGTCGGCGGAGCCACCCGGTGGTACAGCGCGAGCACCGTGGCCACGGTCTCCACACCACCCGCACCACCCAGCAGATGCCCGGTCATCGACTTCGTAGCGGACACAGCCATGTGATCGGCATCGTCACCGAACACCTTCCGCAGCGCCTTCAGCTCGGCGATGTCACCGGCCGGCGTGGACGTCGCGTGCGCGTTGACGTGCACGATCTCCGCCGGATCCAGATCCGTCCGCTCCAGCAGGTTCTGCAGGGCGTGCGAGATGCCCCGCCCCTCCGGCTCCGGCTGCACGATGTCGTGGCCGTCGGCGGAGATACCCTGCCCGACCGCCTCGGCGTACACGCGGGCACCGCGCTTCGCGGCGTGCTCGGCGGACTCCAGGACGATCACGCCCGCGCCCTCACCGAGGACGAAGCCGTCACGGGCGACGTCGTAGGGACGCGACGCGCCCTGCGGGTCGTCATTGTTCTTGGACATCGCCATCATGTTGCCGAACGCGGCGATCGGCAGCGGATGGATCGCCGCCTCCGTGCCACCCGCCACGACGATGTCGGCGCGGCCGGTGCGGATCATCTCGATGGCGTAGCCGATGGCCTCGGCACCCGACGCGCACGCGGAGACCGGCGTGTGCACGCCCGCGCGGGCACCCACGGCCAGACCCACGTTGGCGGAGGGGCCGTTCGGCATCAGCATGGGGACGGTGTGCGGGGAGACGCGGCGAACGCCCTTCTCCTTGAGCACGTCGTACTGATCGAGCAGCGTCGTCACGCCACCGATGCCGGAGGCGATGACCGCACCGAGACGGTCGGGGTCGACGGTCGGGTCCTCGCCGGCCCTCGCCTCGAACCCGGCGTCCTTCCAGGCCTCCTGGGCGGCGATCAGCGCGAACTGCGCCGAGCGGTCCAGTCGGCGGGCCTGCGGCCGCGGGATGACCTCGGTCGGCTCCACGGCGACCGGCGCCGCGATACGGACCGCCTGCTCGGCGGCCCAGTCCTGCTCCAGGGGCTTGACGCCGGAACGTCCGGCGATCAGGCCCTCCCAGGTAGAGGCTGCGTCGCCACCCAGCGGTGTGGTTGCGCCGATACCGGTGACGACCACGGTGCGATTGGTCGGGCTCACGGGAATTCTTTCTCCAACGGAATGGGGATTCAGCGGCGCCACCGCCGGGTGGCGGGGCAGTCAGCCCAAGGCCTGATCGGTGGATCAGCCCTGGTGCTTGAGGATGTAGCCGGTCGCGTCGCCGACCGTCTTGAGGTTCTTGACGTCCTCGTCCGGGATCTTGACGTCGAAGCGCTCTTCGGCGGCGACGACGACCTCGACCATGGACAGCGAGTCGACGTCCAGGTCGTCGGTGAAGGACTTGTCCAGCTGGACGTCCTCAACCGGGATGCCGGCGATCTCGTTCACGATGTCGGCGAGACCGGCGACGATCTCTTCCTGAGTGGCGGCCATCTTGGCGCTCCTTCGTTGTTGTTCAGGTTGTACAGAGGGTTTTTGCGCCCGCCGCGGCAGCGGCAGGTGGTGCTGTTCCCGTGCCTGATCGCATGATCCGGCACGGAGTGCCTAGGGGAGAGTAACGACCGTGGCGGCGTAAACGAGACCCGCCCCGAAACCGATGACGAGCGCGGTGTCGCCGCTCTTCGCCTCGCCGGTCGCCAGGAGCCGCTCCATCGCGAGCGGAATCGAGGCGGCCGAGGTGTTGCCGGTGGTGCGCACGTCGCGGGCGACCGTGACGTGCTCCGGCAGTTTGAGAGTCTTCACCATCGAGTCGATGATCCGCTCGTTGGCCTGGTGAGGGATGAAGACATCCAGGTCGTCCGGGGTGATTCCGGCCGCGTCCAGCGCCTGCTGGGCGACCTTCGCCATCTCGAACACGGCCCAGCGGAACACCGCCTGGCCCTCCTGCGTGATCGCAGGGAACTTGTCGACCTCGCCGTCGCGGTAGTCGGTCCACGGCACGGTCTGCTTGATGGTCTCGGACTTGTCGCCCTCCGAGCCCCAGACGGTCGGGCCGATGCCCGGCTCGGGGGCGGGGCCGACCACGACCGCGCCGGCGCCGTCGCCGAACAGGAAGGCCGTCGCCCGGTCCTCCAGGTCGGTGAGGTCACTCAGCCGCTCGACGCCGATGACGAGGACGTACTCGGCGGAGCCCTCGACGATCATGCCCTTGGCGAGGGTCAGGCCGTAGCCGAAGCCCGCGCAGCCGGCCGAGATGTCGAAGGCGGCGGCCTTGTTCGTGCCGAGCTTGTCGGCGATCTCGGTGGCGACGGCCGGCGTCTGCTTGAAGTGCGAGACGGTCGAGACGATCACGCCGCCGATCTGCTCGGCGGAGATCCCGGCGTCGGCGATCGCCTTGCCGGACGCCTCGATCGACATCGCGGCGACCGTCTCCTCGTCGTTCGCCCAGTGCCGCGTCTCGATGCCGGAGCGCGAACGGATCCACTCGTCGGACGAGTCGATCGTCTCGAGGATCACCTCGTTGGGCACGACCCGGGTCGGGCGGTAGCCGCCGACACCGAGAATGCGCGCGTACGGGGCGCCCTTGCTGGGCTTCAGCTTCGGCATGCTCTGGCGCTCCTTGTCAGGCACTGTGCTCTGCGATGAGCTCGCGAGCCGCGTCGAGGTCGTCGGGGGTCTTCAGGGCCAGCGTCTTGACGCCGGGCAGCGCGCGCTTTGCCAGACCGGTCAGCGTGCCGCCCGGGCACACCTCGATCAGGGCCGTGACGCCGAGCTCCTTGAACGTCTCCATGCACAGGTCCCAGCGGACCGGGTTGGCGACCTGCCCGACGAGGCGCTCCAGCACCTCGGCGCCGGTGGCGACCGCCTTGCCGTCCTTGTTGGAGACGTAGGTGAGCTTCGGGTCGCCGGGGACGAGCTCCTTGGCGGCCTCGGCCAGCTTCTCGACCGCCGGCCCCATGTGGTGCGTGTGGAAGGCGCCGGCGACCTTCAGCGGGACGACCTTGCGCACCCCCTCGGGCTTGTCCTCGTTCAGCGCGGCGAGCTGCTCCATGCTGCCCGCGGCCACGATCTGACCGGCGCCGTTGATGTTCGCCGGGGTCAGGCCCAGCTTCTCCAGGTGCGCGACGGAGGTCTCCGGGTCGCCGCCGAGCAGCGCCGACATGCCGGTCTCGGTGATCGCGGCGGCCTCGGCCATGGCCAGGCCCCGCTTGCGTACGAGGGCCAGCGCGGCGGTGTCGTCGAGGACGCCCGCGAAGGCGGCCGCGGTGATCTCACCGACGCTGTGTCCCGCGACGGCGTTCGGTGCACCCGCCGCGTCAGCGGCAAATGTCTCAGTACCGAGTGCCGTGGCGGACAGGAGGCCGGCGGCGACGAGGAGCGGCTGCGCCACGGCCGTGTCCCGGATGGCGTCCGCGTCGGCCTGCGTGCCGTAGTGGGCGAGGTCCAGTCCGATGGCGTCGGACCACGCGGCGACGCGGTCCGCGGCACCGGGGAGTTCGAGCCAGGGGGTCAGGAAGCCGGGCGTCTGGGCGCCCTGGCCGGGAGCGACGAGTACGAGCACTCTCACACTCTCTCTTGGGGACGGCCACGGCCGCCCGTGGGGACAAGGACGAAGAACACGAGGGGGTTTTGTGGGCCCCCGACAAAAGCCTAGAGCTGGAGATCGCCGTCGACCAGACGCCCCAGGATCAGCGCGATGCGCAGAGTGAACGCGGAGCGTACATCGGAAGGCGACCAGCCGGTGACGTCAGTCACACGTCGAAGCCGGTAGCGCACGGTGTTGGGATGCACGAAGAGCATCCGCGCGGCGCCCTCCAGACTGCTCGCCTGCTCGAGATAGACGGAGAGCGTCTCCAGAAGGGCCGACCCGGCCTCCTCCAGCGGTCTGTAGATCTCCTCCACCAACTGCTCGCGCGCACCCGGATCACCCGCGATGGCACGCTCCGGAAGCAGATCGTCCGCAAGGACCGGCCGCGGGGCGTCCTGCCAGGCGGAACACGCCTTCAGCCCGGCGGCCGCGGCCTGCGCCGACCGCGTGGCGGCCTGCAGATCCGGTACGACGGGCCCCGCCACGACCGGCCCGGCGGCATACGGCCCGATCAGCGACTTGGCGACGGCGATCGGATTGTCGCTGCCGCCCGCGATGACGACGAGCCGGTCCCCGAGCACCCCGGTGAGCACCTGCAGCTTGGCGTGCCGGGCGGCCCGCCGGATGGCCTCGACGGTCAGTTCGCTGTCCCCGTCCGGCGCGGTGCCGAGGACGACGCAGACGTGCTCGGGCGAGTTCCAGCCGAGTGCGGCGGCGCGCGATACGGCCCCCTCGTCGGCCTCGCCGCTGAGTACGGCGTTGACGACGAGCGACTCGAGGCGCGCGTCCCAGGCACCACGTGCCTCGGCGGCCTGGGCATAGACCTGGGCGGTGGCGAAGGCGATCTCCCGGGCGTAGACGAGCAGGGCCTCGCGGAGGACGCTTTCGTCACCCGGCGCCGCCACCTCGTCGATGGCCGACTCCATGACCTCGATGGTGGTGCGCACCATCTCCACGGTCTGTCGGAGGGTGATCGCGCGGGTCAGCTCACGGGGCGCGGTCCCGAAGACGTCGGTGGAGATGGCCTGGGGCGCGTCGGGATGCCGGAACCACTCGGTGAACGCGGCGATACCGGCCTGGGCGACAAGACCGATCCAGGAACGGTTCTCCGGGGGCATGGCCCGGTACCACGGCAGCGTCTCGTCCATCCGCGCGATGGCCTGCGCGGCGAGAGAACCGGAGGACTGCTCGAGCCGCTTCAGGGTCGCGGAATGCGGGTGGACGTCGTGCGCGGCGGCTTCGGATTTACGGGCTACGGGTTCGGGCACGGGGACAAGACTGCCTTATCGGGACGGGAGTGCGTGCCAGAGGGGTTGTGCTTGACGGTGTGGTCGGCCGGCTCGATGGTCCGACCAGTGTAGGTTGGCGGGCTCTTGCCCGGCGTCGGTGAGGGCTGGCCGGCAGGGCTACCGTGGGTGTCGTGATGGACGTACGGCGCGCGGCGGAGCGCTATCCCGGAGGGGATCCGGCAGCGGGCATCGAGTCACGCCACGCCTTCTCCTTCGGCCCGCACTACGACCCCGACAACCTCCGCTTCGGCGCGATGATCGCCTGCAACGAGGAGCGGCTCGCCCCCGGCGCCGGCTTCGACGAGCACCCCCACAGCCACACCGAGATCGTGACATGGGTGGTCGAGGGCGAACTGACCCACCGCGACTCGACCGGCCACGAGACCCGGGTCGGCCCCGGGGACGTGCAGCGGCTGAGCTCGGCGGGCGGCGTACGGCACGTGGAACGCAACGACGCCGACATCCCCCTCACCTTCATCCAGACCTGGCTGGCCCCCCTTTCGCCGGGCGGCGACCCGTCGTACGAGATCGTCCACGGCATCGCGGACTCGACGCCGTACGCCGTCCCGGAGGCGGGCGCCATGCTCCACGTACGGCGTCTGGGGGCGGGGGAGCGGACGGCGGTGCCGGACGGGGCGTACGCGTACGTGCATGTGGTGCGCGGTGAAGTGCGCCTGGGCGGCGAGGAGTTGAGCGCCGGTGACGCGGTGCGCATCACGGACGGCGAGGACGTGGAGGCGGTGGGGGTGAGCGCGGCGGAGCTGCTGATCTGGGAGATGGCC
The DNA here is from genome assembly GCF_001509475.1 of Streptomyces regalis. Lineage (GTDB taxonomy): Bacteria > Actinomycetota > Actinomycetes > Streptomycetales > Streptomycetaceae > Streptomyces > Streptomyces regalis. The sequence continues at coordinate 60,749 of NZ_LLZG01000323.1, forward strand.
CCGCCGGCCCGTTAGACGTGGTGCCCGAGATGCCGGAGTGGTTCAAGGGGCGTCGCGTGGACGCCCCGCCGGCTGGACCGGATCATGCCGCACATCGACACCGAGGGAACGGGCGAGGCCCGCACGGCCACGGATACGGCTACAGCTCGGCGCGCACCGCGTCCGTGAACCCCGGCCACGCCTCGACCGCCCACGGCCCGAACGCCCGGTCCGTCAGCGCGACGCAGGCCGCGTGCGCATCCGGGTCGATCCACAGGAACGTCCCCGACTGCCCGAAGTGCCCGAAGGTGCGCGGCGAGGACGAAGAGCCCGTCCAGTGCGGCGACTTGCCGCCCCGGATCTCGAAGCCGAGCCCCCAGTCGTTGGGGTTCTGATGCCCGTACCCCGGCAGCACGCCCTTCGTCCCCGGGTACTGCACGGTCATCGCCTCGGCGACCGTCCGCGGGTCCAGCAGCCGCGGCGCCTGCACCTCCGCCGCGAACCGCAGCAGGTCCTCGACCGTCGACACCCCGTCCTTCGCCGGAGAGCCCTCCAGCGACGTGGCCGTCATGCCCAGCGGCTCCAGCACCGCCTGCCGCAGATACTCCGCGAACGGAATCTCCGTCGCCTTGGCGACATGATCCCCGAGCTGCTCGAACCCGGCGTTGGAATACAGCCGCCGCTCCCCGGGCGGGGCCGTCACCCGGTGCTCGTCGAAGGCCAGCCCCGAGGTGTGCGCGAGCAGATGCCGCACCGTCGACCCCTCCGGCCCCGCCGGCTCGTCGAGCTCGACCGCCCCCTCCTCGTACGCGACCAGCACCGCATACGCGGCCAGCGGCTTGGTGACCGAGGCCAGCGGGAAGCGGTGCCCGACGGGGCCGTGGGTACCGAGGACCGTGCCGTCGACTCGTACGACACCTGCGGCGGCGGTGGGAACCGGCCAGTTCTCGATCAGTGCGAGGCTCTGCAAGGACATGCCTGTGAGCCTAAGCCGCTCACGGGTACAGCTGCATCGAGGGGTCCGTATCCCGATGCCCGCACGCCGGCCACGGCGATCACGCCATGTCCCGTGCTTTTCTTACCGTTTCCGCTTGCTTGGAGCGCACTCCAAGGTCATAGCGTGGAGGGCATGACGGTGATGGAGACCACGAGTACCAGGACCGACAGCTGTGCCGCTCCACCGCACCCGCACCGGCGCCCGGAAGGCCAGGACAGCTACACGATCAGCGAGGTCGTCGCCTTCACCGGTCTGACGGCCCACACCCTGCGCTGGTACGAGCGGATCGGCCTCATGCCGCACATCGACCGCTCGCACACGGGCCAGCGCCGCTACAGCAACCGTGACCTGGACTGGCTGGACCTCGTCGGCAAGCTGCGGCTCACCGGCATGCCGGTCGCCGACATGGTCCGGTACGCCGAGCTGGTGCGCGAGGGCGACCACACGTTCGGCGAGCGCTTCGAGCTGCTGGAGACGACCCGCCGCGACGTCCTCGCCCGGATCGCGGAGCTCCAGGACACGCTGGCCGTGCTCGACCGGAAGATCAGTTTCTACGCGGACGCGGGGCGTCTGTACGAGCAGGACAAGACGCTCCAGCAGGACAAGACGTACGAGCAGGAGAAGACGGAGAAGGCTGGATGACGGACGACAGGATCGCGACGGTACGGCTCGGCGCGACGGGCCCCGAGGTGGGTGTCCAAGGCCTCGGCTGCATGGGCATGAGCTTCGCGTACGGCCCCTCGGACGCGGGCGAGTCCAGGGCGACCCTGGAACGGGCGCTGGAGCTGGGCGTCACGCTGTACGACACGGCGGACGCGTACGGCGCGGGCGAGAACGAGAGGTTCCTCTCCCCGTTCTTCAAGGCGCACCGTGACGAGGTCGTCATCGCCACGAAGTTCGCTCTGACCATCGATCCGGACGACCCGACGAAGCGGATCATCCGCAACGACACGCCCTACATACGCCAGTGCATCGAGGCGAGCCTGAAGCGCCTGGACGTCGACGCGATCGACCTCTACTACATGCACCGCCGGGACGTGAACGTCCCCATCGAGGAGACCGTCGGCGTCATGGCCGACCTGGTCCGCGAGGGCAAGGTCAAGCATCTGGGCCTGAGCGAGGTGACGGCGGACGAACTGCGCGCCGCACAGACCGTGCACCCGATCGCGGCCGTCCAGTCCGAGTGGTCGCTCTTCAGCCGCGACATCGAGGCCAAGGTGGTCCCCGCGGCCCGCGAACTGGACGTGGCCCTGGTGCCGTACTCCCCACTGGGCCGGGGCTTCCTGACCGGCTCCTTCGCCAAGGCCGAGGACCTGACGTCCGACGACTTCCGCCGCCAACAGCCCCGCTTCACAGGCGACAACGCGGCCGCCAACGCCGCCTTGCTGGAGCCGATCCGCACCGTGGCCGAGGCGCACGGGGCGACGCTCGGGCAGATCGCGCTGGCATGGGTGCAGCAGCAGGCGGCCCTGCACGGCCTCCCGGTCATCCCGATCCCGGGCACGCGCAAGCCGACGCGGGTGGAGGAGAACCTGGGGGCGACACGGATCGTCCTGGGCGAGAAGGACATGGAGCTGCTGGAGCCGATCGCGGCGAAGGTGGCAGGCGACAGGTACGCGGACATGCGGTTCGCTTCCGCCGGCCGGGAGTAGACGCCCCTAAGGGGCGCGGGGCTGTATCAATGTGCGGCTCCGCCACGATGGGGGTCCCCCGCTCGAGCGAAGCCGAGAGTGGGGGAGCGACCAGGCAGACGCTACAGCTCTGCCAACAACTCGGCCTTCTTCACCGAGAACTCCTCATCCGTCACCAGCCCCGCCTCATACAGCTCCCCCAGGTGACGAATCCGCTCGGCGATATCGGCGGGGTCACGCCGCGGTGCCGCAGCCGGCACCGCGGCCAGCGGCCCCGACTTCCGCACCGCCGCCAACACCGCGGCAGCGAACGGCAACGACTCGTGCACCGGCCCATACCCCAGCCCGAACACCACGGCCGCCGGATCCTGATCGGCCTGCGCGGGCTGGGCATCGGCGGAGTCCCGCCGCAGCAGCCGTAGATGCCCCTCGAAGAGCTCCGGCGAGCGCCACTCGACCCCGCTCAACTCGGCCACCGGAAAGCTCTGATCCCCGGCCTTCCACTTCGCCGAGGACGCTCCCGTCCAGAACCACCGGAACCGGACGGTCTCCCCGTCGAAGGACGCCTTCCCGTCATACGCCTTGAACTGCAACGGCACTTCGGGTGCGGCCACGAGAAACTCATCGGCGGGCCCAGCCTGCTTCAGCTGCGCCCGCAACTCGTCGGCGTAGTACTCGGCCAGCGTCTCCTTGTCGGCCGGCAGCACTAGCCGATACGGATCGCCCCCGTCCTTCAACTGCCCGGCCGCCGCCTCCAGCAACGGATCGGCGCCCGGCCGGAGCTCGATGCGCAAAGCCACGGTCCCGCGCTTGCCGGGCGTCAGCGTCACCCCGGCGATCGCCTCCAGCGGAACACGGCGTTCCACGAGGCTCTGAAAGAGCTTAGGTGTTCGAATCCCCCGTTCGTAGCGGATGAGCACGGAGTCGGACTCGAACTCCCAGGCGGCATGAAATCCGGCCAGTACGTCACCCATGCGGCTCATCGTATGCGGCACGTGCTCCTCCGTCGCCACCCCGCACATCCCGCAATTCCTGCGCCTCTACGCGCGTCCGGCCGACGCCGTGTCGGACAAACCCGCCCGGCAGGCCTCGGCATCGTCAGCACAGCGCACCGACTCGTACGCGCCAACCCCGATCTCGGCGAAGTTCAGCACGCTCTCGGTCCCCGGCTCGAAATAGCCGGCGTGTCCCTTCGCGTCCCGCGCCGACAGCACCCGAGCGCCGAACACCGCCGACACCGGGTCCTCCCCGTGTCCCAGCCCGCCGAGCTCGAGATACGGCACGTCCTGCACCCAGTCGTCCGCGTCCCGCATCGCCCACACATGGGCGGAGGTGCGCAGCTGGGAGGCCTTCGCCACCCGCATACCGGGGGAGCCGGCCACCGCTATGTCGGCCACCCGTCCCGGCAGCGTGGGCGCGGCAAGCCCGCACAGCACCGAGCCGTAGCTGTGGCAGAACAGGGAGATCGGCGAACCGCCGGGCAGGGCCCGCACCAGCGCGTTCAGACGGATGGCCCCGTCCGCGGCGCGCTTCGCCGTCGCCGAGTCGATGCCGAGCCCGCTCGGCGTGGTGTAGTCGGCCCAGGCGATCACGGCCGTACGCGTCGAGGGGTCGACCTCGCGCTCGGCCGCGTACAGGGACTGCGCCATGCCGACCGGCGCGGAGTACTTGCGGCTGGTGCGCTGGAAGGTCAGCAGGTCGGTGTCGACGCCGGGGACGACGACCGAGATCCGCTCGGCCTCGGTCAGATCGCCGAACACCTCCGCGGCCCGCCCGGAGCCCTCCGGGTCGAAGGCGAGGATGTGCCGGTCGGCCTGCATCATGGCCTCGAAGCGATGCATACGGCGGCCCGCCTCGCGTTGCCCGTCCGGCGTGAGCCCGGCGTCGTGCATGCGTTTCTGCTCGAGCTTGCGCGCCTGGTCGAGCGCGATGCGGTTGGCGCGGTAGCGCAGCTCGACGGGGGCGCCGTTCATGTTGCCCACGGCGAGCGGATAGCGGTGCGCGAGGCTGCTGCGCTGCGCTGCGGTGAGTGAGGAGAAGAAACGGGCGAGCCGGGTGGGGGAGGAGCCCGCGGCCGGCAGCTGGTGCCCGGCGATGCTGCCGTGCTCCCAGTCGCTGAGCGACGCCTGGAGCGGTGGGGCGCTCCGGTGGTGTCGCAGGGCGGTCCAGCCGGTGGTCGCCAGCATCACGAACACGACGGCCAGCGCGAGCAGTGCGCGCCAGACGTTCAGTTGCGGGGACGTGTCGAAAGAAGTCACTGGGAGGACACACTAGGAGAACGAGAGGGTCTCGCGTTAACCGAGTGATAGGGATCACGTTTTGGTCAAGGCGGTGTAAACACGCCGATGACCTCAGCGTGTTCGCCAGCTCTCACTGAGTGCGGGGCCCACCTGTTCGAGATGTGAGACGGTCAATGCCCGCATGGCGTCCAGGCTGAAGTCCTCACCCGAGCTCCACTGACGCTCCGTCAGCCGCATCACCCCGCCGAAGACGGCCACCGCCAGCCGGGGTCGCGGATCGGTGTCCATGTCGACCCCCTCGCGCTCGGCGAGGATGCGCGCGATCGCCTCCTCGGCCTCCACCGAGCGCCGCAGATGGGCGGCGAGCAGGACCGGCGTCGACTCGACCACCTGGTACATGCGCAGATACAGCTCGACCGGTACGACGGCCTCGATCACGTCGTTGAGCGCGTCCCAGCCCTCCAGTACGGCCTGCCGCAGCGCCTCCATGGGGGCCTCGTGCGGCGGGCGCTCGCGCACCGCCTGAAGGAAGTGCGCCACCGTCATCTCCTGAAGGGCGAGGGCCGCCTCCTCCTTGCCGGCGAAGTAGCGGAAGAATGTGCGCTGCGACACATCGACGGCATCCGCGATGTCGTCGACGGTGGTGCCCTCGTAGCCCTGGGTGGTGAACAGCTCCAGCGCGGTACGCAGCAGTGCTTCACGGGTGCGCTGCTTCTTGCGTTCGCGTAGCGTTTCCATGTCTGTCAGTTACCGACTTGTGAATTGGTTTGTCAATTGTCAGAGGCTGTCATTAGCCTCGAACACATGACTAGTCAGACCACCATCGACACGACGGGGTCGGGGGGCAAGGCGCCGGCAGTCCCGTCGGACGCGGCGCCGGCCAAGGGGCTGCGCGGCCACCCTTGGTTCACTCTCATCACCGTCGCAGTGGGGGTCATGATGGTGGCCCTCGACGGCACCATCGTGGCCATCGCCAACCCGGCCATCCAGAAGGACCTCGGCGCCACCTTCGCCCAGGTCCAGTGGATCACCAACGGTTACTTCCTCGCTCTCGCGGTCTCCCTGATCACCGCCGGCAAGCTCGGCGACCGGTTCGGGCACCGCCAGACCTTCCTGATCGGCGTGGTCGGCTTCGCCGCCGCCTCCGGCGCGATCGGACTGTCCAGCAGCATCGCCGCGGTCGTCACCTTCCGCGTCTTCCAGGGACTGTTCGGCGCGCTGCTGATGCCGGCCGCGCTCGGCCTGCTGCGGGCGACCTTCCCGGCCGAGAAGCTCAACATGGCCATCGGTATCTGGGGCATGGTCATCGGCGCCTCCACCGCGGGCGGCCCGATCCTCGGCGGCGTCCTCGTCGAGCACGTCAACTGGCAGTCGGTGTTCTTCATCAACGTGCCGGTCGGCATCATCGCCGTCGTCCTCGGCGTACTGATCCTGCTCGACCACCGCGCCGAGAACGCCCCGCGCTCCTTCGACATCCTGGGCATCGCCCTGCTGTCGGCCGCGATGTTCTGCCTGGTCTGGGCCCTGATCAAGGCCCCGGAGTGGGGCTGGGGCGACGGCAGGACGTGGGCGTTCATAGCCGCGTCGGTGCTGGGTTTCGCGCTCTTCGCCTTCTGGGAGACGAAGGTCAAGGAGCCCCTCATCCCGCTCGCGCTCTTCCGCTCGGTCCCGCTGTCCGCGGGTGTCGTGCTGATGGTCCTGATGGCCATCGCCTTCATGGGCGGCCTGTTCTTCGTGACGTTCTACCTGCAGAACGTCCACGGCATGAGCCCGATCGACGCGGGCCTGCACCTCCTGCCCCTCACCGGCATGATGATCGTCGGCTCCCCGCTCGCGGGCGCGATGATCACCAAGCTGGGCCCGCGCATCCCGCTGGCCGGCGGCATGGCATGCACCGCGATCGCCATGTACGGCATGTCCACGCTGGACACGGACACCGGCAGCGCCGTCATGTCGCTCTGGTTCGCCCTGCTCGGCCTCGGTCTCGCGCCGGTCATGGTCGGCGCCACCGAGGTCATCGTCGGCAACGCACCTATGGAGCTCTCCGGCGTGGCCGGCGGTCTCCAGCAGGCCGCGATGCAGATCGGCGGCAGCCTCGGTACGGCCGTCCTGGGCGCCGTCATGGCCTCCAAGGTCGACAGCGACCTGGCCGGCAACTGGACCTCCGCGGGCCTGCCCCCGCTCACCGCGGCCCAGGAGGCCCAGGCCTCCGAGGCGGTCCAGGTCGGCGTGCCACCACTGGCACCGGGCACGCCGGACGCCATCGCCGCGAAGATCACGGATGTGGCGCACGACACGTTCATCTCCGGCATGAGCCTGGCATCCCTGGTCGCCTCGGGCGTGGCGGTCGTCGCCGTCTTCGTCGCCTTCCTCACCAAGCGGGGCGAGAACGCGGAGGCGGGCGCGGGCGCGGCCCACATCTGACGCGGATTGCAACGGGGTTCGCCTATCAGGGTGACTCCGCCAAGATCCCTCCCCTCCGGCACGCGCGGCGCGTCACATTGGGTCAGGGCGACCGGTGCTGCGGCGCGCTGCCGGAGGGGGACAGCGCGCCGACGGCCCGGAAACATCGCCGGCATGAACAGCGCACCCTGGGTTACCCGTGCGAAGTCGAACGCCGACTCAGGGAGTTGACGATGGCGGCTCTGCGCGGTCGCCGGATTCTTCGTCCTGGGCATCATCCTGGGCCCCGTGGCGATCGCCTGCGGCTGGCTGGCGATGGGCCGCAGCTGGACCGGGGCCCGCCCTGTCCCCGCGCTGATCGCGGTGGTACTGGGCGCGATCGACACGCTGCTGGCCATTATCTGGCTGGCGGGGACGACGACTCCGGGCAACGGCTTGTTCTAGCTGTACTCGGTCATGACTTTGGTGACAGTCGGCTGATCGGTGGCTGGCCGCCGAGCGCGGTGTGTCGGCGGCCAGTGTTGTAGAAGTGAAGCCA
>NZ_LLZG01000324.1 GCF_001509475.1 Streptomyces regalis
GGAGGGAGCTGTCGAAGGTGGGACTGGCGATTGGGACGAAGTCGTAACAAGGTAGCCGTACCGGAAGGTGCGGCTGGATCACCTCCTTTCTAAGGAGCATCTAGCTTCCGCAAGGAAGCCAGAGCCACTACGTCGGCAAACGTCCGACGGTGGTCAGCTCATGGGTGGAACGTTGATTATTCGGCCGGGTTCACGGGTCGGAGGCTGCTAGTACTGCTCGCAAGAGTGTGGAACGCATGATCTTCGGACGGGAGC
>NZ_LLZG01000325.1 GCF_001509475.1 Streptomyces regalis
AGGTCGTGAGGACCTACGTCGAGGACGACAAGTACCTCGTCGTCCAGGTCTGGCAACCCGGTGAGCCCCTGCGCACGATCAAGCGCACCTAGGGCCTGCCCGGCGGATCAGGCCGGCTGCAAGAAACAGTGCAGACCGGCCGAGCCGAGCGGTGCCTGGTGCGTGCAGCTGCAAGGCGGAGGAGGGAGTCGACGCGGAGCGTCGGCGACCGACGACAACGCGGCTGGGGGTCCCCCCTCTGGGGGAGCGCGTGC
>NZ_LLZG01000326.1 GCF_001509475.1 Streptomyces regalis
GCGGTGAGCTGCGGGGTCACCGTCTCCGCCCAACGGCCGGCCACGACTCCGGTGACGGAGAAGTCGCGCGGCACATGGCGGCCGGCCACGGCCAGCCCCCGGTAGAGGCCGCCCAGCGCGGCCTCGTTCAGCGTGACCAGGGCCGTGGTGGCCGGGTCGTCGTGCAGGATCCGTTCCACACAGGCCTGGCCCGACGCGGCATCGTCCCCGCAGCAGTACGTGCGCACGGTCAGCCCGCGCTCGGCCGCGGC
>NZ_LLZG01000327.1 GCF_001509475.1 Streptomyces regalis
GGTCACGAACGACAGGAACACCAGGCTGAGGCATCCACTCCGCACTGCCGAACGCGGCAGCAGGTAGACATGGCGGGCGGGGTGGATGCGCAGGCCCGAGGCGGCGGTGGCTCGGCGCGGTCAGCGGCGGCGGTACCCGCGCCAGACGTACGCCCCGATGACGGCGGCGACCACGACGGCGACTGCCCACCGCAAGGGCAGGGAGGTCACGAACGACAGGAACACCAGGCTGAGGCATCCACTCCGCACTG
>NZ_LLZG01000328.1 GCF_001509475.1 Streptomyces regalis
CCGTATCGCCGCGGTCGGCACCCATCACGAACTGCTGCACACCAACACCGAATACGCCCACCTCATGGCCGGAACCGAGGAGGCCGACCGATGACGGCGCCCACCACCACCGCACCAGGCAAGAACGAACCCGCCGTCGAAGCCACCCCGCGCGACGTACTCGCCCAGACCACCGCCCTCATCGTCGCCCACCGCCCCTCCACCGTGCTCCTCGCAGACCGCGTCGCCCTGCTCTCCAGCGGCCGTAT
>NZ_LLZG01000329.1 GCF_001509475.1 Streptomyces regalis
CACCAGCGCGGCATGCGGGTCATCATCGACTTCGTCATGAACCACACCAGCGACCAGCACCCGTGGTTCCAGGAATCGAGGAAAGACCCGGACGGCCCCTACGGCGACTACTACATGTGGGCCGACGACGACAAGCAGTACGCCGACGCCCGCATCATCTTCGTCGACACCGAAGCCTCCAACTGGACCTTCGACCCGGTCCGCAAGCAGTACTACTTCCACCGCTTCTTCTCCCACCAGCCCGACCT
>NZ_LLZG01000330.1 GCF_001509475.1 Streptomyces regalis
CTGACAATTCCCGCCTGCCCCGCGACGCCTGGCACGCACTCCCCCAGAGGGGGGACCCCCAGCCGCGTTGCCGAACCGCCCACGTGGCTCCTCCCCCACGCACGAACCGGCTTCGCTCGGCTCGCGCGGGGGCACCCCCATCGAGGGCGCTCCGGCGCCTTGCGATCGCACGCTCCCCCACGCTCGAACAACCTCGCGCGGGGGGACCCCCATGACGCCGCAGGGCCCGCCCTCCGGGCGGACGACG
>NZ_LLZG01000331.1 GCF_001509475.1 Streptomyces regalis
GTTCGGCGGCGTCCTACTCTCCCACAGGGTCCCCCCTGCAGTACCATCGGCGCTGTAAGGCTTAGCTTCCGGGTTCGGAATGTAACCGGGCGTTTCCCTCACGCTATAACCACCGAAACACTATGAAGTTGGACCGGAAAAAACACGGTCGTTGCCTCAGAACTAACACAGTGGACGCGAGCAACTGAGGACAAGCCCTCGGCCTATTAGTACCGGTCACCTCCACACCTTACGGTGCTTCCA
>NZ_LLZG01000332.1 GCF_001509475.1 Streptomyces regalis
CGTGCTCCACCTACGGGTCGCCCTGGCCGCGGAACCCCTCGCCGTGCTGTTCGACAGCAGCCGGACTGCCATGCATCGCACCCTGCTGAAGATCAGGAGACTACTCAAGGCGCAGAGCATCGTCATCGCGCCGGCGGCCACCCCGCCCGCCGCCCTCACAGCCCTCCAGGCTCGGGTTCGAGCTCAGACCAACAACCTCAACAGCATGATCAAGACGACGTGTTAATGATCTGCAAGCCCT
>NZ_LLZG01000333.1 GCF_001509475.1 Streptomyces regalis
GTGCGTCGCGTTGTCTTCGACCGGCGTCCGGTCGCGCACGTCGCCAAGGAGCTGGGCGTCTCCCGTCAGTGTGCTCACCGCTGGGTCAATCGCTACCGGATCGAGGGCTGGCCAGGGCTGCACGATCGCTCCAGCCTCCCCCGCACCTGCCCCACCCGCACGCCGGCCGAGGTTGAGGCGCGCGTCCTTCAGGCCCGCCGACGCCTGCGCCGGGGACCCGAGCAGATCAGCGAGGC
>NZ_LLZG01000334.1 GCF_001509475.1 Streptomyces regalis
CACCAGGGCCGTACGGGTACGGCGGTGACGGGTCGTAGGACGGGGACATCCCGTGCTCCTTGCGTGGCTCGGGTCCGGTGCGGCGGACCGCAGGGAGGTGGGGGGCGGCGAGCCATGCACGTTACTGCGGAGTACCGGGAGTGTGTGCGGTTTTCACCAAACTGGGCGGTCGGTATGCGCTTACTACGCCAAACCGTGTCTGACCTGGGGTGTTACCCCCGTTAACTCGGACCTTTCAACGGCCTCGGCGTCATTGCGCTGGGTGTGGTGCACTGGAGGAGAACCGGGTTTGCGCGCCGCAACCAAGAAGACGCGCCGCGACCAAGGAGGGGCGATGAAGCCGCCTCCCTTCACGTACTGCGATCCCGAATCCATCGACGAGGCTGTCGCGCTCAAGAGCGAGTACGGCATCGCTTCCCTCGTCCTCGCGGGAGGGCAGAGCCTTCTGCCCATGCTCACCCTGCGGCTTGTCAGGCCGGACGCGCTGATCGACATCAACAAGATCGGTGACCTGCAGAAGGTCGAGCGCCGGGCCGACACCCTGGAGATCGGCGCCGGGGTTCGCCAGTACGAGCTTGAGGACCACCCGCTGGTCGGTGAACTGGTCCCGCTGCTGCCGGAGGCCACCGGCCACATCGGCCACATCGAGAACCGCCACCGCGGCACGGTCGGCGGCAGCCTGGCGCTTGCCGACCCCGCCGCCGAACTGCCCTGCACGGCGGTGGCGCTCGACGCGACGGTGGTCGTGCGGGGGCCGTCCGACATCCGCACCATCGAGGCCCGGGACTTCTTCCAGGGCCGGATGATCACGGCCCTGGAGCCCGCGGAGGTCCTCGTCGCCGTCCGTTACCCGGTGATGTCGCGGGCCGCAGGCCACGGCTTCGTGGAGGTGGCCCGGCGCGTGGGCGACTTCGCGCTCGCAGGCGCCGCCGCGGTGGTGAACCTCGACGGGGACGGCCGTGTCACCTCCGTCTCCGTCGGCGTCTCGGGTGTCTCCGACACGCCGGTCCGCGCCTTCGCGGTGGAGGCCGCGCTGGTCGGTGAGGCCCCGACCGAGGAGAGGATCACCAGGGCCGCCGAGGAGATCGTGCCCTGGGTGATCTCGGTGGACGACCTGCACGCCACGCGCGCCTACCGCCAACACCTCGCCTTCGTCGTGGTGCGGCGTGCGCTCACCGCGGCCGTGGCGCGCGCCCGAGAGAGGGGGAACGGGAAGTGACCGCCTCCGCCGCCGCCAAGTACGGCACCACCCGCCGGACCATGACCGTGCGTGTCAATGGGCAGGGCGTCACCCGCGAGGTGTCGACGCGCACCACGCTCGCCGACTTCCTGCGCGACGAACTCGACCTGGTCAGCGTGCATCTCGGATGCGAGCACGGCGAGTGCGGATGCTGCACCGTCCTCTTCGACGGCCACTCCGTGCGCTCCTGCCTGATGCTGGCCGTCCAGGCGGACGGGCACGCGGTCGAGACCGTCGAGAGCCTGTCCGCCAACCCGGCGGAGCTGCATCCCATCCAGGAGGCGTTCGCCGAGGAGCAGGGGCTGCAGTGCGGCTTCTGCACGCCCGCGATGGTGCTGCGCACCAAGGAGATCATCGAGACCGGCCGTGAGCTGACCGATGCCGAGGTGCGCCACGAGATCTCCGGGATCCTGTGCCGCTGCACCGGCTACCAGAACATCGTCAACGCGGTTCAGTCCGCCGCCGGCCGACGGGCCCGCGGGAGGTCGTGAGACTCATGACCTACACGTACATCGGCAAGGACCGCAGGCGCATCGAGGACCCCCGGCTGCTGGTCGGCCGAGGCGGCTACATCGCCGACCTCAAGGTGCCGGGCATGCTGCACGCCGCGATCCTGCGCAGCCCCCTGCCGCACGCGTGGATCAGGTCCGTCGACGCCACCGAGGCACTGAAGCTGCCCGGGGTCGTCGCCGTGCTCACCGGCGAGGACTGCAAGGCGAAGCTGAATCCCTGCATGAGCTTCGGCCCGGCCACCATCACGCAGTACCCGCTGGCCGTGGACAAGGTCCGCTACGTCGGCGAGGCCGTGGCGGCCGTCGTCGCGGAGAGCAGGTATCTCGCCGAGGACGGCGTGGACCTGCTGAAGGTCGACTACCAGGAACTCCCGCCGGTCACCGACCCGATGGCGGCCATGCAGCCGGGATCCGCCCTGCTGCACGAGGAGCACGGCAGCAACATCGGCTACGAGCGGACCTTCGAGTTCGGCGATGTGAACGCCGCGTTCGCCGACGCCGACCTCGTCGTCGAGGACACCCTGCACTGGGGCCGCTGCGCCGGAATGCCGATGGAGACCACGGGCGCGGTGGCCCGGCCCGGCTTCAACGGCGTGCTGGAGATCTCCTGCAACTCGCTCAACTTCAGCTACTTCTGCTTCCTGATCGCGGCCACACTGAGGATTCCGTCGAACAAGCTGACGCTGAGGCCGGTCCCGGCGGGCGGCAGCTTCGGCAGCAAGCTCGCCGCACACAAGGTGCCCACCCTCGCCGGCTTCCTGGCCCTGCAGACGGGCCGTCCGGTGTCGTACATCGAGGACCGTCTCGACCACCTGACGAACTCCGACCACCACGGCTGCGACCGCTTCTACGAAGCCCGCATGGGCTTTCGCGCCGACGGCACGATCGTCGGCCTCGACATCGACGTCGTCGACGACTACGGCGCCTACATGCAGTTCGGCGTCGGCCACCACGGCAACGCCTTCTCCCAGGTCGTCGGCCCGTACCGGTTCAGGGACGTGCGGTACCGGCTGCGGGCCGTGGTCACCGACAAGTGCCAGCAGGGCGCCTACCGCGGCTTCGGCTCCGAGGTGCACAACTGGGTGCTGGAACGGCTGGTCGACCAGGGCGCGGCCCGGCTCGGGCTCGCCCCGGAGGAGATCCGCCGCCGCAACTTCATCCAGCCCGACCAGTTCCCGTACAGGATCCCCGGCGGCAACCTCTACGACAGCGGTGACTACCCCGCCGTACTGGACAAGGCACTGTCGATGATCGACCTCGACAGGTGGCGCCGCGAACAGAAGCGGCTGCGGGAGGAGGAGGGCCGCTGCATCGGCATCGGGCTGGCCACGACCCAGGAGCGCAGCGTCTTCAGCGCCACCGAGTTCTGGTTCCTGCTGGAGAAGCCCACCTTCCCCCTCACCTCCAGCCCCGAGAGCGCGACGGTGACCATCGACCCGACTGGTTCCTTCCAGCTCCTGCTGCACTGCCAGTCGATGTGGGGCAACAGCCCCGAGACAGTGGGCGCCACCGTGCTCGCCGAGGAGTTCGGGATCCCGCCGGAGAGCGTCAACGTCCGGTACGCCGACTCCGCCCACGCCCTTCCCGGCACCGGACCGGGCGGCAGCCGCTACACGGCCATGGTGGCCGGCGCGATCCGCGGCGCGTCGCGCAAGCTGCGGGACAAGCTCCTGCGCATCGCCGCGCACACCCTCGAAGTACCCCCGGACGACCTCGAACTCGTCGACGCGCGCGTGCAGGTCAGAGGCGAACCGGAGACGGGACTGACCATCGCCGAACTGGCGGGCACCGCCTACTTCTTCGCGCTCAACCTGCCCGAGGGCATGACGAGCGGACTGGAGGAGTCGTACACCTACGACCACCCGTACACGACGCTTCCCGCACCGGACGGCTCCGACCTCGGCGTCTTCTACCCGATCATGGGCCATGCCTGTCACATCGCGGTCGTGGAAGTCGACCCCGACACCGGGATCGTCTCCTTCCTCGACTACGTGGCCGTGCACGACGCCGGGACGATCGTGAACCCCAGGAGCCTGGGCGGCCACGTCACGGGCGGCGCCGTGCAGGGCATCGGGACCACGCTCTACGAGGAGCTGGCCTACGACGAGAACGGGCAGTTCCAGTCCCCGACCTTCAGGGACTACCTCATCCCCACCGCGGGCGAGGCCCCGGCGTTCCGCATCGGACACGTCCAGACGCCCTCGCCGTTCACCGAGTACGGCATCAAGGGCGGCGGCGAGGGCGGCCGCATGGTGGCCCCGGCAGCCGTGTCGGGGGCCGTCGACGACGCCCTGCGGGAGTACGGGATGCGGGTCCGGCGGCTGCCGGTCAAGCCCTCGGAGATCGTGGCGACGGTGCAGGCGGGGCGGAGCAACAGCTGAATCAGGGGGCGAGCGGAAGGTCCTGCTCGGTCCAGATGCATTTGCCCTCGTCGAGATGGCGAGTGCCCCAGCGCTGCGAGAGAGCGGCCACCAGGTGCAGACCCCGGCCACCCTCGTCGGTGTACGCGGCGCGCCGGATGCGCGGGCTGGTGAGGCTGCCGTCATAGACCTCACAGATCAGCGACCGGCTGCGCATCAGACGCAGGCGCATGGGGCCGCTGGCATGCCGGATCACATTGCCGACCAACTCGCTCACCAGGAGCTCGGTGGTCATGGCGAGATCGTCCAGATCCCAGACGGCAAGCTGGTTGCGGACGTATTCCCGGGCCTGGCCGGCTGCCCGCGGGTCGTCCGGAAGGCTGCACGAGGCGACGCTGTCGACAGGTGTACCCCGGGTGTGGACCAGGAGCAGGACCGCGTCGTCGTTCGTCTGCTCACGGTCGGGCAGCAGAGCCGAGACGATGACGTCGCACAGGTCGTCGAGACGCCTGGTGTCATCCTGCGGGGTGTCACCCTGCTGGGTGTCGCCGCTGGGGAAGTACGAGGTCCGGGACACGGCCCAGGCCAGCGTCTGCCTGAGCTGAGCCAGTCCCTGGTCGATGTCCCGGGTGGCGGACTCGACGAGGCCGTCCGTGTAGAACACGAGCAGGCTCTCCTCCGGCAGGCGCAGCTCGTACGTCTCGAAGGGAGGCTCCGCGGCGCCCAGCGGTGGGTCGCTGACCAGCTCCGGGCAGTGGACCGTCCCGTCGGGATGGACGACGACAGGCGGGAGATGACCGGCCAACGAGAGCGAGCAGGTACGGGTGACAGGGTCGAACACGGCATACGAGCAGGTGGCGTACCTGTCGTGGCCCAGGTCGGAGACGAGTTCGCTGAGGTGGGTCAGCAGTTCGTCCGGACTCAGTTCGAGGTCGGCAAGGGCGCGGGCCGCCGTGCGCAGCTGCCCCATGATGGCGGCTTCGGCGATGCCGTGCCCCATGACGTCGCCGATCACGAGGGCGACCCGATCGGCCGAGAGCGGGATCAGGTCGTACCAGTCACCGCCCACCTCCTCGCCCTTCCCCGCGGGCATGTAGCGGGCGGTGGCGCGGACGGCCGGCAGGGAGGGCAGCGTCCTGGGGAGCAGCCCGCGCTGGAGTTCCTGGGCGCGGGTGTGCTCCACGTCGTACAGCCGGGCCCGCTCCAGTGCCTGTCCGATCAGCCCGCTCAGGGCTATCAGCAGGGTGCGTTCCTCCTCGCTGAAGGAGCGCGGCCGGGTGAAGGAGATGACGCAGCAGCCGATCGTGTGCCCGGAGGCGATGAGCGGAAGAAAAACCCATGCCTTCTTGGCCGAGGCGTTCACAAAGCCCTTGAACTGCGGAAAGCGCCGGACGTACTCGGCGGGCGATTCGATGAATCCGGGAGTGCGGGTGCGGAACGTCTCGGCGATCGCCATGTGGGAGGTGACCGGGATCCCGTCGATCTGGCGCAGGAACTCCTCGGTGTACCCGACGGATCCGACCACGTGCAGCCAGCCACCCGTCAGCGCGTTGACCACCAGCCCGTCGGCGCCGAAGGGCGGCAGGACATGCGCCGCGACGGCCTTGACCACGTCGTTCGATGTGACGGCCTCGGTCAGCGCCGCGGTCAGCTCGCTCATCCGTGCGGTCCGCTCGGCACCCCCCGGCTGCTCGTCGGTGACGTCGGCGAAGTAGATCGTCAGCCCGCCGCCCTGCAAGGGGACCAGCCGGACACGGTGGACGTGCTGATCGCCCGGCCAGTGGAGATCGAAACTGATCGGCTTCCGCTCGGCGGACGCGCGCCGGCAGTGGGATTCGAGACCAGGGGTGCGTGCCGCGGGGATGTCCCAGAGCCTGCTGCCCAGCAGCGTCCGGCCGGCGCCGAGGAGGCGCTCGGCCTCCTTGTTGGCGAAGGTGATACGCCAGTCCTCGTCGACCGTCAGGAACCCGTCGCCCAGGTCGCGCAGGGCGGCGACGACCGGATCGCGCGCGGCCCCTGCCTGCGCCGGGCCCCACAGCGTGCCGACCATACGGGCAGAGGTGCCGTCCTCACCCGGCACGATGGTGCCGCGTGCTCGCATCCAGCCGAATGTGCCGTCGCCGTGGTCCACTCGATATTCGGTGTCGTACGCCGTCCCGCGGTCGAACGCCTCCCGGATGTCGGCCGTGAGGGTCGCCAGATCCTCGAGATCCGGCTGCGACGCGCCGGGCATGCCGACGACCGGTGGGGTGAGCGGGGTGAGCCGTACGGAACCGGCCGCGGCGTTGTATTCCCAGTGCCTGACGGCGACCATGCGGGGCAACTCCCCACCGGACACATCGGGATGCTGTTCCAGGTGCCGTTCCAGGTGTCCGGCCGCCCATGCCGCCACGGAGCCCAGAAAGGACCGCTGCACCGGATCCGGCTCGCCGGACGTCGCCGTGAGCACGGAAAGCGCCCCGATCGGCCCCTCGGCACCGACCAGCGGCACCGCCGCAGTGCCGGATGCCCCGATCCCCATGCTGTCCCCGGCCACCCACACGAAACCACCGCGGCGCACGGCGCGTACGGGCGCCATGTCCTCGTCCTCGTCTTCGCGGAGTTCCGCCCATGCCCCGGCGACCTTCGGCGCAAGCCCGTCGGCCGCCACCAGGCGTAGCCGATCAGAACCGGCGTCGCGCCAGTGCACCAAGCCACCGAGGCCACCCAGGTCGGCGATCGCCTGCTGAAGCGCCACGTTCAGTGTCTCGCCCACCGACAGCCCGTGATCGATGGCCGTCAAGAACCGCAGTCGCACCGCCTCCGGCTGCTCGATGCGGCTTCCGGGCCAAGCGTTCCCAGCAGCCACCTCGTCTCCCGAAAGGTCGCGTGCCAAGCACCGGTCGCGCAATGACCGGTATTGACCACTTTATCCCTGGCGGGCCTGGACGTCGGTGTTCGGTTGAGCGATCAACGAGGAGAGGTGACAAACGCGGCCCAGGCAGCGGCCGAGAAGACGATCGCCGGGCCGGTGGGGTTCTTGCTGTCGCGGACGGGGACGTGGGTGGGACGGGCGGCGTCGTTGACTTCGAGGCACGAGCCGCCACTGCCGCCGCTGTAGCTGGACTTACGCCAGCCGGTCAGTACCGAGGCGTCAGGGATGAGGTACTCGCTGCGCTGCATGCTCGTAATCGCGACGGACCTGAGCAGGTCCAGGGATTTGCGGTGCGACAAGGCGTCGCCCAGCGCGTGATCGTAGATCTCCTGGCATTCGCGTACCACGGCCGGGAGCTCCAGGACCCGACCGCTGTTCACGCCTTCCGCATACGCGATGGGCGGGAGCTCTTCGAACCACATGAGCGAGAGGAAGCCCTCCAGCAGAGTGTGCGCGCCTGCCGCGAACGGGGGCACGTGTACGGAGATGCGGCGGGACTCGCCCAACTTCACGATGTGACGGAGCTGTTCGCACATCACGAAGGGGCCGCCGATGGGTCGCCGAAGCACTGCCTCGTCCAGGAGTACGCAGACCTCGGGGCGGTGGAAGTTGTCCAGGATGCGGGCCCGTTCGAGGCGAGTGGCGAGGAGTGCGTCGATCTCCTCGTTGCTCTTGCGCGGATAGCTAGCTGGACACCTCGTGCGTGTACGGCTGCGTCTGCAAGATGCCCGGCACGAGCGTCGGGGCGTATTCCTTGATGATGATCGCCTGGCCCTCGAACTCCAACGCCGCCTTGAAGTGTTCCGCGACCTTCTTCCCATCCAGCGTCGGCAGGAAGTTCACGAAGAACCCGTCACCGCCCAGCACCTGATCCAGCCGCCGCGCATCATCCGGATCAGGCCTCCGCCGCCCTGCCTCGATATGCGCGATGTGCGTGCGCAACTCCCCTCCGTGCGGACCCCGTTGTCACGCTGAGCCATCTTCCGAGCGTACCTGCGGTGACGCCACTGTGTGCATGCAACGGCACGGAAAGTGAAAGGCGTTGGCGTGGAACAAGCCGACCAGGCAAAAGAGCAGGCACAGGACCCGTGGGACAGCGTCCCCGGCCCCTCCCTCACCCTCCGCGTCTCCCGCGACAGCGGCCGCACATGGGGACCCACAGTGACGTACCAGCCCTCCCGCAAAGACACCCCGTTCGACCTCGCGGGCCGCTTCCCGCCCTGTCAGTGCCCGAGATGCGGGCGCCGATAGCGGATCCCGGGCCGGCCGGCCACGGCGAGGTTCTCCACGACGGCGAAGGAGTTCCGCTCAAGGACGGCCCGGGACGCCAGGTTGTCCAGGGTGGTGACCGCGACCAGGGAGGTCAGCCCGTACGCCGTGCCGGCCACCCGGCACACCTCCGCGACCGCCGCCGTGGCGACGCCTTTGCCCGCGGCGCGTTCGCCGATGCGGTAGCCGAGTTCGGCGGAACCGTCCTCGACGTCGATGAGGTTGACCCGCCCGACGAGGCGCCCGTCGGCGTCCAGCACGACGTGGAAGTGGCAGATCCCGGCGTCCTGTTCGGCCAGCAGCGCTTGGATGCGGGCGTCGAAGTCTGCGAAATACGCGTCTCCGCGATCCGGAATGGAACGGGCGAAGTACTCCCGGTTCTCCCGCTCGAAGGCCAGCAGGGCGTCCGTGTGGTCGGTGCGTAGGCGCTCCAGGATCAGCATGGGGGACAGGGTATGTGTACGTCTGCGGTACTACGAGGGCGTCCCGGACCGGGGACTGCGGCGTGACGCCAGGTCAGCGGCCCGCGGCCTACCGTCCTCGGCATGAACAGACCACGCTTCTCAGCCGTCGCGGCGTCCCTCGTGCTCGCGCTCGGACCGGCCGTGACCCTGCCGGTCGTCGGTGCGGGCTCCGCCCACGCCGCCGAAGCGGCGGTCCCCTCCACCGCCGGATCGGCCCAACTGCCGTTACTCAGAGTCTCAGGGACTCTCAGCAATCCAGGCATTTGTGTCTGGAAGGTCCGTGGCGGTGTCACCAGAGCGCGAGTTGCGCTTCGGTGTCCTGACGACGGTCTCCCGTTTCCTTCTGCCGCTGGTGCGGCAGCGCTGCGCCACCTGCCCGCCCGCCTCGGCCGGTGTTCCGGTCGGGGCGTTGGCGGCGGGTCTTACGGTCGGCTCCACGGGGCTTCGGCGCGGTGTCGGCGCCCTGGTCTCCGGCCACTCCGGTACCAGTGGTGCAGGCCGCCGCGAGGGCGACCAGGTTGCGCGCTGCGTTCTCGTCCCGGTCCATCACAAGCGGGCACTCGTCGCAGTCGAAGACTCTCACGTGCAGCGGCAGCTTGGCTTTCGTTGCGCCGCAGTTCGAGCAGGTCTTGGAGGAGGGGTACCAGCGGTTGGCCACGATGGTGGGGCAGGCGTTCCGTTGGCCCTTGTAGGTGAGCTGGCGCCG
Source organism: Streptomyces regalis (assembly GCF_001509475.1). GTDB lineage: Bacteria > Actinomycetota > Actinomycetes > Streptomycetales > Streptomycetaceae > Streptomyces > Streptomyces regalis. The sequence goes on from NZ_LLZG01000334.1 coordinate 9,466, forward strand.
GATCTCCCCGAATCCGGCATCGGCCACGTGGCGGGCGAGTCGTTTGTTGCGGAGCATTCCGGCGACGTCGAGGTCTTCGACCACCACGGTGCGTCAGCCCCGCGCGCCCCGGTACGGGCGGGCCGACGGCTCCGTACATGACCACCGAAGAGGCCCGTCACCTCCTGGAACTGAGGGTCCCGGACGCCACCGTCCCGCCCGAGACGATCGCCGGTGTCCGTACTTGGGCGCACAGTGACGCCCGCCCTGCCCACGGCAGGTTCCCGCTCGTCGTTCTCTCGCCCGGGTTCACCTTCACGCGCGCGACGCTCACAGGTCTCGCCGAGGATCTCGCCAGCCGTGGATACGTCGTCGCGGCGGTCGACCTCCCGTACGAGAACGCCGGTACGACCCTCCCGGACGGACAGACCCTGCCCTGCGCCGTCTGCGACGAGTTCCCCGAGGTCGGCCAGGCCGTCGTCGAGAGCCGTGCCAAGGACGTCTCCTTCGTGGAGGACCGGTTGACCGGCCGCCATCCCGCCTGGCGGTACGCACGCGTGATCGACGCCAAGCGCATCGGTATGGCAGGTCATTCCATCGGCGGCGCCTCCGCGGCCACGACGATGGCAGCCGACCCGCGGGTACGAGCCGGTGTGAACATGGACGGGTCCTTCCAGACCGCGACCCCCGCCTCCGGCCTCGACGACCGCCCCTTCCTGATGCTGGGGCAGCAGGAGAGGACCCTCGACGACGACTGGAACCAGGCCTGGGCCGAGCTGGACGGCTGGAAGCGCCGGCTGACCTTCGCGGGAGCCGACCACGGCTCGTTCACCGACGTACCGCTTCTCGCGGAGCTGATCGGGATCCCGGACACCGCGCCGATGCCCTACCTGCGTTCGCAGGCCCTCACGCGCGCGTACGTCGCCGCATTCTTCGACCTGCACCTGAAGGGCGTCCCGTAACCGATGCTCGACGGGTCGTCGCCGGCCAACCCCGAGGTCAGCGTCCGTCTTCCTTGAGGACGTCTTCCTTGACGGCGTCTTCTGTGAGGGCGTCCTCCTTGAGGACCGGGAACCGCCTCGGCGCCAGCAGCAACAGCACCAGGAAGGCCAGCGCCGCCGCGCACGACGCACCCAGGTACACGGCATGCACCGCGTCGGCGATGGCCCGCCTGGTGGCCTCCGGTGCCGTGCCGCCGGAATCCAGCGCCCGCGTCACCGAGTCCAGGTCGCCCGCGCCGCCGAGCCGCGACGCCAGCACTCCGTTCGCCACCGCGCCGAAGAGTGCCGCGCCCACCGTCTGGCCCGTCTGGCGGCAGAACAGCACCGACGCCGTCGTCGTACCCCGCTCCGACCACCCCACCGTCGACTGCACGCCCACGATCAGCGGCAGTTGGAACAGTCCCAGCGCAGCCCCGAGCAGCAGCATCAGCAGCGTCGGCTGCCACGCCTGCCCGGGATACGGCAGGAACAGGAACGCCAGCAGGATCAGCGACGCCGAACCGATCCCCAGCATCGCCGTGTTCCGGAAGCCGATCCTGCGGTACACGTGCTGACTGAACGCCGCCGACACCGGCCAGCTCAACGTCCAGACCGACAGCACGAATCCGGCCGCCACCGGGGCCAGGCCGAGGACCGACTGGGCGTAGGTGGGGAGGAAGACCGTCGGCGCCACCATCAGCAACCCCAGCGCGCCCAGCGCCAGGTTCACCGCCGCGATCGTCCGGCGCCGCCACACCCACCCGGGGATGATCGGGTCGGCCGCCCGGCGCTCCACGACCACCACCACCGCCACGAGCGCAAGTCCCGTACCGAACAAGGCGATCGACGGCCCCGACAGCCACGGCCACGCCACCCCGCCCTGCACCAGCGCCGTCAGCAGCACACCCCCGCACGCGAACACCGCCAGCGCGCCCGCCCAGTCGACACGCGCGCGTGTGCCCGGCGTCTCGCGCTCGCGCTCCGGCTCGTGCAGGTACCGCACGATCAGCCACAACGCCACCGCCCCGATCGGCAGGTTGATCAGGAAGATCCAGCGCCAGTCCGCGTACGCCGCCAGGACCCCGCCCAACCCCGGCCCGGCCACCGCCGACACCGCCCACACCGTGGACAACTTGGACTGGATCTTCGGGCGTTCCTTCAGCGGGTACAGGTCGGCGGCCAGCGTCTGCACCGTCCCCTGCAGGGCCCCGCCGCCCAGCCCCTGCACGATCCGGAACGCGATCAGCGCCGCCATGTTCCAGGCCACCGCGCACAGCAGCGACCCCAGCAGGAACAGCGCCGCGCCCGCGATCAGCACCGGCTTGCGGCCGAAGGTGTCGGAGAGCTTGCCGTAGACCGGGAGGGTCACCGTCACGGCCAGCAGGTATCCGGAGAAGAGCCAGGAGAAGACCGAGAAGCCGCCGAGGTCGCCGACGATCTGCGGTACGGCCGTGGAGACGATGGTGGCGTCGAGCGCGGCCAGCGCCATCGCGAGCATCAGGGCCGCGACCACGGCCCCACGCCTGTCGGTTCCGGTGTGCGGTGCGGTGTCGCGTATAGCGGGTCTCGTACTGCCCACCGGGTTCCTCTCCTAATGCATTCCCCTTGCAACTATCTGCCGCCGAACAGCTTCCCACTTGACCCTGACGTCGCGGGAGGGTGGAGGCTGGATGGGCCGCAGGGCGGAGACAACCCCGACGTGCGCTCCACCGCAGGGTGGACTGCCCCTAGGGGTACCTCCGTACTAGGTCTCGGGGAGGGTTGGTACCGCCGGAGGACGAGAGGTGGCGGGGGTCGTCCTTAATCTGGCTTTACGCCGCTGGGGGGCGGCTGACCGAACCGGCGGGGGTGGGGTTTTCCCCCGTACAAGACGGGGCTCGGCACCAGCGCGCCGGGCCCCTCTCCGGAGCCAGACTCAACGACGTACCAGTTCTCGGCGCACCAGTTCTCGATGTACCAGTTCCTGACGTACCGGCACACGGACTCGTGCGTCCATCCATAACCGACTTAGGAGTCAAACCGTGACATCGGCTGTAACCATTCCCAGGCACGGGGGCACTGGAGGGCGTACGGCCGTTGCCGCGCGGGCGCGGCAGGTCGTCAAGGCGTACGGGTCGGGGGAGACCCGTGTCGTCGCTCTCGACCATGTCGATGTGGACATCGCGCGGGGGCAGTTCACCGCGATCATGGGCCCCTCGGGGTCCGGCAAGTCCACCTTGATGCACTGCCTCGCCGGGCTCGACACCGTCAGCAGCGGCCAGATCTATCTCGACGACACCGAGATCACCGGGCTGAAGGACAAGAAGCTCACCCAGCTGCGCCGGGACCGGATCGGCTTCATCTTCCAGGCGTTCAACCTGCTGCCGACGCTCAACGCCCTGGAGAACATCACGTTGCCCATGGACATCGCCGGGCGCAAGCCCGACAAGGCCTGGCTGGGGCGCGTCGTCGACACCGTGGGGCTGTCGGACCGGCTCAAGCACCGGCCGACCCAGCTCTCCGGCGGTCAGCAGCAGCGCGTCGCCGTCGCCCGTGCCCTGGCCGCGCGGCCGGAGATCATCTTCGGTGACGAGCCGACCGGCAACCTGGACTCCCGGGCCGGCGCCGAAGTCCTCGGCTTTCTGCGCAGGTCCGTCGACGAACTCGGGCAGACCATCGTGATGGTCACGCACGACCCCGTCGCCGCCTCCTACGCGGACCGGGTGCTGTACCTCGCCGACGGGCGCATCGTCGACGAGATGTACAAGCCGACCGCCGACGCCGTCCTGGACCGAATGAAGGACTTCGACGCCCGGGGACGTACGTCATGACCGTCCTGAAGACCTCGATGCGCAACTTCTTCGCACACAAGGGACGCATGGCCCTGTCGGCCGTGGCGGTGCTGCTGTCCGTCGCGTTCGTGTGCGGGACGCTGGTGTTCACCGACACGATGAACACCACCTTCGACAAGCTCTTCGCCGTCACCTCCTCCGACGTCACCGTCAGCCCCAAGGACGCCAAGGACGAGGACGACGGCGGAGGTACGGGCCGGCCGAGCTCGCTGCCCGCCTCGGCCGTCGAGCAGGTCGCGGCCGTGGACGGGGTGAAGAAGGCGGAGGGCGCGGTCGGTTCGACGAGCGTGACCGTCGTCAACTCCGAGAACAAGAACATGGGTTCCTCCACCGGCGCGCCCACCTTCGCCGGCAACTGGACCCAGAGCGACCTGAAGTCCATGGAGATCACCTCCGGGCACGCCCCGCGCGGGCCCACCGAGGTCATGGTCGACGCGGACACCGCCGACAAGCACGACCTGAAGCTCGGCGACGAGCTGCGCACCATCGCCGCCACCGGCGACATCCGCGCGCGCATCGCCGGCATCGCCTCCTGGAAGGTGACCAACCCGGGCGCGGCCGTCGTCTACTTCGACACCGCCACCGCCCAGCGCACCCTGCTCGGTACCACCGGCCGGTTCACGCAGGTCTCCGTCACCGCGGCGGACGGCGTGAGCGACGCGCAGCTCAAGCGGAACGTCGCCGAGGCCCTGAACGGCACGCCCGGCACGTACAAGATCCAGACGGCCAAGGAGACCGCCGACGAGAACCGCAAGGACGTCGGCGCGTTCATGGACGTCATCAAGTACGCCATGCTCGGCTTCGCCGGGATCGCCTTCCTGGTCGGCATCTTCCTGATCATCAACACCTTCTCGATGCTGGTCGCCCAGCGGACGAGGGAGATCGGCCTGATGCGGGCGATCGGTTCGTCCCGCAGGCAGGTCAACCGCTCCGTGCTCGTGGAGGCCCTGCTGCTGGGCTTCGTGGGCTCGGTGCTCGGCGTCGGAGCCGGTGTCGGCATCGCCGTCGGCCTGATGAAGCTCATGTCGATGGCGGGCATGAACCTCTCCACCGACGACCTGACGGTGAAGGTGACGACCCCCGTGGCCGGCCTGCTCCTGGGCGTCGTGGTGACGGTGCTCGCCGCCTACCTCCCGGCCCGCCGCGCCGGCAAGGTCTCCCCGATGGCCGCCCTGCGCGACGCCGGTACGCCGGCCGACGGCAAGGCCGGCTGGATACGCGGCCTGACCGGGCTGGTCCTGACGGGCGCGGGCGCCTACGCCCTCTACACGGCCGCCACCGCCGACAAGGCGAGCGACGGTGCGCTGATGCTGGGCGGCGGCGTGGTGCTGACCCTGATCGGCTTCGTGGTCATCGGCCCGCTGCTCGCCGGCGGGGTGGTCCGGGTGATCAGCGCGGTCCTGCTGCGCGCCTTCGGCCCCGTGGGCCGCATGGCCGAGCGCAACGCCCTGCGCAACCCGCGCCGTACCGGCGCCACGGGCGCCGCCCTGATGATCGGCCTCGCCCTGGTGGCCTGCTTGTCGGTGGTCGGCTCCTCGATGGTCGCCTCGGCGACGAGCGAGCTCGACAAGTCGGTCGGTGCGGACTTCATCGTCATGCGCGGCCAGCAGCTGATCGTCGAGGACGCCGAGAAGGCGATGCGGCAGACGCCGGGCCTGGAGCACGTCACCCGCTCCAAGGAGGTCCACGCCACGCTGACCTCGCCGGACGGCAAGACCGACGACACCGGGCTCACCGCCGCCGACCCGACGTACGCCGAGGACCTTCGCCGTACGACCACGGAGGGCACCCTGTCCGCCGCCTACGGCAAGGACGCCATGTCGGTCGGCTCCGAGTACGCGACCGAGCACGGCGTGCATGTCGGCGACACCGTCACCGTCGCCTTCAAGGGCGGCGAGACGGCGAAGCTGAAGGTCGCGGCCATCACGGACGACGACACCTCCTTCGACCAGGGCGCGCGCTACATCAGCATCGAGACGCTGCAGAAGTACCTGCCCGCCGACCGGATCCCGCAGAGCCAGATGATGCTCGGCAAGGCGAAGGACGGCCAGGAGGAGGCGGCGTACGCGGCCCTGAAGAAGGCGCTGCACGCGTACCCGCAGTACCCGGTCCGCGACCAGACCGACTACAAGCAGGAGCTCAAGGACCAGATGGGCCAGCTCCTGAACATGGTCTACGGCCTGCTGGCCCTGGCGATCATCGTCGCGGTCCTGGGCGTGGTGAACACCCTGGCCCTGTCGGTCGTGGAACGCACCCGAGAGATCGGCCTGATGCGCGCCATCGGCCTCTCCCGCCGCCAGCTGCGCCGCATGATCCGCATGGAGTCGGTGGTGATCGCCCTGTTCGGCGCCCTGCTGGGCATCGGGCTCGGGATGGGCTGGGGCGCGACGGCCCAGAAGCTCCTGGCGCTGGAGGGCCTGAACGTCCTGGACATCCCGTGGCCGACGATCATCGGGGTCTTCATCGGCTCGGCCTTCGTGGGCCTGTTCGCGGCGCTGGTGCCGGCGTTCAGGGCGGGCCGGATGAACGTACTGAACGCGATCGCGACCGAGTAGCCGACCGAAAAGCCACCGCATACGGGGGTTGCGGGGGAGACGGGCCCGGTCCGGAGGTTGGTTTCACCCTCCGGACCGGGCCCACGGTCATGGCCCGCTCTGCGCCGGTCCGCTCTGCCGCTCGAGCAGTACGACCCCGTAGGCGGTGCCCTTGATGTTGTACCGGGCGTCGGGGTGAAGGGCCCTGGCGTACTCCTCGACGTCCCGGTAGCGCTTGCGGGAGTTGTCGAGGGCGATGAAGTCGGGGTTGATGCCGCGCGTGTTGCTGACCCAGAAGACCCGGCAGCGCGAGGTGAGCCTGCTGATCGGAGCGATGTTCGCCTCGACGGAGGCGTTGTCGGGCACTTCGGTGAGGAGCCGCTCGATGGCCGTCACGCGCGCGGGCTTGCGATAGATCTCGCTCTCGGTCAGCGCGGCGAGCGGCAGCGAGGTGGTCAGCGCGAGCGAGGCGGCCGCGACGGCGGCGGGCAGGTGATGGACGTACGACCGCAGCCACGCGCGCGTGCTGTTTTGGGCGGTGTCGAGGCCGTCGACGAGGGCGAGGACGACGATCGGCATCAGGACGGCGCTGTAGTGCCAGTCCGTCCCCCAGTACTGCGGATAGGAGGAGACGAAACGCCAGCCGATGGTGGGCAGGGCGACGAGCAGGATCGGGGACCGCAGGGCGAGCAGTCCCGTGGTGGGGACGAGGAGCCAGCAGAGCGTACGGAATTTGGTGTCGAGACCGTCGAAGGGCCCACCGCCGCCGCCCGACGACTCGCTCACCTTGTTCCAGTAGTCGTAGGTGCCGGCGGAGTTGAAGCTCGGTATGACCAGCAGAAGGGTGGCCGCGACGGCCACCACGCCGAAGACCGCGACGCCGAGCGCGTACCGGGACGCGCGCGGCGCGCCGCCTTGGCGGGCCCGCCAGGCGACGACCAGGGCGATGGCCGTGAGGGTGAACCCCAGATCCTCCTTCACCAGGACGAGCGGAATCGCCCACAGCAGAGCGGCCCGCCAACGCCGCGCGAGCAGCGCTTCGAGGCTGAAGGCGATGAGCGGAACGGCGAAGCAGATCTCGTGAAAATCGAAGTCGACGGCCTGCTGAAGCCCCCACGACAGCCCGTACGCGACCCCGATCGCAAGCCCGCGCCGCCGCCCGAGCAGCCGGGCCGCGGCGCGGGTGACGGGCACGGCGGACAGGGCGAACAGTGCGGCCTGGGCGACGAGCAGGGTGACCGGCGACGGGAAGACGCGGTACAGCGGGGCGAGGAGGACGGTCACCGGGCTGAAGTGATCGCCCAGGATGTTGAAGCCGGGCCCCTTGAGGTCGGCGATCGGCGCCTGAAGATGCGCGTACGACCGGATGACCTGCTCGAAGATCCCCAGATCCCACGAACGCTGCCCCAGGTGCCGGTAACGGCCCACGGAGACGATCGCGTAACCGACGAAGAGAGCAGCGGCAAGCAGCCAGTGATCCCGCCGCGCCGGCTCGGGCTGCGCGGGCCCTTCGGGGCGCTGTGCGGGCGCCGGTATGTGGGGGGCCGAGGACGTGTTCGGCGTCGCGGAGGTGGCGGGGGTGGGCATGAGGGGACCTTACGCGGTACGGGGTTGGGGCCCTTTGCCCACCCACCCGCAGGGCTTCCCTCACGACGCTGACGGTCACTTTCCGACGCCGGTCCGTGCATCTCAGCCTGTCCGGCGTTTGAGGACGAGGCCCGTTCAGGGCCGAAGCGGGGGTCTGGGGGCCGCAGGCCCCCAGGAAGCGGGGTCGAAGGGGCGGCAGCCCCTGGGGATGGGACGGGCAGGGGCGGCGGGGGCGAGAAAGGCAGAGCCCCGCCACCGCGCCGGGTGACAGAGAACGGACGTTATCCACAGGCCCGGCACCCGCCCGCGCAGCGACGTACGCTGGAAGCCCCCGGCCTGCCACCCGCGTCGGGCCCTTCGTGTTGCCCACCCCCGGACGGAAGCGCCCCCTCCATGAGCCTGCACGGTCTGCTCGACGCCGTAGTCAAGGACCCCGCCCTCGCGGAAGCGATCACCGCGGCCGCAGACGGCAACCGCATGCACGTCGACCTGGTCGGCCCCCCGGCGGCCCGCCCGTTCACGATCGCCGCACTCGCCCGCGAGACCGACCGCCCGGTCCTCGCCGTGACGGCGACGGGCCGCGAGGCCGAGGACCTGGCCGCGGCCCTGCGCTCCCTCCTCCCCTCGGAGGGCGTCGTGGAGTACCCCTCCTGGGAGACCCTTCCGCACGAGCGCCTCAGCCCGCGCAGCGACACCGTGGGACGTCGGCTCGCGGTCCTGCGCCGCCTCGCCCACCCCCGCCCCGACGACCCCGAGACCGGCCCGCTCTCCGTCGTCGTGGCCCCTGTCCGCTCGGTCCTGCAGCCGCAGGTCAAGGGCCTCGGCGACCTCGAACCGGTGGCCCTGCGCACCGGCCAGACCGCCGACCTCAACGCCATCGTGGAAGCCCTCGCCGCAGCCGCGTACGCGCGCGTGGAGCTCGTCGAGAAGCGCGGCGAGTTCGCCGTACGAGGCGGCATCCTGGACGTCTTCCCGCCCACCGAAGAGCACCCCCTGCGCATCGAGTTCTGGGGCGACGACGTCGAGGAGATCCGCTACTTCAAGGTCGCCGACCAGCGCTCCCTCGAAGTCGCCGAGCACGGCCTGTGGGCCCCGCCCTGCCGCGAACTCCTCCTCACCGACGACGTCCGCGCACGCGCGCGTGCCCTCGCCGAACAGCACCCCGAGCTCGGCGAGCTGCTCGGCAAGATCGCCGAGGGGATCGCGGTCGAGGGCATGGAGTCCCTGGCCCCCGTCCTCGTCGACGACATGGAGCTGCTGCTCGACGTCCTGCCCAAGGGCGCCATGGCCGTCGTATGCGACCCGGAACGGGTACGCACGCGTGCCGCCGATCTCGTGGCCACCTCGCAGGAGTTCCTCCACGCGTCCTGGGCCGCCACGGCCGGCGGCGGCGAGGCGCCCATCGACGTCGGCGCGGCCTCCCTGTGGTCCATCGCGGACGTCCGCGACCGCGCCCGCGAGCTGGACATGATGTGGTGGTCGGTCTCGCCCTTCGCGGCCGACGACACGTTTACATTTGCCGCTGACGCGGCGGGCGACGCCGACACCCTCAAGCTCGGCATGCACGCCCCCGAGTCGTACCGCGGCGACACCGCGAAGGCCCTCGCCGACACCAAGGGCTGGCTCGCCGACGGCTGGCGCACGGTCTTCGTGACCGAGGCCCACGGCCCGGCGGCCCGCACGGTCGAGGTGCTCGGCGGCGAGGGCGTCGCGGCGCGCCTGGAGGCGGACCTGGGGGAGATCGCCCCGTCGGTCGTCCATGTCGCCTGCGGCTCGATCGACTACGGCTTCGTGGACCCCGTGCTCAAGCTGGCCGTCCTGACCGAGACCGACCTGTCCGGGCAGAAGGCGGCCGGCAAGGACGGCGCCCGCATGCCGGCCCGCCGCCGCAAGACCATCGACCCGCTCACCCTGGAGGCGGGCGACTACATCGTCCACGAGCAGCACGGCGTCGGCCGCTACATCGAGATGGTGCAGCGCACCGTCCAGGGCGCCACGCGCGAGTACCTCGTCGTCGAGTACGCCCCCGCCAAGCGCGGCCAGCCCGGCGACCGCCTGTACATCCCCACCGACCAGCTGGAGCAGATCACCAAGTACGTCGGTGGCGAGGCCCCCACCCTGCACCGTCTGGGCGGCGCCGACTGGACGAAGACCAAGGCGCGCGCCAAGAAGGCGGTCAAGGAGATCGCGGCCGACCTGATCAAGCTGTACAGCGCGCGGATGGCGGCGCCGGGGCACACCTTCGGCCCGGACACGCCCTGGCAGCGCGAGCTGGAGGACGCCTTCCCGTACGCGGAGACCCCCGACCAGCTGACGACCATCGCCGAGGTCAAGGAGGACATGGAGAAGTCGGTCCCGATGGACCGCCTGATCTGCGGCGACGTCGGCTACGGCAAGACGGAGATCGCGGTCCGCGCCGCCTTCAAGGCGGTCCAGGACGGCAAGCAGGTGGCCGTCCTGGTCCCCACGACTCTCCTGGTGCAGCAGCACTTCGGCACCTTCAGCGAGCGCTACTCGCAGTTCCCGGTGAACACCCGGGCCCTGTCCCGCTTCCAGACCGACACGGAGGCGAAGGCGACCCTGGAGGGGTTGAAGGACGGCTCGGTGGACATCGTCATCGGCACCCACCGCCTGTTCTCGTCGGAGACCAAGTTCAAGGACCTGGGCCTGGTCATCGTCGACGAGGAACAGCGCTTCGGCGTCGAGCACAAGGAGCAGCTGAAGAAGCTGCGCGCGAACGTCGACGTCCTGACGATGTCCGCGACCCCGATCCCGAGGACCTTGGAGATGGCGGTCACGGGCATCCGCGAGATGTCCACGATCACCACTCCACCCGAGGAGCGCCACCCGGTCCTCACCTTCGTCGGCCCGTACGAGGAGAAGCAGATCGGCGCCGCGATCCGCCGCGAACTGCTGCGCGAGGGCCAGGTCTTCTACATCCACAACCGGGTCGAGTCGATCGACAGGGCGGCCGCGCGGCTGCGCGAGATCGTCCCCGAGGCGCGCATCGCCACAGCCCACGGCCAGATGTCGGAGCAGTCGCTGGAGCAGGTCGTCGTCGACTTCTGGGAGAAGAAGTTCGACGTGCTGGTCTCGACGACGATCGTCGAGTCCGGCATCGACATCTCCAACGCCAACACCCTGATCGTGGAGCGCGGCGACAACTTCGGTCTGTCCCAGCTGCACCAGCTGCGCGGCCGGGTGGGCCGAGGCAGGGAGCGCGGCTACGCCTACTTCCTCTACCCGCCGGAGAAGCCCCTGACGGAGACGGCCCACGAGCGCCTGGCGACCATCGCCCAGCACACGGAGATGGGCGCGGGCATGTACGTCGCCATGAAGGACCTGGAGATCCGAGGCGCCGGCAATCTGCTGGGCGGCGAACAGTCCGGCCACATCGCGGGCGTCGGCTTCGACCTGTACGTCCGTATGGTCGGCGAGGCCGTCGCGGACTACCGGGCGTCCTTGGAGGGCGGCGTCGAGGAGGAGCCGCCGCTCGAGGTGAAGATCGAGCTGCCGGTCGACGCGCACGTCCCGCACGACTACGCCCCCGGCGAGCGCCTCCGCCTCCAGGCCTACCGTTCCATCGCCTCCGCCAACACGGAGGAGGACATCAAGGCCGTACGCGAGGAACTCGTCGACCGCTACGGCAAGTTGCCGGAGCCGGTCGAGAACCTCCTCCTGGTGGCGGGCCTGCGCATGCTGGCACGCGCGTGCGGCGTCGGCGAGATCGTCCTGCAGGGCAACAACATCCGCTTCGCGCCGGTGGAGTTGCGGGAGTCCCAGGAGCTCAGGGTCAAGCGCCTGTACCCGGGCACCGTCATCAAACCGGCGGTGCATCAGCTGCTGGTGCCGCGTCCGAAGACCGCGAAGGTGGGCGGGAAGCCGCTCGTCGGACGGGAGTTGCTCGGGTGGGTCGGGGAGTTCCTGGCGTCGATCCTGGGATCGTGATCCAGCCCGGGGTGCGGGACGCGGCCGCTAGTCGACCCGCACCTCGGTGTTCTGGCAGGCGTGCAGCAGCCACCTCCCGTCGTCCTGCCGGGTCATGACGTAGAGCGGCGCACCCTCCAGGTCGCCCTTCGGCGAGTGGTACACCTGCCGGACCTTGACGGCCGCCACGTCGGGCCCCAGGAACTGCGTGTGCGCGACCTCGTAGGTGACCTCGCCGTCCCAGGTCGCGGCCGGCAGTACGGCGCGGGTGAACTCGCCGATCGCGTCGAGGCCGATGAGGACCTTGCCATGGCCGGTGGTCCACAGGGCGTCGGGATGGAAGAGGGCGAGGAAGCCGTCGGGGTCCTTGGCGCGCTGGGTGCGTTCGACGGTGGCCACGACCTGTGCGATGGCCTTGAGGTCAGCCTCTTCGGTGGGTGTGGTGCCTGCGGTCTTGGCGGGCGTGATGTCTGCGGATTCGGCGGGCGTGGTGCCCGCGGGCTCGGTGGTCATGCGGATCACTCTGTGACCTCAAGTGGACTTGAGGTCAAGCAAATGCCTCAGGACTCGGTCCGGAACAGCATCGCCGCCAGCGTCCGGAACACCTCCTCGGGGTCCTTGTCGCCGACCGGGCCGTCCAGGTTGTGGCTGAGGAGCAGCGTGGCGAAGCCGTGGGCCAGAGACCAGGCGGCGACGCCGGCCAGGCGGGTGTCGATGCCGAGGCTCTCGGGTCGTACGGCGGAGACGGCGCCGCGCAGTGCGTCGCCGGCGAGGGCGCGGGCCGTGGTCAGTTCGAGGTCGTCGGCGCGCAGCAGCTCGGGTGTGAACATCACCTGGAAGTGGGCCGGGTGCTCGCGTGCGAAGCGGACGTAGCGAACGCCCGCGTCCTTCAGATCCGCTGCCTCGTTGAGCGTGTGCGCCAGCAGCCCGAACCCCTCGGCGGCGATCGCCGTGAGCAGTCCGGTGCGGTCCTTGAAGTGGTGGGCCGGAGCCGCGTGCGAGACACCGGCACGCCGGGCGAGATCGCGCAGACTCAGGGCGGACGGGCCGTCGGCGGCGATGACGTCCAGCGCCGCGGTGAGGATGGCTCGGCGCAGGTCGCCGTGGTGGTAGGGGCGGCGGGTGGACGGCTGGCGGGTGGACGGCTGTTGTGCGGGGGGCATGGACAGCAGCGTACGCGCAATCTAGGCGTCGCCAAGTTTCTGCTATCTAGGCGTTGACAAGTTCGAGTGCGGCAGGGCAATCTTGTCAGTGTCAAGTTTTGCGGGGTGGGGATCCCGAGACTTCGAACTGGGGGAGTTGCGCCATGGTCAAGCGTGAGAACGGCGGTCTGGAGCCGGGTCGCGTACGTCAGCTCTGGCATCTGCTGGAGCCGCTGCATGCGGTGCTGTACTACGCGCCGGAGGTCTTCGAGGAGGCCGCGGCGCTCGGTTACGCCGCCAAGGAGCGCTGGCCGAGTTATTTCCCGTACCGGGCCGCGCCGTTGGGGGCGGTCGGCGCGGAACAGGTCACATCCGCCTTCTACAGCTTCAGTCCCCGTATGGTCGCCGAACACATCGATCTCGCGTGGAAGATCGCGAGCCCCGAGGCCCTGTTGCAGGCGCGGGTACGCGGGGTCGACCGGGCCTACCGCGCGATATTCGGCGACCGGACCCACAGCCCCGAGCTGGCGGAAGCCGCAGCCCTGGCCCGTCGCGTGGCCGAGGCGGCCAACACCGCGGGCCGCCCGCTCGCCGCGGCCAACGCCGCCCTGGACTGGCCGGAGGCCCCGCACCTCCAGCTCTGGCATGCCGCGACCCTCCTGCGCGAACACCGCGGGGACGGCCACATAGCGGCCCTGCTGGTGGCCGGCCTCGACCCCGTCGAGTCACTCGTGTCCTTCGCTGCGATAGGTGCCGCATCCGTCGAGCGCTTCGAAAGCCGCGGCTGGAGCGCCGAGGAATGGGCGGCCGCCCGCGACAGCCTGATCGCGCGCGGCCTGGTCGACGCCGACGGTACGGCCACGGAGGCGGGCCGCGAACTGCGCCGCGTCGTCGAGGAGCACACCGATCAACTCGCCTCCGCGCCTTGGCAGTCGCTCACGGTGGACGAGGTCGACCGTCTCGTGGAATTGCTCGGCGAGTTCTGGGTGGCGGCGCTGGCCTCCGGCCTGCTGCCCTCGGAGACGACGTTGGGGATCGGGAAGGTCTGAGACGGGCTCGTCGGCAGGGTGAGGTCCTCGGCTCCCGGGCTCTTGGGCTCCTGGGCTCCCAAGCTCTTGGGTTCCCGGGCTCTTGGCCCCCTGAGGTCCTGGGCTGCTGGGGTCTTGGGCTCCTCGACTCCTGGGTCCGGGGACAGCGCCCGGGCAGCGCCCGCCCGCGGGAGGTGGGTCTCTGCGGACGGCCTCTGGTCTCGAAGTGGTTCAGCGGCAGCCTGGTCGTGATGCGGGCGCCGGCAAGGGCGTTGAGGGCGTGCCCTCGTGGAGCCGTCGCGCCCGACGGGGCTCGTGGTCCTCCGCGGGGTCTCCGGCCTTACGGCTGCTCGGGCCTGTCGCGGTCCATGCCGAGTTCGCGTTCCATCCGCCGCTGCGCGTCGTCGACCTGGCTCTCGTACCTGTTGCCCGTCTTCTCGTTGACCTTCCGTTCCGCGGCGTCGGACATGTTCCCGCTCTTGTCCTGTGCGTGGCGGTTCTTGAACCTGTCGAAGATGCCCATCCAGAGCTCCTTCCGGAGGTGACTCATCACCGACGATACGCCCGGGTTGTGAGGTATGCGCGCTTGAGTCCGTTGTGGTCTGGACCTCTTGAATGCCGCGGTGCGCCGGGTCGCTACCGTGTGCCCGACGGTGTACCAGGGAAGGCCGCCTGTGCGGGGCGGAGCGGGCGACAAAGGGAGGGGCGCATCGTGATGCGTCTGAGGGGCGGGGCGGCGAGCGCCGCGGCGATGCTCGGCATGGTGCTGGTGCTGGCGGGGTGCGAGAACGTCGATCTACCCGGTGACGACGAGCCCTCAGGCTCCGTCCCGGCCACTGGCTCCGGCCGCGCCGCGAGCCCACTCGACAACCCCGACGGCACAAAGCCAGGGCTCGCGCCGCTCACGTCGGACGCCGACCGGGCCGAGGCACGAACCCTCATCGAGAAGGTGACGACGAAGGGCCGCGGCCCCAGGACGGGTTACGACCGGGACAAGTTCGGCTACGCCTGGATGGACTCGGCCCCGGGCGGCATCCCGTTCGCGCGCAACGGCTGCGACACCCGCAACGACCTCCTGAAGCGCGACGGCGACGACGTCCGCTTCCGCTCCGGCTCGGACTGCGTCGTGACCTCCATGACCCTGCACGACCCGTACACGGGCCGCACGATCGACTGGGCCAAGTCCCGCGCGACGACCGTACAGATCGACCACGTCATGCCGCTGTCGTACGACTGGCAGATGGGCGCCTCCCGCTGGCCGAAGGGCAAACGCCAGGACATCGCCAACGACCCCCTCAACCTCATACCGGTCGACGGCCCCACCAACGGCTCCAAGGGCGACTCCGGCCCCGCCTCCTGGCTGCCCCCGAACAAGCAGATCCGCTGCTCGTACGCGGTGCGCTTCGCCCAGGTGTCGCTGAAGTACGAACTGCCTGTGACGTCCGCCGACAAGGAGATGATGCTGCGCCAGTGCGGAGGGTGACCAGGCGCGCGAGCGGGAGTGGAGCGAGCCGTGGGCCCGAAAAACGCTTTGCGGCACGGCGCCCCGCGCCTACGGTTTCCGGCATGGAACTGAAGGTGTCGAGCGTCGCGGAACGCCCGGAGATGCTCGAACGGGTCTTGGAAATGGCCGACACCTGGCCGGAGTTCGTGGTCCAGGACCTCGTGGGCAACGCCCACTACGGCCGGATCCCGCTCGAACTCCCGGAGTACGTGCTGTTCGCCGAGGACGAGCGGGGTGAGGTCGTCGCCCACGCCTACAGCGTTCCCTTCGCCCTCGCCGCCGAGGGGCGCGGCCGGCTGCCCGCCCGAGGCTGGGACGAGGTGCTGACGTGGGCCTTCGCCGACCTGCGCCGCGGCACCCGCCCCGACACGGTCAGCGCCGTCTCCGTCGTCATCGCCCCGCACGCCCAGGGCGGCGGCCTGTCCGCCCTGATGCTCTCCGCGATGCGCGACAACGCCCGCGCCCACGGCTTCCGCGAGGTCGTCGCCCCGGTCCGCCCCAACGCCAAGCACCTCGAACCGCACACCCCCATCGAGGAGTACGCCCGTCGCGTACGGCCCGACGGCCTGCCCCACGACCCGTGGCTGCGCGTCCACGCCCGCGCCGGCGCCAGCATCGACTCCGTCGCCCCGGCCTCCATGACCGTCGCCGGCTCGCTGGAGCAGTGGCGCGGCTGGACCGGCCTGCCCTTCGACACCGCGGGCGACATCGAGGTGCCCGGCGCGCTGGTGCCGGTGCGGTGCGAGCCGGAGCGGGGCTACGCGGTCTATGTCGAGCCCAACGTGTGGATGCGGCACCCGCTCTGAGCCGGAAGCCCAGCCTCCGCGACCTGCGCCGTCGTACGAAGTGATCAGCACGACAACGGTTCGGTACAACCGGTGACCGTATGTCGGTGTCGACCTATACGCTCGAAGCGACAATCGCACGACCGAGGTTGCCCCGCACCGGGCAGGGGCGGTCGACGCCGTACGCCCACCTCAGGCATCAGGAGCAGTCATGCAAGGCCACGGCTACACGCAGCCGGTGAAGCAGCAGCCGCCCACCGGGGTGCTGGTCTTCCTGCGCGTGTTGTTCGTCGTGATCTCGGTGTGCAGCTTCGGCCTGCTGATGTGGGCGATGATGCTGCGCCTGGCGATCGTGACCCGCAAGGCGCTCGACTGGTGCCTGTTCGTTGCGTCGATCGTGGTGGAGTTCCTCGGTCTGTACCTGATCGGTTCCGAGCCCGGCGACGAGATCCACACCCCGGGCGGCTGGACGGGCCTCGCCCTCGTCCTGGGCGGCCTCGTGGCCTCGATCGCGTACTACCTCTCCGCCGACATACGCCACTTCCACCAGCTCCGCTTCCCTGGCTATGCCTCGCAGGGGCCCCCGGCGCCGGCCCCGGCATACGGCTACCCGCAGCCCCAGTCGCCGTACACCGCCACGACGATGCCGCAGTCGCCCCCGATACCCCGGACGCCGGTGCCGCAGACGCCAGTGCCGCAGACGCCGGTATCCCAGACGCCCGTACCGCCGCCCCCCGCCCCGCAGCGCCCCGCGCCCGCACGCATCGACCAGGTCCGTGCCGAACTCGACGAGCTCAGTGACTACCTGCGCCAGCACGACGGCCGGCAGGGCGGCAACCGCGAGGGCGGAAGGTGACCGTGGCGACAGGACGTGTCGTCGCCGGCCGCTATGAACTGTCCACGCTCATCGGACAGGGCGGCATGGGACAGGTCTGGACGGCGTACGACCAGCGGCTGGACCGGCGCGTGGCGGTGAAGCTGCTGCGCCCGGACAAGGTGGCCGGGCAGGAGGCGGACGAGCTGCGCCGCCGGTTCCTGCGCGAGTGCCGGGTGACCGCACAGGTCGACCACCCCGGGCTCGTCACCGTGCACGACGCGGGCAGTGAGGACGAGGAGCTGTTCCTCGTCATGCAGTACGTCGACGGCGTCGACCTCTCCGGTCATCTCGCCGAGCGCGATCCGTACCCGTGGCAATGGTCGGTCGCGGTCGCCGCGCAACTGTGCGCCGTGCTCAGCGCCGTGCACGCCGTGCCGATCGTCCACCGCGACCTCAAGCCGCGCAACGTGATGGTGAAGCAGGACGGCACGGTCACCGTCCTCGACCTCGGCGTCGCCTCCGTCATGGACGCCGACACCACCCGCCTCACCCACACCGGCACGCCCATCGGCTCGCCCGCCTACATGGCCCCCGAGCAGGCGATGGGCGGCGCCGTCGGCCCGTACACCGACCTGTACGCGCTCGGCGTGCTCCTGCACGAACTCCTCAGCGGCGACGTGCCGTTCTCGGGCTCGACGGCACTCGGCGTGCTGCACCGCCACCTGTACGAGCCGCCGCTGCCCGTGCGCCGCATCCGCCCCGAGGTGCCCGAGGCGCTCGAAGCCCTGGTCCTGCGCCTGCTCGCCAAGGACCCGCAGCACCGCCCCGCCTCCGCGCAGGAGGTGTACGAGGACCTGGAGCCGCTCCTGCCCGCCCGCGGGACGCCCACCGGATCGCCCCTCGACCCCACGCGCCCCTTCCTGCGCCCGCACGCGCCCTGGCCGGACCGCGCCCGCACCCCCGCTCCCCGGCCCGCCCCCGTCACACCGGTCGCGCCCGCCACCGAGAAACCGGACGTCGCGCGCGCCGTCGACGAGGTCAAGCGCCTCCTCGGCGAGGGCCGCATCACCCAGGCCGTCGACATCCTCGGCGCGATCCTGCCCGCCGCCGCCGAGCAGCACGGCGAGCACTCCCCGGTCGTACGCACCCTGCGCAAGCAGTACGCGGCCACCCTCATGGACGACGGCCAGTACCGGCGCGCGCTGCCCGAACTGCGCCGCCTCGCCGACGAACGCGCCGCCGAGGCCGGCCAGGCCGACCCGCAGTCCCTGCGCTTCCGCTACGACGCCGCCCAGTGCCTGGAACAGCTCGGCGAACCGGCGGCCGCGCTCGCCGAGTACCGCGCGCTGCTGCCGTACTACGAGAACCAGTACGTCTCCGGCGACCCCCAGCTCGCCCACGACGTCCGCCGCCGCATCGGCCACCTCCTGCTCGCCCTCGGCGACCGCCCCGCCGCCCACGACACCCTGGCCCGACTGCTGCTCGACGTGGAGCGACTGCACGGCCCCGGCCACCCGCTCGCGGGGGAGGTACGGCGGACGCTGCAGTGGCTGGGGCAGGTGCGCGGCTAGTTCTTGCCGGGGGTTGAGGAGGGCGCGGCGCCCGCGCCTCCTGGGTGAAGTCGGCACGCGGACTGGCCCAGGCGGAGCAGGCGGAAGCAGGCGGTGCGGGTCGAGTGGGCCGTGCGGGTCGTGCGGGGCAGGCTTCGGTGCCCGAAGTCCTGATGAATCGTTGGTCGAATGGGTTGGCCAGAGCTTGCCGACTGCCTACCATCGATCACCGCAAGACTTTGTGCACCGTCGCACAATCTCCTCGGGAGGTTTCCTTGCACCGCCGCCGTCGCACCGCGCTCCTGCTCTCCGCCGTGATCGCCGCGGCGCCTTTGCTCACCGCCTGCGGAAACGATGCGCATCCCGGCGCGGCGGCCGTCGTCGGCGGCCAGCGGATCACCGTCGCGCAGCTGGAGAACAGGGTGAGCGAGGTGCGCGCGGCCCAGCGCGCGGCCGTGCCGGACGACACCCAGTACGCGCAGGTCATCGCCAAGTCGGGCACCCTCCCGCGCGACGTCCTGCACAACCTCGTTCTCGACCAGGTGCTGCACCGCGCCGCGCAGGACGCGGGCGTGACCGTCACCCGAAAGGAGCTCCAGAAGATGCGCTCCGAGCTGGAGGAGCAGGTCGGCGGGGCCAAGGCGCTTCAAACCGCGTGGCTCCAGCAGTACGGCATCGCCCCCGAGCGCCTCGACGAAAACCTCCGCCTCCAGCTCGAGGCCCAGAAACTCGCCGCCGCGCTCGGCACCGACACCGGCAAGCCGGCCTTCTGGAACGCCCTCGCCGTGGCGTCCAAGAAGCTCGACATCGACCTCAACCCGCGCTACGGCACGTGGGACGTCCAGAAGAGCAGCCGGGCCGACGCGAAGACGCCGTGGGTGCGCGAGGTGACGGCGGCGGGGACGCCGCAGACGGCGTAACGGGACGGCGGGGCCGCCGGCCCTCCGGTGGCTCCGGTGGCTCCTGTGGACACGGTGGGGCTGCCCGGGCCTGTGGATAACTCGGGGGGTTGTGCGTGGCTTGGGTTACGTTCGGATCGTGAACGCAATCAGTCCCGAAGCCGCCCCCGGCCGCATCGTCCTGCTCACCACCAGCCACCGCGTCGCACCCGGCCTGCTGTCCTGGCCGGCATGGCAGGCGCTGCACGGCGCCGACCGCGTACTGTGCGCGGACGGCGCGCATCCGCAGCTGCCGTATCTGCGTGAAGCCCGGATAGCGGTCGACGAGGCCGCCCCGACCGCCGAGGAACTGATCGACGCGTGCGCCGGCGGCCGCACGGTCGTCGTCGTGGCCACCGGCGAGGGCGAGCCGGCCCTGACGGACGGCCTGGCCCGCCTGGCAGGCAGTGGCCGCATCCAGATGCCGGACCTGGAGCTGCTCCCCGCCTCCTACGACCTCCCGGGCGCCCGCCTCCTCGACCTCGTCCAGGTCATGGACCGCATCCGCGCCGAGTGCCCGTGGTCCTCCCAGCAGACCCACAAGGGCCTGGCCAAGTACGGCATCGAGGAGGCGTACGAACTCGTCGAGGCGATCGAGGACGGCGACCGCGACGAACTCCGCGAGGAACTGGGCGACGTCCTGTTGCAGGTCGTCTTCCACGCACGCATCGCCGAGGAGGACCCCGAGTCCCCCTTCTCCATCGACGACGTGGCCGGCGGCATCGTCACCAAGCTCATCCACCGCCACCCGCACGTCTTCGGCGACGAGACGGCGACGACGCCCGAGGAGGTCAAGGAGCACTGGCTGCGCACGAAGGCCGTCGAGAAGCAGCGGGAGTCGGTGACCGAGGGCATACCCCTGGGCCAGCCGGGCCTCGCCCTCGCGGCGAAGCTGGCGTCGCGGGTGCGCACGGCCGGGCTGGAGGTGCCGCTGCCGTCGGGGGAGGGCATCGGCTACGAGCTGCTCGCGATGGCGGTGCGGGCGGAGGCGGCCGGGGTGGATCCGGAGGCGGCCCTGCGGGTTGCTGCGCGGGCTTACCGGGATGCTGTGCGGGCTGCTGAGGGGGTGCCCTCTTAGTACCGTTGGTGCAACGGGTGGGCGCGAGGCGTGGGGGCCGCTGTGACAAGGGAGTTGGAGGAGCTGCGGGACGCGCTGGTGCGTGCCATGGTCGACTCGCGGGACAGATCGAAGCGGGTCGTGGATGTGCTGATGCGGTCGAGCGTCCCAGGGGCGGTTGATCTCTGGATCCGGACAGCCGGAACGGCGTCCATGGACAGGGTGGACGCCCGCGACTGGGTCGGGTTGCTGGCGCTCCTGCGCAGAAACCATCCCCAGGAGTTCTCCGACCTCAAGGCGATCGCGGCCGAGTACCCAGCCCCCTTGCCTCCCCCGACCGGCACCGCCTCCGGCGACACGCCCGGCGAGCCCCGTTCCCTCGCGGCGGACGGTGACACGGGTGTCGTCGTGACCGGCGACAACGCCCGTGCGGTGACTGGTGGCCTCACCGACCACCTCACCGGCGACCACATCGACTTCCGCGACTCCGCCTTCCACGACCGCGTCGTCGGCGTGCAGCACAACCACTACGGCACCGTTCCCGCTCCGGCGCAGTGGCGGCCGGTGGGCGAGGTGGGGCCGCGGGAGTTCGGCGTACGCCCGACCCGGCCCGTGCCCGGGCTCCCCGACGTGCCGCCGTACGTGCCCCGCGACCGCGACGAGGACCTGCGCACCCAGCTCGCCGGCAACAGCCTCGTGCTGGTCCTGGGCGAACCGTGCGTGGGCAAGTCGTACACCGCATGGCAGGGCGTGCGCTCCTTGGAGGGGCACCGCCTGTATGCCCCGGACCCGGGCGAGGACCTACGGCCCCTGGCGGCCGCACTGCAGGGCAACCCCGGCACATACGTCGTCTGGCTGGACGAGCTGACCGGCCATCTCGGCCCGGGCGGCCTGGATCTGCGGCTGCTGGGGCGGCTCAACGATCTTGGCGCCGTCGTGCTCGCGACGATGAGCCCCGACGAGTACTACCGGCGCCGGGCCGGGACCGCCCCGGGCGACCGGGTCGTCGCCGCGGCCCGCACGGTGGAGCTCGGGCGCGAGTGGAGTGAGGCGGAGCTGGCGCGGCTGGCGGCGCTCGACGACCGGCGTGCGTATCCGGCGTACATGTGGAGCGGCCGGGAGGGCGTGGCCTCGTACTTCGCCGTGGGACACCACCTGTTCGACGAGTGGCGTCGGGTGGGCACCCAACTGGAGCACCCGCGTGGGCAGTTACTGGTCCGGGCCGCGGTCGACTTCGCCCGGTGCGGAGTCACGGGAGCGGTATCGGCCGAGCTGCTCAGGAGGGTCCAGGAGCTGTACCGGGCGGAGGACAGGGAGTCGTTCGAGGACGCCCTCGCCTGGGCGACGGCGCCGATGTTCGGGGTCTCGGGACTGCTCGTCGCGGGCGAGGAGGACGGCACCTGGCGGGCGTACGGGGCGCTTGTCTCGGAGGCGCTGAGGTCGGGCGGTGATCTGGAGCCGGTGCCGGACGAGGTGTGGTGGACGCTGCTCGACGCCGCCCGGGAGCCGGACGCCCCGCTGGACTTCACGGCCGTCCTCGACGCGGCCCGCACCGCGTTGCACGACCGCGTGGAGGCGGGGGACGCGGCGGTGGCGCTCGGGTTCGCCCGGCACACCGAGGGCGATGAGCGGGAGGGGTGGCTGCGGCGGGCGGCGCAGGCGGGGGACGCCGAGTCCGCCGGATGGCTCGGGAGGCTGCTCGCCGAGCGCGGTGACGCCGGGGAAGCGGAGCCCTTCTTGGAGAAGGCCGCCTCGGCCGGGGATGCCGGGGCGGCGACTTTGCTGGGGAAGCTGCTTCGAGACCGAGCGATGGGATGGCTGAGGGCGGGAGCCGAGCTGGGGGATCCGGAGGCTGCGCACCGGCTGGGGCAGCTTCTGATGGCAGACATCGACATCGATGGGGCCGCCCATTGGTACGACATCGCGGTCGGGGCCGGGTACGCGGAGGTCGCGACGAGCTACGCCGCACTGCTCCGGTTGGCGGACGAGCCGCACCTCGTCGAGGTCTGGTTCCGGCGGGCAACCGACGCGGGGGACCCACGCGCGGTCCAACAGCTCTTGTTCAACCCGGCAAGCCACTCCGTCGACGAAACGGTGCGCTTCCTTGAGGCGGAGGCCGAAAACGGTGTCGCCATGCAGGCGACCAATCTCGGCGTCTTCCTGGAGGAGCACGGGCGCGTGGCTGAGGCCGGTTCCTGGTATCTCAAGGGTCACGCCGGCGGCGATGCCTATGCCGCCTACTGCCTGGCAGGCCTCAGAGAAAGAGAAGGCGCGTCCGAGGGAGCCCAGCGCTGGTACCGCAGGGCCGCCGCCATGGGCCACCCCGCTGCGAGGGTGGCCCTCGGTGAGACCCCCGACTCGCCAGCTACCGTCAAGGAGTGACCAACCAGCCCACCCCCACCGGCACCACCCCCCAGTCCCCCGAACTCTTCACCTGGGAGTTCGCCACCGACCCCTACCCCGCCTACGCCTGGCTCCGCGAGCACGCCCCCGTGCACAAGACCCGCCTGCCCAGCGGCGTGGAGGCCTGGCTGGTCACCCGCTACACCGACGCCAAGCAGGCCCTCGCCGACGCCCGCCTGTCCAAGAACCCGGCCCACCACGACGAACCCGCCCACGCCAAGGGCAAGACCGGCATCCCGGGTGAGCGCAAGGCCGAGTTGATGACGCACCTGCTGAACATCGACCCGCCCGATCACACCCGCCTGCGCAGGCTTGTCTCCAAGGCCTTCACCCCTCGCCGCGTCGCCGAGTTCGCCCCCCGGGTGCAGGAGCTCACGGACCACCTCATCGACGGGTTCGCCGGCAACGGCAGCGCCGACCTGATCCACGAGTTCGCCTTCCCGCTCCCCATCTACGCCATCTGCGACCTGCTCGGCGTCCCCCGCGAGGACCAGGACGACTTCCGGGACTGGGCGGGCATGATGATCCGGCACCAAGGCGGCCCCAGGGGAGGCGTCGCACGGTCGGTGAAGAAGATGCGCGGCTATCTCGCCGACCTCATCCACCGCAAGCGCGAGGCACTCCCCGACACGCCCACCCCCGGCGAGGACCTCATCTCCGGCCTCATCCGCGCCTCCGACCACGGCGAGCACCTCACCGAGAACGAGGCCGCGGCAATGGCGTTCATCCTGCTGTTCGCCGGCTTCGAGACGACGGTCAACCTCATCGGCAACGGCACCTACGCCCTGCTCACCCACCCCGAGCAGCGTGCCCGCCTGCAGACCTCCCTCGAACGCGGCGAAACCGCCCTCCTCGCCACCGGCATCGAGGAACTCCTGCGCTACGACGGCCCCGTCGAACTCGCGACCTGGCGCTTCGCCACCGAACCGCTCACCATCGGCGGGCAGCACATCGCACCCGGCGATCCCGTCCTCGTCGTACTGGCCGCCGCCGACCGTGACCCGGAGCGGTTCGCGGACCCCGACGTGCTCGACCTCGGCCGCCGCGACAACCAGCACCTCGGCTACGGCCACGGCATCCACTACTGCCTCGGCGCCCCGCTCGCCCGCCTGGAGGGCCAGACCGCCCTTGCCACGCTCCTCACCCGCCTCCCCGACCTGGAACTCGCGGTGGACCCGGCCGAGTTGAGGTGGCGGGGAGGGCTCATCATGCGTGGACTGCGCACGCTGCCCGTCGAGTTCCCGCCGGGCGCGCGTCATCGCAGTTCACACCCGGCCGGTTACTGACCGGAACGAAGCGCTCTGTCTACCCCGTGCAGCTCTTTCGCACACCTGAAGATGAGAGACACTCAAGTCTGTGATCTTCACGTGATCTACGCGGCATTAACTTGTGACAAGTGATCGTCTGCCTATACGTTCACGGATCAGCGCGGCCCCTGCGCCACCCGGCTTCACCGGTCGCGTCGGTCCTTGTTGTCTCGCGAAAGGCCCCTGCATGCTCTCCGGGAACGGTCGTCACCGTCGCCCCCGTCAGGCTCCGGCGCTCCTCGTCGCGGCCGGAGTGACCGGGTCCGCCATCGCCATCCCGCTCCTCGGTGCCACGGGCGCCAGCGCGGCCGAGGGCACCGTGTGGGACAAGGTGGCCGAATGTGAGAGCGGCGGCTCCTGGAGCGCCGACACCGGCAACGGACAGTACGGCGGGCTGCAGCTGACCCAGGGCGACTGGGACGAGTACGGCGGCCTCGACTACGCCCCGAGTCCCGACCTCGCCAGCCGCTCCCAGCAGATCGCCGTCGCTCAGAAGATCCTCGAGGACCTGGGCACCAGCCCCTGGGGCACCTGCGCAGTCCTCAACGGGCTCACCAAGCAGTCCGGTTCGGTCGACCTCGACACCGGCGTGGAGGAGGACTCACCGTCCGAGGTGTCCGGATCTTCCGGTTTGCTCGATTCATCGAAGTCCAAGGGCTCGTCCGACGACTCCTCGGACTCCTCGGATTCCTCGGATTCCTCGAACCCGTCGAGCGGCTCGCCCGACGTTTCATCCGAATCGTCCAAGGATTCACACTCCTCACCCTCCTCGCCCTCTTCATCCTCTACGACGAACAACTCCTCAAAGTCCGACAAGTCCGCCGACGCAGGCGCCTCACAGTCGCCCGACAGCTCACCCACAGAGACGCCCAAGAGCGACAATCAGGACAACTCCGAGGAAGAAGTGGGCTCCTGGGGCCTCGTCGACACCGGGGCCCTCGACTCCGGAACGGCCGGCTCCGGGCGTCATCGCGGTCCCAGTGCCGACGAGAGCAAGGCGGCCGAAGGTGCCGCCAAGTCCTCCGGCCGCCACGCCTCGTACACCGTCCGCGCCGGCGACACTCTCGCCTCCATCGCCGACTCCCTTGACCTCGACGGCGGATGGTCCGCGCTGTACGACGCGAACAAAAAGGCCATCGGTGCTGACGCCAACCGCATCTCTCCCGGTCAGACCCTGGAAGTCCCCGCCGAATAGAGGGCGAACAGGGCTAAAAACAGCGGCAGTTCGCGTCGCATTTCGCGCCTAATGTCCGTTTTGAATGCAGTGAGAGATAGATCTCAGAAGCCCTGATCGTCTTTGTCATTCCGCGAATCGCTTGTCTACGGTCGTGATCGCTCGTCACCACGAGCCCCGGCTGCCGCAACGCCGAATCCTGCCAGCGGTCGTACGGGAACAGTCGTCGCGTAAAGCGCCGTAGGCAGGAGCGGGGGACCCAAGGTAGGCGCCGCACGGGGCAGTTGACCGAGCGGCTTGGGGTGAAGCCGTGTCTCGCACGCAGCGAGTCACGGCCGGGCAACTCAACCGGCCCGAACCCGACAGCTCACCTCGCAGGCGTCGGTGAGGGGATCTCTCCATGCTGTTTTCCAGCAAGGGCAAGCACCGTCGTCCGTCCAAGGCCGCTCGTGCCATCGCCGTCGTCGGCGTCACCGGCGCCGCCGCCGTCGCCGCCCCGCTGATGGCGGCCGGCAGCGCCTCCGCCGCCACCGCCTCCGAGTGGGACACCGTCGCCCAGTGCGAGTCCGGCGGTAACTGGTCGATCAACACCGGCAACGGCTACTACGGCGGTCTGCAGTTCTCCGCCTCCACCTGGGCCGCGTACGGCGGCACGGCGTACGCCTCCACCGCCGACCAGGCCAGCAAGGCCCAGCAGATCGAGATAGCCGAGAAGGTCCTCGCGGGCCAGGGCAAGGGTGCCTGGCCGCACTGCGGCACCGGCCTGTCGAGCGCCGCCTACAGCGGTTCCGGCTCCTCATCGAGCGGTTCCTCGCAGAGCAGCGAGAGCACCACCCGCTCCACCGAGCAGCAGTCGGCCTCCCGCTCCAGCGAGCGTCCCGCCGCCAAGAAGAGCACCAAGACCGTCACCACGCCGACCGGCAAGAAGGTCAAGAAGGGCGACGGCGAGTACAAGGTCGTCAAGGGCGACACCCTCAGCTCGATCGCCGCCGAGCACGACGTCAAGGGCGGCTGGGAGAAGCTCTTCCAGCTGAACAAGGACATCGTCGAGGACGCCGACCTGATCTACCCGGGTCAGCAGCTGCACCTGAAGTAATCAGCTGCACCTGAAGTAGTACGGACCGCTGAACCACAGCGCCCTCATATCCGTGGACCTCATGGTGAAGGCCTCGTGAGGGCCACCCCCGTCCCCACGGGCTCCCCGCTCCGGTGCGTGTTCCCCCGTACGCACCGGGGCGGGGCTTTTTCTTTCCCGGGACGTCACCTCCCCTTTGTTCCGACGGGAAACAATGGGTACGGTTCGGTCCTGTCCACGGGACGGTCGGTCGGCTGCCGATGTCCCCGAGGCGGTTAGGCTCTAGTCGCAAGGCTCACAGCCCCGCACTACCAGCGTCACATCCACGAAGGAGATGCTCGTGCCGTCCATCGACGTCGTCGTAGCCCGGGAAATCCTGGACTCCCGAGGCAATCCCACGGTCGAGGTCGAGGTCGGCCTCGACGACGGCAGCACGGGTCGTGCCGCCGTTCCGTCCGGCGCCTCCACCGGCGCCTTCGAGGCCATCGAGCTCCGCGACGGCGACCCCAACCGCTACCTCGGCAAGGGTGTCGAGAAGGCCGTCCTCGCCGTCATCGAGCAGATCGGCCCGGAGCTCGTCGGCTACGACGCCACCGAGCAGCGCCTGATCGACCAGGCGATGTTCGACCTGGACGCCACCGACAACAAGGGCTCCCTCGGCGCCAACGCCATCCTCGGCGTCTCGCTCGCCGTCGCCCACGCCGCCTCCGAGGCCAGCGACCTCCCCCTCTTCCGCTACCTGGGCGGCCCGAACGCGCACCTGCTGCCGGTGCCGATGATGAACATCCTGAACGGCGGCTCGCACGCCGACTCCAACGTGGACATCCAGGAGTTCATGATCGCCCCGATCGGCGCGGAGTCCTTCTCCGAGGCGCTGCGCTGGGGCGCCGAGGTCTACCACACCCTCAAGAAGGTGCTGAAGGGCCGCGGCCTGTCCACCGGACTCGGCGACGAGGGCGGCTTCGCCCCGAACCTGGAGTCCAACCGCGCCGCCCTCGACCTCATCCTCGAGGCGATCAAGGAGGCCGGCTACACCCCCGGCGAGCAGATCGCCCTTGCGCTCGACGTCGCCGCGTCCGAGTTCTACAAGGACGGCTCCTACCTCTTCGAGGGCAAGGCGCGCTCCGCCGCCGAGATGACCGAGTACTACGCCGAGCTGGTCGCGGCGTACCCGCTGGTCTCCATCGAGGACCCGCTGTTCGAGGACGACTGGGACGGCTGGAAGACCATCACCGACAAGCTCGGTGACAAGGTTCAGCTCGTCGGCGACGACCTGTTCGTCACCAACCCGGAGCGCCTGGCCCGCGGCATCGAGGAGAACTCCGCGAACGCCCTGCTGGTCAAGGTCAACCAGATCGGCTCGCTCACCGAGACCCTGGACGCCGTCGAGCTCGCCCAGCGCAACGGCTTCAAGTGCATGATGTCCCACCGCTCCGGCGAGACCGAGGACGTCACCATCGCCGATCTGGCCGTCGCCACCAACTGCGGCCAGATCAAGACCGGCGCCCCGGCCCGCTCCGAGCGCGTCGCCAAGTACAACCAGCTGCTGCGCATCGAGGAGATCCTCGACGACGCCGCGGTGTACGCCGGGCGCAGCGCGTTCCCGCGGTTTCGCTCTGCGAACCATTAAGCACAGCAAGGGCTGAGGCTGACCCGTACAGGGTTAAGCCTTAGCCAGTCGTACGTACGTCCCCGTACTCGGTCCCGTACCGTGTGCGGGGACGTACGCGTGTGAAACGGGAGGCGGGACATGGCCGTGAAGGACCGGGACCGGTTCTCCACCGCGACGCGGATCCGGTTGCTCGGTGAGCAGACGGCGGCCCGCGTCTACCGCTCCCAGACCAAGCGGCAGGCCCGGCGCTCCAGGCTCACCGGACGCGCCGCGCTGCTCGCACTGGTCCTCTGCTCGCTGGTCGTGGCGCTCGCCTACCCCATAAGGCAGTACGTCTCCCAGCGCGCCGACATCGCCGACATGCAGCGGCAGAAGGAAGAGGCCGCCGAGCGGGTCGAGAAGCTGCGCGACACCAAGGCGCGCTGGCAGGACGACGCGTACGCGCGCCAGCAGATCCGGCAGCGGCTGCACTATGTGCTGCCCGGGGAGACCGGTTTCATCGTGATCGACCCGGACGCCGCCAAGCAGTCGCGGACCGAACTGGGCGCGGCCGACCGGCCCTGGTACACGAACATCTGGGACGGGGTCGACAAGGCCGACGCCTCCGACCACTGAGCTCAGCGAGAACCGATTGAGTCCAGCGAGAACCGATAGAAAGACAGGCATGGAAACGCCCCCGCCGACCACCCCGCGCACCGAGCCCACCGACGCGGACGTCGAGGCCTTCAAGCAGCAGCTCGGACGTCCGCCGCGCGGGCTGCGCGCGATCGCGCACCGGTGCCCGTGCGGGCAGCCGGACGTGGTCGAGACGGCTCCCCGGCTGCCCGACGGCACGCCCTTCCCGACGCTGTACTACCTGACGTGCCCCAAGGCGTCGTCGGCGATCGGCACACTGGAGGCGAACGGCGTGATGAAGGAGATGACGGCGCGGCTGGAGAGCGACCCCGAGCTGGCCGCCGCCTACCGCGCCGCGCACGAGGACTACATCCGGCGCCGTGACGAGATCGAGGAGCTGAAGGGCTTCCCGAGCGCGGGCGGCATGCCGGACCGGGTGAAATGCCTGCACGTCCTGGTCGCCCACTCCCTGGCGGCCGGGCCCGGTGTCAATCCGCTGGGGGACGAGGCGATCGCGATGCTGCCCGAGTGGTGGGCGAAGGGGCCGTGCGTGGTTCCCGCCGGGGAGTGAGCGCCCCCGCCGCCCCTACCCGTCCCATCCCAGGGGCCGCGCCCCCGGACCCCCGCTTCGGCCCTGAACGGGCCTCGTCCTCAAACGCCGGACGGGCTGGATGCAGCTGACCGGCGCTGAAAAGTCATGTACAGCCGAAATACCCCGTACTCGGAAGGGCACCCCCATGACCCGCGTCGCCGCCATCGACTGCGGTACGAACTCCATCCGTCTGCTGGTCGCGGATGCCGACCCGGAGACGGGCGAACTCGTCGAGCTGGACCGCCGTATGACCATCGTGCGGCTCGGACAGGGCGTCGACCGGACCGGCCGGCTCGCCCCCGAGGCGCTGGAGCGCACGTTCGCCGCCTGCCGTGACTACGCGGCGATCATCAAGGAGCACCGTGCCGAGCGGCTGCGCTTCGTCGCCACGTCCGCCTCCCGGGACGCCGAGAACCGGGACGAGTTCGGGCGCGGGGTGATGGACATCCTGGGGGTCGAGCCGGAGGTCATCTCCGGGGACCAGGAGGCCGAGTTCTCCTTCACGGGCGCGACGAAGGAGCTGGCCGAGCACGATCACCTCCCCAAGCCCTATCTGGTGGTCGACATCGGTGGCGGGTCGACCGAGTTCGTCGTCGGCGAGGAGCACATGCGCGCGGCACGCTCCGTGGACGTCGGCTGCGTGCGGATGACCGAGCGTCACCTGGTGCGCGACGGTGTCGTCTCCGACCCGCCCACCGCGGAGCAGATCGCGGCGATGCGCGCCGACATCGAGGCGGCCCTCGACCTCGCAGAGAAGACGGTGCCGTTTCGTGAGGCGCGCACGCTGGTGGGGCTGGCCGGTTCGGTCACCACGGTGTCGGCGATCGCCCAGGAACTGCCCGAGTACGACTCGACCCGCATCCATCACTCCCGGGTCACCCTCGGCCGGGTCCGGGAGATCACCGACTGGCTCCTGCACTCCACCCACGCCGAGCGCGCGGCCGTACCGTCCATGCATCCGGGGCGAGTTGACGTCATCGCGGCGGGTGCGCTGGTGCTGCTCGCGATCATGGAACGGATCGGCGCGGAGGAGGTCGTCGTCAGCGAGCACGACATCCTCGACGGCATCGCCTTCAAGGTGGCGGAAGCCGCGCAGGAGCAAGAACACGTCGACTGATCTGCGGCGGCGACGCAGAACGGCCCCGGTACCTCGTGGTGAGGAACCGGGGCCGTCGTTTTGGCCCGTGCGGGCTGTCCGTCAATTGCAGAGAAGGACCAGGAGGCCGCTGCACGACCCGCCGTCGTGGTCGCCGTGGCCGTGGTGGTCGTGGTGGTGGTGATGGTGGTGGCCGTGGCCGTCCGCAGCCTGTGCGGCGACCTTTGGTGCGGCGGGCGTGGCTGCCGCAGCGGATGCGGCGGTCGCCGCCCCCAATGCGAGAGCAATGCCCAGAGCCGCGCCGACCGAGACTATTCGCGAGGTGGCCCGCGTGAGGGCCTTCTGTGAGGTGATCATGGCTGCACGTTATGCGCGGTTGTGTCCAGTTTGCGCGCGGAGCGTGGCTGACCGGGTGACGGGTGGCGCCGGTCGCACCCGCGGGGTGGTCCGGGTCTCCTTTGCTACCGATCGGTAGCCTTCGACTGAGCAGGTCGGCTAGCGTATGAGCGCCCGCGAGGGGGTCTTCCCGGCCCTCCGGGAACCCTTCGAAGACGCCCGCCGAAGAAAGTTCGTGAAGTTCTTCACAAGGAATTCTGCCCTGTCGGAGCACGGATCGGTGTCGGTTGACCCGTCCGAGGGGTGAACAGGGCCTTGAACATGTTCAGATGGGCGGTGTAAGGGTGCTCCCGGGGCCTGCCGTCGCAAGGCGTTCCGACCCGCTCACAGGGGGCCCGGAGTGCCAGAGAGGCAGCTCACGGGGCATTGACAACGGGGCGCGACGTATCCCGGTTCCCGATCGTGACCATGACCTGCGTCACGCGGGCCGGGGAGTGTAGCACAGGGCCTGCAAGAGCTTGTGAAGGGGCGCACGAGCGACCCCCCTGAGGCGGGTGGATACTCGATGGCATGAGCACCACGGAGCGTCCCAGGATCCTCGTAGTAGGCGGTGGGTACGTAGGCCTGTACGCAGCTCGGCGCATTCTCAAGAAGATGCGCTACGGCGAGGCGACCGTCACGGTCGTCGACCCCCGGTCGTACATGACCTACCAGCCCTTCCTCCCCGAAACCGCCGCCGGCAGCATCTCCCCGCGCCACGTCGTCGTCCCGCTGCGACGCGTGCTGCCCAAGGCGGAGGTCCTCACCGGCCGGGTCACCACCATCGATCAGGACCGCAAGGTCGCCACGATCGCCCCGCTGGTCGGCGAGGCGTACGAGCTGCCCTTCGACTACCTGGTCATCGCGATGGGCGCGGTCTCCCGCACCTTCCCGATCCCCGGCCTCGCCGAGCAGGGCATCGGCATGAAGGGCATCGAGGAGGCCATCGGCCTGCGCAACCACGTGCTGGAGCAGCTCGACAAGGCCGACTCCACGACCGACGAGGAGATCCGCCGCAAGGCGCTCACCTTCGTCTTCGTCGGCGGTGGCTTCGCGGGTGCGGAGACCATCGGCGAGGTGGAGGACATGGCCCGCGACGCGGCCAAGTACTACACCAGCGTGTCCCGTGAGGACATGCGGTTCATCCTCGTCGACGCCGCCGACAAGATCCTCCCCGAGGTCGGCCCGAAGCTCGGCCAGTACGGCAAGGAGCACCTGGAGGCCCGCGGCGTCGAGGTCTACCTCTCCACCTCGATGGACTCCTGCGTCGACGGCCACGTCGTGCTGAAGAACGGGCTCGAGGTCGACTCCAACACAATCGTCTGGACGGCCGGCGTCAAGCCGAACCCGGCCCTGTCCCGCTTCGGCCTGCCGCTCGGCCCCCGCGGTCACGTCGACTGCGAGACGACGCTCCAGGTCAAGGGCACGGACTACATCTGGGCCGCGGGCGACAACGCCCAGGTCCCGGACCTCGTCGGCCGCAAGGCGGGCAACGAGAACGCCTGGTGCCCGCCGAACGCACAGCACGCCCTGCGTCAGGCGCGTGTCCTCGGCGACAACGTGATCTCCGGTATGCGGGGCTTCCCGCAGAAGGACTACTCGCACGCCAACAAGGGCGCGGTGGCGGGCCTCGGCCTGCACAAGGGCGTGGCGATGATCGTCATGGGCAAGATGAAGATCAAGCTCAAGGGCCGTCTCGCCTGGTACATGCACCGTGGCTACCACGGCCTCGCGATGCCGACCTGGAACCGCAAGGTCCGCGTCTTCGCCGACTGGACCCTCGCCATGTTCCTCAAGCGCGAGGTCGTCTCCCTCGGCGCGATGGAGCACCCGCGCGAGGAGTTCTACGAGGCCGCCAAGCCCGTGCCCGCGGCGCCCAAGCCGGAGAAGAAGACCGAGGCCAAGGCCTCCTGACCGGCTCCGCCCGCTGAACGAACCGAAGGACCTCCCGCCATCCGTGGTGCGGGAGGTCCTTCGGCGTCTGCGGTTGCCGCACATCTTTTGACCTGGCTGTAACGCGCACGGGGGACTGCGTCGGAGCCCCTCAGGTGTTTACGTGGTGACTGGACATTCCGGGGTCACACATCACGGAGGTGTGCGCCATGGCAGACGCCGCGGTGCGGCTGAAGGGCCTTCTCGAACAGTTGCTGGGAACTCCGCTCTCGGTGCGCATCCGCGCCTGGGACGGTTCGCAGGCGGGTCCGCCGGGCGCGCCGACACTCGTCGTGCACAACCGCCGTGCCGTACGGCGGCTGTTGTTCAAGCCCGGTGAGTTGGGGCTCGCCCGGGCCTGGGTCGCCGGGGACCTGGACATCGACGGGGATCTGTACGCCGCCCTCGACCTGCTCGCCGGGTTCGTGTGGGAGCGGGGAGAGGACACGCGGAGCCTGTCCGAGGCGCTCCGGGATCCCGAAGTACGCGCCGCCGTACGCGGGCTCGTCAAGCTCGGCGGACTTCCGCTGCCGCCCGCACCGCCGCCGGAGGAGGTGCGTCGGGTCCGCGGCCATCTGCACACCAAGCGCACCGACAGACGCGCCATCAGCCACCACTACGACGTCGGCAACGACTTCTACGAGATCGTGCTCGGGCCGTCCATGGTGTACTCCTGCGCCTACTGGCCGGCCCCGCCCCCGGACGGCACCCTCGAAGCCGCCCAGCACGACAAACTCGACCTCATCTGCCGCAAGCTCGCCCTCGGGCCCGGTCAGCGACTCCTCGACGTCGGCTGCGGCTGGGGCTCCATGGCCATGCACGCGGCCCGCGAGTACGGCGTGAGCGTCGTCGGCATCACCCTCTCCCAGGAGCAGGCGGCCTACGCCCGCAAGCGCGTCGCCGACGAGGGGCTCACCGACAAGGTGGAGATCCGCGTACAGGACTACCGGGATGTCGAGGACGGTCCGTACGACGCGATCTCCTCCATCGGGATGGCCGAACACGTCGGCGCCGAGCGGTATCTGGAGTACGCCGATGTGCTGTACCGGCTCCTGAAGCCCGGTGGGCGGCTGCTCAACCACCAGATCGGGCGGCGGCCGCAGCGGGACGAATCCTCGTACCAGGTCGACGAGTTCATCGACTCGTACGTCTTCCCCGGCGGCGAGCTCCAGCCCATCGGCGTCACCGTCGCCCAGCTGGAGCGGGCCGGCTTCGAGGTGCGCGACGTGGAGTCGATCCGTGAGCACTACGCACTGACCCTGCGCCGCTGGGTCGCCAACCTGGAGGCCGACTGGGCGCGGGCCGTCAAGCTCACCAGCCCGGGACGCGCCCGTGTCTGGCGGCTGTACATGGCCGCCTGCGCGCTCGCCTTCGAACGCAATCGCATCGGGGTCAACCAGGTGCTGGCGATCAGAACACCCGACTCCGGTGACTCCGGGATGCCGTTGCGGGCCCGTACCTGGGGCTGAAACGCCAAGGGCCCCGCTCCCTCCCGGGAACGGGGCCCTTGTGCCAGGGGGTGTTTCGAGAGTCCCGCACAGCACCCGCCGCGCCCGGCACGCACCCTCGCCGCACCGGCCAAAGGCCCAAGTAGCTCCGCTACGAGGGCCTTCGTCCGGCACGCCGAGGGCACGCACCGGACACCGCGGGCACCGCACGGGACTCTCGAAACACCCCCTACGGCTATTCCGCCTTGATCGCGTTCAGCATGTTCAGCCTCGCGGCGTTGCGGGCCGGCCACAGCGCGGCCAGGACGCCCACCAGACCGGCCAGCACCAGGAAGATCCCGATCCGGTCCCAGGGCAGGACCAGCGCGTAGCCCGGGATCTCGTCCGCGATCGTCTCGCCGATCGCCCAGCCGAGGAACGCGCCGAGACCGATGCCGACCGTCGCGCCGAACACCGAGATGACCACGGCCTCCAGTCGGACCATCCGCTTCACCCGTCGCCGGTCGAGACCGATCGCGCGCAGCATGCCGATCTCCTGCTGCCGCTCGAAGACCGACATCGCGAGGGTGTTGACGACACCCAGCACGGCGATGATCAGGGCCATCGCCAGCAGGCCGTACATGATGTTCAGCATCGTGTTGATGACGCCGCCGAACTGGTTGCGGATGTCCTGCTGGTCCATGACCGTGATCGCGGGGTTGTCGCCCAGCGCGTCGACGAGGACCTTCTCGTTCGCCGCGGACTGGCCGCCGTCCACCTTCACGAAGATCTGCTGGATGGAGGGCTGCACCTCGTGCGGGTTCACGACCTTCGTGTCGACGAGGACGGGGGAGAGGAACTCGCTGTCCTTGAAGACGGCGCCGACCGTCAGCGTGTCCTTCTTCTCGTCGTTGAAGGTGACGCGGACGCTGTCGCCGGGCTTCCAGCCCTTGCTCTTGGCCGTCTTCTCGGCGACCGCGATCTGGCCCTCGGCGAGCGAGTCGATGTTGCCGCTGACGACGTCGACGTTCAGGACCTGCTCGATGTCGCCCGGCGTGACCGCCGAAGCGGAGACGTAGTCGTCGTCACCGGCCTGGAAGTAGACGCTCTGCTGCGGCGAGACCGCCGAGACGCCCTTGGCCTTCTCCAGCGCCGTCAGTGCGGACTGGTCGAGGTCCCCGCCGTTCGCCATCGAGACCATGTAGTCGGCCTTGATGGTGTCCGTGGTCATCTTGTCGATGGCCGTGCCGACCGTGGCACCGAGCACCGACAGGCCGGTCACCAGCGTCAGTCCGATCGCCAGCGCCGAGGCGGTGGCGCCGGTGCGGCGCGGGTTGCGGACCGCGTTCTGGCCGGCCAGCTTGCCGGACACCCCGAAGGGGCCGACGAGCAGCGGACGGACGAGCGCGATCACGGGCCGGGACAGCAGCGGGATCAGGATGATCACACCGATCAGCGCGAAGAACGCGCCCCCCGCGATGTACATCCGGCCGGTGTCACCGCCGGACGAGGCACCCAGCACGATGCCGACCGCGCCGAGAGCGGTGATGGCGGCACCGATGGAGTTGCGCACCACCAGCGACTTGGTGGTCGCCACCGCGTG
The DNA here is from genome assembly GCF_001509475.1 of Streptomyces regalis. GTDB lineage: Bacteria > Actinomycetota > Actinomycetes > Streptomycetales > Streptomycetaceae > Streptomyces > Streptomyces regalis. Next base: position 45,336 of record NZ_LLZG01000334.1, read on the forward strand.
GACGCTGCTCATGGCCGCCACCGGCGGGATCTTCGCGGCCCGGCGGCCGGGCAGCCAGGCGGCGAACATCGTGATCAGCACACCGACGCCGATCGAGGCGATCACCGGCGTGGCGGACAGGATCAGCGGGCCGTCCGGAATCTTCATGCCGAACGCGGCCATGCCGGACCGCAGACCGACCGCAAGGCCGATGCCGAGGACGAAGCCGACCACCGAGGCGACCAGGCCCACCACCGCGGCCTCGGCGAGCACCGAGCGGGTGATCTGCTTGCGCGACGCGCCGACGGCCCGCATCAGCGCGATCTCCTTCGTGCGCTGGGCGACCAGCATCGTGAAGGTGTTGGAGATCAGGAAGATCCCGACGAAGAGCGCGATGCCCGCGAAGCCGAGCAGGACCTGCTTGAGCGAGCCCAGACCCTGTTCGATCTGCTCGGCCTGCTCGTCCGCGAGCGCCTGGCCGGTCTTCGCCTCGGCGGTGTCCGGCAGCAGCGGCTTGACCGCGTCCAGGATCTTCGCGTCGGACGCGCCGGGCGCGGCGGTGACGGTGGCGCTCGCGAAGTAGCCCGGCTTGAGGTACTGCTTCTGGGCGACCGCGGTGTCGAAGAGGACAAGGCTGCCGCCGGCGTTCACGGCGCCGTCCTCGGTGGTGAACACGCCGCTGAGGGTGTACTCCTTCACCGGCCCGTTCGTGGCGACCCGGACCCGGTTGCCGACCTGGTACTCGCCCTTGGCCGCGGACTCCTTGTCCAGGGCGATCTGATCGTCCTTCACCGGGCCCGAGCCGTCGGTGAAGGTGTAGGCGGGGTCCTTGCCGTCCTTGCCGGGGGCGAAGTTGGAGCCCTTGTTGGACCAGCCGACGCCGATCAGCTTCCCGTCGGGGTCCGCGACCCCGGCGAAGCCGTCGACGCGGCCGTACGCGGCGTCGACGCCGTCCACCGCGGAGATCTTGTCGAGGGTCTTCCGGGAGAGACCGGGCTCTTGCTTGGCGTCGTCCTGGTCGGCGTACGAAGTGATGGCGACGGCGACGTCGTCGTAGCTCTTCGCCGACTGGTTGCGGAAGGCGTTGGAGAGGGTGTCGGCGAAGACCAGGGTGCCGGAGACGAACGCGACGCCGAGCATCACGGCGAGCACGGTCATCAACAGCCGGGCCTTGTGCGCGAGTACGTTGCGCAGGGCGGTGCGGAACATCAGCTGGTGCGGCCCTTCGCGTCGAACTGCTTCATGAAGTCGAGGACGTTGTCGGCGGTCGGCCGGTACATCTCGTCGACGATCCGTCCGTCCGCGAGGAACACCACGCGGTCCGCGTACGCCGCCGCCACCGGGTCGTGGGTCACCATCACCACGGTCTGCCCCAACTCCCGCACGGAGTTGCGCAGGAAGCCGAGCACCTCGGCGCCGGAGCGCGAGTCGAGGTTTCCGGTCGGCTCGTCGCCGAAGATGATCTCGGGCTTGGAGGCCAGCGCGCGGGCCACGGCGACGCGCTGCTGCTGGCCGCCGGAGAGCTGGGCGGGACGGTGGCTGAGGCGATCGGCCAGGCCCACCATCCGGATGACCGAATCCACCCACTGCTTGTCAGCCTTGCGGCCCGCGATGTCCATCGGAAGGGTGATGTTCTCCAGGGCGGTCAGCGTCGGCAGCAGGTTGAACGCCTGGAAGATGAAGCCGATCTTGTCCCGGCGCAACTTGGTCAGCTGCTTGTCCTTCAGGGAGCCCAACTCCGTGTCGCCGATGCGCACCGAACCGGAGGAGAAGGTGTCCAGGCCGGCCACGCAGTGCATCAGCGTGGACTTGCCGGAGCCCGACGGGCCCATGATCGCGGTGAACTCGGCCTGCCGAAACTCGACAGAGACCCGGTCCAGGGCGACCACCTGGGTCTCGCCCTGTCCGTAGATCTTCGACAGATCCGTGGCACGCGCGGCCACGGTGGTGGCCCGGCCGGCGATGGATGCGGTGGTCACGAGAAGGCGCTCCTGAGGGACGACGGTGTGTTCGAAGGGACGTCATCCATCGTCCTGGCCGAAGAGCGCCGTGTAGTCAGTCGCAGTTCCGGTTCCGAAGGCAGACTGCGGATGGACCGGACACCGCCGCGTCATACCTGAGGATGACGGGGACCCCTGACGGGCCGTCGCGTCGAGAACAGGTGGAGCGTCCTCGTTCGGACGGTGAAATTCCGTCATTCCGTATGCGCCGCCGAGCGCCGCACGTAAGGCTATTGGCAAGTGCGGATGGCGCGTTCCGTGGGCTGATGCACCCTCAGGCATCAATAAAATAAGACAACATCGGTCCGCCCGTCCGCTGTTCGAGGGACGTACCCCGATAGGCTCGGAACCTCGATGCGGAGCCCATGGCCTGCCCAGATGGTGGAATGCAGACACGGCGAGCTTAAACCTCGCTGCCCCTTCGCGGGCGTGCCGGTTCAAGTCCGGCTCTGGGCACTTCGAGTCCTTCCTTCCCTTCAAGTTCCCTTCAAGACTTCACGCACGCCCGTTGACAGCGGGCGTGCGCGGCCGGAGACTCGGTCAGGAAATGGTGAATAAAAATTCACTGCACGAACAGAGCCAGTGAAGAGATGAACAGCGAAGGGAAGCGACCGATGCGCACCACCGTCGGCATCATCGGAGCGGGCCCCGCCGGCCTCCTCCTCGCCCGGCTGCTCCACAACGCCGGCATCGACTCGGTCGTCCTGGAGAGCCGCGACCGCGCCTACGTCGAGCACCGCCAGCGCGCCGGAATCCTGGAGCAGGGCACGGTGGACGTGCTGCGCGTGGCCGGCGCCGGGGAGCGCATGGACCGCGAGGGCCTGCGGCACGACGGCATCGAGCTCCGCTTCGACAAGAAGCGCCACCGCGTCGACTTCCCCGCCCTCACCGGCGGCCGGTCCGTGATGGTCTACGCCCAGACCGAGGTCTGCAAGGACCTCATCGCCCTCCAGCTCAAGGAGGGAGGCCCGCTGCTGTTCGAGGCGGAGGCCCTGGCGGTCGAGGGCGCGGACACCGACAGCCCGCGCGTGCGCTTCCGGTACGAGGGGAGCGAGGACGTCCTCGAATGCGACTACGTCGTCGGCTGCGACGGCTTCTGGGGCGTGTCCCGGGGGGCGATCCCCGCCGAGCTGACCCGGGTCTTCGAGCGGACGTACCCCTTCGGCTGGCTCGGCATCCTCGCCGATGTCGCCCCCTCGCACGACGAGCTGGTCTACGCCCGCCATGACCGCGGTTTCGCCCTCCTCTCCATGCGCTCCCCGTCCGTCTCCCGCCTCTACCTCCAGGTCCCCGAGGGCACGGACGCCGAGGCGTGGAGCGACGAGGCGATCTGGGCGGAGCTGGAGCGCCGCTTCGAGACGGCCGACGGCTGGCGCCTGGAGCGCGGCCCCGTCACCCAGAAGTCGGTCACACCCATGCGGTCGTACGTCCACGAGCCCATGCGCCACGGCCGTCTCTTCCTCGCCGGTGACGCGGCGCACATCGTGCCGCCGACGGGCGCCAAGGGCCTGAACCTGGCCGTCGGGGACGTCGTCACCTTCGCGAGGGCGCTGACGCACGAGAGGGAGACGGGCTCGGCGGAGCTCCTCGACGCCTACTCCGCGACCTGTCTGCGCCGCGTCTGGCAGGCCGAGCGGTTCTCGTACGACATGACGACACTGCTGCACCGCGCCCCCGACGCCACGCCCTTCGAGGACCGGCTCCAGCTGGCGCGACTGGAGCGGATCGCGGGGGCGAGGGCCGCCGAGACGGATCTGGCCGAGGGGTACACCGGCTTTCCGTTCGGGTGATCACACCTGTACGGCGGGGGAGTGATCTCCGGCCGGTTCCGGCCGCGTACCAGGTTCGTCATGAATGAGCCCCTCCGTGGCTGGGAATCACCCGGCCGCGTAGCGTGTTGCGCAGCATGACGAGGGAAAGATCCTCCCCAAGCAGTAGGGTCAATCCTTTGCCTACCTATTACTCTTGAGCCAAGGCCGCGCCTGGCGGCCATGGAGGAGTGAAATGAGGAGCAGCAACCCGGTCTTCTCGCGACGGGGGTTCAGCCGCGACAACGGCTACGCGGGCTTCAACACCGCGCCGCAGGCCGGGGGCGCCGCTGTCGGCACGCAGGCCAACCCGTACGCCCAGCCGCAGGCCGGCAACCCGTACGCGCAGAACCCTTACGCCCAGAACCCGTACGCCCAGCAGGACCTGCAGCACGGCGCACCGCCGCAGGCCCCGGCCACCACCGGCCGGATGACGCTGGACGACGTCATCCTGCGCACCGGCACCACGCTCGGCGTCCTGATCGTCACGGCCGCGCTCGCCTGGGCGCTGCTGCCCGTCGACGACGCGAACATCAGCCGGTCCTACGGCATCGGCATCGGCGCCGCGCTGATCGGCATGGTGCTGGCGTTCGTCCAGTCCTTCAAGCGCAAGGCCTCGCCGGCGCTGATCCTGACGTACGCCGCGTTCGAGGGCGTGTTCCTCGGCGTGATCTCCAGCATCGTCGACAACCGCATCGCCAGCGGTGCGGCAATGCAGGCGGTGCTCGGCACGATGGCGGTCTTCGCCGCGGTGCTGGTGGCCTACAAGGCCGGCTGGATCCGCGTCAACCGCCGCTTCGTCGGCTTCGTGATGGCGGCCGCGCTCGGCTTCATCCTGCTGATGGCGGTCAACCTGCTGTTCGCCGTCTTCGGCGGCGGTGACGGCCTCGGCTTCCGCAGCGGCCCGCTCGGCATCGTCTTCGGTGTCATCGGCATCCTGCTCGGCGCCTGCTTCCTCGCCCTGGACTTCAAGCAGGTCGAGGACGGCCTCGCCTACGGCGCGCCGCGCGAGGAGGCCTGGCTGGCGGCCTTCGGCCTCACGCTGACGCTGGTGTGGATCTACATGGAGTTCCTGCGGATCATCGCGATCCTCAACAGCAGCGACTAGCACCGACCGGCATCGCAGCGAAGGGCCCCGGGTACGTACCCGGGGCCCTTCGCCGTCTGTGCGCGCCTAGGGCCGGTCTGACAATTCCCGCCTGCCCCGCGGCGCCTGGCACGCACGCTCGCCGCGTTGCCGAACCGCCCACGTGGCTCCGCCACGAGGGCGCTCCGGCGCCTTGCGATCGCACGCACCAGACGCCGCGGGGCCCGCCCTCCGGGCGGACGACGGGAATTGTCAGACAGGCCCTAGTGGACGATCGCCTTCGCGTGGCCGTACGCGAGGTCGTATTCGTGGCGAAGCCAGCTGACCTTCTCTTCGAAGCGGAAGAGAGCCGGTCCGTCTTCTACGGTGCGGAGCCAGTCGGAGACTTCACGACCGGTGCAGTGGGGGATGCGGGCGAGCATGTTGCGGTGGGTCTCCTCGGAGAGGACGTGGGACATCGGCGCCTCCGGACGCAAAGGGGATGTAAGCCGGTCCTTCAGGTCACGGTGCCTGAGCGTTCGCCTGTTGGCAACAGTCGTGGTGCGACGCGTAGGTTTGTGGGGTGGTTGATACGACGCCCCTGACTCGTGCCGTTGATCACTTCGCCGACCGCTTGAGGGCCGCGCCCCAGAGCCGGCTGCAGAGAGGCGCCGCCGGCGAAGCGTTGCGGCTGGCCAGGGAGTTGGCTCGGTGGGCACAGGTTCTGGAGGTGCCCGGGGTGGAGCCTCGGGAGATGCCGGACGCCGGGATGTTCGCCGCGGCCGACCAGATCACCGTGGCCGTGCACGACTTGGCCCTCGTACTCACGAACGAGGGTGAGATCGAGGACGCGCTGAGGCTGGTGGAGGAGGCACAGAAGCGGGCAGGGGTGTGACCCGGGCTTCAACCGTTACAGGGACGCCTTACAGGGGCGCGCTCACAGGGACGCTATGACCCTGTCCGCCAGGATGTAGACGTTCTCCTCGCCGCAGGCGAAGGTCAGGGTGTACGCCCCCGACACTCCCGAACCGCCCAGCAGCACCGGCGTCTCGCCTGCGCGCAGGGCCGCCGCCAGGCGTTCCGCGGTCTCGCGGTGGCCCGGGGTCATGCAGAGCGTGGTGCCGTCGGCGAAGACGTAGACGTCGAGAGTGCCGAGCGGGCCGGGGCGGACGTCGGTCAGTTCGGTGGCGCAGGCGGCCAGTTCCTCAAGGGTGGACACCGTACGCTCATGGTCGTTCACCGCAGGTGAGGAGACCGGGACGAAGTCCGGGTGGGAGGGGTGGCGGCGGCGGGCCGCGGCCAGCTCCGGGGAGTCACCGGCGGTGCCCCCCTGCATGAAGTCCTTGGGGGAGAACTCGTCGGCGTCCGCGGTCGTCTCGCTCACCGGCTCCAAGTGCTCCAGGCCCGAGAAATCGGCCTGACGGGGCAGGAACAGCTCGCTGTCGGACAGGCCGAGCAGCGTGGGCGCGTCGGAGGCGTCACGGGCCTCCTGGGCGGCCCAGAAGGCGCGCGCCTCGGCCAGCTCCCGCTCGCGTTCCTCGGCGAGCGCATCGGCCACCGCGGCGCGTATCTCATCGGTGTCGGCGGAGATGCGGGCGGGCGGAACGAGACCGCGGGCTGCAGCCGCGTTGGTCTGTGCGAGCTCGGTGTGCAGGGCCGCGACCTGTCGGCGCAACACCATGAGGGTGCGCAGGACGGCGACGCCCACGGCGCCGGTGGCGGCCGTGGTGAGCAGCAAAGCGATCGGCATGGCGCTCACTGACGTACTCCCGGTTCAAAGTCGACCCCCGACTTCCTACATCAGCTTGAAGGGCGGACTATCCAGCTGTCAGTGCGTAACGTCACGAAACGGGCAGGCTTTTGGGTCCTGTGTTTCATGGTGAAGCGGCTCTGACCTGCGTAAATCCCTCTGCGAAGGGAGATAGGTCACATCCTGGGGGAGATTGGATCACAAAACGGCCCAGAACCTTGGAGTTTCCCGGGTTCTGGGCCGAAGGCTCACGCTGGGTGGTGAGTTGACTACCTAGGGGCTCGTGGGTGGTGGTTCGGATTGGTTCAGCTTGGTTCAGCTCAGGCGCTCGATGACCATCGCCATGCCCTGGCCGCCGCCGACGCACATCGTCTCCAGGCCGAACTGCTTGTCGTGGAACTGGAGGGAGTTGATGAGCGTGCCGGTGATGCGGGCGCCCGTCATGCCGAAGGGGTGGCCGACGGCGATGGCGCCGCCGTTGACGTTCAGCTTGTCGAGGTCGATACCCAGGTCGCGGTAGGAGGGGATCACCTGGGCGGCGAACGCCTCGTTGATCTCGACCAGGTCGATGTCGTCGATGGTCAGGCCGGCGCGGCGCAGGGCCTGGTTGCTCGCCTCCACCGGGCCGAGGCCCATGATCTCCGGGGAGAGGCCGGAGACGCCGGTGGAGACGATGCGGGCGAGCGGGGTGAGGCCGAGCTCGCGGGCCTTGGTGTCGCTCATGATGACGACCGCTGCGGCGCCGTCGTTGAGCGGGCAGCAGTTGGCGGCGGTGACCAGGCCGTCGGGGCGGAAGACCGGCTTCAGGCCCGTGACGCCCTCCAGGGTGACGCCGGGGCGGGGGCCGTCGTCCTTGGAGACGACCGTGCCGTCCGGGGTGGTGACCGGGGTGATCTCGCGCTCCCAGAAGCCGTTCTTGATGGCTTCCTCGGCGAGGTTCTGCGAGCGGACGCCGAACTCGTCCATGTCCTGGCGGGTGACGCCCTTGACGCGGGCCAGGTTCTCGGCGGTCTGGCCCATCGCGATGTAGGCGTCCGGCACGAGGCCGTCCTCGCGCGGGTCGTGCCAGGTCGTGCCCTCCTGCTGGGCCACGGCGGCCGTGCGGGCCTCGGCCTCGGCGAACAGCGGGTTGTGCGTGTCCGGGAGGCTGTCGGAGTTGCCCTTGGCGAAGCGGGAGACCATCTCGACGCCGGCCGAGATGAAGACGTCGCCCTCGCCGGCCTTGATGGCGTGCAGGGCCATGCGGCTCGTCTGGAGGGACGAGGAGCAGTACCGGGTGATGGTGCAGCCCGGGAGGTGGTCCATCCCCATCTGTACGGCGACGATGCGGCCGAGGTTGTTGCCCTGTTCGCCGCCGGGGAGGCCGCAGCCCAGCATCAGGTCGTCGATGTCGCGCGGGTCCAGCTCGGGGACCTTGGCGAGGGCCGCCTGGATGATCGTGGCGGTGAGGTCGTCGGGGCGCAGGTCTTTCAGGGAGCCCTTGAAGGCGCGGCCGATGGGGGAGCGGGCAGTCGAGACGATCACGGCTTCGGGCATCACGGCTCCATGGGCGGTACGTGGGGATGGGCAGGGCTGCTTGGGAAGTTACCCGTACGTACGTCCAGGGTCACGGGTAGTGCGGTGTGACCCTGGCCGCAGTTTTCTAAGCGCTTGCTTTTCTCGCCCCCGCCGCCCCTACGCGTCCCATCCTGAAGGGGCGCTGCCCCTTCGACCCCGGCTCCTGGGGGCCTGCGGCCCTCAGACCCCCGCTTCGGCCCTGAACGGGCCTCGTCCTCAAACGCCGGACGGGCTGGATGATGCCGACCGGCGCTGAGAAAGCGATGCCCGGAGGCCTTCACGGGGACGGCGTCACCGGGGCTCGGTCCGGTTCGGGGACGCGGCGGCGACGGCGGCGCTTCAGTAGCACCCACGGTCCCTTCGGGCCCGTCGGCATCGCTGCCGTGACCTCCGTGCCCGCCTCCGACGCGGCCTCGGCCGCCGCGCGGGCCACCGGGAGGAAGCCTTCGCGGCGGGTGACGTCGGGGCGTTCCTCTTCCGCCGGCCACAGGCCGAGGGCCGCGCAGACCGTCGGCAGGACCGCCATCGCCGCCGTGGCGTAGCCCTCCGCCGAGGGGTGGTAGTTGTCGGGGCCGAAGAGTTCCCGCGGGTTCGCCGCGAACTCGGGGCCCAGCAGGTCGCCCAGCGACACCGTGCGGCCGCCCTGTTCGACGACGCCGATCGTCTGGGCGGCCGCCAGCTGGCGGGAGGCCCGTCGGGCAAGCCAGCGCAAGGGCTGCTGGACGGGTTCGATCGTGCCGAGGTCGGGGCAGGTGCCGACCACCACTTCCGCGCCGGCCGTGCGCAGCCGCCGTACCGCCGAGGACAGGTGGCGGACCGAGCGCGTCGCCGGCATGCGGTTCGTGACGTCGTTGGCGCCGATCATGATCACGCAGATGTCGGGCAGCAGGGCGGGGTCGGCGAGGACCAGGGCCACCTGGCGGTCCAGGTCGTCCGAGCGGGCGCCCGGCAGGGCCACGTTGCGCAGCAGCACCGGGCGTTCCGCCACCGCCGACAGGCCGGAGGCCAGCAGCGCGCCCGGGGTTTGACCTGCCCGGTGAACGCCCTGGCCCGCGGCCGTCGAGTCGCCCAGGATCGTCAGGCGCAGCGGCGCTTCACCGGGGTTGTCGTACAGGTGGCCGTAGCGGCCGTCGGCGTTCGGTACGTGGTTGTCGGTGCCGTTGCCCACATGGCGCCTTGCCAGCCGCACCTCGGCGAGGAGGAGACCGACGGCCGCCGCGCCGGCCAGACCGATCCCGCCTCCGCCGTACGCAGCGCCTGCCGCGATCCGCCGGGCCACCCTCGCCCTCGACATGCTCGTCATGCGTCGCCGCCACCTCCTCATAGCCGTACACCCACTGCTTGCCCCGCACGGACCGTGGCCCAATCCCAACGGCGAGTGAACGACCTCTACGAGCCCTCCGCAGGCCATAGGCTGGCGGAACCACGACGACCACCTCTTTTTCAGCATCCGGAGACAACGGTGCATTTCCACGACTCGATGATCAGCCTCGTCGGCAACACCCCGCTGGTGAGGCTCAACAACGTGACCAAGGGCATCCGGGCGACCGTCCTGGCCAAGGTGGAGTACTTCAACCCGGGCGGCTCCGTGAAGGACCGCATCGCCCTGCGCATGATCGAGGCCGCGGAGGAGAGCGGTGCGCTCAAGCCCGGCGGGACCATTGTGGAGCCGACCAGCGGCAACACCGGTGTCGGGCTTGCCATCGTGGCCCAGCAGAAGGGGTACAAGTGCATCTTCGTGTGCCCCGACAAGGTCAGCACCGACAAGATCAATGTGCTGCGGGCGTACGGCGCCGAGGTGGTCGTGTGCCCGACCGCCGTCGATCCCGAGCACCCGGACTCCTACTACAACGTGTCGGACCGGCTGGTGCGGGAGACGCCGGGCGCCTGGAAGCCCGACCAGTACTCCAACCCCAACAACCCGCTCTCCCACTACCACTCCACCGGCCCCGAGCTGTGGGAGCAGACCGAGGGGAAGATCACCCACTTCGTGGCGGGCGTGGGGACCGGCGGGACGATCTCCGGTACCGGCCGCTATCTGAAGGACGTCAGCGACGGCAAGGTGCAGGTCGTCGGCGCCGACCCCGAGGGCTCCGTGTACTCCGGCGGATCCGGGCGGCCGTATCTCGTCGAGGGCGTCGGTGAGGACTTCTGGCCGACCGCCTACGACCGGACCGTCGCCGACGAGATCGTCGCCGTGTCCGACAAGGACTCCTTCCAGATGACCCGGCGCCTGGCCCGTGAGGAGGGCCTGCTCGTCGGCGGCTCCTGCGGCATGGCGGTCGTGGCGGCGCTGCGGGTCGCCGAGCGGCTCGGGCCGGACGATGTGGTGGTGGTGCTGCTGCCCGACAGCGGGCGCGGCTACCTCAGCAAGATCTTCAACGACGAGTGGATGGCCGACTACGGCTTCCTCGAGGACGAGGGCCCGAGCGCGCGCGTCAGCGACGTCCTCAACGACAAGGAGCACGGCGCCATCCCCTCCCTCGTCCACATGCACCCGGACGAGACGGTCGGTCAGGCCATCGAGGTGCTGCGCGAGTACGGCGTCTCGCAGATGCCGATCGTGAAGCCGGGCGCCGGCCACCCGGACGTCATGGCGGCGGAGGTCGTCGGGTCCGTGGTCGAACGGGAGCTGCTCGACGCGCTGTTCACCAAGCGGGCCTCGCTCGACGACCCGCTGGAGAAGCACATGTCGTCCCCGCTGCCGCAGGTCGGCTCCGGTGAACCGGTCGGCGACCTGATGTCCGTACTGGGCGCGGCCGACGCGGCGATCGTCCTCGTCGAGGGCAAGCCGACCGGTGTGATCAGCCGGCAGGACCTGCTGGCCTTCCTCGCCAAGGGCGGGAAGTAGCGGCAAACCTGCGGTGAACGGACCCTGTCCGCGGCGAACTTGCGGTGACCGGGGCCGCCCGGGCCGTCGCGGAACTGGTACGAGCGCGTCACGTCCGCGCAGCACCGGCTTAACACGGGTCCGGCACATTAGTGGGTGTCGGCAGGGCGGGAGCGGCTCCCCGCCCCGGCCGACGCCGAACGGCGCCAAGGACCTCCGGAGCGGCTCCCGGACCTCCATGGACGCCTAGGACGCGTAAGCCCGGCCTGACCCGGCCCGCGTCCCTCGCGGGGACCGCCGTCGTCCCGCCCCCCGGTAACGGGGGTGCGGCGGTCCCCGCGGATATTTTTTTGGGCCGCCTCTCGGCTCAGTCCTCCCAGCGGTCCTCGTCCCCGGCCGGCTTGCGGCGCAGGCCCCGGAAGAGCCCGGGATTCGTCCGCACCGCCTGCACGACGTTCACGCCGACGATGCCGATCCACGTGACCAGCAGGCCGGGGAGGTGGGCTGTGCCGGCGCCGATCCCCGACAGCGGGATCGCCAGGACCAGCGAGACGATGCCGAAGCCGAAGCGCTCGCCGAAGGAGTCCGTGGACTTCGGTGACCTGGTGCCCCGGGCCGTCACCATCTGCTGCTCCGCCAGCTGCCGCCGCAGACGGCGCTCGACCGCCCCGTCGATGCGCTGGTCGACCTTCTCCATGAACGAGTCGACCAGCGCGGACTCGTACTCCTCGCCCAACTCCCTGCGCGCTTGCAGGGTGGCGTTGAGTTCCTTCTTGAGCTCGGTGTCCCGCGCGTCCATTCCGGTCATACGACTCACGGTAGGCAGCGCGGGCGAGCGCCGCACTGGGGTTAGCCCCCCTGTTGGACTGGGGGTACACGGCAGGGCGCCGTCACTTCACCAACCCGTGCTCCTCGGCGTAGGCGTTCGCCACGTCCTCCGGGTCCTTCTTGTCCTTGTCCACCTGCCGGTTCAGCTCGGTGAGCTGGGCGGTGGTCAGGGTGTTGCCGAGGCGGGCGAGGGCCTTGCGGACCGTGGAGTCGGCCTTGCGGTCGGCGATGAGGGGGACGACGTGCTGGCCGGGGATGAGGTTCTTGGGGTCCGACAGCACCACCCAGTTGTTGGCCTGGATGTCGGTGTCCGTGGTGAACAGGTTCGCCACGTCCACGTCGCCCTTCTTCAGGGCGCCCTTGACCAGCGGACCCGAGGAGTCGAGGGACTTGAACTCCTTGAACTCCACCCCGTACACGTCCTTCAGGCCGACCGCCCCCACCTCCCGCTTCTTCACCTCGGGCGCTGCGCCGATGACCAGCTTGCCGTTCTGCTTCTTCAGGTCGGCGAGGGAGGTCAGGCCGTACTTCTGGGCCGTCTCGCGGGTGACGACGAAGGCGTCCGAGTCCTCGGCCATGCCGTACGGCAGCACCTGGAGGCCGCCCGGGAGTGCGACGGTGAGGGCGTTCTGCATCTCGCCCTCCTCGGTGGCGGTCGCCTTGGGGGCGACGTAGTGGAGCAGGGCGCCCTGGTACTCGGGGAGCAGGTCGATGTCGCCGCCCTTGAGGGCGGGGATGAGGATCTCGCGGGTGCCGAGGTTGGGGCGGACGGTCACCTTCACGCCGGCCTCCTGCAGCACGGCGGCGTACAGGTATCCGAGCACCTGGTTCTCGGTGAAGTTGGCGGTGCCGATGGTGATGCCGCCCTTGCTGGAGCCGCCGCCGGCGGAGGAGGTTCCCTGGCTGTCCAGGGATGTGATGCCGCTGGAGCAGGCGGCGAGGGCGGGGACGGAGGCGGCCGCGAAGAGGCCGCCGAGGAGAGTGCGTCGGTTCATCGGAGGTCCCTAGGCAGTGCGGTGGCGGAAGAGGAAGCGCTGGAGGCCGGAGAGGGCCAGGTCCAGGGCCACGGCGACCACGGCGACCAGCACCGCGCCGCCGAGCACCTGGACGAGGTCGCGCTGGGCGAGGCCGTCGAAGACGTAGCGGCCCAGGCCGCCGAAGGAGACGTACGCGGCGATGGTGGCCGTGGCCACGACCTGGATGAGCGCCAGGCGCAGGCCCGTCATGATCAAGGGGAGGGCGAGGGGCAGCTCCACCTGGAACAGGACCTGGTGGCCGCGCATCCCCTGCCCGCGCGCCGCGTCCTTCACGTCCGGGTCGACGGCCGTCATCCCCGCGTAGGTGTTGGTGACGATCGCCGGGACCGCGAGGGCGACCAGGGCGACGTAGACCGGGAGCATGGACAGTCCGCCGGCCAGGAAGACCAGGACGACCAGGCCGACGGTCGGCAGGGCGCGACCGAAGGACGCGAGGTTGATCGCGAGGAAGGCGCCCTTGCCGGTGTGGCCGATCAGCAGGCCGAGGGGGAGGCCGATCGCTGTCGCGATGAGTGTGGCGAGGAGGGAGTACTGGAGGTGTTCGGCCAGGCGGTGGCCGATGCCGTCCGGGCCGGACCACTGCTCGCCACTGACCAGCCAGGCGCCGAGGTTGCTGAAGAGTTCGTACATGTCAGGCTCGCCGCCTCCGCCAGGGGGTCAGGACGTACTGCAGGGCGACCAGAGCCGCGTCCGCGACCACCGCGAGCAGGAGGGTGAGGACCACTCCGGCGATCACCGGGGTCGGGAAGTTGCGCTGGAAGCCGTCGGTGAAGAGCTGGCCGAGGCCGCCGTCGCCGATGTAGGTCGCGACCGAGACCAGGGAGATGGACATGACGGTCGCGATCCGCACGCCCGCCATGATCACGGGGAGGGCGAGCGGGAACTCGACGGTCAGGAGCGTGCGAAGGGGGCGCGTGCCCATCGCCTTCGCGGCCTCCTTCACCTTCACCGGGACCGAGTCGAGGCCCTCGACCGTGTTCCGGAGAAGGACGACCAAGGTGTAGACCGTCAGGCCGATCACGGTCGTGGTGCGGGTGAGGCCGGAGACCGGGAGCAGCAGGACGAAGATCGCGATCGACGGGATCGTGAACAGGACGTTCGACAGGCCCAGCAGGAAGCCGCGCAGGGGGCGGATCCGGTGGGCGATCACCGCGAGGGGGAGGGAGATGAGGACGCCGAGGAGGACGGCGGTGAGCGCGGCCTGGAGGTGGGAGATCGTCAGGGTGGTGAGGTCGTCGGTGTGGTCGCCTATCCACGACCAGTCGATGGTCATGCGGCCACCCGGGCCTCGGTGTGGGCCTGTCCGGCGTGGGCGTGGATGTCGTCGCGGGACGTGACGCCGGTGAGGGCGCCCTCCGCGTCGACGCGGGCTATCAGGCCGGTGGGGGAGGCGATCGACTCGTTGAGGGCCGACAGGAGCGAGTCGGTGTCCTTGAGCGGTCGTACGGGGAGTTCGGCGGCCTTCGTGTCCTTCGCGTCCTTCGACGCCCAGTACAGGGGCTTGTTCGCCGCGTCGAGTACGAGGCTCCAATTGCCGGCTTCCGGTGCCGGGCCCTGCGGGACGTCCGCGAGCGTGCGCAGCGACAGCAGCTTCAGGCCGCGCTCGGCGCCGAGGAAGTCGGCCACGAAGTCGTCGGCCGGGCGGGCGAGCAGCTCGGCGGGCGGGGCGCACTGGACCAGATGGCCGCCGGTGCGGAAGATCGCGATCTGGTCGCCCAGCCGCACGGCCTCGTCGACGTCGTGCGTGACGAAGACGATGGTCTTGCTCAACTCCTTCTGTAGACGCAGGAGTTCGTCTTGGAGCTGGGTGCGCACGACGGGGTCGACCGCGCCGAACGGCTCGTCCATCAGCAGGACGGGCGGGTCGGCGGCGAGCGCCCGGGCGACGCCGACGCGCTGCTGCTGGCCGCCGGAGAGCTGGTGCGGGTAGCGCTTGCCGGCGTCGGCCGCGAGGCCGACGGTCTCCAGCAGTTCCGCCGCCCGGGCGCGGGCCTTGCGGCGGCTGAAGCCGAGCAGCAGCGGCACGGTGGCGATGTTGTCGAGCACCGTGCGGTGCGGGAACAGGCCCGCCTGCTGGATGACGTACCTGATGGAGCGGCGCAGCTCGGCGGCGTCCTGGCGGGTGACGTCCTTGCCGCCGACCCGGATGGTGCCGGAGGTCGGCTCCACCATCCGGTTGACCATCCGCAGGGTGGTCGTCTTGCCGCAACCGGAGGATCCGACCAGGACGGTCACGCCGCCCTCCGGCATCTCCAGGGAGAGGTCGTGGACTGCTGTCGTGCCGTTGGGGAAGCGCTTGTGGACCGCGTCGAACTGGATCATGAGATGTCCTCTGCCCGGCTGTATAACCTCATGCAGAGTTCTCGGTGCCTGAATAGATTGTCAATACTCTGCTGTTAATCCGGGGTAACGGATGGCCGGTGGGCGGGATCGGCTGACCGGCTTGGTGGCGTTCGAGGCATATGTCGTCTCGGATCGTGGACGCATCCCCTGTGTCGGGTCCGGCTGCGGCGAGCTATGGCGAGCTACGGGCAGCTACGGGTAGCTACAGCGAGCTTCCAGCCACTGAGCCGGCCGCTCGCGCCCTGGCCGGGACGGCTCCCGGCGGGTCGGCCGGTGTCCGCCGGGGCGCGGCCGCCGTCCCCGTCGAGGGCGGCGGCGTACGGATCGAGCCAAGGGTGACCTGGACCGGCTGGTCGAGGGCGTGACGGGCAACCTCGACAACGATCCGGCGGGCCAGGTCGGCCGCGACTATCTGTTCACCGTGAGGCGTCGTCCTCGAGGGGCGCCGGCGCGGGGACGTCCCAGTCGGTCGGTGCCCGCCAGTTACGCCACTGCTCCCACCAGCACGCGCCACGCTCGACGAGATCCACGACGGAGGCGGCCGCCACACGCACGGCGTCCGCCTCCTCGGCGTCGAAGCCGCCCGTGCGCACTCGCTCCTCGAAGTGCTCGACGTCCTTCCACCGGTACGGGGAGCCGTCGCCGGGGATGATCAGGTCCAGCTCGTGGTCCAGCGTGTCGAACCCGCGCTCCGTACGGACGAGGGGGGCCTGGAAGTTGACGTACCACTCCGACAGGACCCCGTCCTCCCATCGGCCCCACACGGAATAGCCGTCCCCCGGGCGCTGCAGCTGCAGGACACCGCCGGACTGCCACACGTGCTCGAACTCGATCCAGGGGTGCAGGCCCCAGCGGAAGTCGCCGCGTCCGAAAGTGAGCGGCGTGCCCTGGGCCAGGTACACGGCGAGCGCACGCTCGTCGTCACTCGCGACCCGCACGGGGTACACGAGCCATTCGCGGCCGGACAGAATCTCCCGCCGGACGATGACCTCACCCTTGCGGAACCGTGACCTCATGCCGCCCCACCCTAAGCGCCCCGCCGATGTGGACGGCTTCCCGGCGGGGAAAATGGATCATGAGATGTCCCTTGCCCGGCTGCATAACGTCATGCAGAGTTCTTGGTGTCTGAATAGGACGTCGATGCCGCACGGATTGAGGGGTGTCTGAGCTTTATGTCGTCTCGGATCGTGGACGCACCCGGCGCTGTGCACACCGGGCACACCGGCCTGGTCGTCCTCGACGGGATCGGGCTCGGCGTCGAGGACGTCGTGCGCCTCGCCACCGGGGCCGCGCGCCCGGTTCCCGCGAGCGACGCGATGAAGCGCGCCGAGGAGTCCTGGGACGCCGCCCGCCTCATCGCCGCGACCGGGCGCGTCTACGGCCGCTCCACCGGCGTGGGCGCCAACCGGAACGAGGACGTGCCCACCGACGCCGCCGCCGAGCACGGCCTGCGCCTGCTGCGCAGCCACGCCGGGGCCATCGGCGAGGAGCTGCCCGCCCGGCAGGTGCGGGCCATGCTCGCCGTACGCGCCAACCAGCTGCTCGCGGGAGGTGCCGGCCTGCGGCCCACCGTCGTCACGGCGCTCTGCGAGGCGCTGGAGAGCGGGGCCCACCCGGTCGTGAACGAGTTCGGCTCGGTCGGCACCGGAGACCTCGCGGCGCTGGCGCAGACCGGCCTCGCGCTGGCCGGCGAGCATCCCTGGCGCGGGTCCGGGGCGCCCGAGCCGCAGCCGCTCGACAACAACGACGCCCTCGCGTTCATCAGCAGCAACGCACTCACCCTCGGCCAGGCGGCCCTGGCCCTGCACGAACTGCGCGGGCTCGTCGCCGCCACCCAGGTCGTCGCCGCCCTGTCGCTGCTCGCCGTCGACGGCTCCCACGAGGCGTACGCCGCCCCCGTGCACACCGCCCGACCGCACCGGGGCAGCACCGAGGTCGCCCGCCGCATGCGGGAGCTGATCGGCGCCGAGGACCGGCCGACCCCGCCGCTCGGCCGCATCCAGGACCCGTACGGCTTCCGCTGCCTGCCCCAGATCCACGGCCCCGCGCACGACGCGGCCGACGCCCTGGAGGAGGTGCTCGCGGTGGAGATCAACGCCGCCGCCGAGAACCCCCTCATCTCCCCCGAGGACATGGCCGCCTACCACCACGGCGGCTTCTACCAGGCCCAACTCGCCCTCGCCCTGGACCACTTCAGGCTGGCGCTGACCCAGGTGGCCCGGCTGTCGACATCCCGCCTGTCCACCCTGAACGAGCCCGCCTACACCCGCCTCAAGCCCTTCCTCGCCGACCCCGAGCCCGCCTCGTCCGGCGTGATGATCCTGGAGTACGCCGCCGCGGCCGCCCTCGGCGACCTGCGGGCCTTCTCGGCCCCCGCCTCGCTCGGCCACGCTGTACTCTCCCGGGGCGTGGAGGAGCAGGCCAGCTTCGCCTCGCTCGCCGCACGGCAGACACTGCGCGCGTGCGGCGCGTACCGTCTGGTCGTCGGCTGCGAACTCGTCGCCGCCGTACGGGCGTTGCGGCTGCGCGACCTCCGGCCCGACCCGGACCTTCCGGTGGGCCGGGCGATGGAGCTGGCCGAGTCGGTGCTCGACGACGACCTGGCCGACCGGCCGCTCACCGACGATGTGACGGCTGCGGCCGCACTGCTGGACCGGTTCACGGACATCTGGAGGGGGAGCGCGGCATGAGCGCGGACAGGAACACGATCGGGACGGACAGCCCCGCCGCGCGACTTCAGGCGCTCTTCGAGGGGCACCGGCTCACCCCGACCCAGCGGCGCATCGCGCACAGCATGGTGCGGCGCGCCGCCGACGTGCCGTTCCTGTCCAGCGTGGAACTGGCCGAACTGGCCGGGGTCAGCCAGCCGTCCGTGACCCGCTTCGCCGTCGCCCTCGGCTTCGACGGCTACCCGGCGCTGCGCAGGCACCTGCGCGAGGTCGCCCCCGTGGAACCGGCGGCGGACGCCGGCTCCTACAACGAGTACCAGCAGGCCGTCGAGGCCGAGATCGAGAACCTGCGGCACCTGGCCGAGGTACTGGCCGACCCGCGCCCGGTGCAGAAGGCCGGGCGCCTGCTCTCGGCCTCGCGCCCGCTGCCCGTCCTCGGCCTGCGGGCTGCGGCCTCCCAGGCGTACGGCTTCGCCTACTTCGCCGCCAAGGTGCACCCGGACGTACGGCTGCTGCACGAGGGCGGCACGATGATCCACGACCGGATCGACGCCGCCGTACGGGCCGGGGCGACGGCGCTGCTCTGCTTCGCGCTGCCCCGGCACCCACGCGAGGTCGTGGACACCCTCGCCTACGCCAAGGAGGCCGGGCTCACGGTGGTGACGGTGGCGGACTCCGCCTTCGCACCGGTCGCCAAGGTCTCCGACCTGCTGCTGCCCGCCGCCGTCGGCACGGGCCTCGCCTTCGACACGGCCTGCGCGCCGATGCTGCTGGGCCGGGTCCTGCTGGAGGCGATGTGCGACGACCTGCCGGACGCGCAGGCGCGACTGGAGGAGTTCGACGCGCGGGCGGCGGCGCGGGGGCTGTTCGTCGATTGACTGCTCCCTCTCGCAGATGAGGGGGATTCCTGGCTCAGGCCGCCTCCTGGAGCTGCGCTCCAGGAGGTCTTAGCCCTCGACACCAGCCGGGGCCAGACCTGCCCGGACGAGCATCACGCGGGCGGAGTTCTTGTCCCTGGGGGACACGAGCCCGCACGCGGTGCAGGTGTAGGTGCGTTCGGACAGGGGTAGTGCGTGCTTGGTTCTCGCTCCGCACTGGCCACAATCCATGGTGGTGTGCCCATGGTGGTGTGCGCGGGATGTACGAGGCGCACGTCCCGCCCGTGCTTGCGCCCCATCTCGATCAGCGCCTTCTTCGTCGCGCCGATCGCGGCGTCGGCCGCCTTGCGCGCCATGCTGGTCCTGGCGGGGAACTTCGGCTTGAAGTCCTCCACCGCGATCACGTCATGGTCCCGCGCGACCTTCTTCGCCCACTTGCGGGCCGCATCCTGCACGGCGGCGGGCCGCCTGGCCCGCGCCCGCTTTTCCCGGCTCGGAGATCGCCGTCGGGATGCAGCTCAAGCACGTCGCCACCCGGGCGCTCGCGAACACCACCACCCAGGGCTACACCGAGGCCTCGCCCGCCTGGGCCCAGCATCTGAAGACCGCCATCAGCGAGCGCCGTTTCGAGCGGCTGGCCGAGCTCTTCGCCGCCGACGGCCGCGGCGAGCCGATCGGCTACGGACCGGGCGCCGATCGCATGCGCGAGACCTTTGCCGCCATCCGAGCCAAGGCCGCCGAGATGACAGCAACTAACCAGGCGCAGCGCGGCGATCTCCGGGTCGAACTCGACCTCCTGCGCCGCACGCGCTTGTCCGTCCGTTTCGGCAAGCTCAACCACTGCACCATGGACGACGCGAACCCAGTCGGCGCCAAATGCCTGGAGGACGCGATCGTCCCCGAAGGTCACCAAGGCCCGCTGATCGACCGCTGCCAACCCTCCCGCTGCGCGAACAGCGTCATCGCCCCCGCTCATCTGCCCATCTGGACTGTGGAACGAGCCTCGCTCACCGACCTGCTCGCCACCCGGAAGCTCCCGCCCAACCGCCGGGCACTGCTCACCGAACAGCTCCACGACGTCGACCGCGTAATCCCAAAGGCCACCGAATGACCCCTCCGACGGTGTCCGCCCAGACAGAGCAGGCCCTGCGCGAGGCGATGGAGCGTCTGTTCACCGGCCGGCCCATCCGTACCGACGGCAAGCTGACCAAGAACAACCTCTGGCGAGAGGCCGGCGTCAGCCGAGCCACGATGAACCGTGCAACCGTCCTCCTCGCGGAGTGGGACAACCGCGTCGGCCGAAGCCCCGCCAGCCTGCACGACCAACATCAGCAGGAGGAGATCACCCGCCTCCGGCGACAACTGAGAGGTATCCGGCAAGAGCGTCAACGACTTCAGCAGCAGGTTGATGCCGCAGCGACCGTCATCGCCACTCTCCACGCCGAGAACGCCGCCCTCCGCGAGCAACTCACCAACTGCTCCGACGTCGTGGTCCCACTGCCTCTCGCCCGCCGAGAGTGAGCCGACTTGAGAGACGGGAAAGGTGGGCCATGTCAGCCCAACACCGGCCACCTCTATGCCCGTCCAGCACCAAGCGTCGATACACACGGGGCCGCGGCACCCAGGACGGGACAGACGTGTCGCCCATGGCAGTCGCTTTCGGGCCCAACGTCGACGTGCCCGACCGCGACTTCGGTGATGCCCCCTCCTCCTGGGATTGCTGCGGCAGTCAGCCGAGGTAGAAGTCCTTGCGGACGGCGACGAACTCCTCGACGGTCAGAGGCCGCTTCCCGGTGATGCGCTCGACGTCGATGGTCGCCCTGTCGTAACGGTTCGCGCGGTGCAGCTGCGCCATGGTCGCGATGTGCTGCTCGGTGTGCTGTGGCAGGCCCGCGTTCGCGAGTACCTCTGTGCGCCACCATTGCAGGGGGACGTCCAGATAGGTCACCGTGCGGCCGAGCGCCTTGGAGAACTCCTGGGCTACTTCGGTCATGTCGAGCGCCCGCGGCCCCGTCAGCTCGTACACCTTCCCGGCGTGCTCCCCGGGATTGCGCAGGATGGTCGCGACCACCTGGGCGACGTCGTCGGCAGCGACTGGCGAGGTGCGTCCGGTCCCGAACGGCAGCGCCAGCGTGCCGTTCTCGCGGATCGACCGCGCCGCGAGGGCGGTGAACAACGGATTGTCGAGGAACGTCGTCGGGCGCACGTGCACCACGGGCAGGCCCGACCAGTCCAGCACCTGCTCCGCCAGCCAGTGCAGCCGCTGCTGGTGGGATTCCGCGGTGCTGGTGGCGGTCATCTGCGACACCGTCATCTGCGACATGTCCACCAGCATGTCGAGTTCGCCGTGCGCCTTCGCGACCGTGGCCATGACGGTCGCCGCCAGCAGGTGGTCCGGGGACACACTGAGCCCGAAGTACGTCCGGCGGACGCCGTCGAGCGCGGCCGCCACCGTTTCAGGCCGGGTCAGGTCCCCGGTGACGACCTCGGCGCCCAATGCCCGCACCTCGGCCGCGCGGTCGTCCTCGCGGCGGATCAGGACGCGGACCGGCACGTTCTGCGCGCGCAGCCGCTCGGTGACGAGGCGGCCCATGCCGCCGGCGCCGGTGACGAGAACGAGGTCGTGATCAGCCATCGGTGGCTTCCTTCCGGAGGGGTTCGCCTCGGCCAGGCCCTGGCCGCTGCACGGGCGGTAGTGCGTTTTGGTGCTCGACGTCGCTGCTCGGGGTGAACACCATTTCCGCCGATCCGCCGATCGGTCTCGACGAACGGCCGGCCGCACTCGTGTGTGGGGGTGTGGTCTCAGGGCCTGCGGGCGCCGGTGATGCCTCCCTCATCGGAGGAAGAAGTTGAGGAGAGCTTCGGTGCGCTTGCCGAAGGGGGCGTGCAGCAGGCGGGTGGCGTTCCAGCGTCCTTGTACGTGGATGCCCTTGGGGTGGCTGAGCGTGCGGAATCCTTCGATGCCGTGGTATTTGCCCATCCCGCTGGCGCCGACGCCGCCGAAGGGGAGGTCGTCCTGCGCGACGTGCATGATGGTGCCGTTGACGGTGACGTTGCCGGAGGTCGTGCGGTCGAGGACCTTGCGCCGGTCGGGGCCGTTGTCGCCGAAGTAGTAGAGCGCCAGCGGCCGCGGCCGTGCGTTGACGTAGTTGATGGCGTCGTCGATGTCGCGGTAACCGAAGATCGGCAGGATGGGGCCGAAGATCTCCTCGTGGGCGATGCGCATGTCGTCGGTGACGCCGAGCACGACGGTCGGTGCGAGGGTGTGCGGACGGCGAGCCGCGTCGCCCGGCCGGTGTCCGACCTCGATGATCCGCGCCCCATGAGCGCGGGCGTCCTCTATCAGGTCGGTGAGGATCCTGTACTGCTTGTCGTCGATGATCGAGGTGTAGTCGTCGCTGGTGGGGCCGTCGGGGTAGGCGGCCTTCACCAATCTGTCGTAGCTGGCGATCAAGGCGTCGATCTCGGATTCGTGCACCAGGGCGTAGTCGGGGGCGATGCAGGTCTGCCCGCCGCTGAGAAGCTTGCCGAAGACGATGTCGGACACGGCCTGGTCCCGGACGTGTCCCTTGGCCACGATGGTCGGAGACTTGCCGCCGAGCTCCAGCGTGACGGGGACGAGGTTGTCGCTGGCCGCCTTCATCACGGCTCGCCCGACCTCGGTGCTGCCGGTGAAGACGAGATGGTCGAACGGCAAGGAGGAGAACGCGGAGCCGTCGCCGCTGACCATCGTGACCTGCTCCGGCGGGAAGAGTTCGCTGAGCATCGACGCGAGCACCGCGTTCGTCGCCGGGGTCAGCTTCGACGGCTTGAGCATGACGCGGTTGCCGGCGGCGATCGCGGTGACGACGGGCATCAGCGACAGGTTGACCGGATAGTTCCACGGCGAGATGACGCCGACCACGCCGAGCGGCTGGTATTCGATGCGGTTGCTGCCGAAACGCAGCGGCAGCTCGATGCGGCGGCGGGTCGGGCGCATGAACCGGCGAAGGTTGCGCTGCAGGTAGTCGATGCCCTGCACGACGCCCACGAGTTCCATGAACGCGGTCTCGTGTCGCGAGCGATGTCCGAAGTCGGTGTTGATCGCCTCCTCGATGGCGCCGCGCCGGGCGATCAGTGCCTTCTTGAACCTGGTCAGATCGCTGCGCCGCGCCTCCAGGGAGGGCGCTCCGTCGCGGAGGTAGGCGGCGCGCTGGGTTTGGAGGATGTGGTGGAAGCGCTCCGCGTCGGTGGGCTGTGTGGTGATGTCGGTGCTGGTCATGACGGGCTTCCTTAGCTGTTGGTGAGGGCGACGGGGTGCTGGGGGCGCTGGCGGCGGTCCATCCAGCCCATGAGCCGGACCATCGAGCGGCGCGGCAGGAGCCTTCCGAGGAGAGCGAGCGACCGGCCGTTGGTGACCACCGATGGGGGCGCGGATCGGCGGTCGAGCGTGTCGAGGGCGATCGTCACGACCTGCTCGGGGGTTGCCCGCTTCGTGCCGTAGTCGGCGGAGCTGCCGGCGACGTCGTAGAACTCGGTCCGGGTGGCGCCGGGGCATACGGCCAGGACACGCAGGCCGGTGCCGCGGGTCTCCTCCCACAGCGATTCGGTGAAGTTGAGGACGAAGGCCTTGGTGGCGCCGTAGGCGCTCATGTAGGGGGTCGGCTGGAAGCCCAGCAGGCTCGCGACGTTGATCAGGACGCCGGTGTCGGCGGAGGTCAGCGGGTCGATGTAGGCGTGGCTGAGGTCGACCAGCGCGCTGACGTTCAGCGCGATCATGCTTTGCAGGCGGTCGGGGTCCTCGGCGGTGAACGCGTCGTGGGTGCCGAAGCCGGCGTTGTTGACCAGTCCGGTGGCGTGGATGCCGCGGGACTCGAGTTCGGTGCGCAGCGTGCGGCCGGCGTCGGGCCGGCCGAGGTCGCGGGCGACGGTGGTCACCGTGACGCCGTGGGCGCGGGTGAGTTCGGCGGCCAGGCTCTGCAGCCGGTCCGCGCGGCGGGCCACCAGCACGAGGTTTGCGCCGCGGCGGGCCAGCTGGCGGGCGAATTCGGCGCCGAGGCCGGAGCTGGCGCCGGTGACGATGACGGTCTGGCGGTGGTAGTCGATTTTGCTCATGACATTCACTCTACGCACGCTTTTGCACTGAGTGCAAGCGCCTGCATCGTGTGAGGCGACGTACCATCGGTGCATGACTCAGAAACCGGCCCCTATCCGGGAACAGACCCGCTCCGTGGTCCGATCACTGCTGGCCCGGACCGCTATCGAGCTGTTCGCCGCCAAGGGCTTCGACAACACGACCCTCGATGAGGTCGCCGCCGCCGCGGGCGTCTCCCGGCGGACCCTGTTCAACTACTTCCGCAACAAGGAAGACCTCGCGCTCAGCGGCCTGGACGAACAGGGCGAACTGATCGCCGCGCGCCTCGCCGAGCGCTCGGCCGACGAGGATGCCTGGACGGCGCTGCGCGCGGCGTTCCAGGTGCTCGAGGAGATCGACATGACAGCCGAAGGGCGCCTGGAGTTCATCACGCTGCTGTTCGGCAACGATTCCCTACGCGCCGGACACGCCGAGAAGCAAGCCCGCTGGCAAGACCTGTTCGCACCGCAGATCGAGCCGCGACTGCCCGACTCCGACAGCCGCACCCTGCAAGCCCGCGCGATCGCAGCCGCAGCGATCATCTGCCTGCAGGCAGCCAACGAGGAATGGGTACGCCTGGGCGGACAGGTCGACCTGTTCGACCTCTACGACACCGCCGTACAGGCCGTCCGCCGCCCTACCTGAAACCGGCCGCATCCAGCTCCGCCACGCTCGTCGGCGTAGGGACCAGGGCCACATGTGCAGGTCCGCGACGGCCCTGGGCGCCAAGTACAGCCCTGGTCACACCCGCGCGGGTGGGCGTTGGTGTGTCTCGTGAGACATCTATCAACCTGGAGAACCCTGGCTGCCGCTCTCAGACTCGTCTCACGTTTGCTCGCTACCGTGCGCGGCCGACAGGGCTGTGCCGGGACGGCGAGGAGGCGGATCATGGCGCGCGGAGTACAAGGGTTGGCCCGGGTGGCCGTCGTCGTACGGGCCGGGGTGGCACCGCTGTGGTGGCTCGGGGTGTTCGCGGCGGGCATCGGCGTACTGGTGCCGGGTATTACGGGCCGCAGGATCGGCGTCATGGCCGGTGGCGCGTTGTTCATCGTCGCCGCCGTGGTCGTGTCGTACTGCCGCCGCAGGCGCTACACCGCCCTCACCCGGTCGGTCGCCCGCGCCGGCAAGCATGACGTGCTCCAGGATCGCGCGGTGACCGTCCGCAACTGGCGCCGGGGTCACCGCTGGTGGCTGCTGTTGGCGTTCGTCGCCGCGCTGGGCAGCGCGTTCGCCGTGTCGGTGGCCGGCGGGATGCTGCTGGCGGGATGCGGGGCGGGGCTCCGGCTCAAGGCCGCGTGGCTCGGACGGCGTGAGTGTGCCGACAACGCCCTGCTGTGGGTACGGGTGGACTGGCTCGATGGGCGGGGCGGGCAGCCGGCGGGCAAGGCGGTGAGGACGTACCGCAGCACGGGCGTCGCGGCGGGCGACGCCGCCCCGGGCGGGGCCCGCCGCCGCACTGCGGCGCTGGTGTAGGTCAGGCGTCGAGGACCAGGCACAGAAAGGATGCTGCTGCCGCCGCGCCCGCTGATCAGGTCGGCGCTCGTCGCTGGCTCTCCGGCGAGGGCAGGGTGGTGAGCGAGGCTGCGTGCGCCCCTCCGGATTCGGCCACGATCTCGTCGAGCGACTGCGGCTCGCGCACCGTCGCGAAGGCGATGCCTCCGGCGTCGTCCGGCGCGAAGCCGTAGACGCCGGGCCGGGCAAGGGAGTTGTACGCGTAGTGGTGCGCGAAGTAGTACGCCCCCGTGTCCACCGCCGCCACGTGGTCCCCCTGCTCCAGCAACGGCAGCGCGCACCCCTCGGCCAGCAGGTCCCCCGAGAAGCAGGCCGGCCCGGCCACGTCCTGCAGCACGGCCGGACCCTCCTTCGGGCGCCCCTTGTCGTCGTACGCGGCGATCCTCAGCGGCCAGCTCCCCGGCGCGTACACCGTGCGCGTGGCGACCTGCACGCCCGCATGGGTGACCGCCACCGGCCGTCCGCCCGCACTCTTGGCGTACTCGACCCGCGCCACGACCGTCCCGTGCTTGGCCAGCAGCGACCGGCCGAACTCCGTGACCAGCCCGTACCGCCCGTCGAACAGCCCCGGCACCGCCTCGCTGAGTAGTCGCGCATACTGCGCGTACGTCGGCGTCGTCGCGTCCGAGGTGAAGTTCACCGGCAGCCCGCCGCCGATGTCGAGCGTGTCGATCTGCCGCCGCCCGATCCGCCGGTTGATCTCCTCGGCGAGCGCGTACGCCTCCGCGACCCCCCGGGCCATCAGCGACAGCGGGATGCCCTGCGAGCCGGTGTGCGCATGCAGCCGGGTCAGCCACGGACGGTCCTGGTACGCCCGGACGACCCACTCCCGGGCCCCCTCGTCACGCAGCGCCACCCCGAACTTCGACGTCGCCGTGGCCGTGGACGTCGCCTCGATGGAACCCCCGCCGACCTGCGGATTCACCCGGATCCCCAGCGGGGAGCGGCTGGTGGCGGACCGGACGAGGCCGTCGATGCGGGCCAGCTCCTGCGGGTTGTCCGCATTGACGGCGATGCCCATCGCCAGCGCCTCGCGCAGCTCGGCCGGCGTCTTGGCGGGCGAGTCCAGGACCGTCATCCCCGGCCGCAGTCCCGCCGCCCGCGCCAACGCCAGCTCGCCCGGGCTCGCCACCTCCGCGCCGATGCCCTCCTCACGCAGCAGCCGCAGCACCGGCACCAGCGGGGTCGCCTTCACCGCGAAGGCGTGCAGCACGCGCGTACCCGGCGCCACGACCGCGTCGAACGCCGCCCGCAGCGCCGCCGCCGACTCCCGGATGCCGGTGACGTCGAGCAGGCCGACGATGGGGGAGCCGGGCCCGAGCAGCCCCTGCTCCACGGCGGCCCGCACCGCCTCGTCCCGCCGGGCCGTCCGGCCGGCGTCGTACGCCGATATCTCGAATCCGTCACCTGTTTCGCCGCCTGCTCCGCTGCCCACGCCGTTGTCCACAACATCCCCCGTCATGTCGTCGTCCGAGCCCATGCATCCAGCCAAACATCCGGAACGCGCGAGCGCTGGCCCGCGAACGTATTGACTAGCTCTATTCAGACGGTCAGGATGTGAATATCCACCTCAACAGTTCGCAGTCACAGTCCGCTGGGAGGCAGACCATGTCAGGACCCCGCCCCGTCCGAGCGCCGCGCGGTACGGAACTGAGTGCCCTGGGATGGCAGCAGGAAGCCGCCCTGCGGATGCTGCAGAACAACCTCGACCCCGAGGTCGCCGAGCACCCCGACAAGCTCGTCGTCTACGGCGGCACCGGCAAGGCGGCCCGTGACTGGCGCTCCTTCGACGCGATGGTGCGCACGCTGAGGACGCTGAAGCAGGACGAGACCATGCTGGTCCAGTCCGGTCGCCCCGTCGGCGTCATGCAGACCCACGAGTGGGCGCCGCGCGTCCTCATCGCCAACTCCAACCTCGTCGGCGACTGGGCCAACTGGGAGGAGTTCCGCCGCCTGGAGGCCCTCGGCCTCACCATGTACGGCCAGATGACGGCCGGCTCCTGGATCTACATCGGCACCCAGGGCATCCTCCAGGGCACCTACGAGACCTTCGCCGCCGTCGCCGCGAAGCTGCATTCCATGGGTAAAGGGGTCGACGGCACCCTCGCCGGGACGATCACCCTCACCGCCGGTCTCGGCGGCATGGGCGGCGCCCAGCCGCTCGCCGTGACCATGAACGACGGCGTCGCGATCTGCATCGACTGCGACCCGCGCGCGATCGAGCGGCGCATCGAGCACCGCTACCTGGACGTGAAGGCCGACAGTCTGGACCACGCGCTCCAGCTGGCGACCGAGGCCCGCGACGCCCGCCGCCCGCTCTCCATCGGCGTCCTCGGCAACGCCGCCGAGCTGGTCCCGCAGCTCCTCGCGATGGGCGCCCCCATCGACATCGTCACCGACCAGACCTCGGCGCACGACCCGCTGGCGTACCTGCCGCTGGGCGTCGCCTTCGACGACATGGCGGACGCTGCCGCCAAGGACCCGGCGGGCTTCACCACCAAGGCCCGCGAGTCGATGGCCAGGCACGTCGAGGCCATGGTCGGCTTCATGGACGCCGGCGCCGAGGTCTTCGACTACGGCAACTCGATCCGGGGCGAGGCCCAACTCGCCGGGTACGAGCGGGCGTTCGCCTTCCCCGGGTTCGTGCCCGCCTACATCCGGCCCCTGTTCTGCGAGGGCAAGGGACCCTTCCGCTGGGCCGCCCTGTCCGGCGACCCCGCCGACATCGCCAAGACCGACAAGGCGATCCTGGACCTGTTCCCCGAGAACGAGTCCCTCGCCCGCTGGATCAAGATGGCCGGCGAGCGGGTGCACTTCCAGGGGCTGCCCGCGCGCATCTGCTGGCTCGGCTACGGGGAGCGGGACAAGGCGGGCGAGCGGTTCAACGACATGGTGGCGAGCGGGGAGCTTGCCGCGCCGCTGGCGATCGGGCGGGACCACCTCGACTGCGGCTCGGTGGCCTCTCCCTACCGTGAGACCGAGGCGATGCTGGACGGCTCCGACGCGATCGCGGACTGGCCGCTGCTGAACGCCATGGTGAACGTGGCTTCGGGTGCCTCCTGGGTGTCCCTTCACCACGGTGGTGGTGTGGGCATGGGCCGGTCCATTCACGCCGGTCAGGTGACGGTGGCCGACGGTACGAAGCTGGGTGGGGAGAAGATCCGGCGGGTCCTCACCAACGACCCCGGTATGGGCGTCATCCGGCATGTGGACGCGGGGTACGACATCGCGGAGTCGGTTGCCGATGAGCGGGGCGTGCGGGTTCCTATGCGCGAGGGTGACGACGCGTGACGCAGAACGACAGTGGGCGTAGCGGCAACTCTCCGGTGGGGGCTGAAGCCTCGTCGCCGGGTGCGGGTTCGGCGGCGCCCACCCTCCCCCACTCTCAACTTCGTTCGAGCGGGGGGACCCCCAACGCCCTGCGGAACGACTGCCCACAGCCTGTGTCCGGCAACTCCTTCCATGAGATGTGGCGCGAGCTGCTCCCCATCGGGCGGCACGCCGACTCCCACGGCTACCGTCGTTTCGCCTGGACGGGGGCCGATCTCGACTGCCGGGCCTGGTTCAAGGAGCAGGCGGAAGCACGCGGCCTCGTCTACGAGGTCGACCGCAACGGCAACCAGTGGGCCTGGCTCGGGGACCCCGCCGCCGGGGATGCCGTCGTCACCGGGTCGCATCTCGACTCCGTGCCGGACGGGGGTGCCTTCGACGGGCCCCTCGGGGTGGTGTCCTCCTTCGCTGCTCTCGATGAACTGCGAGGCCGGGGAGTGGACTTCACCAAACCCCTCGCCATCGTCAACTTCGGTGACGAAGAGGGCGCCCGGTTCGGGCTCGCCTGTGTCGGGTCCCGGCTCGCCGCCGGACAGCTCACCGTCGAGAACGCCCACAGGCTGACCGACGGGGACGGGGTCAGCCTGCCCCGGGCCATGGAGGTCGCCGGGTACGACCCCGACACCATCGGCGCCGACCCGGAGCGGCTCGCCCGCATCGGCGCCTTCGTCGAGCTGCATGTCGAGCAGGGGCGGGCCCTGGACCTGTCCGGCGACCGGGTCGGCATCGCCAGCGCCATCTGGCCGCACGGCCGGTGGCGGTTCGACTTCCGGGGCGAGGCCAACCACGCGGGGACCACACGGCTCGTGGACCGGCGCGACCCCATGCTCGCGTACGCCGAGACCGTGCTCGCCGCCCGGCGGGAGGCTCAACTCGCCGGTGCCGTCGCCACCTTCGGCAAGATCTCCGTCGAGCCGAACGGCGTCAACGCCATCCCCTCCCTGGTGCGCGTCTGGCTCGACTCCCGTGCCGAGGACCAGGCGAGCCTCGACGCCGTCGTCGGCGGCATCGAGAAGGCCGCCCGGGATTACGCGGCGGCCCACGGCATCGACCTCGACATCGTCCGTGAGTCCTTCACGCCCGTCGTCGAGTTCGACCACGCCCTGCGCGACGAACTGGGCCGCATCCTCGGCAAGGACACCGGCATCACCGTCCCCGTCCTGGGTACCGGCGCCGGACACGACGCCGGAATCCTCTCCGGGAGCATCCCGACGGCCATGCTGTTCGTACGCAACCCCACGGGCGTCTCGCACTCCCCGGCCGAGTTCGCCGCCGAGGACGACTGCGTGGCCGGAGTCATCGCCCTGGCCGACGTACTGGAAGGACTGGCCTGCACGTGACGCCCACCCAGCAGACCCGTACGTACTGGCTGGAACACGCCTGGCTCGACACCCACGTCGAGCCGGGCGTCGCCCTGGACGTACAGGACGGCCGCATCACCGCCGTCCGCACCGGCACGGAAGCCCCGCCCCCCGGCGCCGAGGTCCTCCGCGGCCTCACGCTCCCCGGGCTCGCCAACGCCCACTCGCACGCCTTCCACCGCGCCCTGCGCGGTACCGTCCAGGTCGGCTCCGGCACCTTCTGGACCTGGCGCGAGGTCATGTACTCGTTCGCCGACCGGCTGACCCCGGAGACCTACCACGCCCTCGCCCGCGCCGTGTACGCCGAGATGGCGCTGGCCGGGATCACCGCGGTCGGCGAGTTCCACTACGTCCACCACGCCCCGGGCGGCACCCCCTACGCCGACCCGAACGCGATGGGCGAGGCCCTCATTGCGGCCGCCGCCGACGCCGGCATCCGTATCACCCTCCTCGACACCGCCTATCTCTCCTCCGGCTTCGGGCAGCCCCCCAACACCCACCAGCTCCGCTTCTCCGACGGGAACGCCGAGAGCTGGGCCGAACGCTGTTCAGTTCTCAAGGACCAGGATCACGCACGGATCGGGGCGGCGATCCACTCCGTACGGGCCGTGCCCGCCGACCAGTTGGCGACCGTGGCGCGGTGGGCCGAGGAGCGGCGGGCTCCGCTCCATGTGCACCTGTCCGAGCAGACCGCCGAGAACGAGGCGTGCCTGGAGGTCCACGGCTGCACCCCGACCCAGCTCCTCGCCCTGCACGGCGTGCTCGGCCCGCGCACCACCGGCGTCCACAACACCCACCTCACCGCCGAGGACATCTCCCTGATCGGGGGCAGCGGCACCGGCACCTGTATGTGCCCGACCACCGAACGGGACCTCGCGGACGGCATCGGGCCGGCCGTCGCCCTGCAGAACGAAGGCTCCCCGCTCTCCCTCGGCTCCGACAGCCACGCCGTCATCGACCTGCTCGAAGAGGCGCGCGCGATGGAGCTGAACGAGCGCCTGCGCACCCGTACGCGAGGTCACTGGACAGCTGCGGCCCTCCTGCGGGCGGCCTCGGTCGACGGCCACGCGGCTCTCGGCTGGGACGACGTGGGCACCATCGAGCCCGGCGCACGCGCCGACCTCACCACGATCGCGCTCGACTCGGTCAGGACGGCAGGGCCGCTTCCGCGGCTCGGGGCCGAGACGGCCGTATTCGCTGCGTCGGCAGCAGACGTGTCGCATACGGTCGTGGGCGGTCGGCACGTCGTACGGGACGGGGTCCACTCACTCGTACCGGAGGTGCCGAAAGCCCTCTCGGACGCCGTCGCAGCCCTGCGCGGATGATCCCGGGCCGCCCACCCGCGCGGCCCGCCTCCGCTCCCGAACCCGACCCGACCGCCGACCAGGCCACCAAGGACGCCATGAGCAACGCGACGACCGTCAGCCCCGCCCACTCCGCGAGCACCGCAAGCACGCTCATCACCAACATCGCCGCCCTGGTCACCAACAACCCCTCCCTCGGTGACAATTCCCCCCTCGGACTGATCCAGGACGCGGCCGTCGTCATCGAAGGCGACCGCGTCGTGTGGACCGGTGATCAAAGCAAAGCACCCGCCACTGACAATCGGCTCGACGCAGGCGGCCGGGCGGTCGTCCCGGGGTTCGTCGACTCCCACTCCCACCTCGTCTTCGCGGGGGACCGGACCGCCGAGTTCAACGCCCGCATGTCCGGCCGCAGTTACACCGCCGGCGGCATCCGCACGACCGTCGCCGCCACCCGCGCCGCGAGCGACGAGGAACTCGAAGTCAACCTCACCCGTTACCTCCACGAGGCGCTGCACCAGGGCACCACCACCTTCGAGACGAAGTCCGGCTACGGCCTGACGGTCGAGGACGAGGCCCGAGCCCTGCGCATCGCGTCGGCGCACACGGACGAGGTCACGTACTTGGGCGCCCACATCGTCTCCCCCGACTACGCCGACGACCCCACCGCCTACGTCGCCCTCGTCACCGGCGAGATGCTCGACGCCTGTGCCCCGTACGCCCGTTGGATCGACGTCTTCTGCGAGAAGGGCGCCTTCGACGGCGACCAGGCCCGCGCGATCCTCACCGCGGGCAAGGCCAAGGGCCTGCACCCCCGCGTCCACGCCAACCAGCTCACCCACGGCCCCGGTGTGCAGCTGGCCGTCGAACTGGACGCCGCCAGCGCCGACCACTGCACCCACCTCACGGACGCGGACATCGACGCCCTGGCGAACGGCCGTACGGTCGCCACCCTGCTCCCCGGCGCCGAGTTCTCCACCCGCGCCCAGTGGCCGAACGCCCGCCGCCTCCTCGACGCGGGCGTCACCGTCGCCCTCTCCACCGACTGCAACCCCGGCTCGTCCTTCACCTCCTCCGTGCCCTTCTGCATCGCGCTCGCGGTACGGGACATGGGGATGACACCGGACGAGGCGGTCTGGTCGGCCACGGCGGGCGGGGCAGCGGCCCTGCGCCGCGACGACATCGGCCGCCTCACCCCGGGCGCTCGCGCGGACCTGCTCGTGCTGGACGCGCCGAGCCATGTGCACCTGGCCTACCGGCCGGGGGTGCCGCTGGTCAGCGAGGTGTGGCGACGGGGGGTGCGGATCGTCTGATCAGGCCGCCCCCGCCCGCCACCGCTGATCCTCCCGCCCCGCCTCCCGCACCAGGGCCAGCGACCTGTCCCCGCTCGGCGTCACCGCATGGTCCGGCGCGATCCCCGGGCGGATCACCCCGCTGGAGTCCACCGCGAACCTGAGGTTCAGCCCGTTGGGTCCGAACACCGAGCCGCACTCCCAGATGCCGACGCCCCGGTCCACGGACCCCCGGCTGTCCAGGCAGCAGTCGGGGTAGGCGTACGACTGCAGCACGCCGCGTTCGGAGTCGACCCGCCACCGTTGGTCGCGCGCGGACGTGCAGGTGGCCGTGACGACGTCCGTGCCGTTGTACGGGGCGCCGTCGATGTCCAGGCACAGCCCCGTGGCGACGTTCACGACCTGGGCGTAGGTGCCGTTCGGCAGGCGAACGGGGGCGGGGGTCGGCTTCGGGCGGGCCGTCTTCGTCGGCTTCGGACTCCGCGTCGGAGAAGGCGACTTGGACGTCCGCGACGGAGACGGCGAAGGTGAAGGCGAAGAGGCCGACGGCGTGACCGACACCGTCGCGGTCACCGTCACCGCCACCGGCGGCACACTCGCCGCGGTGCCGACCGAGGCCACCGGCTCCTGCGGCGACGACGAACCGCCCTGCGCCACCAGGAAGACCACCAGCGGAAGCAACGCCACCCCGAGCGCCGCCGACACCAGCGCGATTCGGCGACGATCTCGCGGCCGGCCTCCCGTCGGCCAACTCCGCTCCGCAGTAAGGCCGACGGCCTCCCGCTCTCCCGCCCCACCCGCCGCATATGCCGTCCCGCCCCACGGCAGCAGTCCCTCCGCCAGCGCCGCGCGCGGGGTGTCCCGCAGGGCCGACAGCTCCTCGTACGCCGTCGTGCAGTGCGGGCAGCGCGCCATGTGGCCGCGCAGGTCGGCGCTTTCGCGAGGGCTGTCCGGACGGACGGACTCCTCGATGAGGCGGCCGAAGTCGGGGCAGTCGGGGTCGTCGGAGGCGGCGAGGCGGGTGCGCAGACAGGCGCGGGCCAGCTGCTGGAGCGCCGGGCCGGTGCCGTACGTCACGTCCTCGCGGGTGCGGCCGAGGAGAGTGGCCGTCCGTTCCACCGGCTCCCGCTCCAGGACCCCGTACCAGATCAGGCCCTGCGTGCGGGACGACAGGCTCTGGAACGCCGTGAGCATGGGCGGGACCGGGCCGGACGGACCCGTCGTGTTCAGCACGAGGAGCAGGCCCGCGTCGAGGCCGGCGGCCCGCTCGTCCATGGCCCACGTCCCGGCCGACCGGGCGGTCAGCAGCAGAAGCCGGTGCCGCCAGGGGAGACCCGGGTCGACGCCGCGTGCCGTCTGGCGGGCCGCGAGGGTGAACGCCTGGGCGGCCAACTGCCGTGCCATGGAGTCGTTCGGGGTGCACAGGCGGGCGTAGCCGAGGACGGGTGCGTGATGGCGGGCGCGGAGTTCGTGGAGCGCCTGGTACGCGGTGGCCGTGTCGGCGCGCAGCAGTTCGGTGAGCCGGGCGTCGGACGCGCCCGTGTGCATCCCACGGTCAAGGTCCCTGCTGTCGTCGGCCCGAGCCATTCCCCCGCCTCCTTGCAGCCTTGCCACCCGCCCGGAGTCTGACCTACCGGCGGGTATGACGGCTCATAGTGGAGGAAGGGCGGCTTTGGGGAAAGGGTTTCCGTGGGTAACCCGTGAAGTGCCCGTGGACGGCCCGAACGCGCTGTGCCCGGTATCCGGCCGACGGATTCGGCGGGGTACCGGGCACAGCGCACGTCGGCGGGAGGCAGACGCCCCTCCGCCGCCGGTCGTCACTCCTCGACCGTCAGCCCCTTGCGGAGCCGGATCAAGGTGCGCGACAGCAGTCGCGACACATGCATCTGTGAGATGCCGAGCTCGTCGCCGATCTCCGACTGGGTCATGCCCGCGACGAACCGCAGGGAAAGGATCTTCCGGTCTCTGGGCGGCAGTTCGGCGATGAGCGGCTTCAACGACTCGACGTACTCGATGCCTTCGATGCCGTGGTCCTCGTAGCCGATCCGGTCGGCGAGCGCGCCCTCGGCGTCGTCCTCCTCGGGCTGGGCGTCCAGCGAGGAGGCGGTGTACGCGTTCGACGCCGCCATGCCCTCGACGACCTCGTCGTTGGTCAGACCGAGGCGCTCCGCCAGTTCCGCCACCGTCGGGGCGCGGTCGAGCTTCTGGGCCAACTCGTCGCCGGCCTTGGCCAGGTCGAGCCGGAGTTCCTGCAGCCGGCGCGGTACCCGCACCGACCACGAGGTGTCACGGAAGAAGCGCTTGATCTCGCCGACGATGGTCGGCATCGCGAAGGTGGGGAACTCCACGCCACGGCTGAGCTCGAAGCGGTCGATCGCCTTGATCAGGCCGATGGTGCCGACCTGGATGATGTCCTCCATCGGCTCGCTGCGCGAGCGGAAGCGGGAGGCGGCGAACTTGACCAGAGCGAGGTTGAGTTCGACGAGCGTGTTGCGGACGTACGAGTATTCGTGGGTCCCTTCCTCCAGCGACTCCAGCCGCTCGAAGAGGGTCTTGGACAGGGCCCGCGCGTCCACCGGCCCCACCTCGTCGTACGGGGGGATGTCCGGAAGCCCGGCGAGTACGTCGTCCTGGCCGAACTCCTGGCCGAAGTCCTGTTCGTGACGTACGGCGCTGCTGCGCTCGATGGGATCCAGATGTTCCGGTCGGGGTGCCGACGTCGCCTTCTGGGCATGCGATGCGTCGAGCCGGGGTGACATGATGTCCTCCATCGTTCTCGGCATATGGCTGCCGAAGCCTGTGCGTGCACTGCGGTGTGCGGCGCCTCCAAAGCCGGCCGAGTCGGTTACGTGTCTCTACTAGCCCTACCCGCTTTCGGGAGCCCACCGCAAGTGCGCTCTGTTCCGAAATGTCCGTTTCTGGGTGGATGTTCGGGTGTTGGAGGGCGTAGGGAAGGCGTAGTGTTCGAGAGCGTCAGTCAGCAGCCACGACGTCGGGAGTGAGAGACGGCATGGACCGCGGGACCGTCGGCAGCGCACAGTCTGGCCGACTTCTGGTCGAGGTGCGGGAAGAGGGCTCCAGTGCCGTCGTGACTCCGGCGGGTGAGTTGGATCACCACACCGCCGATTTGTTGCGTGAGCCACTCGAGGACTGCCTCGACAAGGGTTTCAGCCGGCTGGTCGTCGACTGCTCGCGGCTCGAGTTCTGTGACTCCACGGGGCTGAACGTGCTGCTCGGGGCGCGACTGAAGGCCGAGGCCGCCGGTGGCGGGGTGCATCTCGCGGGCATGCTGCCCGTCGTTGCGCGCGTGTTCGAGATCACAGGGGCAGAAGCGGTCTTCACCGTTCACGCCTCGCTCGACGACGCTCTGGCCGATGAGTCCGACGAGTCCGACGGGTCGGGTTGAGTCCTCGCGTCCGGCCCCGCATCGGACGTCACGTCGTTCGTGCACATCATTCGTGCCGAATCCGGGGGTGTTCGCTCGGCGCGGTCGGGCAGGAGCATCCTGAAACTGTCGGCTGTGAGGTCGGCCACCGGGGGTGGGGGGACTGTGACCGACGTATCAGGCAAGGAAGTGTACGGGCGTACTGACTCTGCGTGCAGACTTCTGAATCGTGTGAACGTTGAACTGGTGAATCGGTGAGGTGAAGCGCTGATGAGCACCACCCGGCCTTTCTCGCCGGGCGACCGCGGCCGTGAGCCCAGCGGCGCTTCCGGGGTGTCCGAGGGGGACGTGCCGGCCACGGGGGGCTCCGACGAGG
Source organism: Streptomyces regalis (assembly GCF_001509475.1). Classification (GTDB taxonomy): domain Bacteria; phylum Actinomycetota; class Actinomycetes; order Streptomycetales; family Streptomycetaceae; genus Streptomyces; species Streptomyces regalis. Next base: position 81,754 of record NZ_LLZG01000334.1, read on the forward strand.
GCGCTCCGGCGGCGGGAACGCCCGACGGGGACGCCGTGCCGTCCGTGAGCCCCGAGGCGTCCGAGGCGTCCGAGGCGTCCGAGGCGTCCGTCCAGGCGGCCGCGGGGCGTCAGGTCCGTCGGCTGGGCTTCGCAGGGCAGAGCGGGGTCGTCCCGCTCGCCCGCGACTTCGCCCGCCAGGCGCTGTACGCGTGGGGCTGGCTGCCCGCCGCCACCGCCGACCAGCGGGCGGCCGCCGAGGATGTGCTGCTCGTCGTGTCCGAGCTGGTCACCAACGCCTGTCTGCACGCCGAGGGGCCGGACGAGATGTGGATCGCCTGCGACAACAAGGTGATCCGTATCGAGGTCTCCGACAAGGGCACGGGCCAGCCGGCCCCCCGCACCCCGCACCGCGCGGGCCGCCCCGGCGGCCACGGCATGTTCATCGTGCAGCGGCTGTGCCTGGACTGGGGAGTCGTACGGACGCCGGGGGTCGCGGGCAAGACGGTGTGGGCGGAGCTGGGAGCACCGGCGTAGGGCAGGGGAGCCAACCGCCGTACAGGAAATTCGTTTCCGCCCCGCTGAGCTGCTGCTCTACCCTCCCTGCAACGCGCTGACGGAGAAAAGTAACCCGGGGCCGCGAGCCGAGAGAGCCGCCACTCGCTGTGAAGGCGGCCTGCGCCCCGGACGAATCCACTCCCGAGTGCGGGGAGGAAATGCCCCGCCGGCCGGCCCCCGTCATCGGGCCCGAACGAGTCCGTCGTACGGCCACGCAGGTGGCGTACGGCGGTGAAGGCGTGGTGGCACCGCGAGCACCCTCTCGCCCACGCCCCGAGGGGCCACCCCGGGGCGGACCGTGCCGCTCCGGCCGACCGGACGGAGCGCGCACCATGCTCGACGTCACCCTCATCCGAAACCACCCCGGCCAGGTCCGCGAGGGCCTGCGCAAACGCGCCGTGGACGCCGACATCCCGGCCTTCCTCACCCTCGACGCCACCTTCCGCGAGACGCGTACGGCCGTGGAGCGGCTGCGCGGCGAGCGGCGGCGGATCTCGGCCGAGATCGCCGTACGGCGCCGCGAGGGCGCCGCGGCCGGTGAACTCCAGGACGCCGCCAAGACCCTGACCGACGAACTCGCCGAGGCGGAGGCCCACCTCGCCGAACTGGCCGCCAGGCACCAGGAGTTCCTCGACGCTCTGCCCAACCTGCCGGACGACGACGTGGCGGCGGGCGGCAAGGAGAACAACGAGGTCGTACGGACCGTGGGGGAACCGCCCGCCTTCGCCTTCCCGGCCAGGGATCATGTGGGTCTCGCCCAGGACCTCGGCCTGGTCGACTACAAGCGGGGTGCGGCCCTCGCCGGCAACGGCTACTGGATCTACCGTGGCCAGGGCGCCGCGCTGGAGTGGGCCCTGCTCAACCACTTCCTCGACGCACACCGCCGCGCGGGATACGAGTTCGTGCTGCCGCCGCACCTGCTGACGTACGAGGCCGGGTACACGGCCGGGCAGTTCCCCAAGTTCGCCGACGAGGTCTTCCGCGTGGACGACCACTTCCTGCTGCCCACCGCCGAGACGGCCCTGGTCAACCTCCATCGCGGCGAGACGCTCGACGAGCGCGAACTGCCGCGCCGGTACGTCGCCTACACGCCCTGTTACCGCAGGGAGAGCGGCAGCCACCGCACGGCGGACCGCGGGACGCTGCGAGGCCACCAGTTCAACAAGGTCGAGTTGTTCCAGTTCGCCCGGCCCGAGGACTCGGACGCCGCCCACCTCGAACTCCTGGAGCGGGCCGAGGAGTTGGTCGCCGGGCTCGGCCTGCACCACCGGGTCACCAAGCTAGCCGCCGGGGACACCAGCCCCGCCCAGGCCAAGACCTACGACGTGGAGGTCTGGCTGCCGAGCCTGGGAGCGTATGCCGAGGTCAGCTCGGTGTCGAACGCCCGCGCCTACCAGGCCCGGCGCGGTGGCATCCGGTACCGCCCGGCCGACGGCGGCAAGGCGGCCTACGTCCACACCCTCAACGCCTCGGGTCTCGCCACCAGCCGGCTGCTGCCCGCGATCCTGGAGCAGTGCCAGCGGCCGGACGGGACGGTGGCCGTGCCCGAGGTGCTGCGGCGCTGGGGGCTGCCCGAAGTGCTGCGCCCACAGTCGACGCCGGCCTGACCCCGGCCTGACCCTGGGTTACCGAGGGTCACCCTCTCCATTCGAACCCCCTCACGCGCACGCCGGATCCCCACAACTCCGGCGTGCGCCGTGTCTTCCCTCCTCAAGGCGCCGGGCGTACCTTGACGCCGATCTGATGTACCGTCAGGAATGAGGGGACCGTGTCGAAGCAGAAGCGAACCGCCGCGCTCGCGACCGCCGCGGCCCTGGCCGGCTCGGCGGTGTTGATGGCCGCCCCTGCGGCCCGGGCCGATGTCGTCGACGTCAACTACGCCTGCAAGACGCCGATCGGCGACAAGAGCGCCGTCTCGCCCATCGACATCAAGGGCGTCAAGAGCGGCAGCGGCTACAAGATCACCATGTCGTGGCAGAAGGGCGTCTCGTCCAGCCCGGTCGAACTCGGCAAGGGCGCGATGAACCCGAGCGCCACCATCAAGCTGGGCGGCGCCGACAGCGGCACCCTGTCGGTGACGGGCCCGGCCAACCAGGAGGCCATTCCGGCCGACACCCCCATCAAGATCAACGACTTGACGGGCACGTACACCCCGAAGAAGACCGGAAAGGTCACCTTCACGGCGGCCGTGCTCACCATCAAGGCCCTGGGCACGACGACCACGTGCACCCCCACCAACAATCCCAAGCCGTCGCTGACCCTCGACGTGACGGCGGCGGCCGGCGCGGGCGGCACCGGCCAGGGCGGCTCCGGCTCCGGCGCCGAGCTCCCGCAGACCGGCCCCGAGGACTCGGCGATCGCCCTGGGCACCCTCGGCGGCACGGTTCTGCTCGCGGGCGCGGCGGGCGCGCTGTGGCTGACGCGGAGGGGGCAGGCGGCACGCCGCTGAACCGTTTCGTACGTAACCGCTGGAGCCGCCGATGTCGTCAGCCGCCCGTGTCCTGTGCCTGTCCCTTCTGACTCTGCTGGCCGCCGCCCCCACGGCGACCGCCGCCGAGGCCTGGTCCGTCGCGCCCTCCGGCGGCGGACGGCCGTCCTTCTACGCCGAGGGCGAGCCGGGGACGGTCCTGCAGGACACGGTGTCCGTGACGAACCCGGGTGGCGAACCGGTCACCGTACGCCTGCACGGCACCGGCGTCCCCATCGCCTTCGCGAAGAGCCCGGTACGGATCCCGGCCCGCACCCGGGCCGAGGTCCCGTTCACGGTGACCGTCGGGGAGGGCACGGCCCCCGGCGACCGGTCCGGCGAGATCGTCGCCCGTGACACGGACGGCCGCTCACGGTCCGTCCCCCTCCGCCTGCGCGTCACCGGCCCTGAGCTGACGGCACTGACCGTCGAGCACGTCGCGATACGCGCCGACGGCATCGCATACGAGCTGGTCAACCGCGGTACGACGACCCTGGTGCCGAGGCTGGCCGTCCGGGCGGACGGCGTCCTCGGCCGGGTCCTCGACCGCGCCTCGCGCACCCTTCCCGTCGACCTGCCCCCGGGCAGCCGTACGAAGCTCACCGAGCCCTGGCCCGACCGGCCCGCCCTGGACGCGGTCGACGTACGGCTGACGGTGACGGGGGCGGGCGGGGCGCGGGACACCGCGGAGGTGTCGGCACGGTTCGTGCCATGGGGTGCGGTGGCGGGAGCCGGGGGAGCCTCGGCGGTGATCGGTGGCTTCTTCGTCGTACGACGGCTTGGGCGCCGTAGGGGAGAAAGCGGCGAGTCCGTCGGACCACCGCACAGGGAAGCCGAGTTGACGGGAGCGGTGAAGTGAACGGCAAGGTCCGCGGCGCGCTGCTGGCGCTGCTGTTTCTGATCCCGCTCGTGGCGATCGTGCAGCCTGCCTCGGCCGCGGCTCCGCCGTCCGTGAAGCTCTCCAAGTCCCAGGCGGGGGCCGGGGGTTCGATCACGGTCACCGGCGAGGAGTGGCGCCCCCGTGCCCTGCTGATGATCCTGATCTGCGGTCAGTCCGTGCCGTCGACGAGCGTGAGAGGCGGTACCAACTCCTGCGCCAACGCGGACGGCAGGGCCGTCACCACGGACGCCGAGGGGCACTTCAGCAGGAAACTGCCGGTGGCCGAGCCGCCCGTGCCCTGCCCCTGCGTGGTGCATGTGGCGACCGTCCAGGGCAGGAAGGCCGAGGCCGACGCGATCTTCCAGGTGGCCGGGCACGCGGTGGAGCCGCTGCCTGCGGAGCCGACGGGCGGGCGCCTGTCGGTCCTCACGGACACCCGGCTGGACGGCTCGAGCGGCCTGCTGACCTGGTTCGGCGCACCGCCCGCCCGCACGCTCGTCTTCACCGTCGGCAATGTGGGCACGTCCGCCATCAAGAACCCGGTCTTCCAAGTCGGCACCTCCCACGGCGTGTTCGCCCCGCAGTGGGAGGAACAGCAGTGGCGCGGCACGATCCAGCCGGGCAGGAAGGCGCGGATCGAGCTGCCGGTGGAGCTCGCGGCCGGCGCGCACGGCGGCTACACCGTCTCCCTGAAGTACGGCGGAAAGGTGATGGCCGAACAGCCCTGGGGTGTGGGCCGGCCCTGGGGCGTGACGCTGTTCTGGATCCTGGTCTGTCTGGTCGTACCGGCGGCGTTGTTCCGCGTCGGGATGGCGGTGGTGGACCGGGTACGGCCGCGGCAGACCGCCCGCCGCCGCGGATTCCGCCTGCCGGAAGCGGCCCTGCGTATCCCGGGGTTGAAGCCCCGCGAGGAGGCGAGGCACGCCTCTTCATCCCCCTCGACCCTGCCGTGGTTCACCCCGGACAACGACCCGGGCACGGCCGGTCGGCTCTCCGCACCGCACGACGACAGCCCGACGAGTCGTACGAGTCCTGCGACTCCGACCAGGAAGGGACCCCCGTGAGCAAGCGAAGGAGAGTCACACCGGCAAGCCCGAGAAGAGGTGGCGCGGCGGGCGTCGCCCTGATGCTCGGCGGCGCGGGCATCCTGCTCGGCGTGTCCGCCGCGCCCGCCCAGGCCGCCGAGGTGGCGTACGCGACCGAGTGCGTGCCGCCCGCCATCTCCGGGCTGCCGCCGGTCCAGGGCACGACCAAGGTGGAGATCACCGCGCCCGCGGAGGCGAAGGTCGGCGACGAGGTGGAGATCGTCTGGAAGTTCGTCCAGGCGGCGTCCAAGAACCCCGACATCCTCGACCTGGAGAAGGACACGGTCCAGCCGACGGGAACCTTGAAGGCGGCCGGTGCGCAGACGGCGGCCGTCGCCATGCAGGGGCCCCGGCAGAACCCGCCCATCCCCAAGAACAGCGACATGAAGCTGTCCGACATGAAGGGCAAGCTGAAGCTGACGGCGCCGGGCGAGGTGACTCTCACGCCGGACGCGTACAACATCAACGTCAGCAAGCCGATCTCCACGGACACCAAGTGCACGCCGAAGGAGACGGTGAAGCCGGCGGCGACGATCAAGGTGACGGACGGCGGCGGGAGTTCCGGCGGTACGACCGGAGGTTTGCCGACGGTCGTCCCGACGCTGCCGACAAGTGTGCCGACAGGCCTGCCGACGGGGACTTCGAGCCCGTCGAGCCCGTCGAGTCCGACGCCGAGTGAGAGTGAGACGGGCGGCGACGCGGGCGGCGGAGACGGTGGCGGCCAGACCGACTTCACGGGCAAGGAGGTCCAGATCCCGTACGAGTGCAAGACGCCCATCGGCGACAAGAAGGCGACCTCGCCCGTCCAGATCAACGCCAAGAAGAACGGCGCCAGTTTCGACCTCACCGTCCAGTTCAAGAAGTCGGTGATGGACAGCCCCGCCGACATCCCCAAGGACTCGGTCAAGCCGTCCATGGAGGTCGTCCTGGGCGGCGCCGACAAGGGCACGGTCCACGTCGAGGGCCCCACCAACTCCGAGGACATCAAGGCGGGCGACCCGATCGAGATCCCGGACCTCACGGGCATCTACAAGCCGGGCGCGAGCGGCGAGTCGACCCTGTCGCCGGGCGTACTGACGGTGAAGGCCCTGGGCACGACGACGACATGCACTCCGACCAAGACGGAGGTGTCCCTGACCCTGGACACGACCGAACAGGCGAGCGGCGCGTCGGGCGGCGGTTCGGCGGGAGGCTCGGCAGGGGGCTCGTCGACCGACGGCGGCCTGGCGGCCACGGGAGCGGAGGACCATGGCTCGCTGAAGGCGCTGGGTCTGGTGGCGGGTACGGCGCTGTTGCTGGGCGGGGCGGTGTTCACGTTCATGCCCGGACGCCGGGCGCGCTAGCCAACCTCTTGAGGGGCGCGGGGCTGTATCAATGTGCGGCTCCGCCGCGCGGGCGCACAGAGGCAAAACCAACGGGCCGCTGAAACCCACTTGGATCCAGCGGCCCCGTCGGCTCAAGCCAGCGCAGCGCTAGCGTACGTCACCCATCAGCGCCCGAATCTTCCGCCCAGCCGTCATGAACGCCAGCCCGGCGGCAACAGCAATGACGGCCCACATCGAGTAGTACGCCGCGTCACCCAGCGGAGCGTTCAGCTTGGTGGTCCAGCCGTTGAGCGCGTTGCCCGTCGCCGTGGCCAGGAACCACAGACCCATGATCTGGCCCACGAACTGCTTCGGCGCCAGCTTCGTCGACAGGGACAGCCCCACCGGCGACAGGCACATCTCGCCGAGGGTCTGCACCAGGTAGACGCTCAGCAGCCAGAAGACGGTGACCTTGCCCGTGTCGCTGTTCGCGGCGGCGGCGCCGGCCAGGCCCATGATGCCGAACGAGCCACCGATGAGGAGCATCGCCAGAGCGAACTTCATGGGGGTGCTGGGCTCACGGTTGCGCCGGGCCAGCTTCACCCACACAGCGGCGAAGACGGGGGCGAGCACGATGACCATGGCCGGGTTGACCGACTGGTACCAGGACGCCGGGAACTCCCAGCCGCCGATCATGCGGTCGGTCTTGCCGTCCGCGAAGATCGTCAGCAGCGAACCGGACTGGTCGTAGATCATCCAGAACAGCACGGCGGTGGCGAAGAACCACGCGAAGGCCTGGATCTTCGGCTTGTCCTCCTTGGCCAGGGCCGGGTTCCGGTACATCGTCACGAAGTAGACGATCGGGACCACGATGCCGAGGACCGCGAGGACGTTGACGATGTGCTCGATGTCGTACGTGCCCAGCACGATGTCCAGGACCAGCGCGGCGACGGCGATGCCACCCCACAGCGCGACCTTGCGCAGCGCGGCGCGCTTCTCCTCGGGGGAGGCCGGCGTGCCGGGCTCCTTGCCGATGTCGCCGAGGTGGCGGCCGCCGAGGACGTACTGGATGACGGCGAGGGTCATACCGACACCGGCGACACCGAAGCCGAGGTGCCAGTCGACGTTCTCGCCGAGGTAGCCGACGACCAGCGGGGCGGCCATGCCACCGATGTTGATCGCCATGTAGAAGAGCGTGAAGCCGGCGTCGCGGCGGGCGCTGGGCTGGCCCTCGTAGAGGCCGCCGACCATCGCGGAGATGTTCGGCTTCAGCAGACCGGTGCCGATCGCGATCAGGCCGAGACCGCAGAAGAAGGCGATGTCCGCGGGGATGGCCAGCGCGAAGTGGCCGGCCGCGATGACGATGCCGCCGACGAGCACGGCCTTGCGCGCACCCCAGAGGCGGTCCGCGACCCAGCCACCGGGCATGGCGGCCATGTACACGACCGCGTTGTACACGCCGTAGATCGAGGCGGCCAGGGCTTCCCGGCCCGCCAGCGGGCCGTCGAGGACGCCCGCGATCAAGTAGAGGACGAGGATGCCGCGCATCCCGTACCAGGAAAAGCGCTCCCACATCTCTGTCATGAAGAGCGTGGCCATACCGCGGGGGTGGCCGAAGAAGGTCTTCTCGGAACCGGGGGTGCCCGGGTGGGCCGAGTCCTTCGTCAGGCTGGACGCCATGGTCGATCCTTGCTGGTCGGGACGCGCACCGATGGTGAACGATCGCGCGCCCGGTGGGGGGAGCGGCCGGCTCCGGCGGGTACAGCCGCCCGGCCACAGGCCATTCCTTTTGATCCGCACACCGATCCGCACACAAAAGAGACCCTCAGCGTCAAATGCCGCTAAAGGTCCCTGTGGTGCTACAGGCGTGGATTCACCATACGTCAGGACACTGCCGGATATGGAAGGACTTGAGGCACGTATCACAGGTGTCGAAGGAACCGCAGGCACCCTTTCCAAGGTCCTTTCCAGGATCGCATCCACGAGGTGCTGGTCTGTACCACAGCGGGCGGAGGTAAAAGACGCGCCAGAGGCGGGTAAGAATCAAGGCACCCGATCACACCCCAGCTCTTGTCGTGGGCGGACTACCATCAGCTCATGACCCGTGTACTGCTCGCCGAGGACGACGCGTCCATTTCGGAGCCGCTGGCCCGCGCACTGCGCCGGGAAGGGTACGAGGTCGAGGTGCGGGAGGACGGCCCCGCCGCGCTCGACGCTGGAATGCAGGGCGGAGTCGACCTGGTCGTGCTGGACCTCGGCCTGCCCGGCATGGACGGCCTGGAGGTGGCCCGCCGACTGCGTGCCGAAGCTCACGCCGTGCCGATCCTCATCCTGACCGCACGCGCCGACGAGGTGGACACCGTCGTCGGCCTGGACGCGGGCGCCGACGACTACGTCACCAAGCCGTTCCGGCTCGCCGAACTCCTCGCGCGGGTCCGGGCCCTGCTGCGGCGCGGCGCCGCGGAGCCCCAGCAGCCGCCGGCCACCCACGGCGTCCGTATCGACGTCGAGTCGCACCGGGCGTGGATGGGGGACGAGGAACTCCAGCTCACCGCCAAGGAGTTCGACCTGCTGCGGGTGCTGGTGCGCGACGCCGGCCGGGTGGTGACCCGGGACCAGCTGATGCGGGAGGTCTGGGACACGACCTGGTGGTCGTCGACCAAGACGCTCGACATGCACATCTCGTGGCTGCGCAAGAAGCTCGGCGACGATGCGGCGAACCCTCGCTACATCGCCACCGTGCGAGGCGTGGGCTTCCGTTTCGAGAAGAGTTGACGCAGGGCCGTACAGGCAGAAAGCCGTACAGGTAGACAAGCCGCACAGGTAAGTAACAGGACACCATGCGCCGCCGACTGATTCAGTCCACCCTCGCCGTCGTTCTCGTCGTCATCGCCGTCTTCGGCGTGTCCCTCGTCATCGTCGAGACCCGGACGATCACCAACACCGCGCAGGAACGGGTGGACACCGAAGCGGTCCGGCTGGTCAGCATCGTGGACAGCCGGCTGCTCGGTGACGAGACCGTGGACGCCTCGGTGCTGCGGGACCAGATCCAGGGGGATCGTTACGCCGAGATCCGGATCCCGGGCAAGCCGGTGATCGAGGTGGGCTCCAAGCCGACCGGTGACGTCATCAGCGCCAAGGAGACCGGCGAGGAGGGCGAGACGATCACCGTGCAGGAGCCGCGTTCGTCGGTGACGCGGGAGGTCGGCCGTACGTTGCTGATCATCGGTGCGGTGGCGCTGCTGGCGGTGATCGCGGCGGTCCTGCTCGCCGTCCGCCAGGCGAACCGCCTCGCCTCCCCGCTCACCGACCTCGCGGAGACGGCGGAACGCCTCGGCTCGGGTGACCCCCGCCCCCGGCACAAGCGGTACGGCGTCCATGAGCTGGACCGCGTGGCGGACGTGCTGGACTCCTCCGCCGAGCGCATCGGACGCATGCTGACCGCGGAACGCCGCCTGGCCGCGGACGCCTCGCACCAGCTCCGCACCCCGCTCACCGCACTCTCCATGCGCCTGGAGGAGATCACCCTCACCGACGATCTCGACACGGTGAAGGAAGAGGCGACCATCGCCCTGACGCAGGTGGAACGCCTCACGGACGTGGTCGAACGCCTCCTCACCAACTCCCGCGACCCGCGCAACGGCTCCGCCGTCACCTTCGACCTCGACGAGGTCATCCAGCAGCAGCTGGCGGAGTGGCGCCCGGCGTACCGCAGCGTGGGCCGGGCGATCGTCAGCTCGGGCAAGCGCCACCTCCAGGCGGTCGGCACACCGGGCGCGGTCGCGCAGGTCCTCGCCGCCCTGATCGAGAACTCCCTCATGCACGGCGGCGGCACCGTCGCGCTGCGCACGCGCGTCACCGGCAACCAGGCAGTCATCGAGGTCACGGACGAGGGCCCGGGCATCCCGGCGGACCTCGGCGCCCGTATCTTCGAGCGCGCCATCAGCGGCCGCAACTCCACCGGCATCGGCCTCGCGGTCGCCCGCGACCTCGCGGAAGCCGACGGCGGCCGCCTGGAAATGCTCCAGACCAACCCCCCGGTACTCGCCCTGTTCCTCTCCCGCACGCCGCCGCTGAAGAAGCAGACGGAGGATTCGGGTCCGACGGTCAGGTGACCGGGGGGACTGCGTCGAGATCCGCTGGGGGGCTCTGCCTCGCGGCGCCGACGTCCACGCCCGGCGCCGGTCCGGATCTTCCAGCCCGTCCGGCGTTTGAGGGGGGGGCCGTTCAGGCCGATGGGGGTCCAGGGGGCGAAGCCCCTTGGCGGGGTCGAAGGGGCGGAGCCCCTTCAGGATGGGACGGGTAGGGGCGGCGGGGGCGAAAAACTCCAGGCGAGCGTCAGCCCACCCGCTGCCTCACCCGCGGCTTCTCGGACTGCGGGGACTGCTGCCGCGGCTCCAGGAACGATTCCGCGCCGGTCACCGCCTCCTCCACCGGAAGCGCCCGGAACACCCACGTCCGATACGACCAGAACCGGAACAGCGTCGCGATACCGATGCCGAGGAACTTGAAGATGTTGCTCTGCAGCGGACTGTCCCAGCCGAACCCGTACGTCGCCGCGTACAGCACACCGTTCTCGATCACCAGGCCGACCACGCTGAACAGCAGGAACAGGCCCAGTTCCTTCGTACGACGACTCTTGTCGCGGTCGCGGTACGTGAAGTAGCGAAAACCGACGTAGTTGAAGGCGATCGCGACGACGGTCGCGATGACACTCGCCCGCACCACCTGGAGGTCGGTCACATGCCGTACCAGGTTGAACACGAGGAGGTTGACCAGAAGCCCTGCTCCACCCACCGCGCCGAACTTGGCGACCTCACGCATCAGCAGGTCGAAACGTTGCCGCACCGCACTGCGAGGTACTGGAGGCGCCGCATGAAGCCCCGAGGAACCACGTCCCATGGTCGTGAAGGCTCCTGTCGGTCGATTTGTCAGTCGGTTTCGTCAACCCAGCCATGCTAACCACCCCCCTCGTCGATTGCCTGTGGGCGAGCTCATAGGTCGGGACATGGGACGGGAAGAGACCCGAAAAAGTCCGGTAAGAGGGTCGCCCGGGCGTGGCCGATACCCTAGGGGCGTGACGTTCCCGGTAGTCGGCATGGTCGGCGGGGGTCAGCTCGCTCGTATGACACACGAGGCGGGCATCCCGTTGGGCCTCAGGTTCAAGCTCCTCAGTGACACCCCTCAGGATTCCGCGGCGCAGGTCGTGAGCGATGTCGTCATCGGCGACTATCGCGACCTCGACACGCTGCGCGACTTCGCGCGCGGGTGCGATGTGATCACCTTCGATCACGAACACGTACCCACCGAGCACCTCAGGGCCCTGGAGGCGGACGGCATCCCCGTCCGCCCGGGCCCCGACGCGCTCGTGCACGCCCAGGACAAGGGGGTGATGCGAGCCAAACTCGATGCGATCGGTGTGCCGTGCCCACGGCACCGGATCGTGAGCGACCCGGCCGACGTGGCCGCGTTCGCGCGCGAAGGACTGCCCGAAGGCGCCGAGGGCGGTGGGGGCACCTCCCGCTCGAGCGAAGCCGAGAGTGGGGGATTCCCCGTCGTCCTCAAGACCGTCCGGGGCGGTTACGACGGCAAGGGCGTCTGGGTCGTCGACTCCGTCGAGGAGGCCGCCGAGCCGTTCCGCGCCGGCGTGCCCGTCCTCGCCGAGGAGAAGGTCGACTTCGTACGGGAGCTCGCGGCGAACGTCGTACGCTCCCCGCACGGCCAGGCCGTCGCGTACCCGGTGGTCGAGTCCCGGCAGGTCAACGGCGTCTGCGACACCGTCATAGCCCCCGCCCCCGACCTCGACGATGCCCTCGCCCTGAAGGCCGAGGAGATGGCCCTCACCATCGCCAAGGAACTCGGCGTCGTAGGCCACCTCGCCGTCGAGCTGTTCCAGACCCGCGACGGCCGCATCCTCGTCAACGAGCTCGCGATGCGCCCGCACAACTCGGGCCACTGGACCCAGGACGGCGCGATCACGTCGCAGTTCGCCAACCACGTCCGCGCCGTCCTCGACCTCCCCCTCGGCGACCCGCGCCCGCGCGCCAAGTGGACCGTCATGGTCAACGTCCTCGGCGGCGACTACCCCGACATGTACTCCGCGTACCTGCACTGCATGGCCCGCGACCCGAAGCTCAAGATCCACATGTACGGCAAGGACGTGAAGCCGGGCCGCAAGGTCGGTCACGTCAACACCTACGGCGACGACCTCGACGACGTGCTGGAGCGCGCCCGTCACGCTGCCGGCTACCTGAGAGGCACGATCACCGAATGAGCACCGCTGTCGGCCCCGTCGTGGGCATCGTCATGGGTTCGGACTCCGACTGGCCCGTCATGGAGGCCGCCGCCCAGGCCCTCGACGAGTTCGAGATCGACTACGAGGTCGACGTCGTCTCCGCGCACCGTATGCCGCGCGAGATGGTCACGTACGGCGAGCAGGCGGCCGAGCGCGGGCTCAAGGTGATCATCGCGGGCGCGGGCGGCGCCGCCCACCTCCCCGGCATGCTCGCCTCCGTCACGCCGCTGCCGGTCATCGGCGTCCCCGTCCCGCTGAAGTACCTCGACGGCATGGACTCCCTGCTGTCGATCGTGCAGATGCCGGCCGGCGTCCCCGTGGCCACCGTCTCGGTCGCCGGCGCCCGCAACGCCGGTCTGCTCGCCGCCCGCATCCTCGCCGCCCACGACGAGGACCTGCTGCAGCGGATGCGCGAGTTCCAGCAGGAGCTGAACGACCAGGCCACCGAGAAGGGCAAGCGCCTGCGCACCAAGGTCGAGGGCGTCGGCGGCTTCGGCTTCGGCGCGGGGAAGTGACGACGATGACCTCCGCTTCGTTGGAGGCAGCCCGGGAACTCCTGCGCGAGTTCCCGGTCGTCGACGGCCACAACGACCTCCCGTGGGCCCTGCGTGCCCAGGTCCGCTACGACCTCGACGCCCGGGACATCGCCACCGACCAGGCCGCCCATCTGCACACCGACATCCCCCGTCTGCGCGAGGGCGGCGTGGGCGCGCAGTTCTGGTCGGTGTTCGTGCGGTCGGACTACGCCGGTGACAAGGCGGTCAGCGCCACCCTCGAACAGATCGACTGCGTACGGCAGTTGCTGGCCCGCTACCCGACCGACCTGCGCCCCGCGCTGACGGCGGCGGACATGGAGGCGGCCCGCGCGGAGGGCCGTATCGCCTCCCTCATGGGCGCCGAGGGCGGCCACTCGATCGCCGACTCCCTCGCCACGCTCCGCGCGCTGTACGCGCTCGGCGTCCGCTACATGACCCTCACCCACAACGACAACATCGCGTGGGCCGACTCGGCGACGGACGAGCCCCGGGCGGGCGGCCTCACGGCCTTCGGCCGCGAGGTGGTGCGGGAGATGAACCGCGAGGGCATGCTGGTCGACCTCTCGCACGTGGCGGCCACGACGATGCGCGACGCGCTGGACGCCACGTCGGCCCCCGTGATCTTCTCCCACTCCTCCTCCCGCGCGGTGTGCGACCACCCGCGCAACATCCCCGACGACGTCCTGGAACGCCTCCGCGGCAACGGCGGCGTCGCGATGGTGACGTTCGTGCCGAAGTTCGTGCTCCAGGCGGCTGTCGACTGGACGGCCGAGGCCGACGAGAACATGCGCGCCCACGGCTTCCACCACCTCGACACGACCGCCGAGGCGATGAAGGTGCACCGCGCCTTCGAGGAGACCAACCCGCGCCCGGTCGCCACCGCGTCCACGGTCGCCGACCACCTGGACCACATGCGCGAGATCGTCGGCGTCGACCACCTGGGCATCGGCGGCGACTACGACGGCACGGCGTTCACCCCCGACGGCCTCAGCGACGTCTCGGGCTACCCCAACCTCATCGCCGAACTGCTGGACCGCGGCTGGTCCAAGCCCGACCTGGCCAAGCTGACCTGGCAGAACGCGGTACGGGTGCTGGGCGCGGCCGAGGACGTGGCCCGCGACCTTCAGGCGACGCGGGGCCCGTCCAACGCGACCATCGAGGAACTGGACCGACTGGACGGACTGGACGGCTGATCGTCGAGGGCGGGGTAGTCGGTGTAGCCGGTCGCCCCGCCCGTGTACATCAGGTACCGGTCCCGCACCGGGTTGAGGGGCGCGCCGAGGCGCAGGCGGGCGACCAGGTCCGGGTTGGCGAGGAACGGCCTGCCGAGGGCGACCAGATCGGCCCCGGCGGCCAGCGTGTCTGTGGCGGCCCGGGTGACGCCCTCGGTGGTGAGGTCGGGCAGCACCGGGTTGCCGATCAGGACGCCGGGCCAGTCCGCGCGGATCCTCCGGTAGACCGCCGTGTCCGGGCCGGCGTGCACGAGGTGCAGACAGGCCAGGCCCCTCTCCTTCAGCCGGGCCACCAGCACCGGGTAGAGCACGTCGGTGTCGTCCTCCTCGATGCCGTTGACGGTATTGCCCGGGGAGCTCCGCAGGCCCACCCGGTCGGCGCCGATCGCGTCGGCCACCGCCTCGGTCACCTCCACCGTGAACCGGACCCGCCGCTCCGCCGGCCCGCCGTATCCGTCCGTGCGGCGGTTGGTGTTCCCGGCGAGGAACTGGTGCAGCAGATGCCCGTTGGCCGAGTGCACCTCGACGCCCTCGAAGCCCGCGTCGACCGCCCGGCGGCCGGCCGCGGCGAAGTCGGCGGCGGTGGCCCGGATGTCGTCGGCGCCCATCTCCCGGGGGACGACGGCCGGCAGGTGTCCGTGCGGCGTGAAGATCGTCTCCGGCAGCGGCACGGGGGAGGGCGCGACGGGCGTCAGGCCGATGGTCTCCGGATGGCTGACCCGTCCGCCGTGCTGGAGCTGCAGGAACATCCGTCCGCCGCGCTCCCGCACGGCCTCGGTCACCCGCCGCCACCCGGCCGCGTGCCGGTCGGTGTGCCGTCCGCCTCCGCGCGGTTGCCGGTGAGCGGCGCCATCACGAGGTGGTGGGGGAGTTCGAGCCGGCCGAGCCGGGCCGGTGCCAGGAAGTCCGGTGTCCGTGTCATGCCCGTACGCTAAAACTTGACATCAGTGTCAGATTCAAGTCCCGGCAGTCGGCGAAGGCGAAGGCGAAGGCGAAGGCGAAGGCGAAGGCGAAGGCGGAGGCGGAGATGCGGATCGGTGAACTCGCCCGGCGCACCGGCGTGAGCGAGCGGTCGCTGCGCTACCACGAGATCCAGGGGCTGCTGAGCGCCGACCGCACCCCCGGCGGGCACCGCGACTACCCCGAGGCGGCCGTCGACCGGGTCGTCCGGATCCAGGAGCTGTTCGCCGCCGGACTGCACAGCAGCAGGATCGCGCAGCTGCTGCCCTGCATGCGGGACGCCGACGGCGGCCCCTCCGCGATCGCCACGCCCCGGCTGGTCGAGGACCTCACCGCCGAGCGCGCCCGCATCGACCACATGATCGCCGACCTCGTCCGCTCCCGGGACACCTTGGACGAGGTCATCGAGGCGGCACGGGAGCGCTGACCGCCGGGCCGTTCAGGGTTCCTCCCTCTGGGCCCGGGACGCCCGTGACCCCACCAGCAGGAGGCACAGCACCGCCACGCCTGCCACGATCCCCGTCAGGAGCAGCAAGGGATCCAGCGGGCGGAGTGTCGAGGCGGCGGTGGCCTGGGGCTGTGGTGCCGGGGTCGGTGTGGGCGTCCGTGACGGGGATGCCGGATGTACGGCCGCCGGAGCCGACGTGGACGGTGTGGATCGCGCAGGTGATGGCGTTGGGGAGCGGGTCGGTGTGGTCGCATGCTGTTCCGATGACGTCCCGGAACCCGCATGCTCATGCGTGGGCGTCGGCACGGCCGCCGACGTCTTTGGTGCCGCCGCCTCCACCACGATCCGGGCCGTCATGTTCGGGTGGACGGTGCAGTAGTAGGCGTACGTCCCCGGCGTAGTGAAGGTGAAGCTCCAGCTCCCGCCCTTGTTCAGCATGGGGGAGTGGAAGGCGGCCGGGGCCGACGTGGTCCTCACGTCGTGCGGGGCGGTGTCCTGGTTGGTCCAGGTGACCGTGGAGCCGGCGGTGACGGTCAGGGTGGCGGGGCTGAAGGCGTACCTGCTCATCGCAACCCGGTAGCTCGCCGCTGACGCCCGGCCGACCGGCAGCACGAGCAGCAGCCCGACCAGGACGGCCAGGACGGCCGGGGCGAGGACGGTCCCCGGGACCGCTCGCCGTGCCGCCCTCATGCGAACTCCCCGGCGACCAGCAGCCGCAGCCGGGTGGTGGGCCGCAGCCGGCCGAACCTGAAGCCGGTGGCGCGGCGCAGCAGCCCGTACGGCAGCCGGGCGGTGCCCACGACGAGCAGCAGGTTCTCGGCCCGCTCGACGACCCGCAGCCGCAGCAGCGCGGGGAAGTCGGTGCCGTCGATGCCGAGGTCGCCGGTCAGCTGGACGGTGCCGGTGCCCTCGTGGGTGTGGGCGTGGGCATGGTCGAGGGTGAGGACGCCCTTGAGGTCGGCGTCGTCGAACTCGAAGCGGAAGATGGGGTGTTCGCCGGTCTCGGGGACGGTGAGCGAGGCCGCCGCGAGGGTGAGGCGCCGGCGCCGGAGCGGCAACGGGCCGCACAGAGCGGTGAGCTCGACGAGCGAGCGGCCGGGGGCCACGGCATACCGGCCGGGCAGCGGCAGCCAGGGGGGCGAGCCGGAGGCCCCGGGCGGGGTCGGGTCGGTGGGCAGGGTGACGGTTGTCATCCCGGTCTCCTTGGAAAGCGGTTCCGGAAGGGCGGCGGTGACGGGGACAATGAGGGAGCGCCGGTCCGGCCGACTGAGCCTCGGCCGGACCGGCGTCCGTCTTCCGCGCGGGCGGTGTCAGCAGCTGTTGGTGAGGAAGTCCTCGGTGGGGGTGAGCAGCTGCGCGGCCCAGACCGTGTGCATCTTCACGTAGCTGTCGGCGTTCAGCAGATCGGCGACCTGCTGCCCGGGCGACTGCTCCAGGTGCGCCTCGTTGATGTGGTTCAGCAGCACGCTGAGCGTGTCGTCGAGGATCGTGCCGCCGCCCTCGGTGGCCGGCGCCAGGATGCTCTCGATCCACACCGTGTGCGTCTTGATGTACGCGTCCAGCGCCAGCGCGTCCTGCACCTGCTGACCCGGGGACCGCTCCAGATGCGCGGAGTTGAGGTGCTGCAGGATCGGCAGCAGCACGTCTCGGACGCTGGCGCACTGCTCGTCGTCGCCACCGGAGCCACCGCCGGACGTACCGCCCGTGCCGCCACCCGACGTACCGCCCGAGGTGCCGCCGGACGTACCGCCCGTGCTGCCGCCGGAGCCGGATCCACCGGAGGAGCCGCCGCTCGACCCGCCCGAGGAACCACCGGAGGAACCGCCGGACGAGCCGCCGCTCGAACCACCGGACGACCCGCCGTCGTCGGCGGCCACGACCTTCACGGACGCCACCATGTCGGGGTGCACCGCGCAGTAGTACTCGTACGTCCCGGCCGTGGTGAAGGTGTACGACCACGAGTCGCCCTGCTCCAGCGTGCCCGAGTCGAACTTCTTCGGACCCTTGGTCGTGGTGACCGTGTGCGGCACGCTGTCGTGGTTGGTCCAGCGGACCGTGTCGCCGACCTCGACGACGAGTTGCTTCCCGTCGCCGAACTTGTTGTTCATGATGTCGACCTGGTGGTCCGGCGCCGCGTCGGCCGCCGGCCGGTCCTGGGCCGCGGCGGCAGCGGGCGCCTGAGCCGCGCCCGCGTCCGCCGTGGAGGCCCCGGACGCCGAGGTGCCCGAGGCGGCCTGGAGCAGCCCCAGGCTGAGCACCGCGGTCAGCGCCGCGCCGAGTCCGGCGACCAGCAGACCCCGGTTGCCCGAGGGCGCCCGGCGGCGCGGTGCCGCGTCGCTCTCATTACGTCGTTTCAACACAACTCCTTTGATTTTCCTGGGAGTTCACTGGCCAGGGTTGGTCGTGACCAGCAGACTCGTCACAGCGAGCACGACGAGGACCAGCCCCGTCTCGGCCGCGACCGAGTAACCGAAGGGCCGCACGGTGGCGGCGTCGCCGCGCAGCAGCACGGCGAGATCGAGGCGGGTGCGCACCCACTGACGGCTGGCGAGGGCGACCAGCAGGACGACCCCGAGCACCGCTGCCTTCGCCAGCAGCAGATGCCCGTACGAGGTGTGCAGGAGGGCGTCGTACGACCCCACGACCTGCCACGCCAGCACCAGTCCGGCGGCGACGATGCCCGCCACGCCGACCGCCGCGAGCCGTGAGTAGCCCGGCACCACCGCGGCCAGCTCCGCGGGCCGCCGCCGCGGCAGCACCGCCAGCGCGAGCATGGCCAGCCCGCCGATCCACAGCGCGACGCCGAGCAGATGCACGAGGTCGGCGATCGCGCCCCAAGTGGGCTCGGTGCCCTCGGCGTTGTGGCCCGCCATGCCGGTCGCCCGCAGCAGCCCGAGACAGACGGCGAGCGTGCCGACCCGCCAGCCGGGGGAGCAGGCGGTACGGGGCCCGCCCTGGAGCAGCGCGCTCAGCACGATGGCCGCGAGCACCCACAGCAGGACCCGGGCGGCGAGCACGACGCCGGGCTCGGTGGTCAGGACGTCCGCGTACGTCTCGGCGCGCAGGACGTCCCGCAGGTCGCCGAGGGCGGCGTACGCGCCCTGGAGCCCGATCGCCGCGACCGACGCCAGCAGGCCGCACGTCCAGGCCAGTCCCAGCAGCGCCCGGGCCCGCGGCTCGTGTGCGCCGCGTGGCCACAGCAGCGTGACGAAGGCGAGGCCGCCGACGAACAGCGCCAGGGAGAGATAGCCGGTCCAGCGAGCGGCGACGAGGCCGCCCCGCACCAGGGGGGACGGTGCGGGCGCGGCCTCGTCGCCGCGGTCCTGTGCGGCGGGTGCCGCGGTGCCGAAGTGGAGCCGGCCGGACGAGGCGTGCCCGTCCTCCTCGTCGACGACCGACCAGACGACGGCGAAGGAGCCGTCCGCCGGATGCCCGAGGGCGGCCTGTACGACCTCGCCCTTGTGCCCCGGCACGAGGGACACCGGGAGCCGGTCGCCGTCCGGGGTCATCACGCGTACGTCGGCCGGGTCGACGGCCTCGTCGAAGGTGAGCGTGAGGTGGTCGGGGGCCTGCTTCAGCTCGGCGCCGTCGGCGGGGCTGGAGGTGACCAGCTCGGTGTGGGCGAAGGCCGGGGCGGTGCCCGCCAGGACGTAGAGGAGCGGCGTGAGGGCGAGGAGGGCGAGGGCACGGCGGAGGGTCATGGCGTCGCCTCCGGGACGGGGCTGATGCCGCCGAGGAGGGAGGGCAGCGGGGCGAGCCCGATGCAGGGGGAAGGTTGCGGCTCGGGCTCCGCCGACGCCTCCGCGCCGCTCTCCGCCGGATTGAGGAGGCCGAAGACGGGCTCGGTGAGACCGGTGAGGAGCGGCCGGGCGAGACGGACCTCGCCGTCCTCGCAGGGGGCGTCGCCGTCGGCGGCCGGGGTGGTCCCGGGGTCGGACGGGGAGGGGGAGGACGGGGGTGCGGAGTCGGAGGGGGCCGGGGAGGCGCCGTGGCCGGAGTGGCCGGTGCCGCCGGTGCCGTCGCCCCCGTGGCCGGTGTGGTCCTCGCCCGTGCCGCCGGGGTAGTGGACGCCGGTGACGGGCGGCGCCCCGGTGTCCGCCGCGCCTCCTGAGGCGTCGCCGGTGCCCTCCGGCGGGGCCGCACCTTCCGGGGAGGACGGTGAGGTGGCCGCGGGCGGCGGGGCTGCGGTCGCGTCGGAGGAGGCGGCGGGTGCGCCGATCCCCGACGCGTAGCCGAGTACGACCACCACGGCGCCGACGAGCGCTCCCGCGACCAGTTCGTCGCGGTGGTCGTGCGGCCACAGGGCCCTGCGGAACAGGGGCATGATCACTCCTGGCATGGTCTGTTCAAAACCAGCGAACGACGACCAGTGGAGTGGCGCGCGAATTCCGTGCGGCTACGCGTCAGTTAAGCGCCTGTTGCGGCGCCTCTCTTTCGAGGGGACCCCCGCTGTGAGACCGGATGAGACCGTTGCTATTCCGCGCAATGCGGCTGTGAAGAATTAGCGTGCGAGCATTTCTATTCCCACACGCTACTCGAATAGAATTCGCAGCCGCGTGGGGATTCCAAGGAGAACGGCATATGCCCGTTGCGCGGGTCTGCCATGGCCCGACCCGGGCGCCCGCAGGCCCGTCCCCGTGGGGAAGGCCGCCCGAGCACGATTCCCTTGCCCGAACGGCCCGCCCGAACGCCCCGCCTTTTCTCAGGCCGTCGGCCGCCCCATCGCCCGATAAGTCCAGCCGGCGTTCCGCCACAACTCCGGGTCCAGGGCATTGCGCCCGTCCAGAATGAGCCGAGCCGTCGCGACCTCGCCGAGTGCCGCCGGGTCCAGCTCGCGGAATTCCCGCCATTCCGTCAGATGCAGTACGACATCGGCGCCCCGTACGGCATCGATCGCGCTGTCGGCGTAGCCGAGGGTCGGGAAGAGGCGGCGGGCGTTCTCCATGCCCTTGGGGTCGTACACCGTGACCTGGCCGCCCTGGAGGTGGATCTGCCCGGCGACGTTCAGCGCGGGCGAGTCCCGTACGTCGTCCGAGTCGGGCTTGAAGGTGGCGCCGAGCACGGCGACCCGCTTGCCCAGGAACGACCCGCCGCCCAGCGCCTGCCGGGCGAGCTCCACCATCTGCCCGCGCTGGCGCATGTTGATGGAGTCGATCTCGCGCAGGAAGGTCAGCGCCTGGTCGGCGCCCAGCTCACCGGCCCGGGCCATGAAGGCGCGGATGTCCTTGGGCAGGCAGCCGCCGCCGAAGCCGATACCGGCCCGCAGAAACTTCTTCCCGATCCGGTCGTCGTACCCGATGGCCTCCGCGAGCTTGGCGACATCGCCGCCGGAGGCCTCGCACATCTCCGCCATCGCGTTGATGAAGGAGATCTTGGTGGCGAGGAAGGAGTTGGCGGAGGTCTTCACCAGCTCGGCGGTGGGGAAGTCGGTGACGACGAAGGGGGAGCCGGCGGCGATCGGCGTGGCGTACACCTCGCGCAGCAGCTTCTCGGCCCGCTCGCTGCGCACGCCGACCACGATCCGGTCCGGGTGCAGCGTGTCGTCGACGGCGAAGCCCTCGCGCAGGAACTCCGGGTTCCAGGCCAGCTCGGCGTCCTCGCCGGCCGGCGCGTGCGCGGCGAGGTAGGCGGCGAGGCGGTCGGCGGAGCCGACGGGGACGGTGGACTTGCCGACGACGAGAGCGGGGCCGGTGAGGTGCGGGGCGAGCAACGCGAAGGCCCGGTCGACGTACGACATGTCGCAGGCGTACTCGCCGTGCCGCTGCGGCGTGTTCACGCACACGAAGTGCACATCGCCGAACGCCCCGACCTCGGCCCAGTCCATGGTGAACCGCAGCCGCCCGGTGGACCCCTCGATCCCCGCGACATGCCTGCGCAGCAGCTCCTCCAGTCCCGGCTCGTACATCGGGACCTCACCGCGCCGCAGCATCTCGATCTTCTCCGGCACGACATCGAGCCCCAGCACCTCGAAGCCGAGCTCGGCCATGGCCGCGGCGTGCGTCGCGCCGAGATAGCCGGTGCCGATCACGGTGATCTTGAGGGCCATGGGGTACTCCAGAGGTCTACGGGGGTACGGCGGTGATGCGGGCCCGAGCATAGTCGGGCCGTTCCACGGGCAACTTTCCCGCTGTCGCCAAGCTCACGTATCACTCCCGTGAGCCGCCCCCTAAAATTTGAGTTACTTAACGGTAATTAGCGCCAGCACCGCACTCAGACCACATCGCACTCAGACCCCACAGCGTCCTTGGAGCGTGAGAGACCTTGGCCGGATCGGCTGACTTCGACCTGTACCGCCCGTCCGAGGAGCACGACATGCTCCGCGACGCGATCCGCTCGCTGGCCGAGGCGAAGATCGCGCCGCACGCCGCCGCGGTGGACGAGGAGGCCCGCTTCCCGCAGGAGGCGCTGGACGCGCTGGTCGCGGGTGACCTGCACGCGGTGCACGTACCCGAGGAGTACGGCGGCTCGGGCGCGGACGCCCTCGCCACGGTGATCGTGATCGAGGAGGTGGCCCGCGTGTGCGCGTCCTCCTCCCTCATCCCCGCCGTGAACAAGCTGGGCTCGCTCCCGGTGATCCTCTCCGGCTCCGACGAGCTGAAGAAGCGGTACATGACCCCCCTCGCCAAGGGCGACGGCATGTTCTCGTACTGCCTCTCCGAGCCGGACGCGGGTTCCGACGCCGCCGGCATGAAGACGAAGGCGGTTCGCGACGGCGACCACTACGTCCTGAACGGCGTGAAGCGCTGGATCACCAACGCCGGCGTCTCCGAGTACTACACGGTGATGGCGGTCACCGACCCCACCAAGCGCTCGAAGGGCATATCGGCCTTCGTCGTCGAGAAGTCGGACGAGGGCGTCTCCTTCGGCGCCCCCGAGAAGAAGCTCGGAATCAAGGGCTCCCCGACCCGCGAGGTCTACCTGGACAACGTTCGCATCCCGGTGGACCGCATGATCGGCGAGGAGGGCACCGGCTTTGCCACGGCGATGAAGACGCTGGACCACACCCGCATCACGATCGCCGCGCAGGCCCTCGGCATCGCGCAGGGCGCCCTCGACTACGGCAAGGGCTACGTCCAGGAGCGCAAGCAGTTCGGCAAGCCGATCGCCGACTTCCAGGGCATCCAGTTCATGCTCGCCGACATGGCCATGAAGATCTCGGCCGCCCGCGCCCTGACCTACCAGGCCGCCGCCGCCTCCGAGCGCGGCGACGCCGACCTCACCTACCTGGGCGCCGCCGCGAAGTGCTTCGCCTCGGACGTGGCGATGGAGGTGACGGTGGACGCGGTGCAGCTGCTGGGCGGTTACGGGTACACGCGGGACTACCCGGTGGAGCGGATGATGCGGGACGCGAAGATCACGCAGATCTACGAGGGCACGAACCAGGTCCAGCGGATCGTGATGGCAAGGAACCTCCCCTAGCAGGGTTTGTGCGGGTCAGGGCCACTTTGAGGCGTCGCGAGAGACGCTCTCCGCCCGATGAGGGCCGCTGACCAGCACAACAGCCCTCGGCATCGCGCCGGGGGCTGTTGGCATACGTGGATCGACGGCCCCCAGGGAATGGGGGCGGGCTGAAGGTCGGCACTGCCGATATTTTTCGCGAGCTTCTTGTAGCAGGTCAGGGCGGCGGCCATGGCCAGGCCTCGGCTCTGCGCAGTCGTTGCGGACCACGTACGGGATCTTGAGACCACGAGTAGCCCATGGCAGGCTCATGCCGCATGATCGATGAATTCGCGAAAGGCAACCTGCACGGGAGACTGCGGCGGGACCGCAAGGCGCTGCTCTGGAAACTCGACGGCCTGTCCGAATGCGACGCCCGCCGACCTTTGACAGCGACCGGGACCAATCTCCTCGGCCTGGTCAAACACGTGGCCACCGTCGAGGCCAGGTACTTCGGCGAGGTCTTCGACCGCCCTTCCCCGGAATCGCTGTCCCGGTGGCAGGACTCCGACGGCAGCGATCTGTGGGCGACCGAGGACGAGACCCGCGATCAGATCACCGGGTTCTACCGGCGCACGTGGGAACACTCGGACGCGACGATCAACGAGCTTCCCCTCGACGCCCCCGGCCGAGTGCCGTGGTGGCCGGAGCCTTATGCCGACACCAACCTGTTCGCCATCATGGTCCATGTCCTCGGCGAGTCCATCCGGCATGCCGGGCACGCGGATATCCTGCGCGAGGGCCTCGACGGCCGGACCGGGTTGCGCGCCGAACACGAGCAGCAGATCGACGAGGAAGCCCGTGCGGCCTACTGCGCGAAGATCGAGCAGGCCGCCAGGTCGGCCGCACCCATCAAGGCTTAGTACTCCAGCAAGGCAGATGCTGCAGCCCGCGCGCTCAGTCGTCGAACCCCTCAGCCGCCCGCTTCTCCCGCAGTTCCTTGATGGCGCGGCGGCGGGCGAGGCGGTGGGTGCGGCGGATCTGCGCCTCCTGGTTGCGGCGCTTGTCGCGCTCGGTCTCCGGTACGACCGGCGGGACGCGGCGTGGCTTGCCGTCTGCGTCCACCGCTGCGAACACCAGGTACGCCGAGCCGACTTGGGTGGGTGGCGCCGACTCGTTCCAGCGCTCGGCAAGGACCCGTACGCCGACCTCCATCGAGGTCCGGCCGGTCCAGTTGACCTGGGCCTTCACATGGACGAGGTCGCCGACGCGGACCGGTTCGAGGAAGACCATCTCGTCCATGGACGCGGTGACGGCGGGACCGCCGCTGTGCCGGCCGGCCACGGCGCCCGCCGCGTCGTCGACGAGTTTCATGATCACGCCGCCGTGCACCGTCCCCAGAAGGTTGGTGTCGTTGTGGGTCATGATGTGGCTGAGGGTGGTGCGGGACGCGGCGGTCGGCTTGCCCGGGATCTCCGGAGTGTCCGACTGCGCGGCGGTGACCTGGTCTGTCATGGCCTCCACCTTATGCCGACCCGACATTCGTGGACTTTGTGTTGGGTTCGCAACAGCCGTGCCTCTATTTTCCCCGGAACCTTGTAAGACACCTGGCCGTGCCCTGCACACTGGGGCGCATGAATGACTGGCCCGGTGGATGGTCCGACGACAATCGCGGTGACCGCTACGGACGCGGCAGCTCGAGGGCACAGCCCGAGGGCGCGCGCGTGATGCGGCAGGTCCGCCGCGGGCCGGCGGCGCCGCCCGGTCAGGGGTACGGCGGGGTGCCGCAGCAGCCGTCGTACGTGAACGGCCAGGGCCACGGCGGCTACGGCGACGACCCCGGCTACAACGACGGGTACGACAGCGGCTACAACACCGGCCAGGTCTACGGCGGGTCCGGCGGCACGGGCGGCCCCGGGGACGGCGGGGTGCGCGAGCCGCGGCCCGCGCCGAACTGGCGACGCCGTATCAAGGTGACCGCGATAACCGTCGTGACCCTTGTGGTCGTGACGTCCGTCGCCACCTACTTCTGGGCCGACTCCAAGCTCAACCGCGAGGTCGACCTGTCCAAGGTCATCGACCGGCCGGAGGCGGGCGAGGGCACCAACTACCTGATCGTCGGCTCCGACAGCCGTGAGGGCATGTCGGCCGAGGAGAAGAAGGCACTGCACACCGGGTCCGCCGAGGGCAAGCGCACGGACTCGATGATGATCCTGCACACCGGCGACAACGGCCCGACGCTGATCTCGCTGCCGCGTGACTCGGACGTCGAGATACCGACCTTCGTGGGCTCCGAGTCCGGCAAGACGTACAAGGGCACGGGCCGGCACGTGAAGCTGAACGCCGCATACGCCGAGGACGGTCCCGAACTGCTGGTCCGCACGGTCGAGTTCAACACCGGTCTGCACATCGACCACTACGTCGAGATCGGCTTCGCGGGCTTCGCGAACATCGTGGACTCGGTCGGCGGTGTCGAGATCGACATCCCGCAGGACATCAAGGACTCCAAGTCCGGCGCGGACTTCAAGAAGGGCAAGCAGACCCTGAACGGCGAGGAGGCGCTCGCCTTCGTCCGCACCCGGTACGCGCTGGCCGGCTCCGACCTGGACCGCACCAAGAACCAGCAGAAGTTCCTCTCGGCCCTGGCCAACCAGGTGGCGACGCCGAGCACGATCCTCAACCCGTTCAAGCTGTACCCGACCATGGGTGCGGGGCTGGACTCCCTGATCGTCGACAAGGACATGGGCCTGTTCGACCTGGCGGACATGTTCTGGTCGATGAAGGGCGTCAGCGGCGGCGAGGGCAAGTCGATGAACATGCCGATCTCCGGCTCCACGGGCGGCAACCTCGTCTGGGACAAGGCGAAGGTGAAGACGCTGGTGGACCAGTTGAAGAACGACGAGACGGTGACCGTCTCCGGCAACTGAGCAGCGCACAGCCGAGCAGCGCACAGCACTCGAGGGCACCCCTGCGGGGTGCCCTCGAGTGTGTCCGGGGATGCTGCCGGACGGTCGTCACATGGTGGCGGCCGACATCGCGCGGCAGGACTCGGCGCAGCGGCGACACGCCTCGGCACAGCGCATCATCTGCTGGTCGTCCGGCATGGACATACACGCCTCGGCACACATGTCACAGGCCTTGGCGCACATCGCGCACATCTCGGCCGACATGGGCGAGCGGCGCATCATCATGTCCGCGCACATGCGGGTCGTCTCGGCGCAGTCCATGAGCGCCCGCATGATCTGCATCTGCGGCTGACCGCCCATCTGCATGCAGGAGCTCATCGTCTCCTCGCAGACCACGTGGCAGGACATGCACGCGTCGACGCAGGCCTGCATCTCCTTGCTCATGGCGGTCATGGTTCCGGGCTGGGTCATGGCTCCTCCTGGGGGTGCGGGAGCCCGAGGCGGGCCCCGTGCCCTTCCGTCCTACGCCCGCCCGCCGCACCGCGCCATCGGACGGACGCGAACAATGCGCACCGGACGCCGCGCAACGTACGTCGCTCCGGTCCCGGCCGAGGCCGTGGCACAGGCCCGTTGGAGTGATGACCAGGTGTTACGGCTTGTGCGTCCCACCCCGGCGAAGCGCGGCGCGGGCGCACGGGTCACATCCGGAGGCCGAGGCCGTGGGCGCGGGTCCCCCTACGAGCACCCCGCCTCGCCACCCCGTACCACCACGGACTCGCCCTCTGTCGGGTCCTCCGCGCGTACCTTGCGGACCTGCCTGAAGTCCGTGCCCACGATCACCTTCAGCGTCGGCCCCAGCCCCTTCACCGCACGCAGCTCGCTCCCCGGCAGCGCGGCCGCCAGGGACTTGGCCGAGCGGTCCCAGCGCGGGTCGTGGGCGACGACCGTCCGCTTCACCGGGCGGTCCGCCGCGCTCACCGGCCGCCCCGTCGTCCGGAACCCGGTCGCCGCCAGCGCCGCATCGACCCGCTTGCCGAGGTCGCCCGCCGGAGTGCCGTTCTCCACCTGGACGTGGATCTCCTGCGGGGCGACCTCGACCCGTACCGGCCTGCGCCTCGGCCGGTGCACGGACAGCGGCTCGTCCTCGCGCAGGGCCCTGAAAAGGCGCTCGGACTTCGCGGCGTCCCACTTCACCGTGGAACCGACGTCCTTCACGTCGTACTCCAGCTGCCGGATGGGCACGGTCGTGAACTCCGACGACGACGGCGAGAAGTTCCGCATCGCCCGCCCGAGGTCGAGGAGTTCGCCCGTCCCGAAGCCCTTGTCGGCCCGCACCGAACCGAGCACCGCCCGGGTCACATCCCGGAACCGCATCGGGTTCAGCAGGATCCCGGACGACGTCGCCCGCTCGATCAGCGCCGCCATGAAACGCTGCTGGCGCTGCACCCGGCCCAGGTCGGAGGCGCTGTCGACATGCCGCGCACGCACGTACTGCAAGGCCTCGCCGCCCATCAGCCGGTGCGTGCCGGCCGACAGGTCGAGTCCGGTGTACGAGTCCTTCAGCGGCTCGGCGGTGCAGATCTGCACCCCGCCGACCACGTCCACCGTCCTCATGAAGCTGGTGAAGTCGACCTCCAGGTAGTGGTCGATCTTGACGTGGGTCATGTGCTCGACCGTGGCGACGGTGAGGTTCGGGCCGCCCTCCGCGTACGCCGCGTTGATCTTGATGGGATGTGCCTTGCGCCCCTCGCCGGCGGGCACCTCGGCGTACGAGTCGCGCGGCAGGCTCACCACGCTCGCCCGCTCCCGGTCCTCCGAGATGTGCACGATCATGATCGTGTCGGTGCAGTGACAGGGGGCCCCGCCGAGGCGGTACTTGCGCCGCTCCTCCTCGCTGATGCGGTCGCGGCCGTCCGTGCCGACCAGGAGGACGTTCATCCCGTGCCCGGCCTGCGGCCGGTTCTTCATGTCCTTGAAGGGGTCCACGCGCGCGATCTTCGCGTCCAGGCTGGTCACCACCGCATGCCCGATGCCGGCGGAGGCGAGGACCACCACGGACAGCGTGGTCACCGCCCGCATGGCCCAGCGCGGCCTTCTCCGCCGCGCGGGCGCGACCGGCCGCGCCCCGCCCCGCGTCGGCTGCGGGCGGCGCTGCGGAGGGGCGGGGGAGCGGCGGGGCGGCGTGGGCATGGGGGGCTACCTTCCGCTGGGGCTTGCCCTGGGGGCCGTACGTGGGATCCGTGAGCACCGTAGGCCCATACGATCTGCTGCCCGGGGCAGCGACCCCGGCGGGGCGCACCCGTGTCCCCCGTTCGCGGTAACGTGAGCCCCCTATGAACGCCAATCCCGACGTGCAGCTCCCCGCCGTGTCCGTCATCATGCCCGTCCTCAACGAGGAGCGGCATCTGCGCGGAGCAGTCCAAGCGATCCTCGCGCAGGAGTACGCCGGCGAGATGGAGGTCGTGATCGCCCTCGGTCCGTCCACGGACCGCACGGACGAGATCGCCGCCGAGCTGGTCGCCGAGACTGCATCCCACAAAAACAAGCGCGTGCACACCGTCCCGAACCCGACCGGCCGTACGCCCGCCGCGCTGAACGCCGCGATCAAGGCCTCCCGGCACCCGATCGTCGTCCGCGTCGACGGCCACGGCATGCTCTCGCCGAACTACATCGCCACCGCCGTACGGCTCCTGGAGGAGACCGGCGCGCAGAACGTCGGCGGCATCATGCACGCCGAGGGCGAGAACGACTGGGAGCACGCCGTCGCGGCCGCCATGACCTCGAAGATCGGGGTCGGCAACGCCGCCTTCCACACCGGTGGCGAGGCGCAGCCGGCCGAGACCGTCTACCTCGGTGTCTTCCGGCGCGAGGCGCTGGAGCAACAGGGCGGCTACAACGAGGAGTTCATCCGCGCCCAGGACTGGGAGCTCAACTTCCGGATCAGGGAAGCGGGCGGGCTCATCTGGTTCTCACCCGAGCTGAAGGTGTCGTACCGGCCGCGTCCTTCGGTGCGGGCCCTCGCCAAGCAGTACAAGGACTACGGCCGCTGGCGCCACGTCGTCGCCCGCTACCACGCCGGCTCCATCAACCTGCGCTACCTCGCCCCGCCGACGGCGGTGTGCGCGATCGCGGCGGGCCTTGTGCTGGGCGCCCTGGTGACCCCGTGGGCCCTGGTGGTCCCCGGCGGCTACCTCGCGGCCATCACCGCCGGCTCGCTCCCGGCCGGCAAGGGCCTCCCGGTGAAGGCACGCCTGCAGATCCCCGTCGCCCTCGCCACCATGCACATGTCCTGGGGCTACGGCTTCCTGACCAGCCCGCGGTCCCTGGCGAAGAAGGTCATCGCCTCCCGCCGCCCGGCAGTGCTCAGCGAGGCGTGAGGGTCGCGGCACCGAGCGAGCCGAAGTGACCGGCCACGGCCCGGGGGCTGCCGTCTCGTGACGGTGAGCCCTCGTTGCCGTATGCCGAGGCTCAGGCCTCCCAGCGGTAGGGCTCGTACACGTCCATGCACTGGCCGCTGTCCGAGCCGTTGATGGCGTCGGCGCTCTCGGGGACGTCCCCGGCCTTGGGCTTCGACTGCTTCGGATAGGTGGTGCCCGAGCGCCAGTCGGCGCCCACGACGACCGTCACCCCGGAGACGTCGGTCGACTTCTTCACCGAACTCATGGGAATCCCCAGCGACTTGGCGACGCGCTGGGCGTCGCCCTCCAGATCGGCGCTCGGGTAGCGCACAACGGTCTTGTCCTCGGCCAGGGCCGCAGAGGTGTCCGCCGTGGCCTTGGCGAAGCCCTTCTGCAGGAGCAGCTGGGAGATCGTATGCGCGCGGCCAATGACCGGAGCGAGCGTGGACGACTGTGTGGCGTTCTGCACCACCACGCCCATCTCGTCGTCCGCATGGGTGGGCGCTTTGGTCGCCTCTGCCGTGTCCGTCGTCTTCTTCGAGTCCTTGCTCCCGCCCTTGTCGAAGGACACGTCATCGCGGATCATCGACCAGATCTTCTCGGCGTCGGCTCCCTTCGGTACCAGGTGGTTGCGGTCCTGCGGGTCCTCGACAGTCGGCATGGTCGTCATCGTGATGCGGTCGGTCGGCACCGTCTTGAGCTGCATGCCCAGGTCGTACAGCTTCTTGACCGAGCCGATCTCCTCGGAGACCTTGAGGGAGTTCGTGGCCGCCTCGGCCAGGTTCATCAGCCGGCCGGTGTCGGTGAAGGCGTTCTGCTCCTTCAGTGACCGGATCATCGAGTTCATGTACATGTGCTGGGCCTTGGCACGTCCGAGGTCGCTGTAGAAGGCGTGCCGTGTGCGCAGCCATTGCAGCGCCTGCTTGCCCTCGATCTTCTTCGTGCCCTTGGTCATCTTCAGGCCGGAACCGCCGGGCACGCGGGGCAGCGGACGGTCCCACACGCCCTGCTTCACGCAGACCTCGACACCGCCGATGGCGTCCGCCATCTTCACCACACCCGCGAAGTCGATCATCATCCAGTGGTCGATGTAGACCCCGGTGAGGTTCTGCCAGGTGGCCAGGGTGCAGCCGGCGCCGCCGCGGGCCAGGGAGAGGTTGATGATGTCGTTCGTCGCCGGGTAGGTGTCACCGGTCTCGGGGTCCGCGCACTTGGGTATGTCGACCCGGGTGTCGCGCGGAATGCTCACCACGGCTGCGCTCTCGCGGTCCGCCGACAGGTGGACGAGCATCTGTACGTCGGCCAGCGGCTTGTTGCCGACATTGTCCTTGCTGCCGCCGAGCTTCACGTTCTCCGCCGAGTTACGGCTGTCGGAACCGATCACCAGGATGTTCAGGGGTGTCTGCCCAGCCGCGTTCGGCTGCGTCTTCTCGGCCTTGGAGTCGCCGCTGCTGCGCTGGCCCTTCTGGATGTTGTTGTTGAGGTGCTGGTAGTAGAGATATCCGGCCCCCGCCGTGCCCAGGATCACCACCGACAGAACCGTCGCCGACCAGCGCAGCGCACGTCGTCTGCGGCGCTTGCTGTCGGCTCCCCGGCCGCCTCTGCGACGCCCGCCGCCGTGCCGGCCGCCCTGATCGGCCGGCGTGTCCTGGTCGGCCTGCGGGGTGAGCGACATGGTGTCGTCCACCGCCGGGGCCTCCCCCCGCACACTGCTCTGCGCCAACTGTTCGCCCTTCCCCACCCCGGCCCGACACGGCTTCGCTCCGCGTCGGACCTCCCTGTCCGGCGCGGAGCGACCATGTCGCACCACCCTGTCCGACGCCGGTTCGCAACCTGTCAGACCCCCGTGGGTCCGAACCGGGTTGGCCACGTGTCGGCAAAATCAACGCCCGGCACGGCCACGGGGTGTGCCAGGCCAACGCCGCCTGACACAACCGTGTCCTGTGTCAGACCAACGAGGGTCCGGCACAGTTGCGTTCCCCGCCGCAGATTCCGTACCGGAGCCGTTGGGCCACTGCCGGCCGCTACTTCGCGCACTCCACCTTGTCCGCCGTGGACTTCTCCACGTCGGGCGCCTTGGTCGGAGCCGTGAGGGAGACGCCCGCACCCTTGAAGTCCTTGCCCAGCGTCAGTGTCATCGTGGGCAGGCCCTGGGAGTTGGTCACGCTCTTGCCGGGCTTCATCGCGGATCCGGAGAGCCCCATGATGGCGGCGAGCCGGCGTGCCTGGTCCGCCTGGTCCGGCGCGTACTCGAGCGTCGTCTTCGCCAGCGTCGCCGGGGCGTTGCCGGCGTTCTCGGACTTGCTCACGCCCTCCTCGGTCTGCAGCCAGGTGAGGGTCTCCTGGGCGCTGCCCGCGGGCGCCCCGCCGTTGTAGACCTGCACCCGCACCTCGGAGGCGTCGGCCTTGGTGCCCTTCAGCCGGGCGGCCACGGCGGCGGCCTCCTTCTTCTTCTGCTGCTTGACCTCGGTGAAGGAGACGTCGTTCTGGATCGCCTGGAAGACCTGGGGAGCCGTCGTCTCGTTGAGTACGACGGTCGCCTTCACCTTCTCGGCCGGGTTGTCGATCACCGGAACCGTCGTGAAGGTCAGGTTCTTGGTGTTGAGCTTGCCCAGCTCCAGACCCAGGTCCTTCAGCTTGTCGATGGTGTCGAGCTGCGAGTCGACGGTCAGCGCCTTGGTGCCCGCCTCCGCCAGCTTGATCATCTTCGTCGGGCTGGTGAGCGTGTCGTTCGACTTCAGCTTGCGCATCAGCGCGCTGAGGAACTGCTGCTGCAGCGTGATCCGGCTGAGGTCGCCGCCGAAGCCGACGGCGTGCCGGGTGCGGACGAAGGCCAGCGCCTGCTCGCCCTCGATCACATGCTTGCCCTTGGGCAGGTTGAGGTGGGAGTCGGGGTCGTTGATGTCCTTGCCCAGGCACACCTCGACGCCGCCGACCGCGGTCGTCAGTGTCTTCACCGCGTTGAAGTCGGCCACCATGAAGTTGTCCGGCTTGATCCCGGTCAGCTCGGTGACGGTCCGGCTCGTGCAGCTGGGCGTACGGCCTTCCTGGCCGAGGCTCGTGTTGAAGCGGACGCCGGTCTCGCCCGGAATGACCTTCTGGGAGCCGTCCTCCTGCGTGGTCGGGCAGTCGGGGACGTCGACGATGAGGTCGCGCGGGATGCTGAGCGCGGTCGCGTTCGAGCGGTCCTTGGAGACGTGCAGCAGGATCGTGGTGTCGGCGTGCCCGGCGCTGCCCGAGTCGCCGTAGCTGCCGTTGCCCGCGCCCGTGCGCTTGTCCGTGCCGATGAGCAGGATGTTGATGGCCTTGTCCTTCTGGAAGCCACCGGTGCTCGCGCCGTCGTCGGAGACGGACTGGATGTTGTCGTTGAGGTGCTCGATGTAGAGGTACGCGCCGACCGCGGCCGAGACCATGACGAACGCCATCACACCGCCGGTCCAGAGCAGGGCCTTCTTCGCCTTGCTCTTCTTCACCGGCCGGCGACCGCGCCGGCCCGGCGGCGGCTCCTCGGGTGCGCCCCGGCGCCTGCGCTGCGGCGGCACCTCACGGCCCGGCGTCGCCGGCCGCGTCTCGCGTCCCGGCGCCGCGGTCCGACTGCGCACGCCGCCTCCGGCGCCCGCTGCGCCCCCGGCCGCGGTCGTACCGGCGGTACGTGCCGCGGCTCCGGCGCGGGAAGCGGATCTACGGGGTCCCGGAACCGACGACTGCGGAGCGGAAGGAGTCAGTCGCAGTTCGTATTCGCCGGTGCTCGGATTGAGTACCCACTGGTCTGCGGGGTCGATGTCGTCCGCCCGCCCACGGCCTTGCGCGTCCACGGTTGTCTGATTCCTCCGTCGGGGCCACGCGGCGCCTTCCCCCTTCAAGGCGCTCGGGTCTCTCTCGGTCAAACAGTGCGCAAGCCTAACTACGGCCGGGTGCACCGGATCGCTCACACTATCCGGCCAGTTCAGCGTCAAGCGACGACGGTGACAAATTCCACGTGCCTACAACTGGGCAATCCATCCCATTTCTTTGAACTGGGGTTCGTCGACTTGGTGAGCGCTTTACCTGCAGGGGTTCTCGGCGGCGGTGTTGCCTCGGAAGGTGGGTGCCGGGGCGGTGGGGTCCGCGGGCTCGTCGGGGCGCTTCGTGCCGGACTTCCCGTCCCCGTAATGGGAACTCCTGTGCGGAGATTTGCGCAGAGGACCCTGGGACGTTTCGGACGAATTCACGACTTCCACCGAGGCGTCGATGCGCAGTCGCTCGAAGAGCCGCTCGGCTTCGGGCTCCACGAGTTGGTCGCGATTGGAGTTGTAGATGTACGACTCCCGAGGAACGGTGAGGAATTGCACGCGTTCCGTGGGGATGTCGCGCACGCCGCGGACGAGTTCGTACAAACCGCGCAAACTGGCCAGGGCCGGGTCGGTGGTGAGGGAGGACGTGGCGGCGTCGAGGACGGGGTAGAGCCTGACCGGATTCAGTAGTACGTGGTTGCTCTGCACCTTCTGGACGAGTGCGGCGAGGAAGCGTTGCTGGCGGTCCATGCGGTCGGTGTCGCTGCCGTCGCCGAGGGACTTGCGGGCGCGGACGTAGCCGAGGGCCTGCTCGCCGTTGAGAGTCACCTTTCCGGCGGGGAGCCTCAGCTTGGCGGCCTTGTCGTTGATCGGCTCGGTGAGGCAGATCTCCACGCCGTCGAGGGCGTCCACCATCTCCGTGAAGCCGTGGAAGTCGACGACCACGTGGTGGTCGAGGCGGATGTTCGTGAGGCGCTCCACGGTGCGGACGGTGCAGGCCGAACCGCCCACCTGGAAGGCGTAGTTGAACATCGCGAACATCGGCTTGCTGCGGCCTCCGTCGGGGCGCCGGCAGCCGGGTACGTCCACCATCAGATCGCGGGGTATCGAGACGGCGGTGGCGCTGCGGCGCCCTGCGGAGAGGTGCAGCAGGATCGTGGTGTCGGACCGCTCGGTCCCGGAGTCTCGGCCATAGCGCCGGTTTCCCTTGCCCGCCCTCGAGTCCGACCCGATGAGCAGGATGTTCCGGGCGTCGCGCACCAGGGACGTGGGCCGCTCCTTCTCGTACCGGGCGAGTTCGGCGGCGGCGGCCTCGTCGGGCGTGATGTTGGAGTCGAGCTTGGCATAGACGGCCCACCCGACCCCACCGGCAGCAACAAGCACGAGCCCCACCCCCAGCGCCCCTCGCCGCACCCACCGCCGTACGGACCCCCTCCTACTGGCCGACGCCCCCCTGCGCGCACCTGCGGTGTCGGTCACGGCTGGGTCCACCCCTCATGGCGTAGTGCGTGTGGTGTGGGCTGCTGTTACGACGATGGCTTGGATGGGGGGTGGGGGGTGGGTGGTGGGGGGGGGGGG
>NZ_LLZG01000335.1 GCF_001509475.1 Streptomyces regalis
AGGAATCTGCTGAGCCAGGTGCCGAAATCGGCCCAGCCCTGGGTGGCCACCTTGCTGCGGACCGTCTTCGAACAGCCCGACACCGACGCCGTGAAGGCCCAGATGCGGCATGTCCTGGACGCCCTGGAGGCCAAGTTCCCCAAGGCAGCCGCCCACTTGGATACCGCCCAGCATGATCTGCTGGCCTTCACCGCGTTCCCGCGGGAGATCTGGCGGCAGATCTGGTCGAACAACCC
>NZ_LLZG01000336.1 GCF_001509475.1 Streptomyces regalis
TGTACTCGGCCGGGAGGTTGGTGACACGCCTGCTACCGGTTGTTGATCGTGAATGGACCTCCGGGCGTAGTGGAGATTGCCGTCTTCACTCACCTCGGAGGTCCTGGTGGCCCACGCTAATGCCCGGCTGACCTTTCACGGCAGATGCCTGCTGGTGCGTCGCGTTGTCTTCGACCGGCGTCCGGTCGCGCACGTCGCCAAGGAGCTGGGCGTCTCCCGTCAGTGTGCTCACCG
>NZ_LLZG01000337.1 GCF_001509475.1 Streptomyces regalis
GCGGTTGACCGTGATGCCGACCTCGTGCAGACGGTCCTCGGCCTGCTGCCCGTCCAGCTCGGAGGCGCGCAGGTCGACCAGGATCAGGTGCACGTCCGTGCCACCGGACAGCACGTTCACGCCGGCCTCACGGGCGTCGGCGGCGGTCAGCCGCTCGGCGAGAATGCGGGCGCCGTCCACCGTACGGCGCTGGCGCTCCTTGAACTCCTCCGACGCGGCGACCTTGAAGGAGA
>NZ_LLZG01000338.1 GCF_001509475.1 Streptomyces regalis
GCGGTTGACCGTGATGCCGACCTCGTGCAGACGGTCCTCGGCCTGCTGCCCGTCCAGCTCGGAGGCGCGCAGGTCGACCAGGATCAGGTGCACGTCCGTACCGCCGGACAGGACATTCACGCCGGCCTCACGGACGTCGGCGGCGGTCAGCCGCTCGGCGAGAATGCGGGCGCCGTCCACCGTACGGCGCTGGCGCTCCTTGAACTCCTCCGACGCGGCGACCTTGAAGGAGA
>NZ_LLZG01000339.1 GCF_001509475.1 Streptomyces regalis
CGGACTCGTTCCAGATCCACCGGCACCGGTCCCACTCCGCCAGCAGCGCACGCTCGGCGGTCGACGACACGCGCAGCCGGAACGTCCACCGGGCATGCCTGGCGTCCCCGGCCTCCTTCACCCCCGACACGACATCCCCCCTCCCACGCCCCGCCCGATCGCCCAGCTTCCACGATGAGACCGTACGTGCGGCATGCGCACACCCGTACCCCACTACGGCAAAGTCACCCTCA
>NZ_LLZG01000340.1 GCF_001509475.1 Streptomyces regalis
TCAAGGCGGAGGCCGCGCCCGCGGCGCAGCCGCAATCGGGTACAGCAAATCCCGTCAGGACCGCAGTAAAGAGGCCCGCACCCACAAGGGACGCGGGCCTCACTCATGCCACCACCCCCACCCCCCTCTCAAGGCGGAGGCCGCGCCCGCGGCGCAGCCGCAATCGGGTACAGCAAATCCCGTCAGGACCGCAGTAAAGAGGCCCGCACCCACAAGGGACGCGGGC
>NZ_LLZG01000341.1 GCF_001509475.1 Streptomyces regalis
GTGGGGGACGTCAACCGCGTCGTCCTCGACGTGACCTCGAAGCCGCCGGGGACGATCGAGTGGGAGTAGGCCCCTCGGGCGAGTGGAGCAGGCCCTAGGGCCTGCCCGGCGGATCATGCCGGCGTCGCGGTGTCTGGCACGCGCTCCCCCAGAGGGGGGACCCCCAGCCGCGTTGTCGTCGGTCGCCGACGCTCCGCGTCGACTCCCTCCTCCGCCTTGCAGCT
>NZ_LLZG01000342.1 GCF_001509475.1 Streptomyces regalis
GAAGCCACAAGCGGCAGAAGTTTGAAAGCCACACCCGATGCCCCTGGGTGGGCCAACCATACGCAGGGCTCGCCCTGTCCCGCAGAACAACGTAGGGAAGTTTGAGCGCGCAGGCCAGAGCCGCCGTGTCCGATCCCGGGTGATGCTTGACAGTTCGGTCCCAGCTGATGGTTGACAGTGGCCGTGATCGGCTTTTCTGTGCGCGTCGTTGCGGCGCGTGTGG
>NZ_LLZG01000343.1 GCF_001509475.1 Streptomyces regalis
GTTCAGCTTCTTCGCGAAGGCCTGCCTGGCGAGGATGATGCCGCCGCGCGGGCCGCCGAGGGTCTTGTGGGTCGTGGACGTGACGACGTCCGCGTACTCCACCGGGTTCGGGTGCAGGCCCGCCGCGACCAGACCCGCGAAGTGCGCCATGTCGACCCACAGGTACGCCTCGACCTCGTCGGCGATCCGCCGGAACTCGGCGAAGTCCAGCTGCCGC
>NZ_LLZG01000344.1 GCF_001509475.1 Streptomyces regalis
CGTGCACTGACAGCCGAAGGCCCAGAGACGACGGCCGAGGACCGGAGCCAAGGCCATGGACCGACAGCCGCAACCCCGGACTGAACGCCAAGGACTGCGAGCCGACAGCCGAGGACTCAGGCGAGACAGGCCATGTCCAAGGCTGAGACCCGAGGACCGTGCACTGACAGCCGAAGGCCCAGAGACGACGGCCGAGGACCGGAGCCAAGGCCATGGA
>NZ_LLZG01000345.1 GCF_001509475.1 Streptomyces regalis
GGCGAGGACGAGGTCGGGGTTGTGCACCTCGACACCGGCCGGGGGCGCGATGTCGGCGGCGGTGACCAGACCCGGGCCCTGCTTGCGCAGGTACATCACGACCGGCTCGTCGTGCTCGGACGACACGACCAGCTGCTTGATGTTGAGGATCAGGTCGGTGACGTCCTCCTTGACGCCCGGCACGGTGGTGAACTCGTGCAGCACGCCGTCGATACGGATGGACGTGACCGCCGCACCCGGAATCGAGGACAGGAGGGTCCGACGCAGGGAGTTGCCGAGGGTGTAGCCGAAGCCCGGCTCCAGCGGCTCGATCACGAACCGGGAGCGGAACTCGTCGACGACCTCTTCGGTCAACGAGGGACGCTGAGCGATCAGCATGTGTGGATCAGATCCTTCTTTCGTGGACGCCCGCTATTTGACGCCCGACGGAAACCGCGCCCGGTGAAAAGCGCGGGTACTGCAAGGGTACGGGCGATACGGCCCTTACAGAGCCGTACCGCCCGAAACCAAGCCTGCTGCGAAGCAGCCGTACGTCAGACGCGACGACGCTTCGGCGGACGGCAGCCGTTGTGCGGGGTCGGGGTGACGTCCTGGATGGAGCCGACCTCGAGACCGGTCGCCTGAAGCGAACGGATCGCGGTCTCACGACCCGAACCCGGACCCTTCACGAACACGTCGACCTTGCGCATGCCGTGCTCCTGGGCGCGGCGGGCAGCCGACTCGGCGGCCATCTGCGCGGCGAACGGCGTGGACTTCCGGGAACCCTTGAAGCCGACGTGGCCGGCGGAGGCCCAGGAGATCACGTTGCCGGACGGGTCCGTGATGGAGACGATCGTGTTGTTGAACGTGCTCTTGATGTGCGCGTGGCCGTGAGCGACGTTCTTCTTTTCCTTGCGGCGCACCTTCTTGGCAGCGCCCTGACGACCCTTGGGGGGCATCTAGTAACTCCTACGGGGAGGTGGTCGGTCCTACAGCGAAGACCGCTGATGAAGCGTTGTCCGCTGAGGACTACTTCTTGCCCGGCTTCTTCTTGCCGGCGATGGCGCGACGCGGGCCCTTGCGGGTGCGAGCGTTCGTGCTGGTGCGCTGACCGCGGACGGGCAGACCGCGACGGTGACGGAGACCCTGGTAGCAGCCGATCTCGACCTTGCGGCGGATGTCGGCCTGGACCTCGCGACGGAGGTCACCCTCGGTCTTGATGTTGTTGTCCACGTACTCGCGGATCGCGACGAGCTGCTCCTCGGAGAGGTCGCGGACGCGGGTGTCGGGGTTGACGCCGGTCGCAGCCAGCGTCTCCTGCGAGAGGGTTCGGCCGATGCCGAACACGTAGGTGAGGGCGACCTCCACGCGCTTGTCGCGCGGGATGTCAACACCGGAAACGCGTGCCATTCAATGGCTCCTGGTGATCTTCGGAGGTCTTCCGCAGAACCGACTCCCAGCCGCCGGCCTCTTCACGCTGTTCAAAAGATGCAGCCAAAGATTAGGTACGACCTAGGTCCCCGGCCTCCGAACCGGGGGTGTCAGGCACGATCACTCGGCCTGGATTCTGCGTATGAACATATTCAGCTCGCGTCGCGCGAATCCCTGCGATATCGATGCAGAGGGAGTGGACGATCGTGCGTCAGCCCTGGCGCTGCTTGTGGCGCGGGTTCTCGCAGATGACCATGACCCGACCGTGACGGCGGATCACCCTGCACTTGTCGCAGATCTTCTTGACGCTCGGCTTGACCTTCATTAGGTGAGGTTCTCCGGGTCAGTGCCATCGCCTCGGGAGGCCCGGGGCGGGGGCAAGATCTACTTGTACCGGTAGACGATCCGGCCACGCGTCAGGTCGTACGGAGACAGCTCCACCACGACCCGGTCGTCAGGGAGGATACGGATGTAGTGCATACGCATCTTGCCGCTGATGTGTGCCAGAACCTGGTGGCCGTTCTGGAGCTCGACCTTGAACATGGCGTTCGGCAGAGACTCGACGACAGTGCCCTCGATCTCGATGGCACCTTGCTTCTTGGCCACGCTTCGCCCTTCGGAATCGACTACCTTGATCGACTCCCTTGCGTCCCTTACGGGCGCATGCAGACATGCGGGTGCACGAGAGCCGACGAGTCAGTCTACGTCAGCGCACCCGGAAAGACGAATCGGGGAAGCCTGCCCCGACGGGCAGATCATTAAGCGCCGAAAAGGTGCATGCCCTCAGGGGCGCGGGGCTGTGTCGATCTGCGGCTCCGCCGCGTGGGCGCGACCAGCCCCCACCAACCCGCAGCCGCCATCCGGCCGGGCCGCCCTCCCCAAGGGCGGACTCAGGCCAGCGGATCCGGCGCAGCAACAATCCCGTGCTCCGCCAGCTTCGCCTTACCCCCGTCGGGAGCCGTCAGCACAAGCGGCCCCTCGTCGGTCAGCGCGACGGAGTGCTCCCAGTGGGACGACCACGTGCCGTCCGTGGTGATGACCGTCCAGTCGTCCGAGAGGACCTCGGTCTTCGGCGTGCCCAGAGACACCATCGGCTCGATCGCGAGGCAGAAGCCGGGAACCAGCTTCGGGCCCTTCCCCCGCTTCCGCTCGACGTAGTTCAGCAGATGCGGGTCCATGTGCATCTCGGTGCCGATGCCGTGGCCGCCGTAGTCCTCGATGATCCCGTAGCGCCCGCCGCCGAGCTTCGGCTGCCGGCGGATGTACGTCTCGATGGCGCGGGAGACGTCCACAAGACGATTGCCCTGCTTCATGGCCGCGATGCCGGCCCACATCGACTCCTCGGTCACCCGGGAGAGCTCGATCAGCTCCGGGGCGTGACCGGACCCGACGAAAGCCGTGTACGCGGCGTCGCCGTGCCAGCCGTCGATGATCGCGCCGCAGTCGATGGAGATGATGTCGCCGTCCTTGAGGACGACGTCCTCGGACGGGATGCCGTGGACGACGACTTCGTTCACGGACGTGCAGATCGTCGCGGGGAAGCCGCCGTAGCCGAGGAAATTGGACTTGGCCCCGTGCTCCGCCAGCACCTTGCGGGCCACCTCGTCCAGATCCTTGGTGCTCGACCCGGGCACCGCGGCCTCACGCGTGGCCGCGTGAATGGCGGCGACGACCAGCCCCGCCTCACGCATCTTGGCGATCTGCTCGGGGCTCTTGATCTGCACCATGGGGACGAGGGCCTTTCTCGGACCGGATAAGGGGACTGCTTCAACCATAAGGGCGGAGCGGGAACCACAAAGGCGGAGGCGGCGCGCCCACCCCACGCAGCAGCCGCGGCCCCCGACAGGGAACCGCGGCCTGAGCTACGTACGAGCTACGAGCGCTTCTACTTGCCGTCCTCGTCGCGCTGAAGCGCCTCCATCGCGCGAGCCGTCACCTCTTCGACCTTGCCCAGCGCGGAGATGGTGACCACCAGTCCCTGCGCCTTGTAGTAGTCGATGATCGGCTCGGTCTGCGTGTGGTAGACCTCCAGCCGCGTGCGGACGGTCTCCTCGGAGTCGTCGTCCCGCTGGTACAGCTCGCCGGCACAGACGTCGCAGACGCCTTCCTTCTTCGGCTGGCTGTACGTGACGTGGAAGACGTGGCTGGAGTCCTTGCGGCAGATCCGCCGCCCGGCGATCCGCTTGACGACCTCTTCCTCGGGGACCTCGAGGTCCAGCACCGCGTCCAGCTTCATGGACTCGGACTGGAGCATCTCGTCGAGCGCCTCGGCCTGGGACACGTTGCGCGGGAAGCCGTCCAGCAGGAAGCCGCCCTCGGCGTCCGGCTGCTCCATGCGGTCCTTGGCCATCCCGATGGTGACCTCGTCCGGCACCAGGTTGCCCGCGTCCATGTAGGACTTCGCGAGCTTCCCGAGCTCCGTCTGCTGGCTGATGTTGGCGCGGAACAGGTCGCCCGTGGAGATGTGCGGGATCGACAGGTTCTTGGCCAGGAACGCGGCCTGCGTTCCCTTACCGGCGCCCGGCGGCCCGACGAGGACGATACGCATCAGCGGAGGAACCCTTCGTAATTGCGCTGCTGGAGCTGGCTCTCGATCTGCTTCACCGTCTCAAGACCCACACCCACGATGATCAGGATGCTGGTCCCGCCGAACGGGAAGTTTTGGTCTGCCCCGAAACCAGCCAACGCCATCGTCGGCACGAGAGCGATCAGGCCCAAGTACAGCGAGCCCGGCCAAGTGATCCGGTTGAGCACGTAGGAAAGGTACTCAGCGGTCGGTCGGCCAGCCCGGATGCCCGGGATGAAGCCACCATACTTCTTCATGTTGTCCGCGACTTCCTCGGGGTTGAACGAGATGGCCACGTAGAAGAACGCGAAGAAGACAATCAGGAGGAAGTAGAGACTGACGTGTACCGCCGCCCGCGGGTTGGCCAGGTTCGCGGTGATCCAGGTCGCCCATCCCGCCTGCGAACCGGCGAACTGAACAATCAGCGCGGGGATGTAGAGCAGCGAAGAAGCGAAGATGACGGGAATCACACCCGCCTGGTTCACCTTGAGCGGGATGTACGTCGACGTACCACCGTAGGAACGGCGGCCGATCATGCGCTTGGCGTACTGCACCGGAATACGGCGCTGAGCCTGCTCCACCAGGACCACCAGGCCGACCATGAACAGGCCGACGGCGACGACCGTGCCGAATTCGATCCAGCCGCCGGCCAGGTCGCCCTGCTGCTTGATGGCCCACAGCGCGGACGGGAAGGTCGCGGCGATCGAGATGAACATCAGGATCGACATGCCGTTGCCGAGGCCGCGGTCGGTGATGAGCTCACCGAGCCACATGACGGTGGCCGTACCGGCGGTCATCGTGATGACCATGACGATGGTGGTGAAGATCGAGCGGTCCGGCACGATCTGGCCGGCCACCTGGCAGGTCGGGAACAGCGAGCCGCTGCGGGCGGTGGCCACCAGGCCGGTGCCCTGCAGGATGGCGAGCGCCACGGTCAGATAGCGGGTGTACTGCGTGATCTTGGCCGTGCCCGCCTGGCCCTCCTTCTTGAGGGCTTCCAAGCGTGGGATCACGACGGTCAGCAGCTGCAGGATGATGCTCGCCGTGATGTACGGCATGATGCCGAGCGCGAAGATCGTGATCTGAAGCAGAGCGCCGCCGCTGAACATGTTGACCAGGCCGAAGATGCCCTGGTTGGCGTTCGCCTGGTCGACGCAGACCTGTACGGCCCGGTAGTCGACGCCGGGGATCGGAATGTGCGTACCGACCCGGTAGATCACGATGATGCCGAGCGTGAAGAGCAGCTTCTTGCGCAGGTCGGGCGTCTTGAACGCCCGGGCGAACGCGGTGAGCACGGTGCCTCCTGCGACCCCCGCGCTACTGCGTCAAGGGTGACGGTCTTGAGGATCGACTAATGGGAACGACTTAGCTAACGGTCAACTGCCGCTCAGAGTGCCCCACAGGAAGCACTCCGTAAAAGTGGGCAGTGCAGGCCACCTTACCGGCGAGACCGCCCCCCTTGGAACGACCAACCGGGGATACCCCATTTGTGGGGTATCCCCGGTCGGGATCGTTCAAGTCATCGAGTCGCCTGATGTGTTCAGACGAGCTCGGTGACGGTACCGCCGGCGGCGGTGATCTTCTCCTTGGCGGAGCCGGAGACGGCGTCAACCGTCACCTGCAGCGCCACGGAGATCTCGCCCTGGCCGAGGACCTTGACGAGGCTGTTCTTGCGAACGGCACCCTTGGCCACCAGACCCTCGACGGTGACCTCGCCACCCTCGGGGTAGAGCGCGGCCAGCTTGTCGAGGTTCACGACCTGGAACTCGGTCTTGAACGGGTTCTTGAAGCCCTTCAGCTTCGGAAGACGCATGTGGAGGGGCATCTGGCCACCCTCGAAGCGCTCCGGAACCTGGTAACGGGCCTTCGTACCCTTGGTACCACGACCGGCCGTCTTACCCTTCGACGCCTCACCACGACCGACACGGGTCTTCGCGGTCTTGGCGCCCGGGGCGGGACGGAGGTTGTGGATCTTGAGCGGGTTCTGCTCCGCCATGATCAGTCGACCTCCTCGACCGTCACGAGGTGGCGGACGGTGTGCACCATGCCGCGGAACTCGGGGCGGTCCTCCTTGACGACCTGCGTGTTGATGCCCTTGAGACCAAGGGAGCGCAGGGTGTCACGGTGGTTCTGCTTGCTGCCGATGTAGGACTTGACCTGCGTAATCTTGAGCTGCGCCATGATTACGCACCCGCCCCGGCACGCGCACGGAGAAGAGCCGCGGGAGCGACGTCCTCGAGCGGCAGACCGCGGCGGGCCGCGACCTCCTCGGGACGCTGCAGGCCCTTGAGGGCCTCCACGGTCGCGTGCACGATGTTGATCGCGTTGTCGGAGCCGAGCGACTTCGACAGGATGTCGTGGATACCGGCGCACTCGAGCACGGCACGCACCGGGCCACCGGCGATAACACCGGTACCGGGGGACGCGGGCTTGAGCAGCACGACGCCGGCAGCCTTCTCACCCTGGATCGGGTGCGGGATGGTGCCCTGGATGCGGGGGACCTTGAAGAAGTGCTTCTTGGCCTCCTCAACGCCCTTGGCGATGGCGGCCGGCACCTCCTTGGCCTTGCCGTATCCGACACCCACGGTGCCGTCACCGTCGCCCACCACGACCAGCGCGGTGAAGCTGAAGCGACGACCACCCTTCACAACCTTGGCGACGCGGTTGATCGCGACAACGCGCTCAACGTACGCGGTCTTCTCGGCGGCAGCAGCGCCGCCGTCACGGCCCTTCCGGTCCCGCCGCTCGCCGCCACCGGCACCGCTTCCACGGCGCTGGGGTCCAGCCATTGGATTACCTCTCTCTTTCCGCTAGCTACGGAAGCGGCTCAGAACTTGAGCCCGGCTTCGCGGGCGGCGTCCGCCAGGGCGGCGATGCGCCCGGCGTACTGGTTACCACCACGGTCGAATACGACGGCCTCGACACCGGCAGCCTTGGCGCGCTCGGCGACCAGGGCGCCGACCTGCTTGGCCTGCGCGGACTTGTCGCCCTCGCCACCGCGGATCGAGGTGTCCAGGGTGGACGCCGACGCAAGGGTGTGACCCTTGATGTCGTCGATCACCTGGGCCACGATGTGGCGGTTCGAGCGGGTAACGACCAGACGCGGACGCTCCGCCGTACCGTTGATGTGCTTACGGATCCGGATGTGGCGGCGCTTGATCGCGGCGCGCTTGTAGGCGTCGCCCTTAAGGATCTTCTGTCCGTATGCCATGGCTTACTTACCCGCCTTTCCGACCTTGCGGCGGATGACTTCGCCCTCGTACTTGACGCCCTTGGCCTTGTACGGGTCGGGCTTGCGCAGCTTGCGGATGTTGGCCGCAACCTCGCCGACCTTCTGCTTGTCGATGCCCTCGACCGAGAACCGGGTGGGGGCCTCCACCTTGAAGGTGATGCCCTCGGGGGCCTCGACGGTGATCGGGTGGCTGTAGCCGAGAGCGAACTCGAGGTTCGAACCCTTGGCCGTCACGCGGTAA
The DNA here is from genome assembly GCF_001509475.1 of Streptomyces regalis. Classification (GTDB taxonomy): domain Bacteria; phylum Actinomycetota; class Actinomycetes; order Streptomycetales; family Streptomycetaceae; genus Streptomyces; species Streptomyces regalis. Next base: position 7,450 of record NZ_LLZG01000345.1, read on the forward strand.
CCGACACCGCTGATCTCGAGCTTCTTCACGTAACCCTGGGTCACGCCGGTGATCATGTTCGCCACCAGCGTGCGGGACAGGCCGTGCAGGGCCTTGTTCTGACGCTCGTCGTTGGGGCGGGTGACGTTCAGAACGCCGTCCTCACCCTTGGCGATGTCGATCGGCGCGGCAACGGTGTGGGTCAGTTCGCCCTTGGGGCCCTTGACCGAGACCGTACGGCCGTCGATGGTGACGTCCACGCCGGCGGGAACCGTGATGGGGAGCTTGCCAATACGCGACATAGCTGTTTCCTCCGTTCCCTTCCGCTACCAGACGTAGGCGAGGACTTCCCCACCCACGCCCTTCTTGCCGGCCTGCTTGTCGGTGAGGAGCCCGTGCGACGTGGAGATGATCGCCACGCCGAGGCCGCCGAGCACCTTCGGCAGGTTGGTGGACTTCGCGTAAACCCGGAGACCGGGCTTGGAGATCCGCTTGATGCCCGCGATGGAGCGCTCACGGTTGGGGCCGAACTTCAGCTCCAGGACGAGGTTCTTGCCAACCTCGGCGTCCTCGACCTTCCAGCCCGTGATGAAGCCCTCCTGCTGGAGGATCTCCGCGATGTGCGACTTGATCTTCGATGCCGGCATCGTCACGGAGTCGTGGTATGCCGAGTTCGCGTTCCGCAGACGCGTAAGCATGTCTGCGATCGGATCAGTCATGGTCATGAATTGGCCTTCGGCCTCTCTCGCCGGGGTTTCCTGGTGCGCCATCCCTCTCCCCGATCCGAGACGGGACGGGTGCGGCGCGGTGGACCTACGGCGTAGTAAGTCGTACGGGCGACCGTCAGGCGCCCAACCCTCCAAGCCTAAGCCATGGAAGGGAGGGCACCTGACACGCCCAGTGCTTACCGAGAGCCCTTGGAATCCCTAAATGGGGGATTACCAGGAGCTCTTGGTCACGCCCGGCAGCTCGCCACGGTGAGCCATCTCACGAAGGCACACGCGGCACAGGCCGAACTTGCGGTACACGGAGTGGGGACGGCCGCAGCGCTGGCAGCGCGTGTAGCCACGCACGCCGAACTTGGGCTTGCGAGCAGCCTTCGCGATCAGAGCCTTCTTCGCCATCTCGCTCACGCCTCCTTGAAGGGGAAGCCGAGGTGACGAAGGAGCGCGCGGCCCTCAGCGTCGTTGGTCGCCGTGGTGACCACGGTGATGTCCATACCCCGGACGCGGTCGATCTTGTCCTGGTCGATCTCGTGGAACATGACCTGCTCCGTGAGACCGAAGGTGTAGTTGCCACGGCCGTCGAACTGCTTGGGGGACAGACCACGGAAGTCGCGGATGCGCGGGAGCGCGAGCGACAGGGTGCGGTCCAGGAACTCCCACATGCGGTCGCCACGGAGCGTGACGTGGGCACCGATCGGCTGGCCCTCACGCAGCTTGAACTGCGCGATGGACTTGCGGGCCTTGGTGACGGCCGGCTTCTGACCGGTGATCGTGGTGAGGTCGCGGATGGCGCCCTCGATCAGCTTGGAGTCGCGGGCGGCGTCGCCCACACCCATGTTGACCACGATCTTGACGAGGCCGGGGATCTGCATGACGTTCTCGTACTTGAACTCGTCACGCAGCTTGCCCGCGATCTCCTCGCGGTACTTCTGCTTCAGACGCGGAGTGGTGGTGGTAGCCATCAGATGTCCTCACCCGTCCGCTTGGCAACGCGGATCTTGTTGCCTTCGTCGTCGAAGCGGTAGCCGACACGCGTGACGACCTTGTTGCCGTCCTTCTCAACGACCAGCTGGACGTTGGAGACGTGGATCGGCGCCTCGGTCGTGACGATGCCGCCGGCCTGGGAACCGCGAGCGGTCGGGCCGGCCTTGGTGTGCTTCTTGACCCGGTTGACACCCTCGACCAGGACACGCTCCTCGCGCGGGTAAGCGGCAATGACCTTGCCCTGCTTGCCCTTGTCCTTGCCGGTGATGACCTGGACCAGGTCGCCCTTCTTGATCTTCATGCTTACAGCACCTCCGGAGCCAGCGAGATGATCTTCATGAACTTCTTCTCGCGCAGCTCACGCCCGACCGGGCCGAAGATGCGGGTGCCGCGAGGGTCGCCGTCGTTCTTCAGAATGACGGCGGCGTTCTCGTCGAAGCGGATGTACGAGCCGTCCGGACGGCGGCGCTCCTTGACGGTGCGAACGATGACCGCCTTGACGACGTCACCCTTCTTCACGTTGCCACCGGGGATCGCGTCCTTGACGGTGGCGACGATGACGTCACCGATGCCCGCGTAGCGGCGACCGGAGCCACCGAGCACACGGATGCAAAGGATTTCCTTCGCACCAGTGTTGTCGGCGACACGCAGTCGCGACTCCTGCTGGATCACGTCTATCTCCTGTTTGTCTGCCGGTTCCCTCCGGGTGAACCGGAGAGCCTGGCGGAACCGTCCTGCGAGGATTGCCCCGCAGGAATTACTTGCGCCTCTGAAAGGGAAGAACCCTGTCCGCCGGGGGCTGCGAGCCGTGGGCCGGGCCCGAGGGCCGCGGCGGGGGCGACAGCCCCCAGCGGGTGCCGGGGCCGAAGCCCTGGCGGGGTCAGCGGGGCCGGAGCCCCGCTTGATTACTTCGCCTTCTCGAGGATCTCGACGACGCGCCAGCGCTTCGTCGCGGACAGCGGCCGGGTCTCCATGAGGAGGACGCGGTCGCCGACACCCGCGGCGTTCTGCTCGTCGTGTGCCTTGAGCTTGTTGGTACGGCGGATGACCTTGCCGTACAGCGCGTGCTTGACGCGGTCCTCGACGGCGACGACGACGGTCTTGTCCATCTTGTCGCTGACGACGAGACCCTCACGGGTCTTGCGGAAGCCGCGGGCCTCTGCAGTCTGCTCAGTCACGTTGCTCTCACTCATCAGGCGCTCTCCACCGTCTCGATGCCCAGCTCGCGCTCACGCATCAGGGTGTAGATCCGCGCGATGTCCTTACGGACGGCCTTGAGCCGACCGTGGTTCTCGAGCTGACCCGTCGCCGCCTGGAAGCGGAGGTTGAACAGCTCTTCCTTGGCTTCGCGAAGCTTCGCAAGAAGCTCCTCGTTGCCCAGCTCGCGCAGCTCGGACGCCTTGGTACCGGCCGACATCACGCTTCACCTGCCTCGCGCTTGACGATCCGGCACTTCATCGGCAGCTTGTGAGCGGCGCGAGTCAGAGCCTCACGGGCGATCTTCTCGTTGGGGTACGACAGCTCGAACATCACGCGTCCGGGCTTGACGTTGGCGATCCACCACTCCGGAGAACCCTTACCGGAACCCATGCGGGTCTCAGCAGGCTTCTTGGTGAGGGGACGGTCCGGGTAGATGTTGATCCAGACCTTGCCGCCACGCTTGATGTGGCGGGTCATGGCGATACGAGCGGCCTCGATCTGACGGTTCGTCACGTACGCCGGGGTGAGCGCCTGGATGCCGTACTCGCCGAACGCAACCGTCGTGCCACCCTTGGCAGCGCCGCTGCGCTTGGGGTGGTGCTGCTTGCGGTGCTTGACCCTACGGGGGATCAGCATGTCGGTCAGGCCTCCGTTCCGGTGCTCTCAGCCGGAGCGGACGCGGGAGCCTCGGCCTTGGGGGCCTCGGCGCCGGCAGCCTGCTGCGGCTTGCGACCGCGCCGCTCGCCACCGCGGCCACCACGGGCCGGGCGGTCGGCACCACCACGGGCCGGGCGGTTACCCGCACGGGCCGCAGCGTTCTCGGCGCGGACCTCGGCGATGTTCTTCACGTCGCCCTTGTAGATCCAGACCTTCACACCGATGCGGCCGAAGGTCGTCTTGGCCTCGAAGAAGCCGTAGTCCACGTTCGCGCGGAGCGTGTGCAGGGGCACACGGCCCTCGCGGTAGAACTCCGAGCGGGACATCTCGGCGCCGCCGAGGCGGCCACCGCACTGGATCTTGATGCCCTTGGCGCCGGCCTTCATCGCCGACTGCATGCTCTTACGCATGGCGCGGCGGAAGGAGACGCGGGAGGAGAGCTGCTCGGCAACGGCCTGGGCAACCAGCTGAGCGTCGGTCTCGGGGTTCTTGACCTCGAGGATGTTCAGCTGGACCTGCTTGCCCGTGAGCTTCTCGAGGTCACCGCGGATGCGGTCGGCCTCGGCGCCACGGCGGCCGATGACGATGCCCGGACGCGCGGTGTGGATGTCCACCCGCACACGGTCACGGGTGCGCTCGATCTCCACCTTCGAGATACCGGCGCGCTCCATGCCGGACGTCATCATCCGACGGATGGCGACGTCTTCCTTGACGTAGTCCTTGTACAGCTTGTCGGCGTACCACCGGGACTTGAAGTCCGTGGTGACACCGAGCCGGAACCCATGCGGGTTAACCTTCTGGCCCATTACCGGGTTCCTTCCTTGCTGGCGACGACCACGGTGATGTGGCTGGTCCGCTTGCGGATCCGGTAGGCACGGCCCTGGGCACGCGGACGGAACCGCTTCAGGGTCGGGCCCTCGTCGACGTACGCCTCGCTGATGAACAGCGAGGTGGCGTCCGGGTGGTCGTAGTTGTGCGCGGCGTTGGCGATGGCGCTGTCGAGCACCTTGCCGACGGGCACGGAGGCTGCCTGCGGAGCGAATCGCAGAACAGCCTGAGCCTCCGTGGCATCCATGCCACGGATAAGGTCCACCACGCGGCGGGCCTTCATGGGCGTAACGCGGATGTACCGCGCCTGGGCCCTGGCTTCCATGGTTGTCCCTCTCAGTTACTTACGTGTCTGAATGCGATCCGCTACTAGCGGCGCTTCGACTTCCGGTCGTCCTTGACGTGGCCCCGGAAGGTGCGCGTCGGCGAGAACTCGCCGAGCTTGTGGCCGACCATCGACTCGGTGACGAACACCGGGATGTGGGTCTTGCCGTTGTGCACCGCGAGCGTGTGGCCGAGCATGGCCGGCACGATCATGGAGCGACGGGACCAGGTCTTGATGACGTTCTTGGTGCCGGCTTCGTTCTGGGCTTCCACCTTCTTGATCAGGTGGTCGTCGACGAAGGGCCCCTTCTTGAGACTGCGCGGCATCTAAACCCGCTCCTAGCGCTTCTTGTTCGTCTTGCGGCGGCGGACGATGTACTTGTTGCTCGCCTTCTTGGGAGCACGAGTACGACCCTCCTTCTGACCCCACGGGGAGACCGGGTGGCGACCACCGGAGGTCTTGCCCTCACCACCACCGTGCGGGTGGTCAACCGGGTTCATCGCCACACCGCGAACGGTCGGGCGAACGCCCAGCCAGCGCTTACGGCCGGCCTTACCCCAGTTGATGTTGCTCTGCTCGGCGTTGCCGACCTCGCCGACGGTGGCGCGGCAGCGCACGTCGACCAGGCGGATCTCACCGGAGGGCATGCGGAGGTGGGCCATCGAGCCCTCCTTCGCGAGCAGCTGCACGGAGGCACCGGCGGAGCGGGCGAACTTGGCGCCGCCACCGGGACGGAGCTCGATCGCGTGGATCGTGGTACCGACCGGGATGTTGCGGAGCGCCAGGTTGTTGCCCGGCTTGATGTCGGCCCCGGGACCGTTCTCAACGCGGTCACCCTGCTGCAGGTTGCGCGGGGCGAGAATGTAGCGCTTCTCGCCGTCGGCGTAGTGCAGCAGCGCGATGCGCGCGGTGCGGTTGGGGTCGTACTCGATGTGCGCGACCTTCGCCGGCACGCCGTCCTTGTCGTGACGACGGAAGTCGATCACGCGGTAGGCGCGCTTGTGGCCACCACCCTGGTGGCGGACGGTCACACGACCGGAGTTGTTACGGCCACCCTTGCTGTGCAGGGGGCGGACCAACGACTTCTCCGGCGTGGACCGCGTGACCTCGACGAAGTCGGCGACGCTGGAGCCACGACGGCCCGGCGTAGTCGGCTTGTACTTGCGGATTCCCATTTCTCAGTCCTCGTCCGATATCGGACGATCCGGACCGCCCTCAGGCGGTCGGACCGCCGAAGATGTCGATACGGTCGCCCTCAGCGAGGGTCACGATCGCGCGCTTGGTGGACGCGCGCTGGCCGAAGCCCGTGCGGGTCCGCTTGCGCTTGCCCTGGCGGTTGATCGTGTTGACCCCGGTGACCTTGACCTCGAAGACCGTCTCGACGGCCTGCTTGATCTGGGTCTTGTTGCTGCCCGGGGCGACGACGAACGTGTACTTGTTCTCGTCGAGGAGCGCGTAGCTCTTCTCGGACACGACCGGCTTGATCAAGATGTCACGGAGGTCCGTGAACGACTTGCTCGCCGGCGTGACGACGGTGTTCTTGCCCTCGGCGGCGTGGCGACGCGCCTTGGCGACGCGAGCCGCCTTGGCCTTCTTCGCGGCCTTCGAGGCAATGGCGGGGTGACGGATAGCCATCAGGCCTCGCTCCCTTCGGTGTCATTGGCCTTCGGGCCGGACACGAAGGACTCGAAGGCGGCCTGGGTGAAGACCACGTCGTCCGAGACGAGAACGTCGTACGTGTTCAGCTGGCCCGGCTCCAGGATGTGGACCTGGGGCAGGTTGCGGGCGGACAGCCACGCGGCCTCGTCGGCGCGCTCGACGACCAGGAGCAGGTTCTTGCGCTCCGAGATCTTGCCGAACAGGCTCTTCGCGGCCTTCGTGGAGGGGGTCTCGCCCTCGATCACGCCGGAGACGACGTGGATGCGGTTGTTGCGGGCCCGGTCGGTGAGGGCGTGGCGCAGGGCCGCGGCCTTCATCTTCTTCGGGGTCCGCTGCGAGTAGTCACGCGGCACGGGACCGTGCACGACGCCACCACCGGCGAACTGCGGCGCGCGGGTCGAACCCTGGCGGGCGCGACCGGTGCCCTTCTGGCGGTAAGGCTTCTTGCCACCACCACGGACTTCACCGCGGGTCTTGGTCTTGTGCGTGCCCTGGCGGGCAGCGGCCAGCTGCGCGACGACGACCTGGTGAAGCAGCGGAACGCTGATCTTCTCTACGTCGAAGATCTCCGCGGGGAGCTCGACGGTACCGGCCTTGTCGCCCGCCGGCGAAAGGATGTCAACAGTGCTCATCGGTTACCTCAGGCCCCCTTGGCCGCGGTGCGGACCAGGACGAGGCCGCCGTTCGGACCGGGAACCGCGCCCTTGATGAGCAGCAGACCCTTCTCCGCGTCAACGGCGTGGACGGTCAGGTTCTGGGTGGTGACCCGCTCGTTGCCCATGCGACCCGCCATGCGGAGGCCCTTGAACACACGGCCCGGGGTGGCGCAGCCACCGATGGAACCGGGAGAGCGGTGCTTGCGCTGGGTGCCGTGACCGGCGCCGAGGCCCTTGAAGTTGTGACGCTTCATGACACCGGCGAAGCCCTTGCCCTTGCTCTTGCCGGTGACGTCGACCTTCACGCCGGCCTCGAAGACCTCGGCCGTGACTTCCTGGCCGAGCGTGTACTCGGAGGCGTCAGCGGTGCGGATCTCGACGAGGTGACGACGGGGGGTGACGTCGGCCTTGGCGAAGTGGCCCTTGAGGGGCTTGTTCACCTTGCGCGGGTCGATCTCGCCGAAGGCGATCTGGACCGACTCGTAGCCGTCGACGTCGTTGGTACGAACCTGGGTCACGACGTTGGGGCCGGCCTTGACGACGGTGACCGGAACAACACGGTTGTTCTCGTCCCACACCTGCGTCATGCCGAGCTTCTCGCCCAGGATGCCCTTGATCTGCTTAGCCATTCTCAGATCACCGACCCTCAGAGCTTGATCTCGATGTCGACACCGGCCGGGAGGTCGAGTCGCATCAGAGAGTCAACGGTCTTGGGCGTCGGGTCGAGGATGTCGATCAGGCGCTTGTGCGTGCGCATCTCGAAGTGCTCGCGCGAGTCCTTGTACTTGTGCGGCGACTTGATGACGCAGTACACGTTCTTCTCAGTGGGCAGCGGCACCGGGCCCGCGACCGACGCACCAGTGCGCGTCACCGTCTCGACGATCTTCTTCGCCGAGGAGTCGATGACCTCGTGGTCGTAGGCCTTGAGCCGGATGCGGATCTTCTGTCCCGCCATGGCTACTCAGTAGTCCTGTCTCTCTTACGCTCTGGAACCTGGTGTTCCTCTGCCCGCTCCTCCGACCCACGCGGTCGGGCGTGTCGCGCTCTCGCTGACACAGATGCCCCTTGTTCGAACATCCCTTGTCTGGGAGCGCGGCCCTTCCGGAACCGCAAGCCGGGGGCGGAAGGCCCACCGGGTGCCTGGTCGGTGCCGCACTGACGCTTCCCGAAAGATTCCCGTACGTCCGCCCCAGCGCTGCCTTACGGCAGTTAGGGCGACGAGTACTGTGGGACTCGCTTCCGGTCCTCCCGGCGGGAGGCGCGCAGCATCAACACTCGACCGAGCAACTCGGACAGTCTGCCATATGGGGCAGGGGGCTGGCCAATCGAGCCGGAGAGAATACCCCGAGGGTGACGAAGGTCAAACCCAGGTGGCCGCGCCCTCGGATCGACCGGGTACGCGCCGCCTGACCGGAGCGGTTGCGTCCGCGCCCTCGTCCGCCGGCACCCGAATCACCCCGTGGTCCGGGGAGAACCGGCACGCGGGGTCCGTACGGGCGGCGTCGCCGGTCAGCGCGTACGCCTGGCAGCGGCAGCCGCCGAAGTCCTCGTCGCGCCGGGCACAGCTGCGGCAGGGGTCGGCCATCCAGTCGGTGCCGCGGTAGCGGGTGAACGCCGCGGAGTGCTCCCAGATCCAGTCCAGGGGACGGTCCCGGATGTTCGGGGGGTCCAGGCCGGGCAGCGCGGCCGCGGCCGGGCAGGGCAGGACGGTGCCGTCCGGGGTGACGGTGAGCGAGACCGCTCCCCAGCCGCCCATGCAGGGCTTGGCGACTCCGTCGAAGTAGTCGGGGACGACCCAGACGAGCTCAGGTCCGGTATTGAGTCTCTTTCGCCACCGCTCCACAGCGTCCCGCGCCCCGGCGAGCTGCTCGCGCGTCGGCAGCAGCGCGGCGCGGTTGAGCAGCCCCCAGCCGTAGAACTGGACGTTGGCAAGTTCGACGCGGTCCGCACCCCAGGACACGCCCAGCTCGACGATGGTGTCGATCGCGTCGAGGTTCTCGCGGTGCAGGACGACGTTGAGGCCGAGGGGGAGGCCGACGGCCCGGACGAGCTGGGCGGCCCGTTCCTTCTCGGCGAAGGACCGGCGTCCGCCGATCCGGTCCGACGCGCGCGGGTCGGCGTGCTGGACGGACAGCTGGACGCTGCGCAGTCCGGCGGAGGCGAGCGCGTCCAGCCGGGCCTGGTCCAGGCCCACGCCGCTGGTGACCAGCTGGGTGTAGATGCCGGCGGCCTCGGCCGCGGTGACGATCTGTTCCAGGTCCCGGCGAAGCAGCGGCTCGCCGCCCGAGAGATGGGTGTGGACGACGCCGAGTTCGCCAGCCTGGCGCATCACGTCCGTCCACTGGTCTGTGGTCAGCTCGTGCGAACGGCGCGTCAGTTCAAGGGGGTTGGAGCAGTAGCCGCAGTGGAGCGGGCAGGCGTGAGTGAGCTCGGCCAGCAGCGCCCAGGGGCGGGCGGGTGACGGGTCGGCAGAGGTCATCGGAGCCAGCCCTCCTTGCGCATCCGCTCGAGGAACGGGGGGACGTCGGTCGCCACCGGGGCGCCGGGAAAGCGTTCGGCCAGGTCGTCGACGATGTCGGGCACGCTGCGGGTGCCGTCGCACAGGCCGACGACCGCTGCGGCGGAGCCCGTCAGGACACCGACGCGCTCCGGGAGGAGCAGCAGGTCGACGTCGCGTACGGGGTCGTGCCGTCTCACGATGGCGGGGGCCAGGACGGGCCGCCAGTCGGTCCCGGGGGCCGCCGTCACTCCTGCTCCCGGCGGCCCGCGCGGTCCACGGCGTCCAGCAGCGACCACAGCACGTCGCACTTGAAGCGCAGCGCGGCCACGGCACGCTCCTGGCCGTCCCGGCTGCGGGCCCAGGTCAGCACCAGGTCGAGCGCCTCCCGGCTGTCGCGCCGGCCCTGGGAGACGCGGGTGCGGAAGTAGGCAAGGCCGTCGGCGTCGATCCAGGGGTAGTGGCGCTCGAAGGCGTCTACGCGGGTGCGCATCAGATCCGGAGCAGACAGTTCGGTGAGCGAGGCGGCGACGGCTTCGAGGGGCGAGCGCAGCCGGCAGAAGTTGACGTATCCGTCGACCGCCAGTCGTACGCCCGGCAGCACGGAGTCGGCACGCAGCAGCATCTCCCGTTCCAGGCTGGCCGCCTCGCCAAGGCGCAGCCAGCGCTCTATGCCGCCCTCGCCGTCCCGCGGCCCATCGTGGTCCTGGATGCGGCGCAGCCACATGCGGCGCAGCTCGGGACTGTCCAGTTTGGCGGTGATCAGGGCGTCCTTGACGGGGATGTGGCGCTGGTAGTGGAAGCGGTTGACGATCCAGCGGCGGAGTTCGTCAGGGCTGAGATCGCCGCTGTGCATCCGGATGTTGAAGGGATGGCGGTCGTGGTACTGCTCCTCCCCCACCGCGCGCAGTCGTGCCTCGAACTCCGCGGGGCTCCAGGGCTCCGGCAGCGGAGCGGTTCTCGTGTTCACAGCTGTTGCGCTCAAAGCTCGATCACCATCCCGTCCTGCGCCACCTCGATGCCCAGCCGGGCGAGCCGCTTGTGCTGGGGCGCCGCCGGATCGACGAGGGGGTTGGTGTTGTTGAGGTGTGTGTAGAGGCATCGGGCGGATAGGGAGGCGAGGCGGTCGGCCGTGCCACCCGGTCCCTCGATGGGCAGATGACCCATGCCGGTGGCGGTGTGGGCGGAGATGCCGGTACGGCGGGGCTCCTCGTCGTCCCAGAAGGTGCCGTCGGCGATGACGCAGTCGGCCTCGGCGGCGGCCTGCTGGAGGCGGTCGGGCCAGGCGGCGAGTGCGGGGGCGTAGAGGGCGGACGCGCCGGAGGCGGGGTCGTACAGGCGCAGCGCGACGACCCAGGCCTCGTCGTCCGGGGCATCGGCGGCGTACCGCGGGCGCTTGCCGGACACCGGGATGCCGCTGATCTGCAGGCCGCCCGCCTCCCGGTCGAGGGGCTCGGCGCCACGCGCGGGCAGCTCCCGCCAGGTCACGGAGGTGTAGGGCGCCAGCACCGCACCGAGGCGCAGGCGCTCCAGCAGCGCCTGACGGACCGGGGCCGTCGCCCTCACCTGGAGGCCGGTCGCCTCACGCAGTCGTGCGATGCCCAGGGTGTGGTCGAGTTCGGCGTCGGTGAGGATCACGCCGGCGATCGGGGTCTGCCGGGGGCCGGGCCCCGGGTGCAGCTCGGGCCGGGCTTCGATCTGGTCGCCGATGTCGGGCGTCGCGTTGACGAGGTACCAGCGGCCCTCTCCTGTATGTACGGCGAGCGAGGCGTGCCGACGGCGCCAGTGCGGATGGACGCGTGCCCAGGCACATCCCGGGCACGCGCAGTTCCACTGGGGGATGCCGCCGCCGGCGGCGGTGCCAAGTACCAGCAGCAGCATGGCAACGGCTAGCGGGAGCTGAGGGCGTAGGCGGTGACCTCCAGCGCGGTGTCCACGACCTCGTAGGCGGGGGTCTGCCAGGTGGCCTGGTCCGTCTCCTTCGAGGAGGTCTGCTCGACGGTCTTCAGCTGTTCCTTGGTTTCGTTCATCGGTCGTACGTCCTTTCCCGTTGCGTGGCTGGGGTACTTGAGGGGGTTACTTGATGTGCACGCGGAGGATCTTGTCCTTGCCGGGTCCGAAGCCAGCGGTCCCCAGCCATAGTTCGTTCGCGCCGGGCACCTTCGCGAGGGCGCGCAGCCGGCCGTGCTGGCGGGCGAAGAAATGGCTCATCGTGCCGACACGCTCAGCGTTCCCGTCGATCGGGGCGCGCCACAGCCGCTGCCCCCGGAGCGACGACACGTAAATGACGTTGTTCACGACCGCGAGCTGGGCGGGCGTGCCCTGTTCCGGCGTGGTGGTCGCCTTCGGGTTGGTCATGCCCGGGGCCGTGCAGTTGCCTTCGCAGGTGGGCCAGCCGTAGTTGGCTCCGGGCTTGATCAGATTGAGCTCGTCGTGCTTCGCGTTGCCGATTTCCACCGACCACAGCCGGCGGTTGCGGTCCCAGGCCAGGCCCTGCGGATTGCGGTGGCCGTAGCTGTAGATGTGGTTGCCGAACGGGTTTCCGGGGGCCGGAGCGCCGGTCTTGGTGATCCGGAGGATCTTTCCGTTGAGGGAGTTCTTGTCCTGCGCGAGATGCGGCTGGAGGGCGTCGCCGGTCGAAACGTAGAGGTATCCGTCGGGACCGAAGGCGATCTGGCCGCCGTTGTGCTCCAGGTCGCTGTGCCGGATTCCGGTGAGTATCGGCGTGTAACCGCTGAGCGATCTGCCGTCGTAGCTCATCCTCACCACCCGAGTCCCGGCCTTCGTGGTGTGGACGAAGAACACGCGCTTGTCCGACGTGCCGTTCCAGGTCGGTGACACAGCGACACCCAGCAGCCCGACGGCGCCCTGCTGGACCGCGTACGGCACCTCGCCGACCAGCTTCTTGGAGCCGTCGCGGTCGAGGCTGTGGACCTTGTAGGAAAGATGTCCCGTCACCAGCGCCGAGCGTCCGCCCGGCAGGAACGATATGCCCCAGGGGCTGGTCCAGCCCTGGGAGAATGTGCTGATGCCGACCGGTGTGCCGCCGTCGCGGGCGGCCCTGTCGGCATCCGTGGCCGCGGCGGTGACGGACGGTACGTCGCCTGCCGACGCCGGCTGCGACAGGCCTGCCGCCAGCAGGGCGGAGGCCGCGGCGAGCGTGACTATGCAGTATCGGGACGAATGCCGCATCCAGCGGCCTGAATATCCCATTCGACACCTTCCTTCGTTGCCGTCGTGGTGCGGCTGGAGTCCGTGCCGCTCTGCACAGAAATCTTCACGAATTGTGACCGGCCTGCCACATGAGGTGAGCCGCGAGGGTGAGCACCCCCGCGGCCCTCGCCGGCTCTGCATCCCTCAGGGACGCGGTCCCGCGAGCTGTCCCGCGACCGGCTCGGAAGGGTCCCGCTGGGCGAGGAGGCGTAGCGCGTCCCGTAGCAGCGTGCTGGAGGTGTGCACGGTGTAGGGGAAGTAGACGATCTCGACCCCGACCCTCGCGAATTCGGTTTCGAGCATCGTCCAGACGTCTGTGCCGAGCCAGTCGTCGCCTTTGAAGATGACGTCGAAGCCGAGTTCCTTCCAGATTGCGATCTTGTCGTCCACGGTCGCGACGAAGGTCTCGTCCACATAGCGCACGCTGCGGACGATCTGCAGCCGCTCGGCGAGTGGTACGACGGGCGGCCTGCCTTTCAGGCGCACCACGAGCTCGTCCGAGCAGACACCGGCGATGAGCCGGTCGCAGTGCCCGCGCGCCCGGCGCAGGATGTTCAGATGGCCCACGTGGAAGAGGTCGAAGACCCCCGGCGCGTATCCGAGACGTTCTCCCATCAACGCTTTTCCTTCTGACGCTCATCGGCGACCGCGGCGACCGCGGTGACTACGAGCGCCTTCGACCTGAGTGAGGTGTTCTCGCCGTCGGTGACGGCGATCCGGTAGCGGTGGCGGGAGCCCGGGGCGACGGAGTCCGTGTACTCCATCGTGGGGCGGTCCCACTCGGTGGACCGACGCGTCGGCGAGGCCACGAGGTTGCCGTCCCGGTAGATCCGATACGTGAGCTCCGCGTCGTCCCGGTCCCAGGTGGCACGCCAGGAGAGCGTGACCCGGCCGTCACGCGAGACCGACGCCTTGAGCTCGGGCACGTCTTCCGGGGCTCCCCGGTCGGGTCCGGCCGAGAAGCGGGTCAGGCTCTGCTGCCGTCTGCCGTTGACCTCGGTGAACTCGCCGCCCGCCCAGAGGACTTGGCCGACCATCTTCAGCACTCGGGGGCCGTTGCCCTCTCCGGTCCCTCCGTCGGTGTCGGGGAACCAGTGCAGGATGTGCCGGTCGCGGACCGACTGGGCCAGGAAGTGCTGGCGGTTGTTGAACTCGGGGAAACCACCGGGGGTGTCCCGGCAGTTGTGGGCGTGGGACCCGCTGTAGAGAACGCCGTTGTGCACGGCGACGGCCTGGGTGGCGCCCAGGCAGGTGTCCTTCCACACCAGCTTGCCGTTGTCGAGGCGGCCGGCGATGCGGCCGTCGAAGATGCCCGTCCCCCTGCCCTCGGCCGCGACATAGAAGTTGGTCTCGTCGTGTGCCAGCGCCTTCACGGACGACCTCGGAGGCAGCCAGTCCGCGTACGAGGTCACCGTCTTGCCGGTGCCGGGGTGCAGGGCGATGAGGGATTTCTCCAGCTCTCCGTTGAGCATGTAGAAGTCGCCGCCGACGAGGAGCTTGCCGAATTTCGGCACGGCGAGGATGGCCCGTACGGGAGCGTCGATCTCCGTCTGGAACGGCAGCAGCTTCCCGCTGGGGGTGAATGCCGCGATGCGCTCCCGGTCCTGACCGTTGGCGACCATGAAGTCGCCGCCCAGATAGACGGCGTCGCCCATGGTCTCGATGGCCCGCACGAACGACGACAGATGCGGACGGAAGTCATCGCGCAGCGAGCAGCCGGCCGTGTTGAGCGCGACCGCACTGGACACCCCGGCCTGGCCGGCCTTGGTGAACGAGCCGCCGACGTACAGCACCTTGCCGTCCGGCGACGCCTTCAGCGCCCGTACGGTGTCACCGCCGCCGGAGAAGCGCGGGGCGCACGGCAGGAGCCTGCCGGTGGCGGCGTCGAACGCGGCGAAGTTCTTGCGCGCGACCTCCCCCCGGCCGGACTTCGCGCCCGGCGGGCGGACCTTGTCGAAGGTTCCGCCGACGTACACGACACCGTTTGCGTACTCGATCGACCAGACGATGCCGTCGGTCTGCCAGGTCGCCAAGGTGTCGGCGGTCAGGGTCTTTTGGTCGCCGTCGGCTGCCGAGGCCGTAGCCGTGATGAGCGAGGCAGCCGCGAGGAGGGCCACAGCCGAAGCCGTGGTGGCCCCCCTCTTCATGCTTTTTCTGAGGCGCATGGAACTTCCCGGGTTGCAGCGAGTACGAGTGGTGAGGAGGGGAGGAGGTGTGGCTGTCTCGTTCTGAGACGGCCTCATGTGGCGCGTTCGCGCAGGACACCGACGAGTTCACGCACTCCCAGAGGTGTGCGAAATCGCCACAAACTTATACCGAATACTGAAAATCCCGTGGTCATTGCGACGGCAAGTCCGACGGCCGTGTCACCAGTGAGCAGCCTCGCGGGAAGGACCAGCGCCGCCGTGAGGCAGAGCCCGGCGCCGGTCGCCAGGAGGTACCCGCGGTCGACGATGGAAAAGCCCGGGTGCCGTCGCACCAGGGCAGCCGAGACGAGGTTCTCGACGACGATCGCCGCTCCCCATGACAGGGCGGCTCCCAGAGCGCCCCAACGGGGCACGGCAAGAACACCGACGACCAGCTGCACCGCGAACGCGACGCCGGTCACCGCGAGATGCCACGAGCTCTTGCCGGCCATCAGCAGCACCGTCTGGGCGTTGCCCACCCCGACGTTGACCGCCGAGGCAACACAGAGCACGACCAGCGCGTCCGCCCCCCGCACGAACTCGGGCCCGAACAAGGAAAGGACAGTGCCGGGAAAACTCATGAGGAGCACGAGCAGCGGCCAGGAGAACAGCACGATCCAGCGCGTCGAGATGCGATGCAGATGGCAGGCCTGCTGGATCCCGTCCACGGCGAGGAGCCGACTGATCTCCGGGGCGAAGGCCAGGCGGATGGCGAGCTGGAGCAGCGTCGCGGCGACGATGACACGGCCGACGGCTGTGTAGATGCCCGCCTCTTCGCTCGTGGCCAGGCTCGACACCAGGATGACGCCCACCCAGACCGCGCTGATGTCGAAGACGGAGGAGATCGCCCGGGGCGCGGCGAATGCCCAGAATCCGTGCCGGGTGACGGCCGTGCCGGGTCCTGCGGGATGTCCGAGGTGGGTACGGCGGCACCGGCGCAGCGCGTGCCAGGCGACGACGACGCCGGCCAGGGTGGGAATGAGCCAGGCGGCGGCCAGACTCAGCACACCGGGAGCCAGCAGCGCGACCGGTACGGCGATCAGCACGCGCAGGACCGGTTTGCCGATCTGCTCGACCCCGACGAGGGGAGTCACCGTGCCGTAGCCCTGGGTCGCGCCGAGCAGGATCAGGGTGACCGTGGCCAGGGGGAGGAACAGCGCGAAGAGCCGGACCAGCGTGACCGCGTCGTCCGGGGCCAGGTTCGGCAGCAGCGAGGTGGCCGTCGAGGGAGACAGGAACAGCAGCGCGGCGGCCCCGGTACTCACCACGGCTCCCGGTACGACCGCGGTGCGCAGCAGTGCCCCCACCTGCCGGCCGCCGCCTGTGGCCACGTCACGGGAGACGAAGCGCACCAACCCTGTGTCGGCGCCGAGCTTGCAGGTGTTGCTGAGGATGGTGAAGACGGCAACGCCGGTGAACACCGCTCCCGACCCGTGCGCCCCAAGGGCACGAGTGACCAGCATGACCAGGGCGTAGCCGAAGACGGCGCTGACCGTCGAACCCAAAAAGCCCCACCACCCGCCCCGCGCCGTGGCGGCGACCCCGCTCCGGGCGGCCTTCCCGCCGACTGCGGGAAGGGCCGTGCCGGCGGCGCTCATCCTTTGGAGGCGGTGAGCGTGTCGTCCTGCGCGGACGAGCTCTGCTGCGACCGGGAGATCACTTCCTGCGTTTCGCCGCCGCCGTGACGCGCGGCCACGGTCAGACCCTCGGCCCCCTCGGCACGGGCGGCCGGCATGGTGGACGAGCCCCGCTCCTGGAGACGGCGGACACGGTCCAGGGCACCGCGGAGCAGGCTTCGCCGGGTGCCCATGCAGAACACCGCTCCCACGATGCGCCCACCCGAGCAGCTGATCAGCTCGCGAACCTGCCTGAGGTCGTCGCGCCGGGTGTGCTCGATTCCGCCCACGATGAGGACACCGTCCGCGCGTTGGGCGACCGCGAGACCGTCGGCGTGTTCGAGCAGCGGCCGTGTGACGACGACCGCGGACCTTCCGGAAGCGGCCGCCGACAGAACACGCGCCACCATGGGGGACATCGGGATGTCGCCGTTGGTGACGCCACGTCTGTCGGGGGAGAGTGTGATGCGCCCCGCCGTGCCCGCGTCGACGACGACCCGGCCGTCCAGGAGACGGGGCTGATCTGCGTCGTCACCCAAGTCCTCGGTCCGCAGCGGCAGTCGTGCCGCGAGGCCCGGTGTGCTCGCGGTGGCGTCCACCAGCAGTACGTCCTCACCGGCCTCGGCGAACGCGGCGGCGAGGTTGACGGCCGTCGCCTCGTCGTCGTGGTCCTGCTTCGGTGCCACGACCAGCAGTGTGCCGCCGGCCATTCGGGCATCGCCGTGCCGGAGATGGAAGGCGAGAGTGCGGTACGCCTCCGCGCGGCTGCTGGCGACCCGGCCGACCTCCAGCAGTTCGCTGTCGGTACCGGTCCCCGGGATGACGGCCAGCACCGGGGCGCCCAGCGCGCCCTGTACCTCGCCGACCGAGCGGGCCCGTGGTTCGAGGACGGACCGCAGCCAGGCGAGCACGACGGCCAGGACGAGACCGCCCAACAGGCCGAGGCCGATGAGCGTCCCCGGCCCCGGCCCCGCGGGGTGCTTCGGCGGCTCGGCCTTGCGTACGACGTCGCCTCCGCTGGTGTCGCGGGCCTCCAGGTCGGAGATCCGCTTCTGCAGCGCGTTGATCTGTTCCCGCACAGCCGGGCTTCCGGGCTTGCCGCCTTCAGCGGTGTTCTTCATGGTCAGCGGGGCGATCTGACGCTTCAGCGTGCTCTTCATCCGCGCCGCCGTGGCCTCGGTCCGCTCCTTGCGGTCGGCGAGATAGGCGTCGACGAACGCGTTGGTGACCCGGGCCGCCCGCTTCGCAGTGCCGGCTGTGTACTCGAACCTGAGAATCTGGGTGTGCGGCGGATTGCTGACACGCAGCTCCTCCAGCAGCGCATCGGCACGGGAGGGTTCGCGCAACGACTTCGCGGCACGGGCCGCGACGGTGGCGCTGAGCGCGATCTGCTGCTCGGTGCCCATGCTCACCTGGCCGTCGACGGACACGCCCATGGTGCTGAACGGGTCGACAGTCGGACGGACGAGGACCTCACCGGTGGAGGTGTAGTTGCCCGCGCGGAGCAGCATCAGCAGCAGTCCCCCGAGCAGCCCGAGGACGATGCCCAGCGCGATGGTCACGCGGTACCTCAGCAGCTGGCGCAGCTGATCGCGGAGCTGGTCCGGTTCGCCGTACCGGTCATCGAAGCTGGCGGAGCTGGTCACGGATGCCTCCTGTTCCGGGGATGGATGCGTGGCTGGGGGGCGCGGGCGGCGGCGCCTGTGAAGGGAACCGGATCGACCGGGCGGCGCGGCGGGTGATGAACAGCGGGGTGATCAGGAGCAGCAGCATCGGCCCCACGATGGCCAGGAGGCTGCCGCGCAGGAAGATCAGCTGATAGAAGGCGAAGGCAGGGACCAGCAGAAACGCCAGCGTGGCCGGTCTGTCCCGGAGTCGTTCCCGGATGTCGTCCACACGGCGTCCGGCGGCACCCAGCAGCCAGAAGACGGCCACCACGGCGGGGAAGCCGGCCCAGGTGTAGCTCTCGATCCACAGCGGTGCCGACAGGTTCCAGAATTCGTAGCCCGCGTGCTGAGCGAGTGTGATGCCGAGGGCCTGCGGCTTCTCCGGCCACACGGAGCGCGGCACCATGAACACCACGGGACCGAGCGCGTCCGACGGCGAGAAGCCGTTCTTCTCCACGTAGTCGACGCCCGTCTGCATCTGCTGGAAGGAGTCGTAGTCCATGTTGGAGGTGAGCTGCTCCGTCAGGCTCACCACATGGACGGCTTCCCGTTGGCTGTAACGGAAGTAGTCGCTGTACGGGAAGACGAGCAGCACCATCGCCGTGAGTGCCGCGGCGGTGATGCGAAAGACCCGTGGCCGGTTGAACCGGCTCCATGAGAACAGCAGTGCCAGAAGGACGGTTCCGGCCCAGAAGCGCGGCCTGCTGATCGGGTTGTTCACGACCACATTGAGCCCGAGCAGCAGCGGGAGCAGCATCCAGCGGACGCCGCGCAGCAACCGGTCGCCCGTCGTGCGGCGGGGCAGGTGGATCAGGCCCATCAACGCCCAGAAGGCGGGGACGGCGAGGATCCAGGTACGCAGCGTGCGCTCCGTGTCGGTCGCGGCCTCCGACTGCCACAGTGCCTGTCTGCTGGTGAAGAAGGCGGCCCATCCTCCCATCCGGGGGATGAGGACGACCGCGAGAACGAGTGACAGGCCGGACAGCAGAAGCACGGGCAAGGGTGCGAGCCTGCGGCAGAGCAGCGGTTCGAGGACGGGCGAGCGCTTCTCGGCACGCCTGGCGGCCAGTGCCGATCCGGCGCTGTAGGCGAGGAGCCCGACTTCGATCAGGACGGTGACGGAGAAGGCGTTGGCGTCGTCGGTCCGGTATCCGAGGGGGTAGGTGTCGGTGGCGAGCATGGCGAGCGGTGCCAGCCCGAGCCATACATAGGCGAAGAGCCAGAAACCGAAGGCGACGAAACGTACCGACGTACCGGTGAGCACCCAGGTGAGCGCACAACCAGTGTGCGCCACGACGACACACTGCACCACGAGTGCGGCGAGGATGTGCCCTTCCGAGGTCTGCAGGATCAGCCCCGGCAGCAGGCCGATGAGTACAGCGGCCCAGGCGCATACCGCGGCCACGTGACGTTCTTGACTGCCCTGCACCTGCACCCCTCTCATGACGCACAAATGGGTTGGATATGGATGCGTTATGTCTTCGGCCGGCAGATCATGAAGTACTGCGAGCTCAGCCACCAGGGCATGTTCGGCACCGGGCTCATATGCACGGCCTCGATGTGAAATCGCACGCGCACGATCTCCCGCAGTTCACGGAAATCAAATCCCTTGTGTGTCGTGCGCGGGTTCTTCGGGCGGCTCACGGGCTTTCCGACCATCGCTCTCAGCACTTCTGCAGGCGTGTACTCCGACTTGAGTGAGCGGCTGCGAATCATCCAGTTCGACACCTTGGGTACGATCGCCAGCCCGCACATGATCGGCACGGAGATCACGAACGCGCCGTTCGGCTTGAGAATGCGCGACGTGTCTTCAAGCAGAGCGTCGAGTTCGTCTTCGTAAAGATGCTCGCAGACCTCGAACGCCGTCAGCACATCCACGCTTTGCGCGGCGACGCTTTCAATCGATTCCGCGTACTTCAATTCGGGGTATGTCGGCTCCATGTACGGGTCGCATCCGACCAGCGCGATGTCAGGGCGCGCCTTGCCTAGCATGTGCAGGAAAAGCCCCGGCCCGGCACCGAAATCGAGGACGGTGCCGTAATTCGGGCACACCCCGGCGACCAGCTTGATCGCCATCGCCGTGCGCGTACGGTGAGCAAAACGTGCCAGCGGATTTCCGGATTCCACTGTTTGCTCTGCGTAGGAAATTTGTCGCATCGAGAGCTCCCAACGTCGACTTTCGCCAATCGGCCCGAGTTTCCTGCTCAGCCGGTACCGGTGCGGCTCACGGTCCGCAGAATGTCTTCGAATTGCGAGGCGCAGCCCTCCAGGGCGAACTCCCGCTCGGCCAGCGCCCGGCTCTCCTTGCCCAGTGACTCCGCGTGCGCCGGGTCGTTCAGGACCTCGCGGACCCAGGTGGCCGCGTCGGCCAGCGAGGACTCTTCGGGGGCGAACACCGCAGAGCCGGCCTGACGGAGCAGCCTTCCCGCCAGGTTGTCCTGCGGCATCAGGCCCAGCACCGGTCGCCCGGCGCACAGATAGGACAGCGTCTTGGAGGGGACCGAGAACTCTCCGGCGTCCGCCGCCAGAAGCACGACCAGCACATCGCCCGTGCCCAGCACCTCGGGCAGCCGCTCGTAGGGCTGGAAGGGCAGCAGTGTCAGATCGACCCCGCGGGCGGCGGCGGCCTCCTTGATGACCGGGACGGCCGGGCCGTCGTTGACGACGACGAGGCGGACCTGTTCGCCCTGTTCACGCAGCGTCTCGGCGAGCCGCACCAGCAGTTCGGGGTTGTGCTTGAGGCCGATGGTGCCCGAGTACAGCACGGTCCTGACACCAGTGAGGCCGTGCTCCCGCGACCAGACGTTGGCCCGGGGCACGGGGCGGATCTCGTCCAACGGCGCCCAGTTGGGGATGACGGTGACCTTGGCGGCGGTGCCCCACTCGCGGTGGATCCGCACGAAGGAGTCGGCGATCACCACGACCGCCGAGGCGCGTCGCGCCGACCACTTCTCGCCCTGCTCGAAAACCCTGGCGGCGACGCCCATCAGCCTCGACACACCGGCGGCGGCGAAGCTCCTGAGAGCGACGGCGGTGATGTCCTGGTGCCACAGCACCCAGGGGATGCGCAGCGCCTTCAGCGCCGCCGCGGCCACGACCAGGGTCGGGATCGGCAGATTCCCCAGCATCGCCACGTCCGGTTTCTCGCGCCGTACCTGTCGGGCCAGCTCCAGACCCAGCCGGGTCTCCTGGAAGAGGCGTCGGACGTAAGCGCCCTTGTCGAGCACGACGTTGTCGCCGATGGTGACGAAGCGCAGGCCGAAGACCGCGTCCTGGGCGAGGTTGCCCTTCCCGGAGACGTAGGCCGGGCAGGTGGAGTGGACGACGTCATGGCCTCGCTGTGCCAGCTCACGGCTGAGCTGGGCCTGGAACGGGTGCCCGCTGTAGTCGTGGACGAGGATCCTCATCGGCTGCCCTCCTGGCCGGTTCGAGGGTCAGGAGCCGGCGCGCTTGACCTGGTCGTAGACCCAGGCGTAGGTCTTCTCCAGGCCTTCGGCCAGGGGGATCGACGGCTCCCAGCCGTACAGTTCGCGGATCAGGGCGTTGTCGGAGTTGCGGCCGCGCACACCCTGCGGGGCGTCCAGCTGGTACTTGCGTTCGCAGCGGATGCCCGCGATGTCCTCGACGATGTCCACCAGCTGGTTGATGGTGACCAGTTCGGAAGAACCGAGGTTCACGGGGACACTGCTGGGGCCGTTCATGAGCATCTGTGTGCCGTGGAGGCAGTCGTCGATGTACATGAAGGAACGGGTCTGCCGGCCGTCGCCCCAGATGTCGATCCGGTGCTCACCGGAGATGACCGCCTCGGCGATCTTGCGGCACACGGCCGCCGGGGCCTTCTCGCGGCCTCCCGTCCAAGTGCCCGCGGGACCGTACACATTGTGGTAGCGGGCGACACGGCAGGTGAATCCGTAGTCCTCCTCGAAATGGCGGCACATGCGCTCGGAGAAGAGCTTCTCCCAGCCGTATCCGTCTTCTGGCTGTGCCGGATACGCGTCCTCCTCCTTCAGCGCGGTGACGTTCGAGGCGACCTGCTTGCCTGCCGCGTACACACAGGCGGACGAGGAGTAGAAGTAGCGCTCGACGCCGGCCTCCTGCGCGGCCTGGAGCATATGGGTGCTGGTCAGAACCGACATCATGCAGGCGGCCTTGTGGTTCTCGATGAACCCCATGCCGCCCATGTCCGCGGCGAGCATGTACACCTGGCCGGCGTCCCGGACGGAGTCGCGGGCGTTCTCGACAAGTGACAGATCGGCGACGACGTTCTCGGCGTCGCGGTGCAGTTGGTGCCACTCGTGCTGCGGCTTGATGTCGACGCAACGGACAGTCAGTCCTTGCGACAGAAGGTCGGCAGCGAGGTGCCCACCGATGAATCCCCCGCCTCCGGCAACGACGACGTCCACCTGCTTGGCCATGGCAGCTCCTCCAGAAACCAAAGATCTGATGTCGGATCTGCCTGGTAGGTTATGCACCAATTATCCGGATTAGCGCAATATGCCACGCACTTCCGCGCCCCCAGGTCAGCTGATGCCTCCGTCTGGGCCTGTCATCAACAGGCGATTGATGGGCCTTCAGTGATTTCGGTAGATCTCTTCCAGGCGGTCTGCCACCGCGTGGATGGAGAAGCATTCCTCCACCGCGCGCCTGCCTTCCTTCACCAGCGCTTGTCGTTTGTTCTCGTCGCCGAGCACCTCGCAGACCGCTTCGGCCATGGCCTGCGGACTGCCGTCCGTGACGATCGCCGCTCCGCGGCGCGCGAGTTCGTCCGCCATGCCGCAGGTGTCGGTGCACACCACGGGGGTCCCCGCGGACAGGGCTTCGATCACGGTCATGGGGAACGGCTCGTCCACGCTCGGCAGCACGTACACCGCCGCTTTGGCGTAGGCACGCAGAGCCTCGGAGTACGACAGCGCCCCACCGTAGGAGACGACGCCCCCGAGCCCATGGGCGGCGATGAGCCGGCGCACCGTCGGCAGCAGGCCCTCGTTCGCCCCGTGCAGGATGAAGCGCGCGTCGGGCCGCCGGCGGTGGACGAGCGCGGCCATCTCGACGAACGCGTCCGGACGCTTGCGCGGGTGCAGCCGCGCCAGGAACAGCACCTCCGGGGTGTGCGGCCGAGGCTCCACCACCGCGTTGCGCTCGGGTCGCACCCCGTTGGGCAGCGTCAGCAGCGGCGGCCCCTGCGGTCCAACGACCTGGGACACGGCTCGCCGTTCCCGCTCGGTGAGCACGAGACAACCGCGCGCCCGGCGCAGGAGAGGTACGTACAGACGGTCGAAGAGCCTGGCCACAAGCCTGTGACGGGGCTCGACCATTCCGTGCGTCTGGGTGAAGAACCTCTTTCCCCGAAACGCCGCCACGGCCAGCGCGGTGAGGGAGACGAGGTCGCGCCCCGCGTGGATGTGCACCACGTCGGCCCTGCCCATGGAGCGCCACATGTCCCTGACGAGCAGCGGGTTCATGATCCCGGTGAAGCGGCCGGGAAGCAGCGCGCGCGCCGGACGCGTTCGCAGCGGCACCGAGCCGATACGTGCCGGCGGCCGGGACCTGCCTCGCCACAAGGACAGCAGCGCGACCTCATGGCCGCGCGTGGCGCACTCCTCCAGTTGCCCCGTCGCCACACTCGTAGGACCGCCGTAGGCTCCGTCCTCGCTGACGAGCGTCACCACATGAACGAGCCTCATCTCACGCCCCTTGCCGCGAGGACCTCACCCGGCGCGATGTCGCGGTGGGCGACCGCCGCGGCGCCCACCACGGCGCCACGACCGACGGTGACCCCTCGCAACACGACGGCCCGCGCCGCGACCCAGGCGCCGGGCTCCAGACGGATGGGCCCGTTGTCGAACTCGAAGGTGGGCGTACGGCGTTGATGGCTGCCGGTGCACAGCAACGCGTCCTGGGAGACGCAGACATCGCTGCCGATGGTGATCCGCTCAAGGTTCAGCAGCCAGGCACTCTCGCCGATCCATACGTCGTCGCCGACATCCAGCCGCCACGGCCAGTGCACGCGCACACGCTGACGGATCAGCACCCGCCGCCCGACCCGCGCGCCGAAGGCCCGCAGCAGAGCGGGCCGCCAGCGGGCCGGGAACCACCACTTGACGAAGACAAGGTTGAGGACGGCGAACCAGGCTGCCTGAACGAGCAGCGGGCGCCCCTTGTCGTAACCGGCTCCGGTGAAGCCTCGCAGGGAGCGTTCCACGGCGATCGGCGCGGCGGTGTCTGCCACGGGTCGGCCCTTCATTTGGGGATGGGAAGGAATCGAGTCAGGAGAGTTCTCGGAACCACTTGGCGAGGAATGCGGGCACGAGCACCATGTGGGCCCCGAGCAGGGCGGCATACAGCGCGAAGAAGAGCTGCTGATTTCCCAGGAACAAGAAGATCAGGCACAGCAGGCCGTAATCCACGGGCAGCAGCGCGATACCCCGAGCAGCGGAGTGCGGGCGCATCGGGCCGGTGTGCACGTCGGCACCTCGCCGTCTCAGCTGTTCCGTCAGCATTCCTCCGAAGAACAGCAGGACGGCGGCGAACTGGAAGGTGATCGGAGCGAGCAGCAGGACGGGACGCGGCAGGTCGAAGAAGCGGTAGAACGAGACCAGAACCGCCGCATGGATGCTCAGGATCTTCGCGCAGTCCACCACATGGTCCATCCACGCCCCGGCAGAGCTGGCCGACCCGTGCAGCCGGGCCAGTTGACCATCCGCGGAATCAAGCGCGAAGCCGATGAGCAGGGCGAGCGTGACCCATCGTCCGAGCGCGTGTGAGGGAGGGTAAAGCGCGACCGCGGCAATGGCCGGAAAGGTGACCAGCCCGCTTGCGGCGGTCACATGGTTGGGCGAAAGTCCGATGCCGTGAGCCGCCGCCGCGAGCACTCTTCCGGCCGGCCGATTGACGAACCGTGAATAGCCTGGAACCCCACGGGCGGGCTTCTGCACCTTCGAGAGCTGCTTCAGTGTGCTGGGGAAGTCCACTCTCAACCTCATGCCTGAGCAGGCGTTACGGATGCCTTGCCGTTGCGCCGGACCGCACCGCTCTGTCCCGGATACCGTGGTGAAAAGTGTGAGGCGAGCCCTTCGCGTAATCGCGACCTTCGCGGCTCACCCTTGGGTGACTGTCTCACCATGATGGTCATATCCCGAAAGTAATCGCTTGGGCCCACCGAATCCGATGCGACAAGCGGACTTATCGTGGGATCCACCCGATCGGCCCCGGCTGTGCGCGTCTACCGGCCCGGCTTCTGCGGCCATTGACCGGCAAGCCCACTTGAGATGCCTGCGCGTGATTGATTCACTGTGCCATCGCTGAGTCGACATGGGCGAAAAGAGCGGAATTCCTAAGCAAGGGCAGACGGCATGCACGCCGAGCAGACGACAGGCGATCTCGACATCATCCGCACGACGGACGCCCCGGCATCAGCGCTCCGACCGACGAGTAAAAATCCGGACCGTCTCCTTTCCTGCGGACTGTTCTGTGCGACCCTTTTCCTGCACGCGGTCCTCGCTCTGTTCATCGGTGCGAACGGCTGGGACGACGGATCCATCACGCTGGCGTTTGCGCGCACCTTTGCCGAGTCCGGTCAGATTGCGCTGACACCGCCGTCAGAGACGGTCGAGGGGTTTTCCAGTCCATTTTGGTTTCTGCTGATGGCGGGCACCTGCCGGATGCTGCCATTGGACTTCGACGGAATGATCCTGGCCAGCCAGCTGTGGTCCGGGATCTTCGCGGCCATCGGCGCCGTGCTGGTTCACACCATGCTGCGACCGTACGGTCGCGTCCAGGCCTGGCTGGTCAGCCTGGTGCTCTTCGGGTATGGGCCGTTCCTCAACGAAACCATCAACGGAATGGAGATGACGTCGCTGTCCGCGGTGGCGCTCGCGATCGTATGGCTGCTTCGTAGCGGCCATCGATATGCGTGGATCGGGCTGACGCTGCTCGCTGCCACGGCCCCATGGATCCGGGCCGAAGCCGTCGGATACGTCATCGCCGGCGCCGTGCTGCTGGCGCTCTGGTCGAAGGAGTACCGCCGGGCGTGGGCCCTGACCGCGGGGGCCGTTCTCTCGCTGGCGGTGCTCACAGCGGTTCGCCTGGCGATCTTCGGCTCGCTGCTGCCGAACACGATGATCGCGAAGCAGTCCAGCCCGTACAGCACGGACTCGACGATCAGGCACCTTCTGCAGATGTTCGTGGCCGCGGTGGAGGTTCTCTACGTCCTGCTGCCGGCAGCGGTCATCGCCATCGTGGCGCTGACCGGCATGCGCGGCGGATTGCGGTCGGCGGGCACCGAGGCACTCAGGCGAATGCGCTCACGGGGTGTGCACCCGGTCGTGAGCTTCAGCCTCGGGTACATCGCGGCGGTCGCCGCGTTCAATGTGGGCATCGGCCGGAACTGGGGCTACATCGGGCGGATGGAGCAGTCCGCGATCGCCCTGGGCGTGGTCGCGGTCGCGCTGGCGAAGCCTCGCGTCATGCGCTTTCTGAGGCCCACGCCGCGCCTCTTCGCCGTGATCGCCGCGATGCTGCTGCTCACCGCCTGTGGCATCGAGAAACAGTTCATCGCCGCACGCCTTGACCCCGAGCGTCAGGCGGCCGTCACGCCGGCCACGTACCGAGAGGCAGGCCAGGCGATGGATGCGGTGCGGGTGAAGCTGGGAAAGCCGGAACTCACGGTGCTGACCCCGGATGTCGGTGGCTCGAGTCTGTGTTGCTCGCGACTGAAGATCCTGGACCTCGCACTGCTCGCCAACACTGAGCTCGCTCGCGACGGATACGCCGCGATGCCGGCGTACCTGGAGACCGGCAGACCCGATCTGGTGGAGACACACGGCATGTGGTCGGAGGCCTCGAAGCTGTACGACGTCGCCTCTTTCCGGGACGACTACACCCCGGTGGTCGTTCACGGAATGTGGATGTACCTGCGAAATGACCTCCACCCGGAGCTCCATTCACGGTGCACGCCGATCACCCCCGAGAATGCACGCTCACTTCGCTATCGCGGCTCCGAGGTCGACGAGCGGTATGTGCGCTCCCTGAAGCTCGACTCGGTGTGCCGGCTTTCCTGAAGCCGCGCCACGCGGCGGGACCCGGCAGGCGGCGCCCTCGTCTCAGCAGGTCCCGCGTCCGTCCAGCTCAGTAGGCCCCGCGACCGTCCAGCACCGCGCGGACCGTGCGGGCCATGACCCTCATGTCCCAGGCCGGCGACCAGTTGTCGACGTAGCGCAGATCGAGCGAGACGGTCTCGTGCCAGGACAGGTCCGACCTGCCGCTCACCTGCCACAGTCCGGTGAGGCCGGGTTTGACGCTCAGCCGGCGCATCTCCACCTGGTCATAGCGGGCGACTTCCTCGGGCAGCGGCGGGCGCGGTCCCACCAGCGACATATGGCCGAGGAGGACATTGACCAGCTGGGGCAGCTCGTCCAGGGAGTAACGGCGCAGAAAACGCCCGACAGTTGTGACCCGCGGATCCCGGCGCAGCTTGAACATATGGCCGTCGTGCTCGTTGGCCGCCGCCAAGTCACTCTTCAGCCGGTCCGCGTCCACGACTATGGTCCGGAACTTCCACATGGGGAAAGGCGTCCCGTCCCGGCCGACACGGTCCTGGCGGTAGATGACCGGCCCCGGCGAGCTCAGGCGCACGGCGAAGGCCAGCAGCACGAACAGCGGGGCCAGCGCCATGAGCAGGACGAACGAGCCCGCCCGGTCCGTGGCGCTCTTCAGCAGCGTCGGCAGGCCACGGCGCGTCGGCGGTGAGATGTCCAGCAGGGTGAGCCCGGCCGCCGAGGCGATCCGCACCCGGCGCCGGGCCACTTCGACGACGCCGGGCAGCACCATCAGCCGGCGCCCCCGGTCGTGCAGAGCCCAGGACAACCGCCGGAGCCGGTCCCCGCACATGTGCCGGTCCGTTGTGACGAAGACCAGGTCGGCACCGAACGCCTCGGCCGCCTCCGCCACGGGCGCGGCATCCTCGTCGGGGGCGGTCGGCGCGCCGACTTGCAGCCGGGCGGATACCGGCACACCGGACAACACCTCGCCCTCGCCCAGCACACAGGCCCCGACCACCACATACCCGTGGTCGGTACGCTCGGCCAGCTGTCCGACCACGGCGTCCACGGCCCCGGCCTCACCGATGACGAGGACACGTCGAAGACTCCGGGCACGCCGGCGTACGGCCAGGATGTGACGGTGGATCACCTTGCGGCAGACCACGGTGGCCGACAACGCCGGACACAGCGCGGCAAGAACCTCGGCGTGTGCGTCACCGAGCCCGGATACGGCACGCACTACGGCCAGGGCACCGAGCAGCACCAGCCAGTCCCGCACGATCGGTCCGACCGGGGCGCCCTCGTCCCAGGTCCAGGGTGCGTAGCGCCTGGCGGCGAGGCCAACGAGGACCCAGATGACGGTGATCGCCAGCGCTTGGCGCACGGGGTGGGCCGTGCCGATCGCGTACAAGGCCGCCGCCGTCGGCAGGGCCATGGCCGCAGCGTCGGCGCAGACCGCGATCGGCACGTACCACCTGTCGGCAGGGCCATTGCGCGTGGTTGTCCGACGCGGTGTGAGGGTTACCGCCTGCCCTGGCACCGTACTGGTGGACTGCCGCATGGTTCTCCCTGTGACCCCGGCCCTCGGCGAAGACATGGGCGCGGCTGCATCCGAGAGCAACTCACGCCCCGCGCCAGTGTTATATCAACCTTTTTGCATGTATGTCCTACTTACATGACTTACGGCTCGGCGTGGCCTATCCACCGGCATTGCGCTTGCGGACGACGGAAACCCGCCGGTCACGGGGGAACGACGGCCTCGTCGGACACCCGCGACGCCGGGTAGGGGCTCGGCCTTTCCGGTGCTCTGCAACCCGGACGGCCTAGGAGAGGAGACCTCGGAGAGTGGCGCGGGTCGGATTGTGCAATTGATCAGATTGTCCGGGCGGCTGATGACAGTACGTCAGAACTCGAATCGCCGAAGAGCGCGGCGCGAGGGTCCGCAGGGGCGAGATCCGACTCATCCAGAACAGAAGGAGCACTTGTCGTGCGAGTAACCACTCGAGCAACCACAGGGTCGACGGCAGCGAGATGGGGAGCGCGGTGCGTCGGCCTCGGTCTGACCACGGCCTTGGCGGTCACCTTCGCGGCCGCCCCCGCGTCGGCGGCCCCCGGGCCCCAGCTGCAGGCCGCGGTAGCACCCGTTGAGAACTTCGAGAACAGGGGGAACCCGGACTGCAAGGACATCAACGGGTTCGCCCTCGAGGTCGACACGGACAACGAGCCCGTGGACGGGGAGATGCTCGCCTTCAGCTTCAACAACCAGAGCGGGACGATCACGCTCGACGTCACGGACAACGCGGAAGGGGAGCCGGAGCTTCTCGGGTTCTCGTTCAGCGGCCCCTTCGCCGCCGGCGCGGTCATCGTCAAGGGCGGCCCCAGCGCCAACGTCTACGACTACCGGCCCACGATGGCCGGCGCGATCGAGGCCGACGTGACCCTGCACTCCCCGATCAACCCCAGCGGCGGCTTCGCGGCCCTCAGTCACGTCGCGTTCTGCATCGTCAAGGACGGCGCCAACACCTGACGCAGCCGGCTGATCACGGTCGCCCTCCGGGACTCGCCGCCAAGCGTGGAGGCCCGGTGACGCCCCGGGCCTCCACGCCGGGCCTCCACGCCCAACCGAAGATCCCCGTTCGCACGGCAAAGGGGCCCGTACGACCGAAGTCGTACGGGCCCCTTCAGGAGCTCAGCTCAGGCTGGAGCTACCAGGTCAAGTCAACAAGCTTACTTGTTGATCTTGGTGACCTGGCCGGCGCCCACGGTCCGGCCACCCTCACGGATGGCGAACTTCAGGCCCTCTTCCATGGCGACGGGCTGGATGAGCTCAACCTTCATCTCAGTGTTGTCGCCGGGCATGACCATCTCGGTGCCCTCGGGGAGGGTCACAACACCGGTCACGTCAGTCGTACGGAAGTAGAACTGCGGACGGTAGTTGTTGAAGAACGGCGTGTGGCGGCCACCCTCGTCCTTGGACAGGATGTAGGCCTGCGCCTCGAACTCGGTGTGCGGGGTGACCGAGCCCGGCTTGATGATGACCTGGCCGCGCTCGACGTCCTCGCGCTTGATGCCGCGGAGCAGCAGACCGACGTTCTCACCGGCCTGGCCCTCGTCGAGCAGCTTGCGGAACATCTCGATGCCGGTGACCGTGGTGGTGGTCTTCTCCTGCTTGATGCCCACGATGTCAACGGTCTCGTTGACCTTGAGGACGCCACGCTCGATACGGCCGGTGACGACCGTACCGCGACCGGTGATCGTGAAGACGTCCTCGATCGGCATCAGGAACGGCTTGTCGACGTCACGCTCGGGCTGCGGGATGTTCTCGTCGACGGCCTTCATCAGGTCGAGGACGGTCTGGCCCCACTCCTTGTCGCCCTCAAGGGCCTTGAGCGCCGAGACCTTGACGACCGGCAGGTCGTCGCCCGGGAACTCGTACTCGGAGAGCAGCTCGCGAACCTCGAGCTCGACGAGCTCCAGGATCTCCTCGTCGTCCACCATGTCGGCCTTGTTCAGGGCGACGACGATGTACGGAACGCCGACCTGGCGGGCCAGGAGCACGTGCTCCTTGGTCTGCGGCATCGGGCCGTCGGTGGCGGCGACCACGAGGATGGCGCCGTCCATCTGGGCAGCACCGGTGATCATGTTCTTGATGTAGTCCGCGTGACCGGGGCAGTCGACGTGGGCGTAGTGACGCGTCTCGGTCTGGTACTCGACGTGCGCGATGGAGATGGTGATACCGCGCTGGCGCTCCTCGGGAGCCTTGTCGATCTGGTCGAAGGCCGAGGCCTCGTTCAGGTCCGGGTACGCGTCGTGCAGCACCTTGGTAATGGCGGCCGTGAGGGTCGTCTTACCGTGGTCGATGTGACCGATGGTGCCGATGTTGACGTGGGGCTTAGTCCGCTCGAACTTCGCCTTCGCCACGGGGTCCTCCTGTGGAGTGGTTCTGAACGCCTTGCTTCATCGGCGCCAGGTGATCTTTGCTGGAAAGCCTCGGCCCGGGGGCATTCCCCCACAAACGCGGGTGAATGCCCCTCCGGGCTCCGGAGTCAAGCCTAAAGCGTGCGAACGCGGTGCGTTACTCGCCCTTGGCCTTCGCGATGATCTCCTCGGCGACGTTCCGCGGAACCTCGGCGTAGGAGTCGAACTGCATGGAGTAGCTGGCACGGCCGGACGTCTTGCTGCGCAGGTCGCCGACGTAACCGAACATCTCCGAGAGGGGCACGAGGCCCTTCACGACGCGGGCACCGGCCCGCTCCTCCATGGCCTGGATCTGGCCACGGCGGGAGTTGATGTCGCCGATGACCTCACCCATGTAGTCCTCGGGCGTGGTGACCTCGACGGCCATCATCGGCTCGAGCAGCACGGGGCTGGCCTTGCGCGCGGCCTCCTTGAAGGCCTGCGAACCGGCGATCTTGAACGCGAGCTCGGAGGAGTCGACCTCGTGGTAGCCACCGTCGATCAGGGTGACGCGCACGCCGGTCATCTCGTAACCGGCGAGGATGCCGAACTGCATGGCCTCCTGCGCACCGGCGTCGACCGAAGGGATGTACTCCTTCGGGATACGACCACCGGTCACCTTGTTCACGAACTCGTACGAGGCGTCGCCGCCCTCGATGGGCTCGATCGCGATCTGCACCTTGGCGAACTGACCGGTACCACCGGTCTGCTTCTTGTGGGTGTAGTCCACGCGCTCGACGGCCTTGCGGATCGTCTCGCGGTACGCGACCTGCGGCTTGCCGACGTTGGCCTCGACCTTGAACTCACGGCGCATACGGTCGACCAGCACCTCAAGGTGCAGCTCGCCCATACCACCGATGATGGTCTGGCCGGTCTCCTCGTCCGAGTGAACCTGGAAGGAGGGGTCCTCCTCCGCGAGACGCTGGATGGCGACACCCAGCTTCTCCTGGTCACCCTTGGACTTGGGCTCGATGGCGACCTGGATGACCGGGGCCGGGAAGTCCATGGACTCCAGGATCACCGGGTTCTTGTCGTCGCTCAGCGTCTCACCGGTGGTGGTCTGCTTCAGGCCCATGACGGCGACGATGTCGCCGGCGCCCACCGACTCGATCTCCTCACGCTTGTTCGCGTGCATGCGGTAGATCTTGCCGATGCGCTCCTTCTTGCCCTTGACGGAGTTCAGCACGGCGGTGCCGGACTCCAGGCGGCCCGAGTAAACCCGGACGAAGGTGAGCTTGCCGAGGTGCGGGTCGCTCATGATCTTGAACGCCAGCGCGGACAGCGGCTCGTCGTCGGACGGCTTGCGCTTGACGACCAGCTCGGCGTCCTTCACGTCGTGGCCCTCGATGGCCTCGACGTCCAGCGGGGTCGGCAGGTAGCGCACGACCGCGTCGAGCAGGGGCTGGACGCCCTTGTTCTTGAACGCGGTACCACAGAACACCGGGGTGACCGTGGTGTCGCTGGACTTGCCGGACGCGATGGTGATGCGACGGATCGCGGCGTACAGCTGCTCCTCGGTGGGCTCCTGGCCCTCCAGGTACAGCTCCATGATCTCTTCGTCGTTCTCGGCGACGCCCTCGATCAGCTTGCCGCGGTACTCCTCGGCAGCCTCGACGTGCGTGGCCGGGATGTCGACGACGTCGTACATCTCGCCCTTGGCGGCCTCCGCGGACCACACGAGCGCCTTCATGCGGACCAGGTCCACGACGCCCTTGAAGTCGGCCTCGGCGCCGATCGGGAGCTGCATGACGAGCGGCTGGGCGCCCAGGCGGTCCGAGATCATGTCCACACAGCGGTGGAACTCGGCGCCGGTACGGTCCAGCTTGTTGACGAAGCAGATACGCGGCACGCCGTAACGGTCGGCCTGACGCCACACCGTCTCGGACTGCGGCTCGACACCGGCGACACCGTCGAACACCGTCACGGCACCATCGAGCACACGCAGGGAGCGCTCCACCTCAACGGTGAAGTCGACGTGCCCCGGGGTGTCGATGATGTTGATGGTGTAGTCGTTGTCCTCGAGCGGCCAGTGACAGGTAGTCGCAGCAGACGTGATCGTGATGCCACGCTCCTGCTCCTGCTCCATCCAGTCCATGGTGGCAGCGCCGTCGTGGACCTCACCGATCTTGTAGGACACGCCGGTGTAGAACAGGATCCGCTCGGTGGTGGTCGTCTTGCCCGCGTCGATGTGGGCCATGATCCCGATATTGCGGACCTTGGCCAGGTCAAGTGAAGTGGTAGCCATAAGGCTTCAGTCTTCTCTCGGTCTCGATGGGGTCTGCGACTACCAGCGGTAGTGCGCGAAGGCCTTGTTGGACTCGGCCATCTTGTGGGTGTCCTCGCGCTTCTTCACAGCGGCACCAAGGCCGTTGGAGGCGTCGAGAAGCTCGTTGAGCAGACGCTCGGTCATGGTCTTCTCGCGACGGGCGCGGGAGTAACCGACCAGCCAGCGCAGCGCGAGCGTGTTGGCACGACCGGGCTTGACCTCGATCGGAACCTGGTACGTCGCACCACCGACACGGCGGGACTTGACCTCGAGGGTCGGCTTGATGTTCTCCAGCGCGCGCTTCAGCGTGATGATCGGGTCGTTGCCCGTCTTCTCACGCAGACCCTCCATGGCGCCGTAGACGATGCGCTCGGCGGTGGAGCGCTTGCCGTTCAGCAGCACCTTGTTGATGAGCGACGTGACAAGAGGAGAACCGTAGACCGGGTCGATGATGACCGGGCGCTTCGGGGCGGGGCCCTTACGAGGCATTCTTACTTCTCCTTCTTGGCGCCGTAGCGGCTGCGGGCCTGCTTGCGGTTCTTGACACCCTGGGTGTCGAGCGAACCACGGATGATCTTGTAGCGAACACCCGGCAGGTCCTTCACACGGCCGCCGCGCACGAGCACGATGGAGTGCTCCTGCAGGTTGTGTCCCTCACCCGGAATGTAAGCAGTGACCTCGATCCCGCTGGTCAGACGCACACGCGCGACCTTACGCAGGGCCGAGTTCGGCTTCTTCGGGGTGGTCGTGAACACACGCGTGCAGACGCCGCGACGCTGAGGGGAACCCTCGAGTGCGGGCGTCTTGTTCTTCTCGACCTTGTCCTGCCGGCCCTTCCGGACCAGCTGCTGGATCGTAGGCACTACTTCTCCGGTTTCTGTGTGCCGAATGGTGAAGCTAACCTGGAACGTCGCCGACCCACGCGGTCGGGTGTGTCGAATCCGGCGGATTCCCGCCGCGAGGCGAAAAGAGCACAGATTACGGTGGCCGCTCACAGCTCGTTATGCGGTTGAAGGCACGCACGAGAGCCAGGGCACACCCCAGGCACAAGGTCTGAGCGTACCTACCTCATTCGCTGCGGTCAAAACAAATGGGCCTCGCCCACCTCGCCTCACGGCCCATGTCAAGACCACGAGCCGTGTTTGATCTTCGAATCGGCGGTCCCGGCACGTCGGAGCCGTGGCGCACAACCCCCGAACCGGCCACCCGCAGCCCGTCCTCATGCCGACACCGCGGCGGCCACGAGCATCAGCGTCAGCAGGAGCGCCCAGCCCACGGTCGACAGCCAGCCGAGCACGAGACCGGTCAGGGCCAGCGCGTCGCCGCTCTCCCCGGTGCGGCGGATCTCGGAGCGGGCCGCGTGACCCAGGACCACGGCCGGGATGCCGGTCAGCCCGAAGGTCACCAGGCACAGCACCCCACAGACCGCCGAACCGACGGCCTTGCCGTTGGTCTGCGGCCGGGCCGGCAGGAACGTGCGTGGCACAGCCGTGACGGGCGCAGGATGCGGTACGGGGCCCTGGGGCAGGTCGGACACCAGCAGGGCCAGCTCGCCGACGGTACGGGCCGCGTAGGCCCGCTCGATCCGCTGGTCGAACTCGCCCTTCTCCAGGCGGCCCTCACCGAATCCCGCCCTGAGCACATCCACGGCACGCTCACGGTCGGCGTGCGAGGCGAGCATCGCCGGACTGCTCTGGACAGGCCATGGATGGGGGACAGCGCCGCCCTGCCACCTCTGCGGGGCATGGCTCCCCTGCCACGGCTGCCACGACGGATGTGTCATGGAGCACCTCCCCCGTACTGGTCGGAGTCTCTCCATGATGCGCCGAACCGGGGTTCCCGGCATCGGGGCCCCACCCGGAGAAAACCCGGAGACGATCCCGGATCCCAGGAAACGGAACGCCGAAGGGCGGCCACCCCGAGAGGTGACCGCCCTTCAGTTGACGTACGCCTTACTGGTTGTACGGACCGTAGTCGTAGTCCTCCAGCGGAACGGCCTGGCCGGAGCCCGTGCCGAACGGCGAGTAGTCGATGTCGTCGTAGCCGACGGCCGAGTACATCGCGGCCTTGGCCTCCTCGGTCGGCTCGACCCGGATGTTGCGGTAGCGGGACAGGCCCGTACCGGCCGGGATGAGCTTACCGATGATGACGTTCTCCTTGAGGCCGATGAGGCTGTCGGACTTGGCGTTGATCGCCGCGTCCGTCAGGACTCGGGTCGTCTCCTGGAAGGAGGCGGCCGACAGCCAGGATTCCGTCGCCAGCGAGGCCTTGGTGATACCCATCAGCTGCGGACGACCGGAGGCCGGGTGACCGCCCTCCTGGACCACACGACGGTTCTCGGTCTCGAACTTCGAGCGCTCGACCAGCTCGCCGGGCAGCAGCTCGGCGTCGCCGGACTCGATGATCGTCACGCGGCGCAGCATCTGCCGGATGATGATCTCGATGTGCTTGTCGTGGATCGACACACCCTGCGAGTTGTAGACCTTCTGGACCTCGCCGACCAGGTGGACCTGGACAGCACGCTGGCCCAGGATGCGCAGCACGTCGTGCGGGTTGGTGGCACCCACGGTGAGCTTCTGGCCCACCGAGACGTGCTCGCCCTCGCTGACCAGGAGTCGGGCACGCTTCGAGATCGGGAACGCCGTCTCGTCGCTGCCGTCGTCCGGGGTGACGACAATCTTCTTGGTCTTCTCGGTCTCCTCGATACGGACACGGCCGTCCGCCTCGGAGATCGGGGCGACACCCTTCGGGGTACGGGCCTCGAAGAGCTCGACGACACGCGGCAGACCCTGGGTGATGTCGTCACCGGCCACACCACCGGTGTGGAAGGTACGCATCGTCAGCTGGGTACCGGGCTCACCGATGGACTGCGCGGCGATGATGCCGACCGCCTCACCGATGTCGACCAGCTTGCCGGTGGCCAGCGAACGGCCGTAGCACATGGCGCAGGTGCCGACGGCGGACTCGCAGGTCAGGACCGAGCGGGTCTTGACCTCCTCGACGCCGGCCTTGACCAGCTGGTCGATGAGGACGTCACCGAGGTCGACGCCCGCCGGGGCGAGCACCTTGCCGTCGACGACGATGTCCTCGGCGAGGCAGCGCGCGTACACGCTGGTCTCGGCGTTGTCCGCCTTGCGCAGGACGCCGTCGGCGCCGCGCTCGGCGATGGCCAGCTTGAGGCCGCGCTCGGTGCCGCAGTCCTCCTCGCGGATGATGACGTCCTGCGAGACGTCCACCAGACGACGGGTCAGGTAACCCGAGTCGGCGGTACGCAGGGCGGTGTCCGCCAGACCCTTACGGGCACCGTGCGTGGAGATGAAGTACTCCAGCACGGACAGGCCCTCACGGAAGGACGCCTTGATCGGACGCGGGATGGTCTCGTTCTTGGCGTTCGACACCAGACCACGCATACCGGCGATCTGCCGCATCTGCATCATGTTTCCTCGGGCACCCGAGTCAACCATCATGAAGATGGGGTTCGTCTTGGGGAAGTTCTCGTTCATCGCCTCGGCGACCTCGTTGGTCGCCTTGGTCCAGATCGCGATGAGCTCCTGAGTGCGCTCTTCCTTGGTGATCAGACCGCGCTCGTACTGCTTCTGGACCTTCTCGTCCTGCGCCTCGTAGCCCTTGACGATCTCCTTCTTCGCCTCGGGAACGACGACGTCGGAGATGGCCACGGTGACACCGGAACGGGTCGCCCAGTAGAAGCCGGACGCCTTCAGGTTGTCGAGCGTCGCCGCCACGATGACCTTGGGGTAGCGCTCGGCGAGGTCGTTGACGATCTCGGAGAGCTGCTTCTTGCCCACCGAGTAGTCGACGAACGGGTAGTCCTCGGGCAGCAGCTCGT
Organism: Streptomyces regalis; assembly: GCF_001509475.1. GTDB lineage: Bacteria > Actinomycetota > Actinomycetes > Streptomycetales > Streptomycetaceae > Streptomyces > Streptomyces regalis. The sequence continues at coordinate 44,750 of NZ_LLZG01000345.1, forward strand.
TGAAGAGCGCGCGGCCGAGGGTCGTCCGCAGGCGGAAGGTGTCACCCTGCTGCCACTCGGGCTCACCCTCCTCCTGCGCCGGCGGGGTCCAGCCACGCGGCGGGATGGTGCCCACCGGGAAGCGGATGTCGATCGGCGACTGGAGCGCGAGCTCACCGGCGTCGAACGCCATGATCGCCTCGGCCGTGGAGCCGAAGGACCGGCCCTCGCCCTTGGTGTCACGCAGCTCGCCGTCGGTGGTGAGGAAGAACAGACCAAGAACCATGTCCTGGGTCGGCATGGTGACGGGACGACCGTCAGCCGGCTTCAGGATGTTGTTCGAGGACAGCATCAGGATGCGGGCCTCGGCCTGCGCCTCCGCGGACAGCGGCAGGTGCACGGCCATCTGGTCACCGTCGAAGTCCGCGTTGAACGCGGTGCAGACGAGCGGGTGGATCTGGATGGCCTTGCCCTCGACCAGCTGCGGCTCGAAGGCCTGGATGCCGAGGCGGTGCAGGGTGGGAGCACGGTTCAGCAGAACCGGGTGCTCGGCGATGACCTCTTCGAGGACGTCGTACACGACCGTGCGGCCGCGCTCCACCATGCGCTTGGCGCTCTTGATGTTCTGCGCGTGGTTCAGGTCGACCAGGCGCTTCATCACGAACGGCTTGAAGAGCTCCAGCGCCATCGCCTTGGGCAGACCGCACTGGTGCAGCTTCAGCTGCGGACCGACGACGATCACGGAACGCGCGGAGTAGTCCACACGCTTACCGAGCAGGTTCTGACGGAATCGACCCTGCTTACCCTTCAGCATGTCGCTGAGGGACTTCAGCGGGCGGTTACCCGGACCGGTGACCGGGCGACCACGACGACCGTTGTCGAAGAGGGCGTCAACAGCCTCCTGAAGCATGCGCTTCTCGTTGTTGACGATGATCTCGGGCGCGCCGAGGTCGAGGAGCCTCTTCAGACGGTTGTTGCGGTTGATCACACGGCGGTACAGGTCGTTCAGGTCGGAGGTCGCGAAGCGGCCACCGTCCAGCTGCACCATCGGGCGAAGGTCCGGCGGGATGACCGGCACGCAGTCGAGCACCATGCCCTTGGGGCTGTTGGAGGTCTGCAGGAAGGCAGACACGACCTTCAGCCGCTTCAGCGCACGGGTCTTCTTCTGGCCCTTGCCGGTACGGATGATCTCCCGGAGCTTCTCGGCCTCCTCATCGAGGTCGAAGGACTCCAGGCGCTTCTGCAGCGCCGCAGCACCCATCGAACCGTCGAAGTACGTGCCGAAGCGGTCACGCAGCTCGCGGTAGAGCAGCTCGTCGCCCTCGAGGTCCTGGACCTTGAGGTTCTTGAAACGGGTCCACACCTCGTCGAGACGGTCGATCTCGCGCTGCGCACGGTCACGCAGCTGCTTCATCTCACGCTCGGCGCCCTCGCGCACCTTGCGGCGCACGTCGGCCTTGGCACCCTCGGCCTCGAGCTCGGCCAGGTCGGTCTCGAGCTTCTTGGCGCGGGCCTCCAGGTCGGCGTCCCGGCGGTTCTCGATCTGCTGCCGCTCGACGGAGACGTGCGCCTCCAGGGAGGGCAGGTCACGCGTACGGCGCTCATCGTCGACGTACGTGATCATGTACGCCGCGAAGTAGATGACCTTCTCGAGGTCCTTGGGAGCCAGGTCGAGCAGGTAGCCCAGCCGGCTCGGGACACCCTTGAAGTACCAGATGTGCGTGACGGGCGCGGCGAGCTCGATGTGGCCCATCCGCTCACGGCGCACCTTGGCGCGAGTGACCTCGACGCCGCAGCGCTCACAGATGATGCCCTTGAAGCGAACGCGCTTGTACTTGCCGCAGTAGCACTCCCAGTCCCGGGTCGGACCGAAGATCTTCTCGCAGAAGAGTCCGTCCTTTTCGGGCTTGAGGGTGCGGTAGTTGATGGTCTCGGGCTTCTTGACCTCGCCGTGGCTCCACTGACGGATGTCGTCAGCGGTGGCCAGGCCGATCCGGAGCTCGTCGAAGAAGTTGACGTCGAGCACTATGCGTCAATCCCTCTCAGGGTCGTGAGTCTTTGGTCTGATACGGGGGCCTGGGGGTCGGCGGGGCCCTGTGGGTGAGGGCCCCGCCGGACTCCCGTCAGACCTCTTCGACGCTGCTCGGCTCGCGCCGGGACAGGTCGATGCCGAGCTCCTCCGCTGCGCGGAAGACGTCCTCGTCGGTGTCACGCATCTCGATGGACATACCGTCGCTGGACAGCACCTCCACGTTCAGGCAGAGCGACTGCATCTCCTTGATGAGCACCTTGAAGGACTCGGGGATGCCGGGCTCGGGGATGTTCTCGCCCTTGACGATGGCCTCGTAGACCTTCACGCGGCCGGTGACGTCGTCGGACTTGATGGTCAGCAGCTCCTGGAGGGCGTACGCGGCGCCGTAAGCCTCCAGCGCCCACACCTCCATCTCACCGAAGCGCTGGCCACCGAACTGGGCCTTACCACCCAGCGGCTGCTGGGTGATCATGCTGTACGGGCCGGTCGAGCGGGCGTGCAGCTTGTCGTCGACCAGGTGGTGCAGCTTCAGGATGTACATGTAGCCGACCGAGATCGGGTCCGGGAACGGCTCACCGCTACGGCCGTCGAACAGCCGCGCCTTACCGGTCGGGAGCACCATGCGCTCGCCGTCGCGGTTCGGGATGGTGTGCTGCAGCAGACCCGCGAGCTCGTCCTCGCGCGCACCGTCGAAGACGGGGGTCGCGACGTTCGTGCCCGGGTCGACCTGGTCGGCGCCGATCGCCTGGAGGCGCTGCGCCCACTCCTCCGCGAGGCCGGAGACGTCCCAGCCGCGGCTGGCGAGCCAGCCGAGGTGGATCTCCAGGACCTGTCCCGGGTTCATTCGGGACGGCACACCCAGCGGGTTCAGGATGATGTCGACCGGGGTGCCGTCCTCCAGGAACGGCATGTCCTCGATCGGCAGGATCTTGGAGATGACACCCTTGTTGCCGTGACGGCCGGCGAGCTTGTCACCGTCGGTGATCTTGCGCTTCTGCGCGACGTACACGCGCACCAGCTGGTTCACACCGGGGGGAAGCTCGTCGCCCTCCTCGCGGTCGAAGACGCGGACGCCGATGACCTTGCCGGTCTCGCCGTGCGGCACCTTCAGCGAGGTGTCACGGACCTCACGGGCCTTCTCACCGAAGATCGCGCGCAGCAGGCGCTCCTCCGGCGTCAGCTCGGTCTCACCCTTCGGGGTCACCTTGCCGACGAGGATGTCGCCGGCGATGACCTCGGCACCGATGCGGATGATGCCGCGCTCGTCGAGGTCGGCGAGGACCTCCTCGGAGACGTTCGGGATGTCCCGGGTGATCTCCTCGGGGCCGAGCTTGGTGTCACGGGCGTCGACCTCGTGCTCCTCGATGTGGATCGAGGAGAGGACGTCGTCCTGCACGAGGCGCTGCGACAGGATGATCGCGTCCTCGTAGTTGTGACCCTCCCACGGCATGAACGCCACGAGCAGGTTCTTGCCCAGCGCCATCTCGCCCTGCTGGGTGGCCGGACCATCGGCGAGGACCTGGCCCTCGATGATGCGGTCGCCCTCGTGGACGATGACCTTCTGGTTGACCGAGGTGCCCTGGTTGGAGCGGGCGAACTTGGCCAGGCGGTACGTGATGTACGTGCCGTCGTCGTTGGCGGTGGTGATGTAGTCCGCGGAGACCTCCTGGACCACACCGGCCTTCTCGGCCTTGACGACGTCGCCGGCGTCGACGGCGGAGCGGTACTCCATGCCGGTGCCGACGAGCGGGGACTCCGCCTGGATCAGCGGAACGGCCTGGCGCATCATGTTCGCGCCCATGAGGGCACGGTTGGCGTCGTCGTGCTCGAGGAACGGGATCATGGCGGTCGCGACCGACACCATCTGGCGCGGCGAGACGTCCATGTAGTCCACGTCGTCACCGGCGACGTAGTCAACCTCACCGCCACGGCGGCGGACGAGGACGCGGTTCTCGGCGAACCGCATGTCGTCCGAGAGCGTGGCGTTGGCCTGCGCGATGACGAAGCGGTCCTCTTCGTCGGCGGTCAGGTAGTCGACCTCGTCGGTGACCTGGCCCTCGACGACCTTGCGGTACGGCGTCTCCACGAAACCGAACGCGTTGACACGGCCGTAGGAGGCGAGCGAACCGATCAGACCGATGTTCGGGCCTTCAGGCGTCTCGATCGGGCACATACGGCCGTAGTGAGACGGGTGCACGTCACGGACCTCGAAGCCGGCCCGCTCACGGGACAGACCACCCGGGCCGAGCGCGGACAGACGACGCTTGTGCGTCAGCCCGGACAGCGGGTTGTTCTGGTCCATGAACTGCGACAGCTGGCTGGTGCCGAAGAACTCCTTGATGGAGGCGACGACCGGCCGGATGTTGATCAGGGTCTGCGGCGTGATCGCCTCGACGTCCTGGGTCGTCATGCGCTCACGCACGACGCGCTCCATACGAGCCAGACCCGTGCGGACCTGGTTCTGGATGAGCTCGCCGACGCTGCGCAGACGACGGTTGCCGAAGTGGTCGATGTCGTCGGTCTCGACGACGATCGTCTGACCGCTGTCGGCGACCGTCTCGGTCTCACCCGCGTGCAGCTTCACCAGGTACTTGATCGTCGAGATGACGTCCTCGACGGTCAGGATGCCCGCGTCCAGCGGAGCGTCCGCACCCAGCTTCTTGTTGACCTTGTAGCGGCCGACCTTGGCGAGGTCGTAGCGCTTGGGGTTGAAGTAGAGGTTCTCCAGAAGCGTCTGCGCGGCCTCACGCGTGGGGGGCTCGCCCGGACGCAGCTTGCGGTAGATGTCGAGCAGCGCGTCGTCCTGGCCCTGGGTGTGGTCCTTCTCCAGGGTGGCGCGCATGGACTCGTACTCGCCGAACTCCTCGAGGATCTGCTCGGTGGTCCAACCGAGAGCCTTGAGCAGAACGGTCACGGACTGCTTGCGCTTGCGGTCGATGCGGACACCGACCATGTCGCGCTTGTCGATCTCCATCTCCAGCCAGGCACCCCGGGACGGGATGATCTTGGCGGAGAAGATGTCCTTGTCGGACGTCTTGTCGATGGAGGAGTCGAAGTAGACACCGGGCGAACGGACCAGCTGCGACACCACGACACGCTCGGTGCCGTTGATGACGAAGGTGCCCTTGTTCGTCATGAGCGGGAAGTCGCCCATGAAGACCGTCTGGGACTTGATCTCGCCGGTCTCGTTGTTCGTGAACTCGGCCGTGACGAAGAGCGGAGCGGCGTACGTGAAGTCGCGCTCCTTGCACTCGTCGATGCTGTTCTTCGGCGGTTCGAAGCGGTGGTCGCGGAACGTCAGCGACATCGACCCGGAGAAGTCCTCGATCGGGGAGATCTCCTCGAAGATCTCCTCGAGGCCGGACTTGGTGGGGACATCCTGACCGGACTCCAGAGCCGCCTCGACCCGACTCTGCCAGGCGGTGTTGCCGAGCAGCCAGTCGAAGCTCTCGGTCTGCAGCGCGAGCAGGTTCGGAACCTCGAGGGGCTCCTTGATCTTTGCAAAAGAGATGCGCAGCGGGGCGGTGCTGGCGCCGTTGTTCGTATTCGCGGTCGAGGCAGTGCGCGAGGCGGCCAAGAGGGGGTCCTTCCGAGGGCTCGGACTCACTACGCGCGTACCGGCCCCTCACCGGGGCACAGAGACAGGTGTTTCCATCTCCGACCAAAGAATGGCCAGGTCAGGGATAGTCCGGTCATCGGTGCTCAAGCGAGGGCATGCCCCTGGTGACGGGCAGGGGACAGCTAACAGGCAGCGCAAAGGGTCAGTGTAGCCACTTGGCACACTGATGTCCAGTGCGGGTTTTTCGCGACCCTCGTTGTTCTCAACGCCCTCGGCATGCTCGCCCTCAATGCACGTTGATACTGCCCTCTTCGCCGCCGATCCATGCCTCGGATTCGGATCCTTGTGACGACGCGTCCTGAGAATTGCGCGCTGCGTGCGGTTCGTCAAGGCCCCCATGCCCGAACCCAGGGGCTCCCGGAGACACGACGAAGATCACCATACCCCCCGCCGAAGCGGGCGCAAGGTAACCGTGGCCGCGCCCCCAGGAACGCCGAAGAGCGACCACCCGAATGGATGATCGCTCTTCGGTGCGACTGCGTTACAGCCCTACGAGGCTGCTTTCAGCACGCGAGACGGTCGTACTCGACCGAAAGGTCTTACTTGACCTCGACGGAGGCGCCGGCGCCCTTGAGGGACTCGGCGGCCTTCTCGGCGGCGTCCTTGGCGACCTTCTCGAGAACGGGCTTCGGGGCGCCGTCCACGAGGTCCTTGGCCTCCTTCAGGCCGAGGGAGGTCAGCTCACGCACGACCTTGATGACCTGGATCTTCTTGTCGCCGGCGCCGGTGAGGATGACGTCGAACTCGTCCTTCTCCTCGACGGCCTCGGCGGCGGCGCCACCAGCGGCACCACCGGCGACGACGACCGGCGCGGCAGCGGCGGCGGTGACGTCGAACTTCTCCTCGAAGGCCTTCACGAACTCGGAGAGCTCGATGAGGGTCATCTCCTCGAACTGCGCGAGCAGGTCTTCCTGGCTGAGCTTCGCCATGATGGCGGTCCTTCCACTAAATCGGCAGGTGCCGGGTGTACTGGGTGTGGCGGGCGTACGTCGGCCCGCTGTGACCTCCGCGATCAGGCTGCGGGGGCCAGTGTGCGAGCCGAATTACTCGGCACCGCCCTGCTCGGCCTGCTTGGCGCGGAGCGCGTCCACCGTGCGGACGAGCTTCGACGGCAGCGCCTGGAAGACGGAGGCAGCCTGGGACTGCTTCGCCTTGAAGGCACCGGCCAGCTTGCTGAGCAGAACCTCGCGGGACTCGAGGTCCGCAAGCTTCTTGATCTCGTCGGCGCTGAGCGCCTTACCCTCAAGGACACCGCCCTTGATGACGAGATTCGGGTTGTCCTTGGCGAAGTCACGGAGACCCTTCGCCGACTCCACCGGGTCACCGGTGACGAAGGCGACAGCCGTCGGACCGTTGAAGAGGTCGTCCAGCGTCGTGATCCCGGCCTCGTTGGCCGCAATCTTGGTCAGCGTGTTCTTCACCACGGCGTACTGGGCGTTCTCACCGAGCGAACGACGCAGCGTCTTGAGCTGCGCCACGGTGAGACCGCGGTACTCGGTCAGCACAGCAGCGTTGGAGTTGCGGAACTGCTCCGTCAACTCGGCCACTGCGGCAGCCTTGTCGGGCCTCGCCATGAGCCTCGGCCTCCTTCCGGGTGATTCTGACCGCGCGGACCCGAAGGAGGACTGGGGAAAACGAAACGCCCCGGCGCAGGCGCACGGGGCGGACTCGACCGGCCGCACACACGAGACGTGTGTGCTCCAGGAGTTCTTCCACAGTCACCTGCGCGGGTCGCCCGCATTTTCAGCGGATCCTTCGGCCACCGCACCCTCTTGCGAGCGCACGGCAACGACCAGCGGTCTTTGGCTTCTGTAGGAGAGTACGGGACACAGTCGCTGTCGAGCAAATCGGCCCCAGCCCTGGGTGCGGAGCCGCTTTGACGCGGTCGTCGCCGTCGACCCACACGTCCAGGGTGAGCTCGTCCACGCCCAGCTCCTCGTACTGGTCGAGGCTGTTCTCGCGCCCTTCCCGCGTGGCCTTGTCCTCGCGCAGGCCGCCGTGCGTGGTGAACTCGGCTTTCGGGCCGTAGCTGATCCAGTGCCGGCCGCCCGTCTCCTCGACCATGTCACTCACCCGTCCGGCTGCCGCCCAGGTTGGCCGTCGTGAGACGCGCCGCCACCGGTTTCGTACGCACGCTCGCCTCGTCCGCTCTCCGCCCCCGCTTCGGAAACCGGCCGGTCACCCGGTGGCGCAGGGAAGTGACGTCTTCGGACTTCTCCACGGCCCCTGCGAGGCATCGGCGGCCGGTGCCCGCCACCCGACGCGGCACGGGATTCCGCGCCTCTCAGCGGCGCTCAGGGTCCTTCAGCAACTCCTTGAAGTCCGCGGTGTCTTCCGCCGCGGGCTTCTTGACCGCGGCCTTCACGCCGTAGTCGCTGTAGTACGCGGTCTGAGTCAGCTGTCCCGTCGCCGTCCGGCCCTTCTCGACCTTCTTGACCAGCAGGTTCCGGTGGTCGACCCATATGTCGAAGGTCTGCGTGGTGGCGCCCTCACCCTGCACCGTGCCGGAGTAGTGCGTGGTGTGCTCGCCTCTCACCTTCTCCTCGCCGACCTTCCGTGCGTCCGTGGAGGACAGCAGCAGCTTCACCGACGTATGCGGAGCGGTACCGCGCATCTGGTCCGCGAGATCCGCTCCGGCGCTGCCGGCGACGTGCTTCAGGTCGTCGTAGCCGTACTTGATCCAGTGCTTGCCGTCGGTCTTCTCGGCGAACGTGTCGCCCATGCGCGCGTAGTAGGCGTCGGGGAGATAGCGAGCCTCCATCGACGTGGCGCCGAGCCGGCGCATGGTCTCGGCCGTCGTGCCGCCGGTGTACGTGATCGTCAGGGCGCCGGTGAGGCCGTCGTCCCAGGCGAGGGTGCCGTCGGCCTTCATGGACAGCGTCGAGCCCATGGTGGTCGTGGAGTCGACGCGGGCGGACTTGGCCTTGTCGGTGGTCCGCTCGACGATGCGCAGGGCGGCGGTCACGGCGCGGGCGGGTGTGGCGCGATCCTGCTCGTCGGGGCTGTCGGAGGACGTGCAGGCGGCCAGGGCCGTCAGCACGGTCAGCAGCGCGATCCAGAAGGCCGACCGGCCCGCCCTCGTGCTCGTCATTCGTCCCCCCTGTGCCCATCCCGTGAATGCACGTTAACCCAGGGCACTGACAAACGGGCGGGAGAACGGGGACGGGCCCCGCACCCGGGAAGGGTGCGGGGCCCGTCTGTGAGCCTGGTGAGCCGATGGCTCAGACCGCGGCCGGGTCCTCCTCGACGAGGAGGTTGCGGGTGCGGTTCGGGTCGACCGGGATGCCGGGGCCGATCGTGGTGCTGATCGCGGCCTTCTTGATGTAGCGACCCTTGGCGGCGGACGGCTTCAGACGGAGGATCTCCTCCAGCGCGGCGCCGTAGTTCTCCACCAGCTTGGTGTCGTCGAAGGACGCCTTGCCGATGATGAAGTGCAGGTTCGAGTGCTTGTCGACGCGGAACTCGATCTTGCCGCCCTTGATCTCGGTCACGGCCTTGGCCACGTCCGGGGTCACGGTGCCGGTCTTCGGGTTCGGCATCAGACCACGCGGGCCGAGGACACGGCCGAGGCGGCCGACCTTGCCCATGAGGTCCGGGGTGGCGACGACGGCGTCGAAGTCCAGGCGGCCCTTCGAGACCTCGTCGATGAGCTCGTCGGCACCGACGATGTCGGCGCCCGCGGCACGCGCGGCCTCGGCACGGTCGCCGGTCGCGAAGACCAGGACCCGGGCGGTCTTACCGGTGCCGTGCGGAAGGTTCACGGTGCCACGGACCATCTGGTCGGCCTTACGCGGGTCGACACCCAGACGGAAGGCGACCTCGACGGTGCCGTCGAACTTGGACGTGGACGTCTCCTTGGCGAGACGGACGGCCTCGAGCGGGGCGTAGAGCTTCTCCCGGTCGATCTTGGCGTCCGCAGCGCGGAGAGTCTTGCTGCGCTTGCTCACTACTGCTCCTGTTGCTTCTTAGGAGTTGTGGTCCGGGCCGAGCAGGCCCTGCCACTCTCTTCTGCGTGGGGGTTGGAGGTCAGCCCTCGACCGTGATGCCCATGGAACGGGCGGTGCCGGCGATGATCTTCGCGGCGGCGTCCAGGTCGTTGGCGTTGAGGTCGGGCATCTTGGTGGTGGCGATCTCGCGGACCTGCGCCTCGGTGATCTTGGCGACCTTGGTCTTGTGCGGCTCGCCGGAGCCCTTCTCCACGCCCGCGGCCTTGAGGATCATCTTGGCGGCCGGCGGCGTCTTGGTGATGAAGGTGAAGGAACGGTCCTCGTAGACCGTGATCTCCACCGGGATGACCCAACCGCGCTGCGACTCGGTCGCGGCGTTGTAGGCCTTGCAGAACTCCATGATGTTGACGCCGTGCTGACCCAGCGCCGGGCCGACCGGCGGAGCCGGGTTGGCGGCACCGGCCTGGATCTGGAGCTTGATGAGCCCCGTGACCTTCTTCTTCTTGGGAGGCATGCTCTCTCCGGGTCCTTAGTGAGAGTTTTCCGCCGCCATCCGTACCGCAGACCACCTGGAACGGTGTCCGGATCATCCGGATGGAGGCATACCGCACAACGATAACGGGTAACGCGCCAGGGCCAAAACCGGCAGCTCAGACCCCCGGCCGACACGTATGTGGGGGCGTAGTCCGCACGATGGTGCGCCCCATACGGCGAAAGGGCCTCCGGCCAGCTGTTTCCGCTGGTCGGAGGCCCTTCGCTAGAGCTGCTGTACCGCTAGTTCTTCTGAATCTGGTCGAAGGAGAGCTCGACCGGCGTCTCGCGGCCGAAGATCTCCACCAGGCCCTTGACCTTCTTCGAGTCGGCGTTGATCTCGTTGATCGTGGCCTGCAGTGTGGCGAACGGGCCGTCGGTGACGGTGACCGAGTCGCCGACCTCGAAGTCCAGCACCTGGACCTCGACCTTGCGCTGCGGGGCGGGCTTGCCCTCGGCCTCCGCGGCCTCGCGGGCGGCCTTCTCCTCGGCCTCCGGGGCGAGCATCTTGACGATCTCGTCCAGGGTCAGCGGGTACGGGTCATAGGCGTTGCCCACGAAGCCGGTGACGCCGGGGGTGTTGCGGACGACGCCCCAGGACTCGTTGGTCAGGTCCATGCGGACGAGGACGTAACCCGGCAGCTTGTTCTGCTTGATCGTCTTGCGGTCGCCGTTCTTGATCTGGACGACCTCTTCCTGCGGCACCTCGGCCTGGAAGATGTAGTCCTCGACGTTCAGCGAGACGGCGCGCTGCTCCAGGTTGGTCTTCACGCGGTTCTCGTAACCGGCGTAGGTGTGGATGACGTACCACTCGCCGGGCAGGGTGCGGAGTTCCTCGCGCAGGGCGGCGACGGGGTCGACGGGCTCGGCGGGCTCTTCCTCGGCCTCGTCGGCAGCCTCGTCCTCGACGTGCAGCGCGGCTTCCTCGGTGGGCTCGCCCGCCTCGGCGTCGGCAGCCTCGACCTCGTCCAGGTCCTCGTCAGCGCCCTCGACGATGTCGAGCTCGTCTTCCACGGACTCGACGTCCTGCCCGTGCGGCTCGATGGCGTCGTTCAGGTTCTGGTCAGACACGGTGGCTGCTTCTTCCTGGATACATAGGGGTGGAACATGCGAAAGGGGCGCCGGTAACCACGGCGCCCTTCGCTCCTGGCTCAGCCGAAGACGTACTTGGCGGCGTGGTCGAGCCCATAGTCAATCACGGTAACCAGGCCGATCATGATGACCACGAAGATGATCACCACGGTGGTGTACGTCGTCAGCTGGTTGCGCGTCGGCCAGACGACCTTGCGGAGCTCCGCGACGATCTGGCGGTAGAACAGCGCAAGTCGCTTCAGCGGGCCCTTCTTGGCGCGCTTACCACCCTTACGGGTCTTCTTCTTGGACTCCGGCGCCTCGTCCTGGGCATCAGGCATGTCGATGGAGCCCACGGCGTCCGTCACTCGTCCTCACCTGATTCCGGGTCGTGGCCGTGCCGCGCCCGGTCTGAGCCGCACGGCGGTGCATTGCTGTACGTACATGCGCACACATCCTGGCGAAGGTGTGTGTAGCAGGGCCGGAGGGACTTGAACCCCCAACCGCCGGTTTTGGAGACCGGTGCTCTACCAATTGAGCTACGACCCTTTGTGGTGTCCCCCAACGTACCGCATCCGACCGAGTGCTCGGTGTGCACCGTGCGACTGCGGGCTGCTGAAGGCCAACGAGGTGAGAGTGTACGTGGTCCCGGGCGCCTCGTCGAACAGAAAGTGGCCGATGAGGGCTTGGGTGACGGAAGATCGCCTGGAGACCGGCCGCGCGACAGCGCAAGATCGCCCTGGCCGCGCGCCTGATCCGGACAGCTGTTCAGCTGATGTTCAGTCCGTGAAACCCGCGTGCCGGGCGCGTTTCCTGTCTGAAACGATGGGCCCCATGAGCCCTGCAACCCCTCCCACCGAGCGCCGGGTCTCCGCCCGAGTCGGCGCGATCTCCGAGTCCGCCACTCTCGCCGTGGACGCCAAGGCCAAGGCCCTCAAGGCAGCCGGGCGTCCGGTGATCGGCTTCGGCGCCGGTGAGCCCGACTTCCCGACCCCGGACTACATCGTCGAGGCCGCCATCGAGGCGTGCAAGAACCCGAAGTACCACCGCTACACGCCGGCCGGCGGTCTGCCCGAGCTGAAGGCCGCGATCGCCGCGAAGACGCTGCGCGACTCCGGCTACGAGCCCGACGTCTCCCAGATCCTGGTCACCAACGGCGGCAAGCAGGCCATCTACGAGGCCTTCGCCGCGATCCTCGACCCGGGCGACGAGGTCATCGTGCCGGCCCCGTACTGGACGACGTACCCGGAGTCGATCCGTCTCGCGGGCGGTGTCCCCGTCGAGGTCGTCGCCGACGAGACGACCGGCTACCGCGTCTCGGTCGAGCAGCTGGAGGCGGCCCGTACGGAGAAGACGAAGGTCGTCCTGTTCGTCTCCCCCTCGAACCCGACCGGCGCCGTCTACAGCGAGGCCGAGACCGAGGCGATCGGCCGCTGGGCCGTCGAGCACGGCCTGTGGGTGATGACGGACGAGATCTACGAGCACCTGGTCTACGGCGACGCGGTGTCCGTGTCGCTGCCCGCGGTCCTGCCGGAGCTGCGCGAGAAGTGCATCGTGGTCAACGGTGTCGCCAAGACGTACGCCATGACGGGCTGGCGGGTCGGCTGGATCATCGGCCCGAAGGACGTGGTGAAGGCCGCGACCAACCTCCAGTCGCACGCCACGTCGAACGTCTCGAACGTGGCCCAGGTGGCCGCTCTCGCCGCCGTCTCGGGCGACCTGGACGCGGTCGCGAAGATGCGTGAGGCCTTCGACCGCCGCCGCAAGACGATCGTGCGGATGCTCAACGAGATCGACGGCGTGGTCTGCCCGGAGCCCGAGGGCGCCTTCTACGCGTACCCCTCGGTGAAGGCCCTCATCGGCAAGGAGATCCGCGGCAAGCGCCCGCAGGACTCGGTCGAGCTGGCCGCGCTCATCCTGGAGGAGGCCGAGGTCGCGGTGGTGCCGGGCGAGGCCTTCGGCACGCCGGGCTATCTGCGGCTGTCGTACGCGCTCGGGGACGAGGACCTCATCGAGGGCGTGAGCCGGATCCAGAAGCTGCTGGCGGAGGCCAGGGACTGACGTGTACGGCGCACAAGCGGGCCTCCGGCTGGGCCGGGGGCCCGCTTGTGCGTTCAGGCACGCGCCCGTTCGGGGAAACTCGCTGCCTGATCCAGGATTTCTACGGCAGGATCCTGGAGTGACTCCGCCCCATTGGGGCTTCCCACGTGGCTGACGCCCAGTGGCGGACAAGCCCTGCCCGGCACCTCTCGGCACGGAGCGGCGCCTAGCGCACACGGAGAGTTGATGGAGAAGGTTCGAGATGTCCGGGGGCTGCCGAAAGCCCATCTGCACCTGCACTTCACCGGCTCGATGCGGCCGGCGACCCTGCTGGAGCTGGCCGACAAGTACGGCGTGCGCCTGCCCGAGGCGCTGACCGACGCGCTGACCAGCGGGGAGCCGCCGAAGCTGCGGGCGACGGACGAGCGGGGCTGGTTCCGCTTCCAGCGCCTGTACGACGCGGCGCGCTCGTGCCTGCGACAGCCGGAGGACATCCAGCGGCTGGTCAGGGAAGCCGCGGAGGAGGATCTGAAGGACGGCTCCGGCTGGCTGGAGATCCAGGTCGACCCGACGTCGTACGCGCCCCGGCTGGGCGGTCTGATCGCGGCGCTGGAGATCATCCTGGACGCGGTGGAGACGGCGTCGCGGGACACGGGTGTCGGGATGCGTGTCCTGGTCGCCGCGAACCGTATGAAGCACCCCCTGGACGCCCGCACGCTGGCGCGTCTGGCGGTGCGGTACGCCGACCAGGGCGTGGTCGGATTCGGGCTGTCGAACGACGAGCGCCGGGGCATGGCGCGGGACTTCGACCGTGCCTTCCACATCGCCCGCGAGGGCGGTCTGCTGTCGGCCCCGCACGGCGGTGAGCTGACGGGCCCCTCCTCGGTCCGTGACTGCCTGGACGACCTGGACGCGCACCGGATCGGCCACGGGGTGCGGGCGGCGGAGGACCCACGGCTGCTCAAGCGCCTCGCCGACCGGGGCGTGACCTGCGAGGTGTGCCCCGCGTCGAACGTCGCCCTCGGCGTCTACGAGAAGCCCGAGGACGTCCCGCTGCGGACGCTGTACGAGGCCGGCGTCCCGATGGCCCTCGGCGCCGACGACCCCCTGCTCTTCGGCTCCCGCCTCGCCGCCCAGTACGACATCGCCCGCCACCACCACGCCTTCACGGACGAGGAACTGGCGGAGCTGGCCCGGCAGTCGGTTCGGGCTTCCGCGGCGCCGGAGGACGTGAAGGGGAAGCTGTTGGCGGGGGTGGACGGCTGGCTGGCCTAGCCACTTCCCGCCATCAGTCGGCGATACCGGCCAGCAGCGTACGGGCCAGCCGGGCGGCGAACTCGTCCACCGGCGGCCGTACGACCTCCTTCGTGGCGTCGTAGGCGAACGCCCGCTGCGCGCAGGCTCCCATCAGCAGCGACGCCGCCGCGAACGTGTCCGTGCCCGTACTGACCCGTCCCAGCTCCTGTTCGGCCCGCAGGTATGTGTCGAGTTCCTGGATCGGCACGTGCGGCCCCGACCCCATCTGCCGCATGGCGTCGTCGTGCCGCTGCTTGAGCTGGGTCTGCGCGTACAGCGACGCGGCGATCGGGAAGCTCTGTTCGTAGAACAGTGCCGCCTGGCGGGCGATCTCGGTGAGGTTCTCCTCGAGGGTGTGCCGACCCGGCTCGGCGGCGAGGCTGCTGAGCAGCGGGCGGAGCGGGGGCAGGCGCTCGGTGAGCACCCGGATGAACAGCTCCTCCTTGCTCTCGAAGTGCTTGTACAGCGCCGCCTCGGAACAACCGGCCGCCCGCGCGATCTCCTTCGTCGTGGCCCGCGCCAGCCCGACCGTGAGCATCAGGTCGTGCGCGGCATCGAGCAGGCGAACACGGGTCGGTCGGTTTTCCATGGCACGTCCAATCGCACTTGACGGGTAGGTGAGTACTTACTCACTCTAGAAGGGTTGGTGGGTGAGTGAATACTCACCCACCAACAGTCACTCACCAGTTCCGCACCGGCACAGGAGGCACCATGAAACTCACCGTCCTCGGAGCCACCGGAGGCACGGGCAAGGAGATCGTCCGTCAGGCCCTGGAGGCAGGGCACCAGGTCACGGCAGTGGTGCGGGATCCGGCGCGGTTCACCATGACCGGCGAGCAGCTGGAGGTGTTCCGCGCCGACCTGACCGATGCCCACGCCCTGCGCCCCGCCGTCGCCGGCCGGGACGCGGTGCTGTCCGGTCTCGGTGCCCGCAGCCGCAAGGACGCCGGGGTCGCGGCGCGTCTGACGCGTACGGTGCTCGGCGCCCTGGAGACCGAGGGGGTGCGGCGGCTGGTCGTGGTGAGCGCGGCGCCGGTCGGTCCCGAGCCGGAGGGCGACGGGTTCCTCGACCGGACGGTGCGCGGCATCGTCTCCGCGGTCCTCAAGGACATCTACGCCGATCTGCGGGAGATGGAGGCCGAGCTGGCCCGCAGCGCCACGGACTGGACGGTGGTGCGGCCGCCGCGCCTGCAGGACAAGCCGCTCACCGGTACGTACCGGAGGGTGGTGGGCGGTTTTCCGCGCGGGGGCCGCTTCCTGGCGCGTGCCGATGTGGCGCACGCGATGCTGGGCGCGATCGAGGACCGGACGACGGTGAAGCAGGGCGTGGGCGTCGCCTACTGAGCGCCTGTCCTCGAGGCCTGCCTCTTGGACCTGCCCCCTGGACCGGAGCTGACCCCTGGGCGCCCGAGAGCCGGACTACAGGCTCACGCCGACCGTCACCGGCTCGTTGACCAGCGTGATGCCGAAGGTCTCGCGGACGCCGGCGACGACCTCGCGAGCGAGCCCGAGGAGGTCCTCGGTGGTCGCGCCACCGCGGTTGGTGAGGGCGAGGGTGTGCTTGGTGGAGATGCGGGCGGGCCCTGTGCCGTACCCCTTGGTGAAGCCCGCCTTGTCGATGAGCCAGGCTGCGGAGGTCTTGGTGTGCCCCTCCCCCGCCGGGTACGCGGGCGGCTCCACGCCGTCGCCGAGGTGCTCGCGCACGCGTGCGTGGAACGCGGCGAACTGCTCGTCGGTGAGGATCGGGTTGGTGAAGAAGGATCCGGCCGACCAGGTGTCGTGGTCCTCGCGGTCCAGGACCATGCCCTTCCCCGTACGCAGCTTCAGCACCGTCTCGCGAGCGGCGGCCAGGGGCACGCGGTCGCCGGGGTCGACGCCGAGGGCACGGGCCGTCTCGGCGTACTTGATGGGTGCGGAGAGTCCGTCGGCGTCCTCGAGCTGGAAGCGGACGCGCAGGACTACGTAGCGCTCGGGGTCGGACTTGAAGCGGCTGTGGCGGTAGGAGAAGGCGCACTCGGCGTTCGGGATGACGACGGTCTCGCCCGCGTGGCGGTCGTACGCGATCACCTCGGTGATCGTCGAGGAGACCTCCTGGCCGTACGCGCCGACGTTCTGGATCGGCGTGGCGCCTGCGGAGCCGGGGATTCCGGCGAGGCACTCGACCCCGGCGAGCCCGGCCTCCACGGTACGGGCGACGGCGTCGGTCCACACCTCGCCGGCGGCCAGTTCGAGCGTGGTGCCGTCCAGCTCGACGCCCTTGGTGGCGATGACCAGCGCGGTGCCCGCGAAGCCCTTGTCCCCGATGACCAGGTTCGATCCGCCGCCGATCACCAGCAGGGGGGTCCCACCGGCGTCGGCCTCGCGCACGACGTCGATCACCTCGGCGTCGGTCGTGGCGGTGACCAGGCGGGTGGCGGGGCCGCCCAGCCGGAAGGTGGTGAGGGGGGCGAGGGGGGCGTCGTGGAGTTCCTGCACGCGCTCAAGACTACGAGACGGCACTGACAGGCCCGGCACCCATGCACGGTGCCGGGGCGAAGGCACGCACCACGCACGCGTACCGCTCAGGTCAGCCGCCGGATCGCCTCTGTCCAGCCGAGCGGGAGTTCGCCGCTCGATGCCTGCCAGGTGGCGAACTTCGCGTCCCGCATCTGGGTGGACAGGCCCTGTGAGGTCGGGGCGTGGGCGCCCGAGCGGGCGAAGGCCTTGAGCGCCGCGGGCGACTCCCAGGCGGACAGCGTCCAGAAGGTCCGCTTGAACGGCTCGGCCTTCAAAGACGCCCCGTACGCTCCGGGCGCCCGGCTCACCTGCCGCCACACGCCCGGCGTACGGGCGAGGAAGCGGAGCGCTCCCCAGAGGGTGCGGGTCTCGAAGCGGGAGGCGAAGACGTGCACCTCGGTGTGGGGCGGGGCGGGGTTCGGCACGGTCCAGGGAAGGGTGGGCATGACTGCTCCTCATGGTCCGGGAGACGGTGCGGTCAGTGGAGTGAGTGGGGCCAGTTGGGTCGTTCGGCCCGCCGGGCTCAGGGGGCGGCCGTCTCCAGCACGCGCTCCGATGCCTGCTCGGCCGGGCTCACGGCCGTGCCGCCACGCCGCCGGGACGGGATGAACAGGGCCGAGACGCCGGCGACGGCCACCACGGCGGCGCCGGTGACGAGGGCGGGCCGCAGGCCGTCGACGAACGTCTGGCCGGTCTCGTAGCCGCCCTGCGCGGAGAAGATCGACCCCATGACGGCGATGCCGAGCGCACCGCCGACCTCGCGCAGCGCGTTGTTGGCGCCGGAGGCGATGCCCTGCTGCGAGGCCCGCACGCTGGACATGACCAGGTTGGCGGCCGGGGCGACGAACAGGGCCATGCCGATACCGCTGATGATCAGGCCGGGCAGCTGGACGGCGTAGGAGGCGTCGACAGTGATCACGGAGGCCAGGTAGGCAAGGCCGGCGGCCTGGAAGAACAGGCCGGTGGCGACGACGGGGCGGCCGCCGATGCGGTCGGACAGGATGCCGGCGATCGGCGCGACGAGCATCGGCATACCGGTCCACGGCAGCATCCGCAGCCCCGCCTCGGTGGGCGAGTAGCGGAGCACGCCCTGCATGTACTGGCTGAGCAGGAAGATCGACCCGAACATGCCGAGGAACATCAGCATGCTCGCGGCATTGATCCCGGAGAAGGCCCGGGAGCGGAACAGCCGCATCGGCAGCATCGGGTTCTTGGCTCGGGTGCTGTAGAGGACGAACCCGACGAGCAGGGCGCCTCCGCCGAACAGGCCGGTCAGGACCAGGGAGCCGGTCCAGCCGTCGGCAGGGCCGCGGACCAGGCCGTACACGATGCCGAACAGGCCGCCGCTGGCGAGCAGCGTGCCGGGGATGTCGAGCGGGGCGCCGGTGCCGTACGACTCGGTGAGGCGCAGGCGGGCGAGTGGCAGCAGGGCGAGGCCGAGCGGGACGTTCAGCCAGAAGATCCACTGCCAGGAGATGTGCTCGGTGAGGCTGCCGCCGATGAGCGGCCCGGACGCGACCGCGAGCCCGTTGACGGCACCCCAGATGCCGTACGCCGTCCCGCGCTTGGCCGCGGGCACGGCCGCCGTCAGCAGGGTCAGCGTCAGCGGCATCATGATCGCCGCGCCGGCGCCCTGGACCGCGCGGGCGGCGATGAGGGAGTCGACGCCGGGCGCGAGGGCCGCGGCGGCGGAGGCGCCGGTGAAGATCGTGATGCCGACGAGAAAGAGCCGACGCCGGCCGAAGCGGTCGCCGAGCGCCGCGCCGAACATCAGCAGTACGGCGAAGGTGAGCGTGTAGGCACTCACCGTCCACTCCAGGTCGGGCAGCGCTCCGCCCAGGTCCTCACGGATGGAGGGCAGTGCGGTGGTCACGACGAGGTTGTCGAGTGCCGCCATGAACCCGGCGACGCTCGTGATGACAAGGGCCCAGGCGGCTCCGCCTCGGCGTGCTGTCCGCGCTTTCTGTTCGGTCTGCTGTGACATCGCTCCCCCAGGGATGATGCATTCCGGTTGGTGGTGTGGACAGTGCTAGAGATAGTTATGGATCACTAACTTTTGAGCCCATGAATTGGAGCCCATGAAAAGGCGGAGTGGGCTTTGCCACCCCTCCCCCTACGACGGCTCCTCAGTCCGCTCCGGCGGGCTCATCCCCGCCCAGACACGGTGGTCGGGAGGGAAACCCATGGCCACCAGGCAGTTGATGAGCATGCCGTACGCCATGAAGGTCGTCGTCTCGTTGACGTCCGCACCGAGCGGCAGATGGATGGTGTCCCACAGTCGCATCCAGCCGGCACGCACGACTTCGCCGAACTCGTGGTCACCCTCCTGCTCGGCGGCCGCCACGGCGAGGTACATCTGCATCTGCATCATCAGCTGCTCGGGCTGCTCCGAGACGACCTTCCGGTACGCGTCACCCATGGCATGCAGGGCCTCTTCGCCCTCCAGCCCCTCGGAGGCCTCCGCGAACATCCGGATGGTGTCCTCCACGCAACGCTCGGCCGCCGCCAGGAAGATCGCCTTCTTGCCCGGGAAGAGCCGGAAGAGATACGGCTGCGAGACACCGACCCGCTTGGCGATCGCCTCGGTCGACGTGCCGTAGTAGCCACCGCGGGCGAACTCGGCCGTCGCCGCGCGGATGACGCTCTCGCGCCTCTCTTCTGCGCTCATCCTGACCACGCCAGTAAGTTAGTACTTAATCACTAACTTAGTCAAGGGGTCGAGGCCTCTGCAACAAGGGGCGAGCTGCAACAGGTAAGGGGCGCCCCACCATGGAGGACGCCCCTTACTTCACGGCACGCGCGTGCCGCTCGCACAGACGTTCACGCCAGCTGTACGACCGCCCGCGACATCCCGAGCACCTTCTGCCCGGCGCTCTTCACGATCAGGTCCACCCGGACCTTGTTGTCGTCGAGCTTGGCCGCGACCTTGCCGCTGACCTCGATCGTGGCGCCCTGGTCGTCGTTCGGGACGACGACGGGCTTGGTGAAGCGGACGCCGTACTCGACAACCGCGGCCGGGTCCCCGGTCCAGTCGGTGACCACCCGGATCGCCTCGGCCATGGTGAACATGCCGTGCGCGATGACGTCGGGCAGCCCGACCTCCTTGGCGAACTTCTCGTTCCAGTGGATCGGGTTGAAGTCACCGGAAGCGCCCGCGTACTGGACGAGCGTGGCGCGAGTCACGGGGAAGGTCTGGGCGGGCAGCTCGGCGCCGACCTCGACGTCGCCGTACGCAATCTTCGCCGTCATAGGTCAGGCCTCCCCTTCTTCGGAGTCCGCCCCACGGGCGACGAGCTTCGTCCAGGCGGTCACGACGTGCTCCCCGGCCTCGTCGTGGACCTCGCCGCGGATGTCCAGGATCTCGTTGCCCGCCATGGACTTGATCGCCTCGATGGTCGAGGTGACGGTCAGCCGGTCGCCGGCGCGCACTGGCCGGCTGTAGGCGAACTTCTGGTCGCCGTGGACCACCCGGCTGTAGTCCAGGCCCAGCTGGGGGTCGGCGATGACCTGTCCCGCGGCCTTGAAGCTGATCGCGAAGACGAAGGTCGGCGGGGCGATCACATCGGAGTGGCCGAGCGCCTTGGCGGCCTCCGGATCCAGGTACGCCGGGTTGATGTCCCCCACGGCCTCCGCGAACTCACGGATCTTCTCCCGGCCCACCTCATAGGGGTCGGTGGGCGGGTAGCTCCGCCCCACGAAGGACTGGTCGAGCGCCATGGCTCGGCACCTCCTGCTGTCTGCTGCGGTTGACCTGCTGGTTCGCCCGGCTCGACCGGACCGACCGGTAACCGGGGCGGAAACGACGCGAGGCCGCCCCCCGACTGAGGGGGCGGCCTCGCGTACGAGCCTGTTTTATCGCGTTTCGCGGTGCGCAGTGTGCGCGTTGCAACGCGGGCAGTGCTTCTTCATCTCAAGACGATCCGGGTTGTTACGCCGGTTCTTCTTGGTGATGTAGTTCCGCTCCTTGCACTCCACGCAGGCCAGCGTGATCTTCGGGCGGACGTCGGTGGCAGCCACGTGAGTGCTCCTTGACGAACGGATGGGACGGTTTAACGCATAGAAGAGTAGCCGATCGAAGGACCGACCCCGCAATCGGCTACTGTCAGTAGCGGTGACCGGACTTGAACCGGTGACACAGCGATTATGAGCCGCTTGCTCTACCGACTGAGCTACACCGCTGTGATGCGATCCGTTCCCGCCTCGCGGCGGGAACCTCTCACACCAGAGCCCCAAAACGGAATCGAACCGTTGACCTTCTCCTTACCATGGAGACGCTCTGCCGACTGAGCTATTGGGGCGAGCGATGAAGACATTACACGCTCGGCTGCCGTTCACCCAAATCCGTTTCCCGGCCCCGGTCTGCCGCCGATCGGCGGACCGCTCAGCCGCCTCGCGGGCCACTGCGGCACCGCGGACGCGGCGCCGTTCGGCGGACCACACCGGTACGACTATTGCGCTCCTGCGCACCAGGGCCGGGTCGCCACCCTAGGCTCGACTCACTCTGCGTGATCTTGCGTGCCCGGCGCAGTCCCCAGCACCGTTCCCGCAGCCCCGATGCGCAGCCCCGAGCCTCTGGAACGCGATGCCCGACAGTCAGCCCCAGCCGCCCCACTCGTCGTCCTCGTCGGGTTCGTCCGGCCCGACCGACCCGGGTGCTCTGCTGCTGTGCGGGGCACGGCTCACCGACGGCCGGACCGTGGACGTACGGCTGGGCGGCGGGCGCATCGAGGCGGTCGGCACGGCCGGGAGCCTGGCGGCGGGCGACACGCGCGCGTGCGGCACCCGCGTGGACCTCGGCGGCTATCTGCTCCTGCCGGCCCCGGCCGAACCGCACGCCCACGGCGACACCGCGCTCTCCGCCGACGAGGGCGGACCGGTCTCGTACGTCCCCCAGGACGTCCAGCGCCGGGCCACCGAGGCCGCCCTGCTCCAGCTCGGGCACGGGGCGACCGCGCTGCGGGCGCACGTGCGCGTGGGCGACGTTCAGGGGCTGGGCGCACTGGCCGCCGTACTGCAGGCACGGCGTTCGCTGCGCGGGCTCACCGAGTTGACGACGGTGGCGATGCCGCGGCTGCTGACCGGGGCGGCCGGGACGGAGGGGCTCGCGATGCTGCGGGACGCGGTGAAGATGGGCGCGTCCGTGGTCGGCGGCTGCCCCGACCTGGACCCGGATCCGACGGGTTACGTGGAGGCGGTCCTGGAGGTCGCCTCCGAGCACGGCTGTCCCGTCGACCTGCACACCGACGCCACCGACCCCGCCCGCCTGGCCCGCCTCGCCGCGATGGCCGGCGGACTGCGCCCCGGCGTGACGCTCGGCCCGTGCGGCGGTCTGGGGCGTCTGCCGGCCCAGGTGGCCTCCCGCACCGCGGACCAGCTCGCGGCGGCCGGGGTGACGGTGGTGTGCCTGCCGCAGGGTGGCTGCGGGGGCGTGGAACGGCGGGCCACGGCCCCCGTACGACTGCTGCGCGCGGCCGGCGTACGGCTCGCCGCCGGAAGCGGCGCCCTGCGGGACGTGTCGAACCCGGTGGGCCGCGGCGACCCGCTGGAGGCCGCGTACCTGCTGTCGTCGCGCCACGGACTGCGGCCCGAGGACGCGTACAACGCCGTGAGCGCGTCGGCGCGTGCGGTGCTGGGTCTGCCCGAGGTGCGGGTGGAGGCGGGTTTCCCGGCCGAGTTGCTGGCGGTGCGCGGGGACCGGCTGGCGGGGGCGCTGTCGCTGGCGTACAGCCGCATCGTGGTGCACCGGGGGCGCGTGGTGGCGCGGACCAGCGCGGTGCGGGAGTACTGCAACTCGGCCGTGGCGGCGGAGTTGGGGCTGCCGCGACAGGGGCGGGGAGAGGTGTCTTGAGGGCGCATGGTTGCGTGCGCTTGAGCGGGTGAGGCAAGGGGCGGCCTGGAGCGCGCAAGGGGCGCGCCGGAGGCTCGTACGCCCGGCGTCTGTGCGTGCGATGTGCGCCTGTGATGATGTGAGGCGTGGCTGAAGTCGTGCGGCGAATGCGGCCGTCCGGGCGTACGGTCGGAAACATGCGCATTGTCATCGCTGGTGGTCATGGTCAGATCGCGCTGCGGCTGGAGCAGCTGCTCGCCGCGCGTGGGGACGAGGTCGCGGGGATCATCCGCAAGGCCGAACAGAGCGACGACCTGCGGGCGGCCGGCGCCGAACCCCTCCTGCTGGACCTGGAGTCGGCCTCGGTCGAGGAGGTCGCGGAACATCTGCAAGGCGCGGACGCGGCGGTCTTCGCGGCCGGCGCGGGCTCGGGCAGCGGGGCGGCCCGCAAGGACACGGTGGACAAGGGTGCCGCGGTCCTGTTCGCGGACGCGGCGGTCCGGGCGGGCGTACGGCGCTTCGTGGTCGTGTCGTCGATGGGCGCCGACCCCAAGCACGAGGGCGACGAGGTCTTCGACGTCTACCTGCGCGCCAAGGGCGAGGCCGACGCATACGTCCGCGACCTGGACGCCCTGGACTGGACGATCCTGCGCCCCGGCATGCTGACGAACGACGCCGGGACCGGCCTGGTACGCCTGGAGGCACACACCGGCCGTGGCCCGATCCCCCGCGACGACGTGGCCGCCGCACTCGCGGAGTTGCTCGACACACCGGCGACGGCCGGCCTGACGCTGGAACTGATCAGCGGGTCGGCTCCCGTCTCGGTCGCGGTGAAGTCGGTGGCGGGGAACTGACGTTGGGCACGGAGGGGATTCCGGCCGCGCAGGAGGCGCTGTTGCGGCGCATGTACGAGGTCTTCTCGACCGACGAGCGAGAGGCCTTCCTGCAACGGTGCCTCGCGCCCGACGTGGACTGGCCGAACGTCCTGGACGGAGTCCGGCTGTACGGCCGCGAGGCGGTACGCGCGTACTGGGCCCGGCAATTCGCCGCCGGACATCCCCTCGTACGGCTGGAGGGCCTGCGCCCGGACGAGGACGGGGCGGCCGTGGTGGCGACCGTACGGCCCGGGATGCGCGACGTGTCGGGCGATCGGTGGGCGGAGGAGACGGTCGAGCACGTGTACCGGTTCGACGAGGACGGGCTGGTGGCGCGGATGGATGTGCGGGCGGTCGCCTGAGGGGCGGGGCCCGGGGTGAGCTCAGGCTCCGGGGCTCGGTGGGGCGCTCAGAACAGCGGCAACTGGCCGGGGAACTCAGGTACGACGTACCCGTCCAATGCGGGCTGGGCCGCCCCGAGTTGCGCCTGCCGACGTGATCCGGGACACGACACGAGTTCCCCGCTCTCCCGTGCGCCGGGCGGATCGTGCCGTGCGAACCGACCGGCGACGACGGCGATCTCACGCCGGCACTCGGGGCAACTTCTGCGACGCATGGCCATGCAGCCAGTGTGCCCTGGGCGTGACTCTGGAACGCGAAAACCCCTCCGATCTACGTTTCCGCAGATCGGAGGGGTTTCTCAGCGTGGCGGCGCCAGGATTCGAACCTGGGAAGGCTGAGCCGGCAGATTTACAGTCTGCTCCCTTTGGCCGCTCGGGCACACCGCCGGGTTTGCTGCCGTTTCGAACCGCTTTTCGGCGGTGCTCCCTGGCAACGACGTAAACAATACCCGATGGGGAGGGGTGCTTCGCCACCCGATTGATCGCCGCCCGGGGGACCAGGGATGGCTAGGCTTGTCCGGATGCGGTCCGGGGCCTGCCCCGGCTCGGCGGCAACCCCCACGCCCGCCGATACGCACCCCCATACGCACCCCGATACAAGGAGCCACAGGACATGGCCGACTCCAGTTTCGACATCGTCTCGAAGGTCGAGCGGCAGGAGGTCGACAACGCCCTCAACCAGGCCGCCAAGGAGATCTCGCAGCGCTACGACTTCAAGGGCGTGGGTGCCTCGATCTCGTGGTCCGGTGACAAGATCCTGATGGAGGCGAACTCCGAGGACCGGGTGAACGCTGTCCTCGACGTCTTCCAGTCCAAGCTGATCAAGCGCGGGATCTCGCTGAAGGCCCTGGACGCGGGCGAGCCCCAGCTCTCGGGCAAGGAGTACAAGATCTTCGCGTCGATCGAGGAGGGCATCTCCCAGGAGAACGCGAAGAAGGTGGCGAAGATCATTCGCGATGAGGGCCCGAAGGGCGTCAAGGCTCAGGTGCAGGGCGACGAGCTGCGCGTCAGCTCGAAGAGCCGTGACGACCTGCAGGCCGTGATCGCCCTCCTGAAGGGCAAGGACTTCGACTTCGCGCTGCAGTTCGTGAACTACCGGTGAGCTGCTGATCCGAGCCGGCTACGGCTCCGGCTGCGACGTCGTACGAGAAGGGTGGGCACCCCACGGTGCCCACCCTTCTCGCCTGCCGGTTGCGGTCCGGGGATGCGCTCGCCTCGCTCAGCTGCGCGAGTGGCCGAACAGGAGGCGGTAGGCGATCAGGAGCACGAGGGAGCCACCGATCGCGGCGGCCCAGGTGGTGCCGTCGTAGAAGTCCTTGGTGATCGGGTGGTCCAGCAAGCGGGCCGATATCCAGCCACCGATGAACGCGCCCGCGATGCCGATGACAGTGGTGCCGATGAAGCCGCCGGGGTCGCGGCCCGGCAGCAGGAACTTGGCGATGGCCCCGGCCAACAGCCCCAGAATGATCCAGCTGATGATCGTCATGCCGTGAACCTGCCCTTCCGCGCTGTGCCTGCACTTTCCCGGCACTGTGATTTCGGGCGCGCTTGTTCGTGCTCTGTTGATGAAGAGGACGTCACGACGGCACCCCTCGGTTGCAGCGATCAGTAGGGTTCCGGCCATGACAAGCTCCAGCTCCCCCTCTGAGCTGCGGCGCACCCTGGGGGTCGGGGACGCCGTGGTCGTCGGACTCGGCTCGATGGTCGGGGCCGGTATCTTCGCCGCGCTCGGGCCCGCGGCGGGCGCGGCCGGGTCCGGGCTGCTGCTCGGACTCGCGATCGCGGCTGTCGTCGCCTACTGCAACGCCACCTCGTCGGCGCGACTGGCCGCCCTGTATCCGGCCTCGGGCGGCACATATGTCTACGGGCGCGAGCGGCTCGGGGAGTTCTGGGGCTATCTCGCGGGCTGGTCGTTCGTGGTCGGTAAGACGGCCTCCTGTGCGGCGATGGCGCTCACTGTGGGCGCTTACGTCTGGCCGGGGCAGGCGCATGCGGTAGCGGTCGCTGCCGTGGTGGCGCTGACCGCGGTGAACTACGGCGGCGTCCAGAAGTCCGCCTGGCTGACGCGGGCGATCGTGGCGGTGGTGCTGGCTGTCCTCGCTTGTGTGGTCGTCGTGTGTCTGGGGTCCGGGGAGTCCGACGCCGGGCGCTTGGACGTCGGGGCCTCGGGTGGCGTGGGCGGGGTGCTGCAGGCGGCGGGGCTGTTGTTCTTCGCGTTTGCCGGATACGCCCGGATCGCGACCCTCGGCGAAGAGGTGCGGGACCCGGCGCGCACCATCCCCCGGGCGATTCCGCTGGCCCTGGGCATCGCGCTGGCGGTGTACGCGTGTGTGGCGGCGGCTGTCCTTTCCGTACTGGGGTCGGATGGTCTGGGGCAGGCGGGCGCGCCGCTGGCCGACGCGGTGCGGGCGGCCGGGGTACCGGGGCTCGTGCCCGTGGTACGGGTGGGTGCCGCCGTCGCCGCGTTGGGCTCGCTGCTCGCCCTGATCCTGGGCGTCTCGCGGACGACGCTGGCCATGGCCCGCGACCGGCATCTGCCCGGCGTCCTGACCGCCGTCCATCCGCGCTTCCAGGTGCCGCACCGGGCCGAACTGGCCGTGGGGGCGGTGGTCGCGGTCCTGGCCGCCACGGTGGACGTGCGGGGCGCGATCGGGTTCTCCTCCTTCGGTGTGCTGGCGTACTACGCGGTGGCCAACGCTTCGGCCTGGACTCTCGACTCGGCGCCGATTTCGCGGGTCGTGCCGGTGGTGGGGCTTCTCGGGTGCGCGGTGCTGGCGTTCTCGCTGCCGGGGGTTTCGGTTGCTGTGGGTGCGGGTGTACTGGTGGTGGGGGTGGTTGCGTACGGCGTGCGCCGGTGGGTGGCGGGGCGGTCGAGCGCCGGGGGACGGTAGGCCGACGTACGCGTGTGTGCTGACGTACGCGTAGGTGTCTTTGGGTGAGGGGCAGGTCGGCCCAGCCGGTGCTGTTGAGCTTGCGGGGCCGGGTGGGTGGCTGCCGAATCACGCCGCTGACCGGTCCGCTCAGCGGCAGCCGCAGACCGCCGAAGGCCGTCGATCCGCTCGACCGGCCGTCCGTCCGCTCACCGACCGGCTGATGCGCACCCCCTCAGGACGCAGGTGCCGCCGCCGTCCGTATGCGGAAGTCGGCCCAAGGGGCCATCTCCGGCCCGTCGTTCGTCTCCACGTACCAGCCCGTGCCGTCGAGCCAGGCGCGCAGCCAGTCCGTGAGACTCGGGGCGTCCACGTACCACGCCTGGTCGGCGGCGTCGGCGTTCGGTTCGAAGAGCAGGACGGTGGCCTGGGTGCTGCGGCAGTCCACGCACGCGTACATCGCGCAGCCCCAGTGGGATATCGGCAGGACGCCTTCGGGCCAGGGCCAGTCGGGGTCCTTGCGGGCGCTCTCTCGGTTGGCGAGGTATTGCGTGACGGCGGCGGGCTCGCCGGCCGGAGGGTTGTCGAGCAGGGGCAACAGGCCGTACTCGGGGCCGAAACCACCGTCTCCTATGCGTAGGTAGAGGTCGGCGAGCAGCGGGGGCAGACGGAAGCCGAGGGCGGCCTCGGCTCGGGCCAGGATCGTCGAGTCCACGGGCTCGGGAAGTGAAGGCCAGCCCCAGGGGCGGGTGTTGCGGGCCTTGTCCGCGACCCTCGTCAGCAACTGCTCGATCTCGGTCATGCATTCATGATGCAAGCCGCCACTGACAATCGGTCCGGCCTGTGGACAACCGCCGGGTTGTGGATAAGCCGGCGGCCACCACGCCCCTCTCACTGTCCTACCAACGCGCCGCGAACGGCTGGTCCGTCGATACGATTTCGCGGCCCAGCGGGAACAGCGACACCGGGATCAGCTTGAAGTTGGCGATGCCGAACGGGATGCCGATGATCGTGACGCACAGGGCAAGGCCGGTGACGATGTGACCGATGGCCAGCCACCAGCCCGCGAGGACCAGCCACAGGACGTTGCCGACGCAGGAGGGGGCTCCGGCGTCGCGGCGCTCGACCGTGGTGTACCCGAAGGGCCACAGGGCGTAGACGCCGATCCGGAAGGCCGCGATGCCGAACGGGATGCCGATGATGGTGATGCACAGCAGTAGGCCCGCGGCCAAGTAGCCGAGGAACAGCCAGAAGCCGCTCAGGACGAGCCAGATGACGTTAAGGATGGTTTTCACTGGTGGCCTGCCATCTTCTCGAGCCGGTCGATACGCTCCGCCATCGGCGGGTGTGTGGAGAACATCTTGGAGAACCCCTGGCCTGGGCGGAAGGGGTTCGCGATCATCATGTGGCTGGCGGTCTCGATGCGGGGCTCGGGGGGCAGCGGGAGCTGCTTCGTGCCGTGTTCGAGTTTGCGCAGGGCGCTGGCGAGGGCGAGTGGGTCGCCGGTGAGCTGGGCGCCGGACGCGTCGGCCTCGTACTCCCTGGACCGGCTGATGGCCAGCTGGATGAGCGAGGCGGCGAGCGGGCCCAGGATCATGATCAGCAGCATGCCGAGGAGACCGGGGCCGTCGTCGTCATCGGAACGGCCGATCGGGATGAGCCAGGCGAAGTTGACCAAGAACATGATCACCGAGGCGAGCGCGCCGGCGACCGACGAGATCAGGATGTCGCGGTTGTAGACGTGGCTGAGCTCGTGCCCGATGACGCCGCGCAGTTCGCGCTCGTCGAGGATGCGCAGGATGCCTTCGGTGCAGCACACTGCGGCGTTGCGCGGGTTGCGGCCCGTCGCGAACGCGTTCGGCGCCTCCGTCGGGGAGATGTAGAGGCGGGGCATGGGCTGGCGGGCCTGGGTGGAGAGCTCCCGGACCATGCGGTACAGCCCGGGGGCCTCGAACTCGCTGACCGGGCGGGCACGCATCGCGCGTAGCGCCAGCTTGTCGCTGTTCCAGTACGCGTACGCGTTCGTCCCCAGGGCGATCAGGACCGCGACGACGAGCCCCATACGGCCGAAGAAGCTGCCGATGACGATGATGAGTGCGGACAGTCCCCCGAGGAGCACTGCTGTCCTGAGCCCGTTGTGCCGGCGGTGCACGGTACGCCCTCCAAGTGGTGCGGCAGGGGAACCCTTTGCTGGTCGATCTCCGATGCCACTGATGCCGTGGTCTCACGTCCAGTGGACCCTTCCGTACTGGTCAACGCCAGGCGAGGGCCACGGGTTCCCTGGTGCATACGGCGGCGGCCGTGAGCCGTCCGGGTGAAGGCGCCGGCACATCCCGTACGCGCGCGTGGAGGGCGAGTGCCCCACGCGCGCGTACGGGATGTGCCAGAGGCTCAGAAAAGCCCGGTGTCGGCGAAGCGCAGGATCAGCTGGGGGGCTCCGGACAGGGCGATGCCGACGACGCCGGTGAGGGCCATCGTGGCTGTCACGGGCGCGGGGACGAGGTGCTTGACGGGCTCGCCCTCGGGGGCGCGGAACAGCAGGGCCGTCCATTGGAGGTAATAGAACAGCGCGATCACGACGTTGACGGCCATGACGACGGCCAGCCAGCCAAGGCCCGCGTCGACGGCGGCGGAGAAGACGGTGACCTTGGCGAAGAGGCCGATGATGCCCGGCGGGAGACCGGCGAGGCAGAGCAGGAAGAAGGACAGGACCAGGGCGGACAAGGGGTTTCGCGCGTACAGGCCCCGGTAGTCGCTGAGACGGTTCAAGGTCTTCGTACGGCCCACGAATGCGGCCACCGCGAAGGCGCCGAGGTTCACCGCCGCGTACATGAGGGCGTAGGCGACGGTGGAGCCGATGGACCGCTCGGCGTCGTCGGAGTACGCGGCGGCGGCGATCGGCACCAGGAGGTAGCCGGCCTGGCCGACGGAGGACCAGGCGAGCAGGCGTACCGCGCTGTACGCGCGCGTGGCCTGCTGGCGCAGGGCGCCGACATTGCCGACGGTCATGGTGAGGGCGGCGAGCGCCGCGAGGGCCGGGCCCCAGACGTCGGCGTACGACGGAAGGGCGACGACGGTGACGAGGATCAGGCCGGTGAAGCCGACCGCCTTGCCGACGACCGACAGGTAGGCAGCGACCGGCAGGGGCGCTCCGACATAGGTGTCCGGCACCCAGAAGTGGAAGGGCACGGCGGCCGTCTTGAAGGCGAAGCCGACCAGAGTGAGGACGACTCCGGTCTGGGTGAGGGTCTGGAGCTGTCCGTCGACGTTCTGGATGCGGTCGGCGATCTGAGTGAGGTAGAGGGTGCCCGTGGAGGCGTACACGAAGCTGATGCCCATGAGGCTGACCGCGGTCGCGGTGACCGAGGACAGGAAGAACTTCAGGGCCGCTTCGGAGGACTTGCGGTCGCCATGGCGGAGGCCGACCAGCGCGAACGCGGGGAGAGAGGCGACTTCGAGGGCGACGATGAGCGTCGCCAGGTCCCGTGAGGCCGGCAGGAGGGCCGCTCCGGCGGCGGAGGAGAGCAGCAGAAACCAGAACTCCCCTTCGGGGAGTCCCTTCTTGGCGTCCTTGAGGGTGGTGACCGACAGGAGAGCCGCGAGGAGGGCGCCGCCGAGGACCAGGAACTGGATGACGAGGGTGAAGCGGTCGGCCGTGTAGCTGCAGACGCCGGGGTCGCCGGTGAGGCAGAAGGTGGAGCGGTCACCGTCCTGGAGGGGCAGCAGCAGGAGCGCGGAGGCCGCCAGACCGGCCACGGATGTCCAGCCGAGCAGGGCCTTCTTGTTCTCCGCGACGAACAGGTCGGCGACGAGGACCACGAGTCCGACGACCGCCGCGATGGTGGGCGGCGCGATGGCGAGCCAGTCGACGGACTGGACCACCGACTCGGCCAGGGGCTGGGCCAGGGAGCTCATCGGGTGCCTCCTGCGAGGAGCTGCTGCACGGCCGGGTCGGTCAGGCCGAGGAGGGTCTTCGGCCACAGTCCGGCGACGACGGTGAGGGCGACGAGCGGGGTCCAGGCCGCGAACTCGTACGTCTGCACGTCGGCGAGTTTCGGGCCTTCCTGCGGTGTGGCGCCCATGCAGACGCGGCGGACCACGACGAGCAGGTACGCGGCCGTGAGCAGCGTGCCGAACGCCCCGATCGCCATGAAGGTGAGGAAGGCCGGTCGGCTGAGTTCGGCGGCGGGCTCGAAGGCGCCGAACAGCGCGAGCATCTCGCCCCAGAATCCGGCGAGGCCCGGCAGGCCGAGCGAGGCGACCGCGGCGAAGGCGAGCAGGCCGCCGAGGCGCGGGGCCTTGCCGTACAGCGCCGCACCGGTCTGCTCGGCGAGGGCGTCGAGGTCGGTCGTGCCCGTACGGTCCTTCAGCGCGCCGACCAGGAAGAAGAGCAGGCCGGTGATGAGGCCGTGAGCGATGTTGGCGAACAGGGCGCCGTTCACGCCGGTCGGGGTCATCGTCGCGATGCCGAGCAGCACGAAGCCCATGTGGCCGACGGAGGAGTAGGCGATGAGGCGCTTGAGGTCGCCCTTCGCGCCCTGCTTGGCGAGGGCCAGGCAGGCCAGGGATCCGTAGATGATTCCGACCACGGCGAAGGCGGCGAGGTACGGCGCGAAGTCGGCGAAGCCGTCGGGGGTGATCGGCAAGAGAATCCGGACGAACCCGTACGTTCCCATCTTCAGCAGGACACCAGCCAGCAGTACCGAGCCGACGGTCGGCGCGGCGGTGTGGGCGTCGGGCAGCCAGCTGTGCAGCGGCCACATCGGCGTCTTGACCGCGAGCCCGATCCCGATCGCCAAAACGGCGATGACCTGCACGGATGCGGTCAGTGACTGGCCGTTGTCAGTGGCGAGTGCCACCATGTCGAATGTGCCCGCCTTGATTCCGATCAGGAGCAGGCCGAGCAACATGACCACGGAGCCGAGCAGCGTGAAGAGGATGAACTTCCAGGCGGCCTCGGCCCGGCCCTCGCCGCCCCAGCGGGCGATGAGGAAGTACATCGGGATGAGGACCATTTCGAAGGCGAGGAAGAAGAGGAGCAGGTCGAGGACGGCGAAGGTGGCGAGGGTGCCGGACTCCAGGACGAGCAGCAGCGCGACGAAGGCCTTCGGGGTCGGGCCCGCAGGCATCTTGAAGTAGGAGTAGAGCGCGCAGAGGAAGGTCAGCAGCGCGGTCAGGACCAGAAGGGGGAGGGAGATGCCGTCGATGCCGAGGTGGATGCGCACGTCGAGTGCCGGGATCCAGCTGATGTCCGTGCTGGCCTGCATCTTCGAGGGCTGGTCGTGGTCGAAGCCGAGCGAGAGAACGATCGCGGCGATGAGGACCACGCCCGTGACGGTCACGCCGTGCCGGAGCACTGCCTGCTCGGGCGACTTCCCCTTCAGCCCCGGCGGGGCGGGCAGGAGAGCGGCGGCGGCGCCGAGGAGCGGGCCGACGACGACGAACGCCAGAAGGAACTGCATCACGGACTCGTTGATATCGATCACGCCTGCTCACGCTCCCGTGGCGACGAGGACGGCGGCGACGGCCAGGACGACGGTGCCGGCCAGCAGCGCGCTCACATAGGTCTGCACATTGCCGGTCTGGGCGCGCCGTACGGCGATGCCGAGCCAGCGGGGTAGAGCGCCCGCCCCACGGACGTAAGTGTCGACGACCTCACGGTCGAGGAACCGGACGAGACTCGCGCCGGCCTGGACCGGGCGGACGAACAACGCCCGGTACACGGCGTCGAGGTGGAAGCCGAAGGCCGCAGAGCGGTGCAGCGGGCCGAGCAGCAGCCGGCCGGGGTCCGCCGGGTCGGGTGCGTAGGCCACTGTTCCGTACACGGGCGCGTGGCTGGCGATGGCCTCGGCCTCGACCTGGGCGGCGTCGCCCTCGGGGTGGGCCGCGACCGCACCCAGCGGGACGCGCGCCGCCACGGCCGTGGTGTGCCGCCAGGCCGCGTAGGTGACGATGCCGCCGACCAGGGCCACGCCTGTGCCGAGGACGGAGGTGGTGAGGGTCGGGGCGAGGTCGCGGCCGTCGAACCAGTCGGGGAGCACGCGGTAGGCGAGCGCGCCGACGGCGAGGGACGGGACGGCGAGCACCCACAGCACCACGGTCATCGTCAGCGGCTGCCTGCCGTGGTCGGGGGCCTCGGCGCCCCGGCCGCGGAAGGCCAGCAGCCACAGGCGCATCGCGTACGCCGCGGTGAGCAGGGCCGTGAGCAGGCCGGCGACGAGGACGATCCAGCCCACGGAGCCGGGGACGCGCTCGGCGTGGCCGGTGGCGACGTGCTCGGCGGCGCCGAGGACGGACTCCTTGGAGAAGAAGCCGCTGAACGGCGGGATCGCGGCGAGCGCGAGGAGCGCCACGGTCATCGTCCAGTAGGCGTCGGGGACGCGGTTGCGCACGTGGCTCATGCGGGACATGGCGGCCAGCGAGTTGGTGCCGGCGGCGTGGATGATCACGCCGGCCGCGAGGAACAGCAGCGCCTTGAAGGCGCCGTGCGAGAGGAGGTGGAAGACGGCGGCACCGCGGTCGGCGACGGCGAGGGCGCCGGTCATGTAGCCGAGCTGACCGATCGTCGAGTAGGCGAGGACGCGCTTGATGTCGTCCTGGGCGAGCGCGGCGAGGCCCGAGCCGATCATCGTGACGGCGGCCATCACGGCGAGGACGATCATCGCGGCCTGCGAGGCCTCGAAGACCGGGAGGAGACGGGCGATGAAGTAGACACCGGCGGCGACCATCGTCGCGGCGTGGATCAGCGCGGAGACGGGCGTCGGGCCTGCCATCGCGTCGGGGAGCCAGGTGTGCAGTGGGAACTGCGCCGACTTGCCCGCCACGCCCGCGAGGAGCAGCAGGGCGATCAGCGTCGGGTGGTCGAGTCCGCCGCTCGCGACGGTGCCGAGGATCTTCGTGAGGCGGAAGGACCCGGCGTCGGTGGCCAGCGCGAACAGGCCGATGAGGAAGGGGACGTCACCGAGCTTGGTCACCAGGAAGGCCTTGATGGAGGCGGCA
Source organism: Streptomyces regalis (assembly GCF_001509475.1). Taxonomy (GTDB): domain Bacteria; phylum Actinomycetota; class Actinomycetes; order Streptomycetales; family Streptomycetaceae; genus Streptomyces; species Streptomyces regalis. Next base: position 78,733 of record NZ_LLZG01000345.1, read on the forward strand.
CGGGCCTCCGGGGTCTCCCAGTAGTGGCCGACCAGGAAGTACGAGCAGATGCCCATGATCTCCCAGCCGACCAGCAGCACCATCAGGTCGCCGGAGTAGACGACGAGCAGCATCGCGGAGGTGAACAGGGAGACGAGCGCGGCGTACGAGGGGTAGCGCGGGTCCTCGCGGAGGTAGCCGGTCGAGTAGATCTGCACGCACGTGGCGACGACGCCGACGAGTACGGCGACGAGGGCGGCGAAGCCGTCGATGTGCAGGGCGAGGTCGATCGGGACCGAGCCGGTGGGCGTGAGCTTGGTGGCGGCGTTGATCGCCTCGTCTCCGCCCTGGCGCACGGCGACCACCGCGGCGAGCACGAGGGAGGCGAGCGTCGGCAGGACCGCGAGCGGGCGGACGAAGCCGGGTGCCGTGCGGCCCAGGAGCAGGCCGGCTGCGGCGCCGAGGAACGGCAGAAGGGGGACGAGTACGGCGAGGGTGGTCGTGGTCACGCGGTGGCCTCAGCCTTCTCGGCCTGCCCGGCCGTGAGGGCGTCGTGGTCGGGGCCCTCGGTGTCGTGGCTCTCGGCGGTGTCGCGGAGCTTGTCGATGTCCGAGGTGCCGCGGTTTCGGTAGACGGCGAGGACGATCGCCAGGCCGATGCCGATCTCGGCGGCGGCGATGGTGATGGTGAACAGGGTCAGGGCCTGACCGGAGTGCAGGGTCTCCTCGGCGGCCTTGCTGAGCCAGACGTCGAAGGCGACCAGGTTGAGGTTGACGGCGTTGAGCATCAGCTCGACCGACATCAGGACCAGGATCGCGTTGCGGCGGGCGAGGACGCCGTACAGGCCGGTGCAGAAGAGGAGGGCGGACAGTACGGCGGGATAGGCGAGGTGCATCAGCGCGACTCCTTCTCGCTCGGGGCGCCGGGCTCGGTGGCGGCGGGAGCCGGGACGCCAGTCGCCGAGGGCGCGCCCGCCTCGGTGCGGTTGCCCGACCGGCAGCCGGTTCCGGGCCCGTCCGCGGCGGTTTCCTTTGCCTGGCGGGACAGGACGATCGCGCCGACCAGGGCGGCGAGGAGGAGGACGGAGAGGCCTTCGAAGGGGAGGACCCAGTTCTGGAAGAGGCTTTCGCCGGTGGCCTTGGTGGAGCCGGCGGCGGGGCCTTCGAGGTCGATCCAGGTCGTGCGGAAGGCGTCGACGACGACCCAGATGAGGGTGGCCGCGGCGGCGAGGGCCACGGTGAGGGCGGCCCAGCGGTTGCCGGAGTCGGCGTCCGGAGAGCGGCCGATGGGGGCCTTGGTGAGCATCAGCCCGAACAGGAGGAGGACGACGACGGAACCGACGTAGATGAGGACCTGCACCCAGGCGATGAACTCGGCGGTGAGCAGGAGGTACTCCACGGCGAGGCCGCCGAGCGTGGCCACCAGCCACAGGGCGGCGTGCACCAGTTGCCGGGTGGTGACGGTGACCAGCGCGGCGCCGAAGGTGACCAGGCCGACAAGGAGGAAGGCGATCTCGACGCCGGTCGGGGAGAGGAAGCCGTGCGTGTCGGCGGCCGTGGTCAGCGCGGCGGAGGTGGGGCTCACGACTCGCCCTCCTGCGGCTCGGTTGCCTCTTTCGGCTCGGCCTGGGCGGCTGCCAGCTTCTCGGCGGTCTTGCGGGCGGCGGCGATCTCCTTGGGTTCCTCCGCGCCGGGGTCGAGAGCGGGCGGGGCCGGGACGGTCCACATCCACTCGCGGAGCTTGTCGCGCTCATGGGTGAGGTCGCGGATGTCGGTCTCGGCGTACTCGAACTCCGGGGACCAGAACAGGGCGTCGAAAGGACAGACCTCGATGCAGATACCGCAGTACATGCACAGGGAGAAGTCGATGGCGAAGCGGTCGAGGACGTTGCGGCTGCGTTCGCGGCCGCCCGGGGTCGGCGCCGGGACCGTCTCCTTGTGGGAGTCGATGTAGATGCACCAGTCCGGGCACTCGCGGGCGCACAGCATGCAGACCGTGCAGTTCTCCTCGAACAGGCCGATCACGCCTCGGGTGCGGGGCGGGAGGTCGGGCTGGGTGTCCGGGTACTGCGCGGTGACGGACTTCTTCGTCATCGTGCGGAGGGTGACGGCCAGGCCCTTGGCCAGGCCACTGCCAGGAATGCGGGGCCGGGAGGGCGGAAGAGGCGCAGCCATGGTTACTGGATCACCACCTTGACGATGCCGGTGAGGGCGATCTGGGCGAGGGAGAGGGGGACGAGGAGGGTCCAGGAGAGCTTCTGGAGCTGGTCCTCGCGCAGGCGTGGATAGGTGACGCGGAGCCAGATCACGATGAAGGCGAGGGCGGCCGCCTTGAGCAGAGTCCAGACCCAGCCGAGGCCGTCGGCGCCCCAGGGGCCGTGCCAGCCGCCCAGGAAGAGGACGGTGGTCAGGCCGCACAGGACGACGATTCCGGCGTACTCGGCGAGGAGGAAGAGGGCGAAGCGCAGGCCGGTGTACTCGGTGTAGGCGCCGAAGATGATCTCCGAGTCGGCGACGGGCATGTCGAAGGGCGGGCGCTGCAGCTCGGCCAGTCCGGCGACGAAGAAGACGATCGCGCCGACGATCTGCCAGGGCAGCCACCACCACTCGAAGGCGTCGAGGATGCCGGGGAGCGAGACCGTACCGGCCGCCATCGCCACGGAGGCGGCGGCAAGCAGCATCGGGAGTTCGTAGGCGAGGAGCTGGGCGGCGGTGCGCAAGCCGCCGAGGAGGGAGAACTTGTTGGCGGAGGCCCAGCCGGCCATGAGCGAGCCGAGGACGCCCACGCCCATGACCGCCAGGACGAAGAAGATGCCCGCGTCGATGACCTCGCCGACCGCGCCTTCGCCCGGGCCGATGGGGATGGCGAGAAGGACGAGCAGGTACGGGAGGAGGGCCACTGCGGGGGCGAGCTGGAAGATACGGCGGTCCGCGCCCGTCGGGACGATGTCTTCCTTCTGCGCGAACTTCACGCCGTCGGCGACGAGCTGAGCCCAGCCGTGGAAGCCGCCGGCGTACATCGGGCCGAGGCGGCCCTGCATGTGGGCCATCACCTTGTGCTCGGTCTGACCGATGATCAGGGGGAAGGTGAGGAAGACGACGAAGACGATCAGGAGTCGCAGGCTGACGTCGAGCGCGTCGTTCACTGCGGGCCTCCTGTGGGGTCTGTGCGGTCTGTGCGGTCGTCGGTGGGGGCTTCGGAGCCGTCGGAGCGTTCGGAGCCTTGGGGGTCTTCGGGGGTGGCTGCGAGGTCGGACGGGCCGGGCTTGCGGGTGGGAGTGGCACCGGTGGCTTGCTGAGCCTCGGTGGCTTCTTCGCCGGGCTCTGACTGTTCCGGTGCCGACGCCGGCTGCGGCTCGGTCGCGGGGCGTGGCTCGCTGTCGGAGCGAGGCTCGGTCTCGGCTCCGGGCTGCCGCTCCGGGACCTCCGGTGCATCGCCCTCGGCGGAAGTGGCGGGCTTTGGCTTCGCCGCGGTCTCCGACGCCGACCGGGTCTCGGCCTCGGCCTCGGTCTCGGTCTCGGTCTCGGTCTCAGTCTCGGTCTGCGACTCAGGCTCGGCTCGTCGCCTGGGTTCCTGCTCGTCGAATGCCGGGCGGGCGTGGTGCCACGGGGCGTCCGGGCTGCGGGGGGCCGCGGGGGGCTTCGCGGTGGCCGATGAGGTCGAGGGCGTTGCGGCTTCGTCAGGCGCAGTGACCGACGCTGCGGCGGACGCCGCCGTCTCGGACGCCACCGCATCGGGCGCTGCCGCGTCGGACGCAGCCCGCTGACTCGCGGAGCCCTGCGAGGCGCTGCGCGATCGGCGGGGACCGGCGGGGGTGGTGCCCGTTTCCGGGCGCTGCGATGCCGAGCCTTCGCTCGCGCTGCGTGCACGTCGTGCCGGTGGGGTGCTGGTCGCGGTCGTCTCCTGCCCGTCCGCCGCTCCGCCAGTCGGCGTGTCGGCTCCCGTCGGAGACGCGCCCGTCTCGGGCGAGGGCTCAGCTCCAGCAGCAGCCTGGCCGGCCGACCCCTCCGCCGCCGTACGCGCGCGACGCGACGCACCGGCTGAAGGCGATCCAGCCGCCGCATCCGTCCCCTGCTGACTCGCCGAACCTTCCGCCGCCGTACGAGCGCGCCGCGCCGCACCCGCCGCCGGAACTCCACCAGTCGGTGCCTCGGGCGCCGTTGCTCCAGCCGCCGACGCCTCCCCCTGGCCCGCCGAGCCCTCCGCCGCCGTACGGGTACGCCGTACCGGCCGCTCCCCCGCTGCGCGTCCCGCGCCCCTGGCCGGGCGGGCCGGGGCAGGGGGGAGCTGGCCCTTCAGGGGGCCCCATTCGTTCGGGTCGGGGACGCCGGGGGGCAGCATCTGGCGGCGCTTCGGCACGCCGTGTGCCGCACCCGCCGCAGGCTCCCCGGGTTCCTTGGCGCCGGGCCAGGCCTTGGCAACGCGGGCCGCCAGGACGAAGTCCTTGCGGAGGGGGTGGCCCTCGAAGTTGTCCGGGAGGAGCAGGTGGTCCAGGGCAGGGTGGTCGGTGAACGCCACGCCGAACATTTCGTGTGTCTCGCGTTCGTGCCAGGCAGCGCCTGCATACACACCGACGGCGGTGGGCAGCGTCGGCGCGTCGTGCGGGACCGTCGTACGGACCAGCAGGCGTCGTACCGGAGACAGGGCGGCGACATGGGCCGCGACGCGGAAGCCGGTGCCCGGTTCGTCGACCGCGCTCAGCCAGTCGAAGTACGTGCAGCCCAGCTCGTCGCGGGCCGCCTCCAGCGCCGCGATCCAGGATGTCGGGGGCACGTCGACCGTCAGGACCTCGTACGACTCCTCGGCCGTTGCCTCGGGGCCGAACAGGTCCTCGACGGGGGCGGGCAGCCAGCCGATCGTCGTCATCGGTGGGCCTCCCCCGCGTCGGCACCACCAGTACCGCTACCACCGGCAGCCGGCTCACCCGGCGCCCTGACCAGCCCACTCTGGAGCGCCGCCGTGGACGGCCGTGCCGCCTCATCGCCGTACCGCTCCCCCAGCGACTCCCGCGCGATCTTCTCCTGGAGCTTCAGGATCCCCTGGAGCAGCGCCTCGGGGCGCGGCGGGCAGCCGGGGACGTACACGTCCACCGGGATGATCTGGTCGACACCCTTGGTGACGGAGTAGGAGTCCCAGTACGGGCCGCCGCAGTTGGAGCAGGCCCCGAAGGAGATGACGTACTTCGGCTCGGGCATCTGTTCGTACAGGCGCTTCACGGCCGGGGCCATCTTGTCCGTGACCGTGCCGGAGACAACCATCAGGTCGGCCTGGCGCGGGCCGGGCGCGAACGGGATCACGCCGAGGCGGATGAAGTCGTGGCGGGCCATCGACGCGGCGATGAACTCGATCGCGCAGCAGGCGAGGCCGAAGTTGAAGACCCAGAGCGAGTAGCGGCGGCCCCAGTTGAGGATCACCTTCATCGGCTCGGGAGCGAGGCGGGCCAGCGCGCCCAGCCGCTTCGGCTCCGGCAACAGAACCGGCTGCTCGTTGGTGTCTGGCGTCACGTCCATGCCAGAACGCCCTTCTTGTATGCGTAGAGCAGGCCCACGGCCAGGAAGCCGAGGAAGATGAACATCTCGACAAGCGTGGTCGCGCCGTAGCCCGGGTCGGCGAAGACCGTCGCCCAGGGGAACAGGAAGATCGAGTCGATGGCGAAGATCACGTACAGGAAGGCGTAGACGTAGTAGCGGACCTGGGTGTGGGCCCAGCCCTCGCCGACGGGGTCGACGCCGCACTCGTACGTCAGGAGCTTCTCGGGCGTCGGGACCACGGGGCGCAGCAGGCGGCCCGCCCCGAAGGCGACGGCGACGAACAGCACGCCGACGACGGCCAGCAGTCCGACGACCGAGTAGGACTGGAAGTAGTCCGCCGAGACGACGACGTCATACGTATCCGCCGCGACGACGACGGTCTGTTCCGACACGTCCGCCCCTCGCTCCCTGACCTCGTGACCGATGCCCAGGACCGGTCCCAGAACCAGCACCAGAACCGGAATCCGAACCAGTCCCTGGAACCAGTGTCCGCTGCTTGTGATTTCGTGAACACCGCTGTTCGACGATCTGTACGCACGGGAGTCTAGGCCCTGCTAAAGACACCGTAAGCAGCCAGTCACGCGTTGAGATCCGCTCGAGATGCGACAGCAGGGCACCCGGCCGGTCGCGCGGCCCGATGCCCTGCCGGGTCGCGGGGTGGGGATTTCCCCCGTAGGCGGGGGCGGCCCGCCTCATGGCGCGGCGGCGCACCGCGCGGCACGCTAGCCCATATGACCGAACGCCCCAGCTCTTCGCGGGACGCCTCCGGGCGGTCCGACAGCGAGCAGCCGCCGCTGCCGCCCGCCCGTTTCGCCTACGACCGGCACACCTGGAAGGAGCTCGCGCACCTCCTGGCGAACCTTCCGTTGTCGCTGCTCGGCTTCACCTACGTCGTGGTGGTGCTGTCCACGGGCGCCTTCCTGACCGTGACGGTGATCGGGTTCCCGTTGCTCGCGGCCGGGCTGATGGGCGCGCGGCAGTTGGGCAAGCTGGAGCGGGCACGCGCGCGTGCGTTGCTCGGGGTGCGGGTGGACGAGCCGAGCCCGATGCCGTTGCGCGGCGGCAAGGACGGCTTCTTCCCGCAGCTGTGGCTGGCGCTGAAGGACCCGGTCGGCTGGCGCACGATCCTGTACGACTTCATCCGGCTGCCCTGGGGCATCCTCACCTTCACCATCACGCTGACCTCGCTGTTCGTGCTGTGGCCGGTGCTGCCGTTCATCGCGCGGGGCCTGGCCAACGCGGACCGGGCGATGGTGCGTGGCCTGCTGTCGCCCTCCGACGAGCTGGAGCGCCGTATCGCCGAACTGGAGTCGGACCGGGGTGTCGTCGTCGACACGGCCGCCGCCGATCTGCGCCGTATCGAGCGTGACCTTCATGACGGCGCGCAGGCCCGCCTGGTCAACCTCGCCATGGGGCTGGGCCTGGCCAAGGAGAAGCTGCTGGAGGATCCCGACGCGGCGGCGACGATGGTCGAGGAGGCGCACGGCGAGGTGAAGCTCGCGCTGCAGGAGCTGCGGGACCTGGCACGGGGCATCCATCCGGCCGTACTGACGGACCGTGGCCTGGATGCCGCCCTGTCGGCGGTGGCCTCGCGCTGCACGGTGCCCGTGAAGGTGACTGTCGACCTGGTGTCCAGGCCGGTGGCGGCCATCGAGGGCATCGCCTACTTCACCGTCTCCGAGCTGCTGCAGAACATCAGCAAGCACAGCGGGGCGAAGTCGGCGTCGGTCGACGTGTGGCGGTCGGACGAACGGCTGCTCATCCAGGTGTGGGACAACGGCCGCGGGGGCGCAGGGCTCGACGGAGGTACGGGCATGCGTGGGCTCGCCGACCGGCTGGACGCCGTGGACGGTCTGTTCGTCATCGAGTCGCCGCAGGGCGGTCCGACGACCGTGACGGCGGAGCTGCCCTGGCGGGACCGCGACCCCGGGCAGGGGTAGGGAAAACCCCCCGTTCGAGACGCCGACGGCCTCCATGGTCCCTGGACCTGCGGTCGAGCAGGGTGGAGATACGACGGCACAGCCCCGGCGGCGGGGCTGACGGGACGAGGAGAACGGACGACGCCGATGGCCACGGAGTACGGACAGGGTTACGGGCACGGGCTCGGTTTCCCCGAGCGCGGCCTCCCCGAGCGCGGCGGCGAGCGACGGCACCGGATGCCGGCCGGGCTGCGGGCGCCGTTCGAGGCACGTAGCTGGCGCGAGTTCGGGTATGTGCTGCTGAGCCTGCCGATCAGCATCATGCTGTTCGTGTACGCCATCACGATGGTGTCGCTGGGCGCGGGCCTGCTGGTGACGTTCCTCGGCATCCCGGTGCTGGCGGCGGGCCTCGCCGGCTGCCGGGGCTTCGGGGCGCTGGAGCGGGCACGCGCGCGTGCACTGCTGGACCTGGAGGTGGCCGACCCGGAGCCGCTGCGGATGCGCCGGAGCGGCTTCATGGCGTGGATGGGCGCCGTGCTGAAGAGCGGGACCTCGTGGCGGAGCCTGCTGTACGCGGTGCTGCACTTCCCGTGGGCGGTGTTCTCCTTCGTCGTCGCCCTCAACGTCTGGGCGTACGGCTGGGCTCTGCTGACGTACCCGCTGTGGTTCTGGGTCTTCCCGGCGTACGTCGGTCAGGACGGCCTTCAGCTGTACGGCGACGAGACCCACCACATCTACCTCGACAACCCCTTCGAGATCACGGTCACCGCACTGGTGGGCCTGCTGTTCACGCTGGCCACGCCCTGGATCGTGCGGGCGCTGACGATGGTGGACCGGCTGCTGGTGCACGGCCTGCTCGGGCCGTCGCGGCTGGCCACGCGCGTGGTGGAGCTGGAGTCGGACCGTGGTGTCGTCGTCGATACGGCGGCTGCCGACCTGCGGCGCATCGAGCGCGATCTGCACGACGGCGCACAGGCCCGCCTGGTGGCACTGGCCATGGATCTGGGTCTCGCGAAGGAGAAGCTGACGGAGGATCCGCAGACCGCCGCGCGGATGGTGGAAGAGGCGCACGGCGAGGTGAAGACGGCGCTGCAGGAGCTGCGGGATCTGGCTCGGGGGATCCATCCGGCGGTCCTCACCGACCGCGGGCTGGATGCGGCCCTGTCGGCGGTGGCCTCGCGGTGCACGGTGCCGGTGGAGGTCCAGGTCGACCTCGAGGAGCGGCCGGTGCCGGCGATCGAGGGGATCGCGTACTTCACGGTGTCGGAGCTGCTGCAGAACATCAGCAAGCACGCGCGGGCCACGTGGGCGGCGGTGGATGTGTGGCGGGTGGAGAACCGGCTGATGCTGCAGGTCGTGGACAACGGGGTGGGGGGTGCCGCCGTCTCCGAAGGGTCGGGGCTGGCGGGGCTGGCCGAGCGGTTGGACGCGGTGGACGGGATTTTGGTGGTGGACTCGCCGGTCGGGGGGCCCACACAGGTTACGGCTGAGCTTCCCTGGCGGACCGTGTAGTTCGAGTGTGCCGTTCGGTAGTTCGAGTGTGCCGTTCGGCCCACTGAGGTGGGGATCCGGCTCCGGTTGGTTCGGGGCCGGACTTCCGTTTTGTTCGCAAGCACTCCCTGAGCAATCCTTGAGCACTCCTTGAGTACTTCATGTGCATGCGCCCCGGAGTCGCCCCCTTCGCACCCCGCGCGATCCGAACTGCGGCGGGCAGGTTATCCACAGGCCCGGTACGGAAGGGCCGATCGCGGGATACTGAGGTCGCGTGGGACGACAGGGCCGGGGCACGCTCGGCCGAATGCCGAGGCGCGGGGGGCCGAGGATCGTGGAGGACAGGGTGCGGGTGGTCATCGCCGAGGACTCGGTGCTGCTCAGGGAGGGGCTGACCCGGCTGTTGACCGACCGTGGGCACGAGGTCGTGGCGGGGGTGGGCGACGGCGAGGCGCTGATCAAGACCATCACGGAGCTGGACGGACAGGGCGAGCTGCCGGACGTCGTGGTCGCGGACGTGCGCATGCCACCCACGCACACCGACGAGGGGGTGCGAGCGGCCGTACAGCTGCGCAAGGCACACCCGGGACTCGGGGTACTCGTGCTGTCGCAGTACGTGGAGGAGCGGTACGCCACGGAGCTGCTGGCCGGTTCCAGCCGTGGAGTCGGCTATCTGCTCAAGGACCGGGTGGCGGAGGTTCGGGAGTTCGTGGACGCGGTCGTGCGGGTGGCCCAAGGGGGGACCGCGCTCGATCCGGAGGTCGTCGCCCAGCTGCTGGGCCGCAGCCGTAAGCAGGACGTGCTCGCGGGGCTCACGCCACGCGAGCGGGAGGTCCTAGGCCTCATGGCCGAAGGGCGGACCAACTCGGCGATCGCCCGGCAGCTGGTGGTGAGCGACGGAGCGGTCGAGAAGCACGTCAGCAACATCTTTCTGAAGCTCGGACTCTCCCAGAGCGACGGGGACCACCGGCGTGTTCTGGCGGTCCTCACCTACCTGAACTCCTAACAATCTGACACTGTGTCAGAAAACCGGGATCCGCCGAGTCCGAGACCTAGAACCAAGGAACGAGCGGGGAGCGTCTTCAAAGAAGCGCCGGGGGGCGTGTAAATCATGACAAGTCAGGGTGGCAAACCGTCTCAAATCCATGTCCGTCATGCGAATGGCCCGGGGAGGGCGACCTTTGCGGACGTAGGGTTGATCCTGGGAAGGCTTGCGGGAAGGCCATGCCCAGACACCCGTCTTGAGGGAGGTCCAGTTCAGTGACCAGCCAGGTCAGTAGCCCAGCGGAGCAGGCCGACGAAGCCGTCGTGGGAGAGCAGCGCAAACCGGCAGGGACAAAGGACGTCCGCCGGCTGGACCGGGTGATCATTCGTTTCGCGGGGGACTCGGGCGACGGTATGCAGCTCACCGGCGACCGTTTCACCTCGGAAACGGCGTCCTTCGGCAACGACCTGTCGACACTGCCGAACTTCCCGGCGGAGATCCGCGCCCCCGCAGGCACCCTGCCGGGCGTGTCCTCCTTCCAGCTGCACTTCGCCGACCACGACATCCTGACCCCGGGCGACGCACCGAACGTGCTGGTCGCGATGAACCCGGCGGCCCTGAAGGCCAACATCGGCGATCTGCCGCGCGGCGCGGAGATCATCGTCAACACGGACGAGTTCACCAAACGGGCGATGCAGAAGGTGGGCTACGAGGCCTCACCGCTGGAGGACGGGTCGCTGGACGGCTACAGCGTCCATCCGGTGCCGCTGACCACGCTGACGGTGGAGGCGCTGAAGGAGTTCGACCTCACCCGCAAGGAGGCCGAGCGCAGCAAGAACATGTTCGCGCTGGGCCTGCTGTCATGGATGTACCACCGGCCGACCGAGGGCACCGAGAAGTTCCTGACCTCGAAGTTCGCCAAGAAGCCCGCCATCGCGGCCGCCAACATCGCCGCCTTCCGCGCGGGCTGGAACTTCGGTGAGACGACCGAGGACTTCGCTGTCTCCTACGAGATCGCCCCGGCCACCACGGCCTTCCCGGTCGGCACCTACCGGAACATCTCCGGGAACCTCGCCCTGTCCTACGGGCTGATCGCCGCGTCCCGCCAGGCGGACCTGCCGCTGTTCCTGGGCTCGTATCCGATCACCCCGGCCTCGGACATCCTGCACGAGCTGAGCAAACACAAGAACTTCGGCGTACGGACGTTCCAGGCCGAGGACGAGATCGCCGGCATCGGTGCGGCGCTGGGGGCGGCCTTCGGCGGCTCGCTGGGGGTGACCACGACCTCCGGTCCCGGTGTGGCCCTGAAGTCCGAGACCATCGGGCTGGCCGTGTCGCTGGAGCTGCCGCTGCTGGTGATCGACATCCAGCGCGGCGGGCCCTCGACCGGTCTGCCGACCAAGACCGAGCAGGCGGACCTGCTCCAGGCGATGTTCGGCCGCAACGGCGAGGCCCCGGTGCCGATCGTCGCGCCGTGCACGCCGGCCGACTGCTTCGACGCGGCCCTGGAGGCGGCGCGGATCGCGCTGACGTACCGCACTCCGGTGATGCTGCTGTCGGACGGCTATCTGGCCAACGGCTCGGAGCCCTGGCGGATCCCGGAGCTGGACGAGCTGCCGGATCTGACCGTGCAGTTCGCGCAGGGGCCGAACCACACCCTTCAGGACGGCAGCGAGGTCTTCTGGCCGTACAAGCGCGACCCGCACACCCTCGCCCGGCCGTGGGCGATCCCGGGCACGCCGGGCCTGGAGCACCGGATCGGCGGCATCGAGAAGGAGGACGGCACAGGCAACATCTCGTACTCCCCGGCCAACCACGACTTCATGGTCCGCACCCGCCAGGCCAAGATCGACGGCATCCAGGTGCCGGACCTGGAGGTCGACGACCCGCACGAGGCGAAGACGCTGGTGCTGGGCTGGGGATCGACGTACGGCCCGATCACGGCCGCGGTACGCCGCCTGCGCAAGGCCGGCGAGTCGATCGCGCAGGCACATCTGCGCCACCTGAACCCGTTCCCACGCAACCTGGGCGTGGTACTCGGACGCTACGAGAAGGTGGTGATCCCCGAGATGAACCTCGGCCAGCTCGCCACCCTGGTCCGGGCGAAATACCTGGTGGATGCCCACTCGTACAACCAGGTCAACGGCATGCCGTTCAAGGCGGAACAGCTCGCCAAGGCTCTCAAGGAGGCCATCGATGCCTGAGACGTCCGCGGAAGGCACGGGCACGATCGAGGCGCTCTCGCTCGTCCCCAAGGCCGAGGCCCGCCAGTCCATGAAGGACTTCAAGTCCGATCAGGAAGTGCGCTGGTGCCCCGGCTGCGGTGACTACGCGATCCTCGCCGCGGTCCAGGGCTTCATGCCGGAGCTGGGCCTGGCCAAGGAGAACATCGTCTTCGTCTCGGGCATCGGCTGCTCGTCCCGCTTCCCGTACTACATGAACACGTACGGCATGCACTCCATCCACGGCCGCGCCCCCGCGATCGCGACGGGCCTGGCCTCGTCGCGGCGGGATCTGTCGGTGTGGGTGGTCACGGGCGACGGTGACGCGCTGTCGATCGGCGGCAACCACCTGATCCACGCCCTGCGGCGCAACGTCAACCTCAAGATCCTGCTGTTCAACAACCGGATCTACGGCCTGACGAAGGGCCAGTACTCGCCGACCTCCGAGGTCGGCAAGATCACCAAGTCGACGCCGATGGGCTCGCTGGACGCGCCCTTCAACCCGGTGTCGCTGGCGATCGGCGCGGAGGCGTCCTTCGTGGCGCGCACGGTGGACTCCGACCGCAAGCACCTCACCCAGGTCCTGCGCGAGGCGGCCGCCCACAAGGGGACGGCGCTGATCGAGATCTACCAGAACTGCAACATCTTCAACGACGGCGCCTTCGAGGTCCTCAAGGACAAGCAGCAGGCCGAGGAGGCGGTGATCCGCCTCGAACACGGGCAGCCGATCCGCTTCGGGACCGACGGCGCGCGGGGCGTCGTACGGGACGCGCAGACCGGTGACCTGAAGGTCGTCACCGTGACGCCGGAGAACGAGTCGCAGATCCTGGTCCACGACGCCCGCTCCGCGTCCCCGACCACGGCCTTCGCCCTGTCCCGCCTGGCCGACCCGGACACCCTGCACCACACACCGATCGGCGTGTTCCGCTCGGCGGAGCGCCCGGTGTACGACACCCAGATGTCCGAGCAACTGGACACGGCGATCGAGCAGAACGGCAAGGGGGACCTGGCGGCGCTGCTGGCGGGTGGGGACACCTGGACGGTCGTCGGCTGACGGCCGCCGAGAGACGACGAGGCCTGGGTGCCGTGGGGCGCCCAGGCCCTCTGCGTTGCGGTCTCCGGGCCTCCTCGTACGGCGCCTCCTCCTACGGCGCCTGTCAGTCCGAGGGGGCCTCGGGCTCCAAGCCCACGACCCACCACTCCTCCAGGTCGTCCAGCCGCTCGTCCATGACCGCGTCGACCGCCCGGCCCGTCCGGGCCTCCAGCGACTCCTCGGGAAGCAGTCGCCGGTGCTCAGCAGTCCGCTGCCAGTACTCCGCGAAGACAGAATTCCGGCTCAATATCTTCAGGTCCCCAAGGAGTTCACCTCGGTCAATTACGCCGACGCGATAGGCGAGCAGAATCAGGGCGTACTGGCGATTGGCGAAAATCATCTGACGTCGCCTGCTCTCGGATATCCCACCCAAAGTGCTCAACGTGTCGGCAAGCAGCGGATCGTCGAGCGATCGGTCCAGCTGCTCCGCGAAAAGGCGCTGTACCTGAATGACGTTCGCCCGGTGCATCTCTTTTGCAATGCTTGCCAGTCCATCGGAGACGGCGTCGAGTACGCGGAGAAAATCCCCGAGGTGCTCTTCCTGGTTCGACATCGCCACGCCTTGACCTCCCACGTCCGGCGGCCGTGCATGTGCCGAGCGCTCGGACCGACGCACGGCGGGCGAAGGCGCCCGGCACCAGCGTGCCCACCCGAACGAACGGACGCAGAGGCGGACAGGGGGCGCACGGATGGATGCCCTGCTCCGGCCCGTCCGCCCCCTCCCGGAGCTGTCCGGTCATCGAGCATGAGAGCCCAGGGGCGAAACTCCTGGCCCCTGAGGCAAGGGCTCCGGATTCACTCACGCGTCCGGAATGTCCTTCTTGGCATGGATCAGGGTGTCCCGACTGATCACGACGATGCGCTCGTACTCGGCCCTGGCCGCATCGGGAGGAAGGTGAGGATCGAGGGCTGCGGTGGCCTCAGTGCCGATGACAGCGAAGCTCCCGTCACTGAGCTCGAAGATGTCCGGGCAGGTTTCACTACTTCGACTTTTTCGCATTTTCGGGACGGTTCCGAGACGGCGAAGGATCACGCCGTCATCGAAAAGATTACTAGACATAGGCAGCCTCTCTTGAGAGCCGACCGTCGGGATGTCGGTCAACCTACAAGGTAAATATGCACAGACTGCCGGGGATTCACTGACTCAGCGTAATCATGTCCGCATGTCGACACGCCCTAGTAGTACCTAGCGGCGATCACGCCGTTGACTCGGCGACGGCACGCTTCCGCGCGTCGTACGCCTCGCGCGCATCCTGCACCTGCCCCATCCGCTCCTGGGTCCACAGCGCCAGCCCGCGCACCTGTTCCGCCGCCTCACGACCCAGGTCGGTCAGGGAGTAGTCGACCCTCGGCGGGATCACCGGCTTCGCGTCGCGGTGGACCAGGCCGTCGCGCTCCAGGGTCTGGAGGGTCTGGGCCAGCATCTTCTCGCTGACCCGGCCGATCGCCCGGCGCAGTTCACTGAAGCGGTAGGGGCGTTCCAGGAGTTCCAGCAGGACGAGGAAGCCCCAGCGGCTGGTGAGGTGATCCACGACCAGACGGTGCGGGCACATCTCCTCGCCGAGGTCGTACTTGATGGTCGTCGCGCCTGATGCGCCGCCTGCCACGTCACTTACTGCCATGTCAGTACCTTACTTCAAAGTGTGTACTTTCGTAGAGTTAGCGCATCTCCTAGGGTTAGTGCCAACGCACCCCACAAGGAGTCACACATCATGAGCATCGTCGTCACCGGAGCCACCGGACACCTGGGCCGCCACGTCGTGGAGCAGCTGCTGGAGAAGGTTCCGGCCGACCAGGTCACCGCCGTCGTCCGCACCCCCGAGAAGGCCGCCGACCTCGCCGAGCGCGGCGTGAAGATCGCCGTCGCCGACTACAACGCCCCCGAGACCTTCGACGGACTGTTCGCGGCCGGCGACAAGGTGCTGCTCATATCCGGCAGCGAGCTCGACAAGAGCCGCGTCGGCCAGCACCAGGTCGTCATCAACTCGGCCAAGGCCGCCGGTGTCGCCCTGCTCGCCTACACCAGCGCCCCCGGCAGCCTGACGGCCGCCCTCGCCGACGACCACCGCGGCACGGAGAAGGCGCTCCTGGAGTCCGGCCTGCCGTACACGCTGCTGCGCAACGGCTGGTACCACGAGAACTACACCGAGAACCTCGCCCCGGTCCTGCAGTACAACGCGGTCACCCACGCCGCCGGCGAGGGCCGCGTCTCCTCCGCCTCCCGCGCCGACTACGCGGCCGCTGCCGTCGCCGTACTGACCGGCGAGGGGCACGAGAACAAGACGTACGAGCTGGGCGGCGACGTCGCCTGGAGCTTCGCCGAGTACGCCGCCGAGCTGAGCCGGCAGACCGGCAAGGAGATCGCCAACAACCCCGTCTCCGTCGAGGCCTTCACCGGCATCCTGGTCGGCGCCGGCCTGCCGGAACCCGTGGCCGCGATCATCGCCGGCGTGGACGCCTCCCTCGAGAAGGGCGAGCTGGTCGTCGACAGCGGGGACCTGTCCCGCCTGGCCGGCCGTCCGACCACTCCGATCGCCGAGGCGATCGGAGCCGCACTCAAGGGCTGAACTCCCCCCAGTACCCCTTGAGCGCCCCACCCCCGCCTGTCATGACCGTATAGCGATACGGGCATGACAGGCGGGGGTGTTCGGCGTTACCTTCGTGCGAGCCGTCGTGAGGGCGCGGCCGGATGGGTGTGGAGGAGGGGCCGTGACCGGGAATTCGGGCGGCGAGCGGCACACAGGAGTCCTGAACGGCTTCGCGGCCTATGGGATGTGGGGGCTCGTTCCCCTCTTCTGGCCCCTGCTGAAGCCCGCCGGTGCGATCGAGATCCTCGCCCATCGGATGACCTGGTCCCTCGTCTTCGTGGCGATCGCGCTGGTCGTCGTACGGCGCTGGGCCTGGGCGGGTGAGCTGATACGGCAGCCACGGCGGCTGGCGCTCATCGCCCTGGCCGCCGGCGTGATCACCGTCAACTGGGGCCTGTACATCTGGTCCGTGAACACGGGCCATGTCGTCGAGGCCTCGCTCGGGTACTTCATCAATCCGCTCGTCACCATCGCGATCGGCGTGCTGCTGCTGAAGGAGCGGCTGCGGCCGGCGCAGTGGGCGGCGGTCGGGGTCGGCTTCGCGGCCGTGGTCGTGCTGACCGTCGGGTACGGGCGGCCCCCGTGGATCTCTCTCGTCCTCGCCTTCTCCTTCGCCACGTACGGACTGGTGAAGAAGAAGGTCAATCTCGGCGGGATCGAGTCGCTGGCCGCGGAGACCGCGATCCAGTTCCTGCCCGCCCTGGGGTATCTGGCGTGGCTGACGGCGCGTGGGGAGTCGACGTTCACGTCGGAGGGACCCGGGCATGCGGCGCTGCTCGCGGCCACCGGCATCGTCACCGCCCTGCCGCTCGTCTGCTTCGGCGCGGCCGCGATACGGGTGCCGCTGTCGACGCTGGGGCTGCTGCAGTACCTGGCGCCGGTCTTCCAGTTCCTGCTCGGCATCCTGTACTTCCATGAGGCGATGCCGGCCGAGCGGTGGGCCGGGTTCGCGCTGGTGTGGCTGGCGTTGACGTTGCTCACGGCGGACGCGTGGCGCTCCGCGCGGCGGAGCAGGATGGCCGAGCTCGGCGAGGCTCGGGTCGAGAAGCCGAGGTCCGCCGCAGTGGACGCCTGATCCGGGGGCTGCCCCCCGGACGGGCTGATATGTGCCAACCGGCGTTTCCCCGTTGCGACTCCTCTCC
Organism: Streptomyces regalis; assembly: GCF_001509475.1. GTDB lineage: Bacteria > Actinomycetota > Actinomycetes > Streptomycetales > Streptomycetaceae > Streptomyces > Streptomyces regalis. The sequence goes on from NZ_LLZG01000345.1 coordinate 95,683, forward strand.
CCACCCCATATGAGTGGTCGCATGACTCAGGCACCCGGCACCACACCAACCCCCCTCCACTGGAAGCTCGTCATCGACTGCGCCAATCCCCAGTCCCAGGCCGACTTCTGGGCCGCCGCGCTGCACTACGAGGTCGAGGACAACAACGCCCTCATCGAGCGGCTCCTGGAGCTCGGGGCGCTGCCGCGGGAGGCCGTCGTCGAGTTTCACGCCCGCCTCGCCTTCCGGGACCTGGTGGCCGTACGGCATCCGGACGACCCGTACGACCGGGACAGCGGTACCGGGTTGGGGCGTCGGCTGCTGTTCCAGCGCGTGCCGGAGGCGAAGACCGTCAAGAACCGGCTCCATCTCGATCTGCACGCGCCGACCGGGGAGCGCGAGGCCGAGGTCGAGCGGCTGGAGGGGCTGGGGGCGAGTGTGCTGCGGCACGTGAAGGAGCCGGGCGGGGAGTGGGTGTTGATGGCGGATCCGGAGGGGAACGAGTTCTGCGTGCAGTGAGGGACGCAGGGGAACGCAGAGGAACGCAGCGTTTTCCCTATCCGAACTTCCAGTCCGAATAGCACTCTTGACGGAGAGTCAGGCTCACCCTCACCATCCAGGCACCCCATTCACTGTGGATCCCCTGTGGTCACCCCACGGGGGTCCCCCTGGAATTCGGAGCCCCCCACATGAAGCTCCCCGTCTCCTGGCGCACGTCGGCGGCCGCCGCAGTCGCGACCGCCACACTCCTGACCGGCGGATCCATAGCCGACGCGGCACCCAAGGCGGACGTCGAGGCCGCCGCCGCACCCGACATACCCGTGGCGAACGTCAAGGCCCACCTCACCCAGCTCCAGTCCATCGCCACCGCCAACGGCGGCAACCGCGCCCACGGCCGCCCCGGCTACAAGGCTTCGCTCGACTACGTGAAGGCCAAGCTGGACGCCGCCGGATACACCACGGCCATCCAGCAGTTCACGTCCTCCGGCCGTACCGGCTACAACCTCATCGCCGACTGGCCCGGCGGCGACACCAACCAGGTCGTCATGGTCGGCTCGCACCTCGACAGCGTCTCCTCCGGCCCCGGCATCAACGACAACGGCTCCGGCTCGGCCGCGATCCTGGAGACCGCGCTCGCCGTGTCGCGGGCCGGCTACCAGCCCACCAAGCATCTGCGGTTCGCCTGGTGGGGCGCGGAGGAGCTGGGGATCGTCGGGTCGAGGTACTACGTCAACAACCTGTCCTCCGCCAACCGCGCGAAGATCAGCGGCTATCTGAACTTCGACATGATCGGCTCGCCGAACCCCGGCTACTTCGTCTACGACGACGACCCCGCCATCGAGAAGACCTTCAAGGACTACTACGCCGGCCTCGGCGTCGCGACCGAGATCGAGACCGAGGGCGACGGCCGCTCCGACCACGCGCCGTTCAAGAGCGCGGGCGTCCCGGTGGGCGGCCTGTTCACGGGGGCGAGCCGTACGAAGACCGCGGCGCAGGCGGCCAAGTGGGGCGGTACGTCGGGGCAGTCCTTCGACCGCTGCTACCACTCGTCCTGCGACACCACGTCCAACATCAACGACACCGCCCTCGACCGGAACAGCGACGCCGTCGCGCACGCGGTGTGGGAGCTCTCGGAGTGACCCGCTGATCCACCGCCCCGCTCATCCACTGAGCTACTGAGCTAGTGGCTCAGCTCCTGGGCGGTTCGGCCGACTTGGCGGCTCGGGCGGCGAGGCGGTCCATGCGGGCGCGGGCCGACTCCAGCTCCTCGATGTCCTCGGCGGCCGGACCGCCCTCGGCCGTGAGCTCGGTCCACAGGCCGAGCAGATCCCGGCCCAGGTCGAGACCCTGCGCCGGGTCCCGTACGGCCCGCCAGGCCGTGGCCGCGCCCAGGAGGCTGCTGTAGGCCGCCTCCGCGTCGCGGGTGTGGTGGTGGGTCCGGGCCACGTCGAGGGAGAGCCCGAAGGCGTGCACCGGGTCGCCCGCCAAGTAGGCGACGTACGCGGCCAGTTCGCGCATCCGGAGCACCTCGGGGTGCACCGGCCCCAGCACCGCGGACGCCTCCGCCAAGGTCCGCTCCGCAAGCTCCGCCGCCTCCGCCGTCCGCCCCGCCGTCACGGCCTCGTTGATCCGCGCCAACGGTTGCGCGAAGGGCGAGGCGTCGGCGGTGGTGTCGGTCGCCCCGTCACCGAGGACGGCTTCGGCCACGGCATCGAAGCCACGGGGTGGGATGGGCTTGGGGTCGGGGTCCGGGACGCGGGCTTGCTCGGGCTCGGGTTCGTCGGTTTTCGGTACGACGGTGGGCGGCCGGCCGGTTTGCGGTGCGTCGGCCGGCAGCGGCCTCGCGTCCATCTGCGGCGGCGGGCCGAACTCCCCCAGCGGCGGCGCGACCGTGCCGGGCACGGCGTCCTGCACCGGCTCGGGCAGCGCGCGCAACCGGAACGTGGGCGAGGCGTCCTGCCCCGCGCTCGGCAGGGGGCGTAGGACATGCGTGGGTTTGTCCCGCTGCGGTGTCCCACCCGGGGCGAGTGGCGCGGGCGGCTCCGCAGACAGCCGTACGGGCTCGGCGGTGAAGCGGCTGGAGCCGTCCGCGTCCACCCGCAGCGGGACGACGTAACCGATGCGCTCGTCGTGGATCGTGGCGTGCACGGCGTGGCCGGCAGCGAGGGCGATGCGCTGGAGGCGGGTCAGGACGACGTGCTGGATCTCCTCCCCGGGGGCCGCGGTGACGGGAACTCCGCCGATCGACGCCCCGCCGGCACCCGGACCGTGGGCGGGGACGCGCACGTCGATCGGCGTGGCCGCGGGGGCCGCCGAGGCCGCGGCGCGTTTCTGTTCCCGCTTCTTCGCGCGGCTCAGTAGAGACATCGCTTCCCTGCCGTCAAGGTCCGGCCGTACCGGCCGGACACGTACTTCGGACACGTCCTGCACGTCGTATACGTCATACACGTCGTACACGTCGTACACGTACTGTCGAGTCTCTCCGGCCGCGCGCGGCGCGGACGTCACCGCGGCGTCACAGACTCGTTCCAGGAGCTTGTGCCACGTCACAGCGTTCTCATGCCTGACGCGAAGATCGGTGGCGTGACGAGGGAGGAGTGCGGGCATGCGGACTGACATGCACGTGCAGCAGGGGCGGCCGCAACCGGGGCCGGAGATCTGGATCCGCGGGCCTGTGCCCCTGCCGGAAGAACCGCCGCCCGCCCCTTCCGCAGCCGCGCCCCGGCGCTTCTCCTGGGTCGGCACCCACGGTGGGGCGGGTGTCTCCACGCTCGCCTCGGTCTACGGCGGCCACGACTGCGGGCGCAACTGGCCCGGTCCCGCCGGTCCGCAGTCGGTGCTGCTCGTCGCCCGTACGCATGCGGCCGGGCTGACCGGCGCCCTGAACGCCCTTGAGGTCTTCCGCCGCGGGGAGGCTCCGCACGGGCTCGATCTCGATGCGGTCGTCCTGGTCGCGGACGCGCCGGGGCGGCTTCCGCGGCCGCTCGCCGAGCGCGTCAAGGTGATCGAATCGGTCATCGACGTGTACCGGGTGCCGTGGGTGCCCGCGTGGCGGCTCGGCGACCTGAGCGGACCGCCGCCTCGGGAGGCGGAGGCGTTGGCGCGGCTGACGGGGCGCACGCGCTGAGGGTGGCGCCGAAGCCGGGCGGGAGAATCACCCCATGGCAGTCGCCCCAGCACCAGCCGCCCTGTCCGCCGTGGAGATCGCCTCAGCCGTACGCTCGCGAACCCTCCGTGCCGTCGATGCCGTCGCGTCGGCGCTCGAACGGATCGAGCGGGCCGATCCCGTCCTCTGCGCCTTCATCGAGGTGTGGGGCGAAGAGGCGCTTCGACGGGCCCGCGAGGTGGACGCACGAGTCGGCGCGGGTGAGCGGCTGCCGTTGGCCGGCGTGCCGATCGGGGTCAAGGGCCGGCATGGGCTGCGTGCGGCCGACCCGCTGCTCGCGGCGGGCTGTGTGGCAGTGGGGGCGACGTCCGTTCCCGGGCCCGGAACTGCCTGGCAGACCTGGGGACTTGGCCGGTACGGCCGTACGGTCAACCCCTGGCGGCACGACCGTACGCCGGGCGGCTCCTCCGCCGGTTCCGCGGCGGCGGTCGCGGCGGGGCTGGTCCCGCTCGCGACTGGGAGCGACGGGGCCGGGTCGGTGCGGATTCCAGCGGCGTGGTGCGGGGTTGTCGGGTTGAAGGCCGGCAACGGGCGGCCGCCGTCGACCGACCGCACGGGGCTCATGGCACCGGGGGTGCTGGCACGGTCCGCGGAGGATGTGGCGGCGTACTGGGCGGTCGTCTCGGGGGCGGAACGGGAAGCGGTGACCGTGGCGGGGACGGCGACGGCGACGGGGGGCGGGGCGGATACGGACGGGATGGATACGGACGGGACGGATCCGGACGGTCCACCCGGCGAGTACGACGCCCCGACCGCCGAATGGTCCCCCGACCTCGGCTTCGACTCCCCCGACCCGGACGTCGTCGCCGTCGCCCACGCCGCGGCCGTACGGCTCGCCGAAGCCGGTGCGCTACGGCTCGTGCGCCCACGGGCTCCGCTCCGCCTCGACGACCCGGCCCCCGCATGGCTCGCCCTGCGAACCCCGGGCGCCGACCCCGCGCCGGCCCACCGCATCCGGGCCGCGAACGACAGACGCCTGTCCGCCTTCTTCTCCGGCGCCCGGCTCCTGCTGACGCCGACCGCCCCGACCTCGCCGCACGGCCACGAAGGGCCCGGCGAGCGGTACTCCACCGCGCTCACCTGGGCGTTCAACCTGAGCGGCCATCCGGCGATCAGCATCCCGGCGGGGTTCGGGCCCGACGGGTGTCCGGTCGGACTGCAGGTGGTGGCGGCGCACGGGCGGGAGGAACTGCTGCTGGATGTGGCCCGGGCGGCCGAGGTGCACGACGGAGGCGGCGGCCCCGGTGACCCCGGTGGCCCCGGTAGCCTCTGGACAGGTACTTGCGTACGCATATAATGCACGTGCGAGTAATTGCCGTACGCCGACCATCTGGGGGATCTCATGACCCGCCGCTTCCTGTTCGTCCTGGGCAGTAGCCGCAGCGAGGGCAACACCGAGCTGCTGGCCCGCGCGGCCGCCGAGCAGTTGCCCAAGAGCGTCGAGCAGCAGTGGATCAGTCTCGCCGAGCACCCGCTGCCGGACTTCGTGGACCTGCGGCGCGACAGCGACCATGTGCGCCCTCCCGTGGGAAGCACTCCCGCGCTGCTGCTCGACGCCACTCTCGCCGCCACCGACATCGTGATCGCCTCGCCGTTGTACTGGTACTCGGTGTCCGGTCTCACCAAGCGCTACCTGGACTACTGGTCGGGCTGGCTGCGCACCCCCGGCATCGACTTCAAGGCGACGCTTGCCGGGCGCACCCTCTGGGGCGTCACCGCGCTCGCGCACCAGGAGACCGAGGTGGCCGACCCGCTCGTCGGCACGCTCAACAACTCGGCCGCGTACATGGGGATGCGCTTCGGCGGCGTCCTGGCCGGCAACGGCAGCAGGCGTGGCGACGTACTGAACGACGCGGAGGCGCTGGCGCGCGCCAAGACGTTCTTCGCGCAGGAGGCGCCGCTCGCCCGTTTCCCCTACGAGGCCGGCTGAGCGTCGCCGGCGCCCCTCAGGCCGTGATGTCCTTCGCCATGAACCGCGCCCACGCCGCCGAGCCGAACGCCCCCGCGTACAGGGCCTGGATGCCGAGGTTCTTGACCAGCTCGTCCCAGTAGACGGGGTCGCGCATGAGGTCGGCGAAGGACAGCCAGTAGTGGGAGAAGAAGTACGGCTGGATCGCGTGCAGTTGGGGGATCTGGTCGAGGATCTGGACGGTGATCAGCAGGCCGACGGTCGTGGCCATCGCCGCGATGCCGCTGTTGGTCAGCGTCGAGACGAACAGGCCGAGGGCCGCGACGCCTATGAGTGACGCGGCGACGACCAGGGCGATCAGCAGGGCGCGGAGCAGGCCCTCGGCGAAGCTGATCCGTGTGCCGGAGATGGTCGTCAGGTCGCCGAGCGGGAAGAGCAACGCCCCGACCGTGAGTGCCGAGACGGCGACCACGAGGGTGGCCACCAGGCAGAACGCCATCGTGGTCGCGTACTTGGTGAGGAGCAGGCGCGAGCGGCCGGCGGGGGCGACGAGGAGATAGCGCAGGGTGCCGGCGTTGGCCTCGCCCGCTATCGCGTCGCCCGCGATGACGCCGATCGCCATCGGCAGGAAGAACGGGAGCGTCGCGGCCAGTGCGGTGAAGACCAGGAACAGGCCGTTGTTGGTGATCTGCGAGATGAACGCCGGGCCGCCGCCACCCCCGCCGGGGCCGCCCGCCCCGTCGCTCGTCTCGATCTTCACGGCGATCCCGACCAGGATCGGCACGGCGGCCAGGACGGCGAGCAGGGCGAGCGTGCGCCAGCGCCGGAAGGTGGTGAGCAGTTCGCTGCGGAGGAGGCCGAAGGTCCACAGCGGACTGGTCTTTCGGGCGCCTTCGGTCGCGCCCGTCCGTCGGACGACTTCAGCCTGCGACATCGAACCCCTCCCCCGTGAGTGCCACGAATGCGTCTTCCAGCGAGGCCCGTTCGACGCCGAAGCCACGGACCCGGACTCCCGCCCTCACCAGCGCGGCGTTGACGTCGGCGAGATCACGCTCCGGAGGTTCGGCGGTCACCCGGTCGTCGGTGATGACGACGTCACCGGCGCCCTGCTCCTTCAGCACCCGGGCCGCGTCCCCGGTGTCGGGCGTGGTCACGACGAGCCGGCCGCGCGTCCCGGCCGCCAGCTCCGCCACCGCGCCCTGGGTGATCAGTCGGCCCTGCGCCATCACCGCCGCGTGCGTGCAGACCTGCTCGATCTCGTCGAGGAGGTGAGAGGAGAGGAAGACGGTCGTGCCTTCGGCCGCCAACTCCCTTATCAGGGAACGTATTTCGCGCATCCCCTGTGGGTCGAGGCCGTTGGTCGGCTCGTCGAGGACGAGGAGCCTGCGCGGCTGGAGCAGAGCAGCCGCGAGCCCGAGCCGCTGCTTCATGCCGAGCGAGTACGCCCTCGCCTTCTTTCCCGCGGCGGCCGTCAGGCCCACCCGGTCCAGCGCGGCCGCGACGCGGGTGCGCCGGGTGCGCGGATCGGCGGTCGGGTCGGCGGCGTCGTAGCGGAGGAGGTTGTCGCGGCCGGAGAGGAAGCCGTACAGGGCGGGCCCCTCGATGAGCGCGCCGACCTGCGGCAGTACGGCGCGCGCGGCCCGGGGCATGGGCTGTCCGAGCACGCGCGCGGTACCGGAGGTGGGGTCGATGAGGCCCATCAGCATGCGGATGGTGGTGGTCTTGCCGGAGCCGTTCGGGCCGAGGAACCCGAAGACGCTGCCCTCCGGGACGGTCAGGTCGAGACCGTCCACGGCGAGCTGCCCGCCGCGGTAGCGCTTGGTGAGCGCGCGGGTGGCGATCACCGCACCGACGCTGTCGTGCTCGTCGGCCTCCGCGGCAGGCAGTTCCTCCATGGGCCCCTCAGGCTCCTCGCCTCGTGATACGCCTACGTGCGCCTACGTGCGCGTACGGCGGTTGGTTACGGCCTACTTCGCCGAGTCGGCCGCCTTCACGAGCGCGTCCTTGTCGACCGCGCCCACGTAGACCTTGCCGTCGTCCGTGATCAGGGCGTTGATCAGGCGGGTCTTGAAGACGGTGCCCGAGCCGAACTTCCCGGTGACCTTGTCGCCCAGGGAGTCGAGGAAGCCGCCCATGTCGCCGCCGACCTCGGCGCCGGACGGGACGCCCTCGCCGCCGGTGTCGAAGACGGCCACGGAATTCCAGCCCTCGCCTATGACCTCGGGACCGCCTTCGGGCGCCTTGCCCGGCTTGCCCTCGGACTTCGAGCCACCGAACTCCTTCTCGAGCTCCTTGCGGAACTCGTCCTCGGACTTGGTGCCGCCGTGCTCCGGAGCGGACCCCTCCAGCTCGCCCTCCTCGGTGACTTTCGCCCCCTTGGGCGGGGTGAAGTCGAAGGTGGAGGCGGCCGGCTTGGCGAAGCTGACCTGGGTGAAGCCCGCGTCGATGACTGCCGCGCCGCCGCTGGACGGGGTCAGCGTGAACTTCAGCGGCATGCCGGTCTTGGCGTCCACGGCCACGGTGATCGCGCCGACCGTGGTCCCGGACTGCTTCGGCTTGATGAGCAGCCGGTACGCGTCCCGGCCCGCGACGTGCGCGGTGCCGTCGACGGTGACGGACGTGGTGTCGTCCACCGCCTTGAGGACTTCCTCGGTGAAGTCCTTGGGAGTGGCGGGTGCCTCTTCGGGCTTCCCCTGCTTGCCCTTCCCGGCCTGCGCCTCGTCGGCGGTGCCGTGGAAGACCTCGTTCGACTTGCTGTCGTAGCCCCAGATGTCCTTGCCGTTGTGGATGAGGCTGTACTCGGAGGCGTTCTCCAGCAGGGAGAGCTTCTGCTTGTTCTCGCCGTCGAGGGCGACGCGCAGGGTGTGCGTGCCGGACGCGAGCTCGGTGAGCTTGGCCGAGGGGTCCGCGGACGATCCGTCACCGGACCCCGAGCCCATGGCGCCGGATGCGAAGCTGGACTCCAGACCGCCGAGGTCGGGCAGGCCGAGATCGGTGGTGATCTTGAAGGTGCCGGACAGCTGCTGTACGTCCGACTGGGCGATCTTCTCGATGAGTTGCTGCGCGGTGATCTCCGGCAGGTCCGGGTCGCCGGAATCGGCGATCGCCGGGACGAGCCCGATGGTCGCCGCCGCGACTCCCACGACCGCGACCGGGACGACGTACCGCGCGGCCTTGCGCCGTCCGGCGCGCAGGTCGTCGACCTCCCCGGCGGTCGTACTGTCGTCCGATGCGTACGGTGCCATGTGTGCCTTACCTCCGTCGTCGGCGGCGGCTGCCCGTCTCGTTTCCTCGCCCGCGAGTCTCTCGACCCCCGCACTCGTCCACTGGTCCACCCGTGCGCCGCCATTCTCACCCGAATCGGTGAGGAGTGGTGATTTCCGTGGTTTCCATCTGACCAAATCGGCCAGGAAGATTCGTCAGCCTTCGGAGCCAACTCCGCGTACACCTGCGGTATGACACACGACGCCGGCGCCTCCCCCGACCCGTAGGGGTTGGACGGGGAAGACGCCGCTGTGCGTGGGCGCTGCCGCGCGGATCAGCCGTTGATGAACACGTAGTCGGCCTGGTACGGCACGCCGACGACGGCGCCGGGCGTGCAGGAGCCGGTCGGGGCGACACCGCCGACGGTGTTCAGCCGCAGAATCTCGGCGGCGTCGGCGAGGAGGCCGTGGTGCTTGCCGGACCGAGTGGCCCTCAGGTCGAGCTCGGGGATGTTCCCGTCGCCGTTGGGCGTCCTGGACAGGACAGCCCCCGTCACCGCACTGCCGTCACGCGCGGTCCACTGCGGCGTACCGGAGTTGGGGGCGACGAAGGAGTGCGCGATACGGCCGCCGAGTATGGCACTGACGTCCCGCTGGGCGAAGGCGTACCCGCCGCCCTCGGCCGGCTTGCACTCGTAGATCTGCTTGCCCTCGACGACGGATGCCTGGAAGTTGTCGAGCGCGTCGCGGAAGTCGAACTCGGCGACGGTGACCTGGTGGAACTGGCCCCGTACGGCGCCGCCTGGGAACTCGGCGGTGTGGAGGTTGGCGTAGAACGAACTCGGGTCGGTCTTCAGGGCGTTGAGGAGGGCGGGGTCCTTCACGGTGACGGTGCCGGTGAGGCTGTGGCCCTTGCTCTTGCTCTCGCCGAGGAGCCCGCCGAAGTCGACCTTGATGCCGCCGTTGGTGCCCTTGGCGCCCTGGTGGATGTGGAGGGCAGTCGGCTTCCCGGTGCCGCGCCAGGTGACCGCGACGGACACCGTGTCACCCTTGACCTGCACGAACTGCAGGGCGGCACCGTCCTTGTCCCCGACAGCGGGCCCACCTTCGACGGGCACCTCGTTCGCCCCGCGAAGACTGGCGGCGAGGATGGTGCCCCCGGTGCCGAGGCCCGCGTGGTCAGCGCGGTCGCCTCCGGCAGCGAAGGCGGGAACCACAGCGGCGGCGACCCCACCGATGGCGGCCACCGCGACAGCGGTGACGATCAGGCTCTTACGGCGCTTCGAGAACGTCGTGTCCATGCCCATGATTCTGTTTCTCCCCGCATTGCAGCCGACACCCCCTGCGCCAGCTTCCGGGCATTCATACGGAGACGATCTCAGTTTGGACTCAGTCCAGCTTCGTGACGTGCATCACACCACCAGCCCGTTCCGGCGTTTGAGGACGAGGCCCGTTCAGGGCCGACGGGGGGTCCAGGGGGCAGAGCCCCCCGGCGGGGTCGAAGGGGCAGAGCCCCTTCGGGATGGGACGGGTAGGGGCGGCGGGGGCGAAATACCTACCCGGCCCGATGCACCACCGCGTCGCACAACTCCATCAACGCAGCCTTCGCATCAATGTCCGGCAACGGCGCCAACGCAGCCCGCGCATCCTCCGCATACCGCACCGTGTCCCGACGAGCCTGCTCCAACGCCGGATGCACCCGAAGCGAAGCCAACGCCTCAGCAAGCCGCGCGTCATCGCTCAGGTCGGAGTCCAGCAGCTCGCACAGCGCGGCATCCTCCGCCAGCCCCAGCCGCTCGGCCCGCTCACGCAACCGCAGCACCGGCATCGTCGGAATCCCCTCCCGGAGATCCGTACCCGGCGTCTTCCCGGACTCATGGGAGTCACTCGCGATGTCCAGCACGTCATCCGCAAGCTGGAAGGCGACCCCCAGCCGCTCCCCGTACTGGGTCAGCACATCGACCACCGCCTCGTCGGCGCCCGACATCATCGCCCCGAACCGGCACGACACCGCCACCAGCGACCCGGTCTTCCCGCTCAGCACATCCAGGTAGTGCTCAACCGGATCCCGCCCGTCCTGCGGCCCCGCAGTCTCCAGGATCTGCCCGGTGACCAGCCGCTCGAACGCCTCGGCCTGCACCCGCACCGCCTCGGGCCCGAGGTCGGCCAGGATGTGCGAGGCGCGCGCGAACAGGAAGTCGCCGGTCAGCACGGCGACCGAGTTCCCCCAGCGGGTGTTCGCACTGTCGACACCCCGCCGTACCGCCGCCTCGTCCATCACGTCGTCGTGGTACAGCGTCGCCAGATGGGTCAGCTCCACCACCACCGCCGACGGCACGATGCCCGGCGCATACGGGTCCCCGAACTGGGCAGTGAGCATCACAAGCAACGGCCGGAACCGCTTTCCACCCGCCCGCACCAGGTGCTGGGCGGCCTCCGTGATGAAGGGGACCTCACTCTTGGTGGCTTCGAGCAATCCCTCCTCGACAGCCGCCAATCCGGCCTGGACATCGGCTTCCAGAGCCTGGTCCCGCACGCTCAGCCCGAACGGCCCGACGACGGTCACGAGGGGTCTCCTGTCTGCTGGTGTCTTCTGGCGGTTACACGGTTTGTCGATAGGTCGCTGCCATCACTCAAGTCAGCGTATCCGGTCACGTTTCGATCACCGATGCCGCCCACCCGTCCACCATGGGCGGTATTGGATCACGACCGGTATGTTTTTGATCACGTAATAAGGCCGGATATCCATCGACTTATAGGGAAGTAGCGGCCCGTTTCCCGAACCGAAGTCGACATCGAGCCCGGGAGTGGACCGCCGCACCGCTCCGACCAGGCCTTCTTCGGCCAGCCCAGAGGCCTGCTCACGCTCTGCGGCCTCGAGGTCTGGGAACGCTTCTCGTTCCTCGGCATGCAGGCCATCCTCGTCCTGTACTTCGCCGACACGGTCACCCACGGCGGTATGGGCATGTCGGCCGGAACCGCCGCCTCCGTCTCCGCCGCCTACGGCACCCTCGTCCATCTGGTCTCCGTCGTCGGCGGCCGGCTCGCCGACCGCATCCTCGGCTCGTATCGCGCGGTGCTGTGGGGCGGCATCCTCATCGCCTGCGGCCATTACGCCATGGCGGTGCCGACCGCCGGCATGACCTGGGTGGGCCTCGGCCTGATCAGCGCGGGCACGGGACTGCTCAAGCCCGACGTCGCCACCATGGTCGGCAAGCTCTACCGCACCGACGACAACCGCCGCGACGCCGGCTTCGCGCTCTCCTACATGGCGATCAACATCGGCGCCTTCGCGGGCCCGCTGTTCACCGGCTGGCTCGGCGACCACAGGGGCTGGCACTGGGGCTTCTCGGCAGCCGCGATCGGCATGACGCTCGGCCTGGTCCAGTATGTCGCCGGCCGCCGTCACCTGGCCGGACGGAAGCACGCCGCCGAGGTCACGCCGCCCCCGGACTCCCCCACGCTCGAATGCGCCCGCGCTGGGGAACCCCCGCCACACCAGGCGATCCGCGTCGTCGCCGCGGGCCCCGTCGTCGCGGGCCTCGTGGCCACCGCGGTCATCGCCGTCCGCCTCGCCGCCGCCGACCGGCTCACCGTGGACCGCTTCGTCGACCTGCTCACCCTCGTCTCGGTGATCGCCACGATCGCCTACTTCGCGGTGATGTTCACCAGCCCGCGCGTGACCCCCGAGGAACGCGGTCGCCTCCGGCCGTACATCGTCCTCCTCCTCGCCTCGACGGTCTTCAACTTCGTCCTCTTCCAGGCGTACTCGACGATGATGCTGGCCTCGACGAACACCGAGAGGTCGATCCTCGGCTTCCACTTCCCCGCCGGCTGGTACGCCTCCGCCCTCGGCGCCTTCGAGGTCGCCCTCGCCCCCGCCGTCGCCGCGCTGTGGGTGCGCACGCGGCGCAGACAGCCGCACGCGTCCAACAAGATCGCGATCGGGGGCGTGCTCGGCGGCCTGTCCTTCCTGCTGATGGTGCTGCCGACCTTGGGGCAGTCCGCCGAGGGCCACCTCATGTCCGTCCTCTACGACGACGTCTCCCAGCCCGCCTACTTCGGCGTCAACGGCGCGATCGCGGTGGCCGCGGGGCTGGCCGTGACGGCCGCGGCACCGTGGCTGCGCCGCACGATGCACCCGGTGCACTGACCTGACGGGGATCCCGCTCATGCACATCCGTACGTCCTTCCCCCACGAGACGGCTCACGAAGACCTCTGGATCCCGCTCCCGGACGGGACTTTGCTGTACGCGCGCGTGTGGCGCCCTCTGACGGACGAGCCCGTACCGGCGCTCCTCGAATACCTGCCGTACCGCCTGACCGACTGGACCGCACCCCGCGACCACCAACGCCACCCCTGGTACGCCGGCCACGGCTACGCCTCCGTCCGCGTGGACATCCGCGGGCACGGCAACAGCGAGGGCATGCCGACGGACGAGTACTCGGCGACGGAGCTCGACGACGGGGTCGAAGTGGTCGACTGGCTGGCGGCCCAACCCTGGTGCAACGGCAGGGTCGGCATGTTCGGCATCTCCTGGGGCGGCTTCAACTCCCTCCAGATCGCGGCCCTCGCACCCGAGCCGCTCAAGGCGATCGGCACGGTCTGCTCGACGGACGATCGCTATGACAACGACGTGCACTACATGGGAGGTTCCGTCCTCGCCGTCGACATGCACGCCTGGGCGTCGACCATGCTCGCCTTCATCGCCCGCCCGCCGGACCCCCAGTACGTCGGCGGCGCCTGGCGGGACATGTGGCTGGGGCGGCTGGAGGCCGTCGAGCCCATTCCGCACACCTGGCTCGACCACCAGACCCGCGAAGACTACTGGCGCCATGGCAGCGTCTGCGAGGACTACCGCGCGATCGACGCCGCCGTGCTCGCGGTGGGCGGCTGGCAAGACCCGTACCGCGACACGGTCCTGCGCCTCGTCGAACACCTGCCCGCCGACCGCGTCCGCGGCCTGATCGGCCCCTGGTCGCACCATTACCCGGACCGAGGCCTGCCGCCGGGCCCGGCGATCGGCTTCCTCCAGGAGACGCTGCGCTGGTGGGACCACTGGCTGAAGGACGAGGACACAGGCGTCATGGCCGAGCCCCTGCTGCGCGCGTACGTCAGCGACTCCCACCGCCCGGCCACGGTGTACCCCACGCTGCCGGGTCGCTGGGTCGGCGAGCCGGCCTGGCCCTCTCCCCACGTGCGCAGCGTGACGTACGCCTGCCAGGGCGCCCCCGTCCTCGTCCGCTCGCCCATGCACACCGGCATCGACGCCGGCCGGTTCTTCCCCTTCGGCAATGACGCCGATCTGCCGCCCGACCAGCGGGAGGAGGACGCGCGCTCGGCCTGCTTCGAGTTCGAAGTGGGCGAGGAGACCTGGGTGTTGGGGCGGCCGAAGGTGCGGCTGAGGCTGACTTCGGAGGTGCCGCGCGGGCAGGTCGTCGCCCGACTCTGCGACGTGGCGCCCGACGGCTCCTCGACCCTGGTCACGCGCGGCGTGCTGAACCTGTCGGCGCGCCACGGCCGCGACCGTGCGGTGCCGTGGGAGCCGGGTGCCACCGAGGACGTGACCTTCGAGCTGAACGGCATCGGCCACGCCTTCCCGCCCGGCCACCGCATCCGCCTCGCCGTCTCCTCCGCCTACTGGCCGTGGATCTGGCCCCGGCCGGACTCGTCGGCGGGCTTCACGCTGGAACCGGCCGGGAGTTCTCTGGAACTTCCGGTACGCGCGCGTGCGTTGGACGAATCAGCGGAAGACACAATGATCGCCTTCGAGGAACCGGAGCAGGCGGAGCCGCTCGGCGTGAACTCCCCCATCACGCTGGACGAACCGCGACCCGAGCGGCTCGTCGTGCGTGACGTCGCCAAGGGCGAGTGGCGCCTGGAGGTCGACCCTCGGTACGGCGGCACGCGTGTACCCCGACGGTCTGGAGTTCGCCGAGGACGCGCTGGAGACGTACACGATCGACGAGTGGGACCCCCTGTCGGCCCGCACCCGCTCGGACTGGTCGATCCGGCTGCACCGCCCGGAGACGGCATGGGACGCGACGGTGCGGACCCGCTCGGAGATCAGCTGCGACGGGCATGACTTCGTCACCTCCAACGAGGTGATCTGCAGGGACGACGAAGAGGTACTTTTCCACCGGACCTGGGAGAAACGGACTCCACGGACAGCCGGTTAAAGGCGAGTTGGATCCATTGCCCGATTTGCCGCTCTTGTGGATGCCAGTGAGTTGGGTCACGCGCGCCCGGCCGCACATCCGCCTCGGCGCACCGTCATCCCCCCTTGCCTCAAGCGCAAGTTGAGGCTTGGCAACCGCAAAGGATCAAGCACCCCATACGCACCAGACCATGGTCAACCGGCACGACGGGTGACCATGGCCCTTGTTCGGGGCATGTGCTCTCGCATACGTTCCCGCTCAGTCGGGCGGACGCCGAATCCTGCCGCCGCCCGAGTCATCCACCTACGTACTCACTCACGCACGGCAGGAGCGGGGGACCCAGGTAAGTCGCCGGACCGGACGCCTCGATGGCACGCCGGGCCGGCTCGGGGTGAAGTTCGCGCTGCCGCACGGCGGCGCGGCCGGGCATCTCCCGCCCGAACCCGACAGCTCACCTCGCAGGCGTCGGAGAGGAACAGCGCCATGGCCCGAGGCAAGCACCGCCGCCCCAGAACCAGCCCCCTCACCCGGCACGTCGTCGCAGCCGGAACCGGTACCGCCGCCCTCGCCCTCCCGCTCCTGAGCGCGACCACCGCGAGCGCCGCACAGCCGGCCCAAGCCCCCTCCGTCGCGCAGGCGGCACCGCAGACCGCACCGTCCGCGGCGAAGGCCAAGTCCGTCACGTACACCACGAAGAAGGGCGACACGCTCTACGGCATCGCGGACCGGTACGACGCGAAGGGCGGCTGGCGACAGCTCTACAAGGACAACCGCAAGGCCGTCGGCGACGACCCCAGGCTGATCCACCCGGGTCTCGACCTGAAGGTCCGGGCGACGAAGGCCGGCACGGCGAGCAAGACGGCCGACAAGGCGTCCGCGCCGGCCAAGAAGTCCGCCGTCGCCCACGCCACCACGGCCTCCGTGAAGTCGTATCCGGACAACCTCGACGGCTGGATCCGCAACGCGCTGGACATCATGGCTCAAAACGGAATCCCCGGTTCATACGACGGTATTTACCGCAATGTCATGCGTGAGTCGTCCGGCAACCCGGCCGCCATCAACGGCTGGGACTCCAACGCCGCGGCGGGCACCCCGTCCAAGGGCCTCCTGCAGGTCATCGACCCCACCTTCGCGGCTTACCACGTGCCGGGGACGGTCTACGACCCCTTCGACCCGGTCGCGAACATCACGGCCGCGTGCAACTACGCGGCCGCGCGGTACGGCTCGATCGACAACGTGAACGGTCCTTACTAAGCAAAACCATTCTGTACTGGGGAAGAACGGGCACTACTGGGCGAAGTCGGCCAGGCTTCCCGCGAACAGTCTCTCGAGGACGACGGCGATGCCGTCGTCCTCGTTCGAGAGGGTGATCTCGTCGGCGACCGCCTTGAGTTCGGGGTGCGCGTTGGCCATCGCGACGCCGCGGGCCGCCCAGTCGAACATCGGGATGTCGTTGGGCATGTCACCGAAGGCGATGGTCTCGTGCGCGCCGAGGCCCAGGTGCTCGGCGGCGAGCGCGAGACCGGTCGCCTTGGTGATGCCGCATGGCTGGAGTTCGACGGTGCCCGGCCCCGACATGGTGACCGTCGCGAGGGAACCGACCACCGCGCGCGCCGTCGCCGCCAACTCGTCATCGGACAGGCTGGGATGGCGCAGCAGCACCTTGCTGATCGGCTCGCACCACAGGTCGTCGCGGTGCCGGACGCGCACGGCGGGCAAGGTGGGGTGCGGCATCAGATAGCCGGGCTCGATGAGCGTGAGCCCGTCGACGCCGTCCTGGTCGACGGCGGCGTACACCTGCCCCACCTCGGCCTCGATCTTGCCGAGCGCGGTCTCCGCCAACTCCCGGTCCAGGTTGATGGACCACAGCAGACGGTCCGCGCCGGCGTCATACAACTGCGCGCCCTGTCCGCACACCGCGAGCCCCCTGCTGCCCAGGACGTCGAGGAGCGGCCGCACTCGGGGCGCCGGCCGCCCCGTCACGACGAGGTGCTGGGCACCGGCCGCCGCCACCTGCGCGAGCGCGTCGAGGGACCGGTCCGAGAGCGTGTCGTCGCCGCGCAGCAGCGTCCCGTCCAGGTCAGTGGCGATGAGTGAATATGCGATGGGTGGGGCCATGATCAGAGAATACGGACAGGACGCCCCATCGACTCGATGTGAACCGGACGGCTGCTGTGTTCACATGTGTTGACAGCAGTTCCGGTTCCGCTGCTGTTTAATGCGTTCGCTTCCGCGCCGCAACTGCCCCGCGCGGGTTGCGATTTCACCCCCACGTGGTGTCCGCGGGTTCCTTGATGGTGGAGTTGATGCGGTTGAACATGCTGGTGACGCCGATGGTGAGGATCAGCGCCGACAGCTCCTTCTCGTCGAAATGACCGGCCACTTCGTCCCACAGCGCGTCCGGAACCGACTCCTGCGAACGGTCCGCGAGCCTCGTCACCACTTCGGCCAGCTGCAGCGCGGCCCGCCCCGCAGCCCGACGATCTCGACCAGCTCCTGGGGCAGGCCGCGGTCGGGGTCACCGAGGCCGCCTGAGCGCCGGCGGACTGCGGCGACCAGGAGATTCGTCGACTTCGGCGACGCGAGCCCCGCACTGCCCAAGACAGGCGACTCACCCGTAACGTGTGGCCCGACCACATGGCATACGGAGCGTATGAGAGTGAGGCAGCACCCCATGCCCCCCTTCGATCTCCCCGAGGGCGACCCCTTCGGCACGCACAACCTTCCGTACGGCGTCTTCTCCCTTCCCGGCTCGGACTCCGCACGCCGGGTCGGCGTCCGCCTCGGCGAGCACGTCCTCGACGCGGGCAAGGCGGCGTACGCACTCGGCTCGCCGTACGCCCCGCTGCTCGCGCAGGACTCCCTGAACCCGCTGCTCGCCGCGGGCCGCACCACCTGGTCGGACGTACGGCGCGCACTGACGGCGTGGGTGACGGTTCCCGCACACCAGGAGGCCATCGCGGACCTCCTCCACCCCCTGTCCTCGGTCATCCTGCACCTCCCCTTCGAGGTCGCCGACTACGTCGACTTCTACGCCTCCGAGAACCACGCCCGGAACGTCGGCCAGATCTTCCGCCCCGACGCGGCGGACTCCCTGACCCCCAACTGGAAGCACCTGCCGATCGGTTACCACGGCCGCTCGGGCACGGTGGTGGTGTCCGGCACGGATGTTCTGCGACCGTCCGGCCAGCGGAAGGCACCCACTGATCCGGCTCCGGTCTTCGGCCCGTCGGTCCGCCTGGACATCGAGGCCGAGGTCGGCTTCGTGGTCGGCACGCCGTCGCAGATGGGCAAGCCGGTGACTCTGGGCGACTTCCGGGAGCACGTCTTCGGACTCTGCCTGCTGAACGACTGGTCGGCACGCGACATCCAGGCCTGGGAGTACGTCCCCCTCGGCCCGTTCCTCGGCAAGTCCTTCGCCACCTCGGTATCGGCGTGGATCACCCCTCTGGACGCGCTGGAGGAGGCGCGTGTGGCACCGCCGGAGCGGACGCACCCGCTCCTGCCGTACCTCGACGACTCCGGCTCCGAAACGGAACCCGGCGGCTACGACCTGCGGATCTCCGTTTCGATCAACGGCCATGTGGTCTCCGAACCTCCCTTCTCCACCATGTACTGGACGGCCGCCCAGCAACTCGCCCACATGACCGTGAACGGCGCCTCGCTCCGCACCGGCGACCTGTACGGCTCGGGCACGGTGAGCGGCCCGGCGGAAGGCGAGCGCGGATCGCTGCTGGAGCTGACGTGGAACGGCCGGGACGCCCTCGAACTCCCCGACGGCAAGCGGACGTTCCTGGAGGACGGCGATGTGGTGACGCTCTCCGCCTGGGCGCCGGGGCCGGGCGGGGTGCGGGTGGGGCTGGGCGAGGTCACCGGCCAAGTTGTAGCAAGCAGTTGACACAAAGCTCCAGGAGACCGCATCTTGTACTCACCGCTTGATACAAGCGGTGAGTACAAGTCTGCGTACAGATCTGCGTACAGGTCTGTGCACAAGTCGTCTCCACGGGGGTCTGTGTCTCTCATGCTCGAACTCGGTTCGCGCCCTTCCGCCTCGGCGCCCGCGTCCCGCGCACCCGTCGACCGCTACGCCCGCTGGACCGGCCTGGTCGTCGGGGCGCTCGCCTCCCGCTGGCCGGCGCCCCTGAACCACGGGGAGGGCACCCTCTACGCCATCCTCATGTTCGGCCTGTGCGCGGTCGCCGGAGTGCTGCTGGGCGACGCCCTGACCGCACCACGCCGGGGCGCCGTACGCACGGCGGGCCTCACTCCCCGCCGGGTCCGCGACTACGTACCGCCCCGGATGACCCCCCTACTGCTCGGCCTCGCGGCCGCACTGGTCGTCGTGCTGACGGCCGCGGCCGCGGTGGCCTCGCCGGACGACCTGGGCCGTGCGGGGCGCGCGCTCACGCTGACGTGCCGGGGTATGACGGAGTCGGCCGGCCCCTGGCCCGGCCTCTACTACGGCCTTCCCATCCTGGCCTCTCTGACCCTCTCCACCGCCGCCTGCGGCTGGGCCCTGCGGCGCATCGCGACCCGCCCCGGCGACGAACAGTCCCGCCGCGACCGGACGTTGGCGATCGTCGCCGCCTGGGGGCTGGTGGTCTCGTCGTCCCTGTTCGGCACGGCCTCGACGGTGTCGGGTGCCCTGATGAGCACGACGTGCGACGGCGCGGTGGGGGTCGCGGCGAACTGGACGGTGTGGCCGCTGGGTCTGCTCGCCCTGCTCACGGCGCCGTGGTGCCTGTTCACGATCATCTCGCCCCGGGCGACGGCATGGCGGGGCCGTCGGGCCGGCATCAGCGGAACCGACCGCCGATGAGCGGGGCAGGCCTGCGCGTCGACACGACCAGCCCGGTCCCGCCGTACGAACAGATCCGCGCCCAGCTCGCCGCCCTGATCTCCACCGGCCGCCTTCCGGAGGGCGAACGCCTGCCGACGGTCCGGCAGTTGGCCGCCGACCTGGGGCTGGCCACGGGAACAGTGGCACGGGCGTACCGCGAATTGGAGGCGGCGTCCCTGATCCGCACCCGTCGAGGCGCGGGCACCCGCGTCGCCCCGCTCCCCGCCGGTGTCCACCGCCCGGATCGGGCCGAACTGGCAGCACTGGCACGGCGGTTCGCAGATCAGACGCGTGCGCTGGGAGCGGACGACACGGAGGTGGTGGCGGCGGTCCAGGAGGCGCTGCGCGCGTAGGCCGTGACGCACGGCGACGCCGGACTGCCGGATGATGTCCATGTCGGCGTACGCGTGATGCCCCAAGGCGAGTTCGGCGGTTCTTCCCCGCTGACTCCGGCGACCGTCGCCGTCATACTTGCTGACGGCGGGTGGCGTGTTCATCGCCCACCGCCCCGCACAGCCGCCCGCGCACCTTCCCTGACCAGGATCCGGAGCCCTTGGCATGACCGCCTGCCTGCTCCTGCTGAGCATCGTCGCCCTGACGGCCGCCGTACCCGTCCCCCGGGCGCTGACCCGGGCCACCTGGCCCGAACAGGAACCCGTGGTCGCGCTCTGGGTGTGGCAGTGCCTGGTCGCCACCGTCCTGCTGTCCTGCCTGACGGCCCTGACCCTGGGCGCCGCTGCCGTCTTCGGCACGGTACGCGCCCAGCTCTTCGCTCCGGCGCCGCCGTCGGTGACCGAGGCGTACGACCTCTCGGCCGCTCCCGCCTGGGCGGCCACCCTCACCGTGCTGCTGGCCTGCGGGGCCGCCTGGACGACCGCGATGCTGGCCCGCGAGCTCGTCGACGCGCGTCGGCGACGCGGCCAGGCCAGGGCCCACCTGCGCGAACGCGCCCCCGACCTGCCCGCGGGCCTCGGCTCGGCGCGCGGCCCGC
The DNA here is from genome assembly GCF_001509475.1 of Streptomyces regalis. GTDB lineage: Bacteria > Actinomycetota > Actinomycetes > Streptomycetales > Streptomycetaceae > Streptomyces > Streptomyces regalis. Next base: position 116,431 of record NZ_LLZG01000345.1, read on the forward strand.
TCCTGGTGCTGGAGGACGAGTACCCCGACGCCTGGTGGATGCCGGGCAGCCCGCCCCAGCTGATCGTCACCACGGGCGCCCTGCACCGCCTGACCGACCACCAGCTCGACGCCGTCCTCACCCATGAACGTGGCCACGCCCAAGCCCGCCACGACTGGCTGCTGCACCTCTCCACCGCGCTTGCCACCGGATTCCCCCGCATCCCGCTGTTCGCCCACTTCTGCGACCAGACCCACCGCCTGGTCGAACTGGCCGCCGACGACACGGCGTCCCGCCGCTGCGGTCACCTGACGACGGCCCTGGCCCTGATCGAACTCAACCAACACCGAGGCGTTCTCTCCTGTGCCTCCACCCACCGCCTCCTGGGCGAACGCGTCAACCGCCTCCTCCAGCCCCCGCCGCGCCTGGGCCGCCGCCATCGTGCCCTCACGACGACGCTGGCAGCGCTGGTGCCGCTGCTCCCGCTCCTGATCACGTTCGCACCAGGGCTGACGGCGCTGAGCTGACCGTCGCGCTTGGGCCGGCGTACTGGCACCTATGTACTGGCACCGGTGTACTGAGACCGGTGTACTGAGACCGGTGTACTGAGACCGGCTGTACGTGCGCGACACCCCGCGGCCGGCCTCAGCGCCGGGCACGCGTCACTTGCCGAGCTGCTCCGCGGCCGGCCTCTAGGCCCAGTCCTCCGGCTCCGCATCCGTCTCGGGCCAGTCGTCCGCCCCGAGATCCGCACCCAGGGCCCCTGGATCCGCCTCAGCCGACGCCGCCGCCCCCTCACCAGACTCCCCACGCACCGAGCCCAGCACCTCGAGCACTCCCTCCCCGTAGGTCACCAGCTTCTTCTCCCCCACACCGCTGACGCCCCCGAGCTCCCGTACGGACGCGGGCCACACCGTCACGATCTCCCGCAGCGTCGCGTCATGGAAGATCACATACGCCGGAACGCCCTGCTCCCGAGCCTGCTCGGCACGCCACGCCCGCAGCGCCTCGAAGGCCGGCACCAGCTCCTCCGGCAGCTCGGCCACCGCGGCCTTCGCCTTGCGCTCGCCACGCCCGGAGCCCGCGGAACCCGACCCCGACGCCGACCGCGAGGTCACCGGCTTCTTCGGCTCCTTGCGCAGCGGCACCTCCCGTTCCCGCCGCAGCACGGTCCCACTGCCCTCGGTCAGCACGAGCGTCCCGTACTCCCCCTCGACCGCGAGCAGCCCCTGGGCCAGCAACTGCCGGATGACGCCCCGCCATTCGCCCTCGCTCAGCTCCTCGCCGATGCCGAACACCGACAGCTGGTCGTGGTCGAACTGGATCACCTTGCCGGTGCGCCGCCCCAGCAGGATGTCGACGATCTGCAGCGCCCCGAACTTCTGCCCCCGCTCCCGCTGCAGCCGCACCACCGTCGACAGCACCTTCTGCGCCGCGACGGTGCCGTCCCAGGTCTCCGGCGGCGTCAGGCAGGTGTCGCAGTTGCCGCAGCCCACCGGATCCGGGTCCTGGCCGAAGTAGGCGAGCAACTGACCGCGCCGGCACTGAGCCGTCTCGCACAGCGCCAGCATCGCGTCCAGGTGCGAGGCGGCCCGGCGCCGGAACGCCTCGTCGCCCTCGCCCGACTGGATCAGCTTGCGCTGCTGTATGACGTCGTTGAGGCCGTAGGCCATCCAGGCCGTGGAGGGGAGACCGTCGCGTCCGGCACGGCCCGTCTCCTGGTAGTAGCCCTCGACCGACTTGGGCAGGTCGAGGTGGGCGACGAACCGCACGTCCGGCTTGTCGATGCCCATCCCGAAGGCGATGGTCGCCACCACGACCAGGCCCTCCTCCCGTAGGAACCGGGATTGGTGCGCCGCGCGCGTGCCCGCGTCCAGGCCGGCGTGGTACGGCACCGCCTCGATGCCGTTGCGGCTCAGGAACTCGGCCGTCGCCTCCACGGACTTGCGCGACAGGCAGTACACGATGCCCGCGTCGCCCGCGTGCTCCTCGCGCAGGAAGCTCAACAGCTGCTTCTTGGGGTCCGCCTTCGGCACGATCCGGTACTGGATGTTGGGCCGGTCGAAGCTCGCCACGAAGTGCCGGGCACTCGGCATGTTCAGCCGCTGAGTGATCTCCTGGTGCGTCGCATGCGTGGCCGTCGCCGTGAGAGCGATCCGCGGCACGTCCGGCCAGCGCTCGCCGAGCAGCGACAGGGCCAGATAGTCGGGACGGAAGTCGTGGCCCCACTGGGACACGCAGTGCGCCTCGTCGATCGCGAACACCGCGATCTTGCCGCGGGAGAGCAGGTCCAGCGTCGAGTCGAGCCGCAGCCGCTCCGGTGCGAGGTAGAGCAGGTCCAGCTCGCCCGCCAGGAACTCCGCCTCCACCACCCGCCGCTCGTCGAAGTCCTGCGTGGAGTTCATGAACCCGGCGCGCACACCGAGCGCCCGCAGCGCGTCCACCTGGTCCTGCATCAGCGCGATGAGCGGGGAGACGACCACGCCCGTACCGGGTCTGACCAGGGAGGGGATCTGGTAGCACAGCGACTTCCCGCCGCCGGTCGGCATGAGCACGACGGCATCGCCGCCTGCCACCACATGCTCGATGACCGCTTCCTGCTCGCCACGGAAGGCGTCGTACCCGAAAACCCGGTGCAACGCGGCCAGCGCCTCGCTGCCGCTCGCCTGTGCCGCCTCGGTCACCGTTGGCATCTCACTGATCCCACCCGTCGCACCCATCGCCATGTCCCCCGCACGTCGTCCCTCGACCACTGCATCCACGATAGGGGCCACCACGGACAGCGCCGGAGTTATCCACAGGCTTGCGTCCCACACTTCCGTAATCGACCGATAACCTTGTGCGATCGGCACAACTCTGCCTGGAGCACTGGTGAGCACGACGAACGCAGCTTTGGAGCCCGACTGGCCCCTTCCTCCAGACGGTGGCTGGATGGCCGACGACCTGGACCGCATCCCGAACCTGCCACCGCACACGCAGTTGATCGACGCGAGCCTGGTCTTCCCGTGCCGTCAGTCGGTGTTCCACGTGCGCGCCATGGGTTTCTTCGGCCGGCAACTGGACAGCTCCGCACCGTCGGGGCTCGAGGTCCTCTGCCGGTTCACCATGGACATCGACCAGCACAACAGGCCGGAACCCGACGTCATCGTCGCCCGGGGAGAAGCCCTGGTGAGTCTCGATCAGACCCGCCTTCCGGCCGCGGACGTCCTGCTGGCAGTCGAGGTCGTCATGCCGGACTCCGCCTCCCGTGACCGCGAGACCAAGCCCCTAAAGTACGCCAGGGCCAAGATCCCCCACTACTGGCGGATCGAGAACGAGAAGGGCCGCGCGGCGGTGCACGCCTTCGAGCTGGAGCCCACGACCGGTACGTACACCAGCGTGGGGATCTTCCGCGAGCGGATGAAGGTAGACGTTCCGTTCCCTGTCGACCTGGACCTGACCCAGATCAAGACGCGCCGCGACAAGGAACAGTAGCCCCACACACATCACAGCGGCCCGGCAACCCCCTGAGGGGAAGCCGGGCCGCTGCCACGCCTGCGGGCACCGCGTCAGCGCACGAAAACCCCCGCCGTACTCGCCAGATCCAGGAAGTACTGCGGCGCCACACCCAGCACCAGCGTGACCGCCACGCCCACCCCGATCGCCGTCATCGTCAGCGGCGACGGCACGGCGACCGTCGGCCCCTCCGGGCTCGGCTCGCTGAAGAACATCAGCACGATGACGCGGATGTAGAAGAACGCCGCGATCGCGGACGAGATCACACCGACCACGACCAGCGGGCCGGCCCCACCCTCCGCCGCCGCCTTGAACACGGCGAACTTCCCGGCGAAGCCGGAGGTCAGCGGAATGCCCGCGAAGGCCAGCAGGAACACCGCGAACACGGCTGCGACCAGCGGCGAACGGCGGCCCAGACCGGCCCACTTGGACAGGTGCGTCGCCTCACCGCCGGCGTCGCGCACCAGCGTCACCACGGCGAACGCGCCGATGGTCACGAAGGAGTACGCGCCCAGGTAGAAGAGGACGGACGACACTCCGGACGGCGTGGTCGCGATGACACCCGCGAGGATGAAGCCCGCGTGCGCGATCGACGAGTACGCCAGCAGCCGTTTGATGTCGGTCTGCGTGATCGCGACGATCGCACCGCCCAGCATGGTGACGATCGCCACGCCCCACATGACCGGCCGCCAGTCCCAGCGCAGGCCGGGCAGGACGACGTACAGCAGACGCAGCAGCGCACCGAATGCCGCCACCTTCGTCGCCGCCGCCATGAACCCGGTCACCGGCGTCGGCGCGCCCTGGTAGACGTCCGGCGTCCACATGTGGAACGGGACCGCGCCCACCTTGAACAACAGGCCCATGACGATCATCGCGGCGCCGACCAGCAGCAACGCGTCGTTGCCCATCGTGTCCGCGAGCGCCGGGCTGACATCCGGCACCGTGCCGTCGACGACCTGCGCGATTGCCGCGTACGACACGGAGCCCGCGTAGCCGTACAGCAGCGCGATGCCGAACAGCGTGAACGCGGAGGCGAACGCCCCGAGCAGGAAGTACTTGACCGCGGCCTCCTGCGACATGAGCCGCTTGCGGCGGGCCAGTGCGCACATCAGGTACAGCGGGAGCGAGAAGACTTCCAGGGCGATGAACAGCGTCAGCAGGTCGTTGGCCGCCGGGAAGATCAGCATGCCGGCCACCGCGAACATCAGCAGCGGGAACACCTCGGTGGTGGTGAACCCGGCCTTCACTGCGGCCTTTTCGCTGTCGCTGCCCGGCACGGACGCGGCCTGCGCGGCGAAGGAGTCGACCCGGTTGCCGTGCGCCGCCGGGTCGAGTCGCCGTTCGGCGAAGGTGAACAGGCCGACGAGGCCCGACAGCAGGATCGTTCCCTGGAGGAACAGGGCCGGTCCGTCGACGGCGATCGCGCCCATCGCGGCGATGCCCGCCTTGGTCGTGGCGTACCCGCCGGCCGCCAGCGCCACGACCGCGGCGAAGGCCGCGACGAGCGCCACGACGCAGACGAACACCTGCGTGTAGTAGCGAGCCTTGCGCGGGACTACCGCCTCGATCAGCACCCCGACGATCGCCGCGCCGACGACGATCAAGGTGGGCGACAATTGTCCGTACTCGATCTTCGGCGCGTCGATCTTCGAGATCGGGTCGGCCGCGGTTGTCCACAGGCTGTGGACGACTGATGCGCTCACTTGGCGGCCTCCACCTCGGGCTGGGGGTCCTTCTTCTGTACGTCGGACATGGTCTGCTTGACCGCCGGGTTGACGATGTCCGTGACGGGCTTCGGGTAGACGCCCAGGAAGATCAGCAGTACGACCAGCGGAGCGACGACCACGAGTTCACGCACCCTGAGGTCGGGCATCGCCGAGACCTCGGGCTTCACCGGGCCCGTCATCGTCCTCTGGTAGAGGACGAGGGTGTAGAGCGCGGCGAGCACGATGCCGAAGGTGGCGATGATGCCGATCACCGGGTAGCGCGTGAACGTGCCGACCAGGACCAGGAATTCACTCACGAAGGGCGCCAGTCCCGGCAGCGACAGGGTCGCCAGACCGCCGACCAGGAAGGTTCCGGCGAGCACCGGGGCGACCTTCTGCACACCGCCGTAGTCGGCGATGAGCCGCGAGCCGCGCCGCGAGATCAGGAAGCCGGCCACCAGCATCAACGCGGCGGTGGAGATGCCGTGGTTGACCATGTAGAGCGTCGCGCCGGACTGGCCCTGGCTGGTCATCGCGAAGATGCCCATGATGATGAAGCCGAAGTGCGAGATCGACGCGTATGCGATCAGCCGCTTCATGTCGCGCTGGCCGACCGCGAGCAGTGCCCCGTAGACGATGCTGATCACCGCCAGCACGAGGATCGCGGGCGTCGCCCACTTGCTCGCCTCCGGGAACAGCTGGAGGCAGAAGCGGAGCATCGCGAAGGTGCCCACCTTGTCGACGACCGCGGTGATCAGTACGGCGACCGGTGCGGTGGCCTCCCCCATCGCGTTGGGCAGCCAGGTGTGCAGCGGCCACAGCGGCGCCTTCACCGCGAAGGCGAAGAAGAACCCGAGGAACAGCCAGCGCTCGGTGTTCGTCGCCATGTCGAGCGTGCCGTTGGCACGGGCCTCGGCGATCTCCTGGAGGCTGAAGTTCCCGGCGACGACATAGAGGCCGATCACCGCGGCCAGCATGATCAGACCGCCGACCAGGTTGTAGAGCAGGAACTTCACGGCCGCGTACGAGCGTTGCGTCGCCGCCACCTTCTCGCCGTGCTCGTGGGCACGGTCTCCGAAGCCGCCGATGAGGAAGTACATCGGGATGAGCATGGCTTCGAAGAAGATGTAGAAGAGGAAGACGTCGGTGGCCTCGAAGGAGAGGATCACCATCGCCTCGACGGCCAGGATCAGGGCGAAGAAGCCCTGCGTCGGCCGCCAGCGGCTGCTGCCGGTCTCCAGCGGGTCGGCGTCGTGCCAGCCCGCGAGGAGGATGAACGGGATCAGCAGCGCCGTCAGCGCGATCAGCGCCACCGCGATGCCGTCCACACCGAGTTCGTAGCGGACCCCGAAGTCGGCGATCCAGGCGTGGGATTCGGTGAGCTGGTAGCGGTCGCCGTCCGGGTCGAAGCGGACCAGGACGGTGATCGCGAGGGCGAGCGTGGCGAGCGAGAAGAGCAGCGCCAGCCACTTGGCGGCGGTGCGCTGGGCGGCCGGTACGGCGGCCGTGGCGATCGCCCCGATCGCCGGGAGCGCCGCCGTCGCTGTCAGCAGAGGAAAGGACATCGGTATCAGACCGCCCTCATCAGCAGGGTCGCGGCGATGAGGATCGCCGCACCGCCGAACATCGAGACCGCGTACGACCGCGCGAAGCCGTTCTGCAGCCTGCGCATCCGTCCGGACAGGCCGCCCATCGAGGCCGCCGTGCCGTTGACGACGCCATCGACCAAGGTGTGGTCGACGTACACCAGGGAGCGCGTGAGGTGCTCGCCACCGCGCACGAGGACGACGTGGTTGAAGTCGTCCTGGAGCAGGTCACGCCGGGCGGCCCGGGTGAGCAGCGACCCGCGCGGGGCGACGACCGGGACCGGGCGGCGGCCGTACTGGGCGTAGGCGAGGGCGACGCCGATGACCATGCATGCCACCGTCGCGCCGGTGACCACTCCCGCGCTGATCGGCGGGTTGCCGTGGGCGTGCCCGGTGATGGGCTCCAGCCAGTGCACGAAGCGGTCGCCGATGCTGAAGAACGCACCGCCGGCCACCGACCCGACAGCCAGGACGATCATCGGGATGGTCATGACCTTGGGCGACTCGTGCGGGTGCGGCATCTCGCCCGGGTGCACCTCGATACCGGGCTCGATGCTCGGCGCCTTGTCCGGGTCGGGCGCCGGCTGCCACCGCTCCTCCCCGAAGAACGTCATCAGCATCACGCGCGTCATGTAGAACGCCGTGATGGCGGCGCCCAGCAGCGCGCAGCCGCCCAGGATCCAGCCCTCGGTCCCACCCTTGGCGAACGCCGCCTCGATGATCTTGTCCTTGGAGAAGAAGCCGGACAGACCCGGGAAGCCGATGATGGCCAGGTAGCCGAGGCCGAAGGTGACGAAGGTGATCGGCATGTACTTGCGCAGGCCGCCGTACTTGCGCATGTCGACCTCGTCGTTCATGCCGTGCATGACCGAGCCGGCGCCGAGGAACAGCCCGGCCTTGAAGAAGCCGTGCGTCACCAGGTGCATGATCGCGAAGACGTAGCCGATGGGACCGAGGCCCGCGGCGAGGATCATGTAGCCGATCTGCGACATGGTCGAGCCGGCCAGCGCCTTCTTGATGTCGTCCTTGGCGCAACCGACGATCGCACCGAACAGGAGCGTGACGGCACCGACGATGGTGACGACCAGCTGCGCGTCCGGCGCGGCGTTGAAGATGGCGCCGGAGCGGACGATCAGGTAGACGCCCGCGGTCACCATGGTCGCGGCGTGGATGAGGGCCGAGACCGGGGTCGGGCCCTCCATCGCGTCCCCGAGCCAGGACTGCAGCGGTACCTGGGCGGACTTGCCGCAGGCGGCGAGCAGCAGCATCAGACCGATGACGGTGAGCTTGCCCTCGCTCGCGTCACCGACCAGGCCGACCTCCTCGTGGCTGCCGAGCACCGGCCCGAAGGCGAAGGTGCCGAACCACAGGAACATCAGCATGATCGCGATCGACAGGCCCATGTCGCCGACGCGGTTGACCAGGAAGGCCTTCTTCGCGGCGGTGGCGGCGCTGGGCTTGTGCTGCCAGAAACCGATCAGCAGGTAGGAGGCGAGACCGACGCCCTCCCAACCGACGTACAGCAGCAGGTAGTTGTCGGCGAGGACGAGCAGCAGCATCGCCGCGAGAAACAGGTTCAGGTAGCCGAAGAAGCGGCGGCGGCGCTCGTCGTGCTCCATGTACCCGACCGAGTACAGGTGGATCAGCGAGCCGACGCCGGTGATCAGCAGCACGAACGTCATCGACAGCTGGTCGAGGCGGAAGGCGACGTCCGCCTGGAAGCCCTCGACCGGGATCCAGCTGAACAGGTGCTGGGTGAGGGTGCGGTGTTCGGCGTCCTTGCCCAGCAGGTCGGCGAAGAGGATCACGCCGAAGACGAAGGAGACGAACGACAGGAGCGTGCCGATCCACTGGCCGACGGCGTCGAGACGCCGGCCGCCGCACAGCAGTACGGCCGCTCCGAGCAATGGCGCCGCGACCAGCAGCGCAATCAGGTTCTCCACGATTCTTCCGACCCCTTAGAGCTTCATCAGGCTGGCGTCGTCGACCGAGGCCGAGTGGCGGGAACGGAACAGCGACACGATGATCGCGAGCCCGACCACGACCTCCGCGGCGGCGACGACCATCGTGAAGAAGGCGATGATCTGGCCGTCGAGATTGCCGTGCATCCGGGAGAACGCGACGAGCGTCAGGTTGCAGGCGTTGAGCATGAGCTCGATGCACATGAAGACGACGATCGCGTTGCGCCTGATCAGCACGCCGGTGGCGCCGATGGTGAACAACAGGGCGGCGAGATAGAGGTAGTTGACGGGGTTCACTTCGACGCCTCCTCGGGCCGCTTGAAGGTCGACGGCTCGATCGCGGTCCGCTCCAGCCGCTCCTCCGCGCGCTGCTCCAGGGCCCTGAGGTCGTTGAGCGCCTCGGTGGACACGTCACGGATCTGGCCGCGCTCGCGCAGCGTCTTGCTGACCGTGAGGTCGGAGGGGGTGCCGTCGGGCAGCAGGCCCGCGATGTCGACCGCGTTGTGCCGGGCATACACGCCGGGTGCCGGCAGCGGCGGGACGTGCTTGCCTTCGCGGACGCGCTGTTCGGACAGTTCGCGCTGGGTCTTGGCGCGCTCGGTGCGCTCGCGGTGGGTGAGCACCATGGCGCCGACGGCGGCCGTGATCAGCAGGGCACCGGTGATCTCGAAGGCGAACACGTACTTGCTGAAGAGGAGGACCGCGAGGCCCTCCACATTGCCGTTCGCGTTCGCCTGGGCGAGGCCGTTGAACTCCGTGATCGAGGCGTTGCCGATGCCTGCGACCAACAGGATGCCGAAGCCCAGGCCGCAGAGAAGGGCCAGCCAGCGCTGGCCCTTGATGGTCTCCTTCAGGGAGTCCGCGGCCGTGACGCCGACGAGCATCACCACGAACAGGAACAGCATCATGATCGCGCCCGTGTAGACGACGATCTGCACGATGCCCAGGAAGTAGGCGCCGTTGGCGAGGTAGAAGATCGCCAGGATGATCATGGTCCCGGCCAGGCAGAGCGCGCTGTGCACGGCCTTCTTCATGAAGACGGTGCACAGGGCGCCGATCACGGCGACGGTGCCGAGGATCCAGAACTGGAAGGCCTCTCCGGTGGAGGTGGAGTAGGCGGCGAGCTGCTCGGTCATCGGCCGATCACCTTCTCGGACGCCGGTGCGTCCTCGCCGAAGGTCGTGGCGGCCTCCTGCGGGACCTCGCCCTTGGAGAGGGCCACTTGCCGCTCGGTCCCAGGCGCGGCCTCCGTCACCAGACCCCGGTAGTAGTCCTGCTCGTCCGTCCCCGGGTAGATGGCATGGGGGGTGTCGACCATGCCGTCCTCGAGTCCGGCGAGCAGCTGCTCCTTGGTGTAGATGAGGTTGGCGCGGCTGGAGTCCGCGAGCTCGAACTCGTTCGTCATCGTCAACGCGCGCGTGGGGCACGCCTCGATGCACAGCCCGCACAGGATGCAGCGGGCGTAGTTGATCTGGTACACGCGGCCGTACCGCTCGCCCGGCGAGTAGCGCTCCTCGTCGGTATTGTCGGCGCCCTCCACATAGATGGCGTCGGCGGGGCAGGCCCAGGCGCACAGCTCGCAGCCGACGCACTTCTCCAGGCCGTCCGGATGGCGGTTGAGCTGGTGCCGTCCGTGGAAGCGGGGAGCGGTGGTCTTCTGCTGCTCCGGGTACTGCTCGGTCAGCCGCTTCTTGAACATGGCCTTGAAGGTCACGCCGAAGCCTGCGACTGGGTTCATGAAACCGGGCTTGGTCTCCTTGGCCTCCTCAGCCATCGGACGCCTCCTTTCCATCCAGAGATCCGTCACTCTGAGTATCGGGCCCACCACTGACAATCAGCTCCCGCTCGCGGCGCGGGCTGCGCCGCGGCACCGGCGGAAGCTCCTGTCCGGGCAGTGGCGGTACGGGGAATCCGCCCGCCATCGCGTCGAAGCCGGCGGGCTCCTCGGCGGCTTGCGCGCCCGCCTTCGTCCGCTCGCGGAACATGTCCGCGACGAAGGAGAGGAGGAGCAGCGCGAGTACGCCGCCACCGACGTAGAGGGCGATGTCGGCGAAGTCGTAGTTCTCGTTCCGGAGAGTCCGCACGGTCGCGACGAGCATCAGCCAGACGACGGAGACCGGGATGAGGACCTTCCAGCCGAGCTTCATCAGCTGGTCGTAGCGGACGCGGGGCAGCGTGCCGCGCAGCCAGATGAAGAAGAACAGCAGCAGCTGGACCTTGATCACGAACCAGAGCAGCGGCCACCAGCCGTGGTTCGCGCCCTCCCAGAAGGTGCTCACCGGATACGGCGCCCGCCAGCCGCCCAGGAAGAGCGTCACGGACACCGCCGAGACCGTCACCATGTTCACGTACTCGGCGAGCATGAACATCGCGAACTTGATCGACGAGTACTCGGTGTTGAAGCCGCCGACCAGGTCGCCCTCGGACTCCGGCATGTCGAAGGGGGCGCGGTTGGTCTCGCCGACCATCGTCACGATGTAGATCAGGAAGGAGACCGGCAGCAGCACGATGTACCAGCGGTCCTGCTGCGCCTCGACAATCGCCGACGTCGACATCGACCCGGAGTAGAGGAACACCGAGGCGAACGCGGCGCCCATCGCGATCTCGTACGAGATCATCTGCGCGCAGGAACGCAGGCCGCCGAGCAGCGGGTAGGTGGATCCGGAACTCCAACCCGCCAGCACGATGCCGTAGATGCCGACCGAGGCGACCGCGAGGATGTAGAGCATCGCGATCGGCAGGTCGGTGAGCTGCATGGTGGTGCGGTGGCCGAAGATCGAGATCTCGTTGCCGGCCGGGCCGAAGGGAATCACCGCGATCGCCATGAAGGCCGGGATGGCCGCGACGATCGGCGCGAGGACGTAGACCACCTTGTCCGCGCGTTTGACGATGACGTCTTCCTTGAGCATCAACTTGATGCCGTCGGCGAGCGACTGGAGCATGCCCCAGGGGCCGTGCCGGTTGGGGCCGATGCGCAGCTGCATCCAGGCCACGACCTTGCGCTCCCAGACGATGGAGAACAGCACGGTCACCATCAGGAAGGCGAAGCAGAACACCGCCTTGATGACGACCAGCCACCAGGGGTCGCGGCCGAACATCGAGAGGTCTTCAGCAGCGAGGAAAGGGCTCATGCCTCCACCTCCTGAGGGGCCTCGGACGTGAGGGTCGCCGGGCCGATGCGGACGAGTGAGCCGGGCAGCGCGCCAGTGTCGGAGGCGACGCCACCGCCCACGGAGTTCAGCGGGAGCCACACCACCCGGTCGGGCATCTCCGTGATCTGCAGCGGGAGTTCGGCGACTCCTGCGGGGCCGGTCACGGCAAGGACGTCGCCGTCCTTGACGCCGGCCTCGGCGGCCGTGGCGGCCGACAAGCGCGCGTGCGCGGCGTGCCGGGTGCCGGCGAGCGCTTCGTCGCCCACCTGCAGGAGGCCCTGGTCGAGCAGCAGCCGGTGCCCGGCCAGGACGGCCTCACCGGCGGCCGGTCGCGGCAACTGGGCGGCGATCTCCAGGGGGTCGGCGGCCCGCGGTCCGTCCCAAGGGCCGAGCCGGTCGATCTCCGCGCGCGTGGTACGCAGATCCGGCAGACCCAGGTGTACGTCCATGGCGTCGGCCAGCATCTGCAGCACGCGCGCGTCGGACGGGGCCAGGCGGCGGGTCATCTGGTCGGGCTTGAGCGCGGCCTCGAAGAACCGCACCCGGCCCTCCCAGTTGAGGAAGGTTCCTGGCTTCTCGGCGACGGCCGCGACAGGCAGCACGACGTCGGCGAGCTCGGTCACCTCACCGGGCCGCAGCTCCAGTGACACCACGAAGCCGACCTCGGCGAGCGCCTCACGCGCGCGTGCCGGGTCGGGCAGGTCGGCGACCTCGACGCCCGCGACCAGCAGGGCCTGGAGTTCGCCGGTCGCGGCGGCCTCGACCATCTGGCCGGTGTCGCGGCCGTAGCGGTGCGGGAGTTCGGACACGCCCCAGACGGCGGCGACCTCCTCACGCGCGCGTGGGTCGGTCGCGGGGCGTCCGCCCGGCAGCAGCGACGGCAGCGCACCTGCCTCGAGGGCACCGCGCTCCCCCGCCCGGCGCGGGATCCACACCAGCTGGGCGCCGGTCGCGGACGCGGCCCGTACGGCGGCGGTGAGCCCGCCCTCCACAGCGGCCAACCGCTCACCGACGATGATCACCGCACCCTCGGTGCGCAGCGCCTCGGCGGCCTTCGCCCCGTCCCCCTCCAGGCCGACCCCGCCCGCGAGTGCGTCCAGCCACTCAGTCTCGGTGCCGGGAGCTGCGGGCAGCAGGGTGCCGCCGGCCTTCTCCAGACCGCGCGTGGAGTGCGTGGCGAGCGAGAAGACCCTCTGGCCGTGCTTGCGCCAGGCCTTGCGCAGCCGCAGGAAGATGCCGGGCGCCTCCTCCTCGGCCTCGAACCCGGCCAGCAGGACGGCCGGCGCCTTCTCCAGAAGGGTGTACGTGACGCCCGTACCGTCGAGGTCGCGGCCGTGACCGGCGACCCGCGCGGCGAGGAAGTCGGCCTCCTCGCCGCTGTGCACGCGCGCGCGGAAGTCGATGTCGTTGGTGTCGAGCGCCACGCGCGCGAACTTGCTGTACGCGTAGGCGTCCTCAATGGTGAGCCGACCGCCGGTCAGGACACCGGTCCGGCCGCGTGAGGCGAGCAGCCCCTGGGCCGCGATCTGCAGCGCCTCCGGCCAGGAGGCCGGTTCGAGGTCGCCCTCGGCATTGCGCACCAGAGGAGTCTGAAGCCGGTCGCGCTGCTGCGCGTACCGGAACGCGAACCGCCCCTTGTCGCAGATCCACTCCTCGTTGACCTCGGGGTCGTTCGCCGCGAGGCGCCGCATCACCTTGCCGCGCCGGTGGTCGGTGCGCGTGGCGCAGCCGCCGGAGCAGTGTTCGCAGACGGACGGCGACGAGATCAGGTCGAACGGGCGGGAGCGGAACCGGTACGCCGCCGAGGTCAGCGCGCCGACCGGGCAGATCTGGATGGTGTTGCCGGAGAAGTACGACTCGAAGGGGTCGCCCTCACCGGTGCCGACCTGCTGCAGCGCGCCCCGTTCGAGCAGTTCGATCATCGGGTCGCCCGCGATCTGGTTGGAGAACCGGGTGCAGCGGGCGCACAGCACGCACCGCTCGCGGTCGAGCAGCACCTGCGTGGAGATCGGCACGGGCTTCTCGAACGTCCGCTTCTTTCCGTCGAAGCGGGATTCGGCGTGGCCGTGCGACATGGCCTGGTTCTGCAGCGGGCACTCGCCGCCCTTGTCGCAGACCGGGCAGTCCAGCGGGTGGTTGATGAGCAGGAGCTCCATCACACCCTTCTGGGCCTTCTCGGCGACCGGCGAGGTGAGGTGGGTCTTCACGACCATGCCGTCCGTGCACGTGATCGTGCAGGACGCCATCGGCTTGCGCTGTCCCTCCACCTCGACGATGCACTGGCGGCAGGCGCCGGCGGGGTCGAGGGCTGGGTGATCGCAGAAGCGGGGGATCTCGATGCCGAGTTGCTCGGCGGCCCGGATGACCAGGGTGCCCTTGGGCACGCTGATCTCCACACCGTCGATGGTCAGCGAGACGAGATCTTCCGGCGGGACCGCCGCCTCTCCCCCTCCGGAGGGAGCGCTGGTGGTCACAGTCATGCGTTCACCTCCGTGCGGTGGTCGGCCCAGGCCGTCGACTTGGCCGGGTCGAAGGGGCAGCCGCGGCCCGTGATGTGCTGCTCGTACTCCTCGCGGAAGTACTTCAGCGAGGAGAAGATCGGCGAGGCGGCACCGTCGCCGAGAGCGCAGAAGGACTTGCCGTTGATGTTGTCGGCGATGTCGTTCAGCTTGTCGAGGTCACTCATCACGCCCTTGCCGGCCTCGATGTCGCGCAGCAACTGCACGAGCCAGTACGTGCCTTCGCGGCAGGGCGTGCACTTGCCGCAGGACTCGTGGGCGTAGAACTCGGTCCAGCGGGTGACGGCGCGTACGACGCAGGTCGTCTCGTCGAAGCACTGGAGCGCTTTCGTGCCGAGCATGGAACCTGCGGCGCCCACTCCTTCGTAGTCAAGAGGGACGTCGAGGTGCTCGTCGGTGAACATCGGCGTCGAGGAGCCGCCCGGTGTCCAGAACTTGAGGCGATGGCCGGGGCGCATTCCGCCGCTCATTTCGAGGAGCTGGCGGAGTGTGATGCCGAGCGGTGCCTCGTACTGGCCGGGGCTCGCGACGTGGCCGCTGAGCGAGTAGAGCGTGAAGCCCGGGGACTTCTCGCTGCCCATCGACCGGAACCACTCTTTGCCCCGATGCAGAATCGCGGGAACCGACGCGATCGACTCGACGTTGTTCACAACAGTCGGGCAGGCGTAGAGACCTGCCACCGCAGGGAAGGGGGGACGAAGCCGCGGTTGACCACGGCGGCCTTCGAGCGAGTCGAGCAGTGCGGTCTCCTCACCGCAGATGTACGCGCCGGCGCCGGCGTGCACGGTGAGTTGGAGATCGAGGCCACTGCCCAGGATGTTCTCGCCGAGGTAGCCCGCCGCGTAGGCCTCGCGCACGGCCTCGTGCAACCGCCTCAATACGGGGACGACTTCACCACGCAGATAGATGAAGGCATGCGAAGACCTGATGGCATAACACGCGATGACAATGCCCTCGATGAGGCTATGCGGGTTCGCGAAGAGGAGCGGAATGTCCTTGCACGTTCCGGGCTCCGATTCGTCGGCGTTGACAACTAGATAGTGCGGTTTTCCATCACCCTGGGGAATGAACTGCCATTTCATTCCCGTCGGGAATCCCGCGCCGCCGCGCCCACGCAGACCGGAGTCCTTGACGTACGCGATCAGGTCGTCCGGCGACATGGCGAGCGCCTTGCGAAGTCCCTCGTATCCTTCGTGCCTTCGGTAGACGTCCAGCGTCCAGGACCTGTCCTCGTCCCAGAAGGCCGACAGCACGGGTGCGAGCAGCTTCTCGGGGCTGGTGTCTTTCAGCTCGGGTGCCAAGGTCATCACTCCCCCTCCTCGGCCGTAGGCCCTGCCGGGTGGGCGGGGTCGGATACCGATGTGTCCTGCGGCGCGTCATGCGAACTGAGGTGCTCGGCCGGAGACGGCTCGTGCACCGCCCTGTCCTGCGGCTCGTCGTGCGGGCCGCCGTCCCGCGGATGGACCACGCGCGCGGGCCCGGCCTCTCCCTTGGCCAGGCGGAGGCCCACCAGCGAAGCCGGTCCCGCACTGCCGCTTGCCTCGACGGCCCCGGGCCGCTCGTCGGGGAAGCCGGCCAGGATCCGCGCGGTCTCCTTGAAGGTGCACAGCCGCGCCCCGCGCGTCGGCTCGACGGTCCGCCCCGCGCGCAGGTCGTCGACGAGGCGCTTGGCGCTCGACGGGGTCTGGTTGTCGAAGAACTCCCAGTTGACCATCACGACCGGCGCGAAGTCGCAGGCCGCGTTGCACTCGATGTGCTCCAGGGTGACCTTGCCGTCGTCGGTGGTCTCGCCGTTGCCGACGCCCAGGTGCTCCTGGAGCTCCTCGAAGATCGCGTCACCGCCCATCACCGCGCACAGCGTGTTGGTGCAGACACCCACCTGGTAGTCACCGCTCGGCTTGCGCCGGTACATGGTGTAGAAGGTGGCGACCGCGGTGACCTCGGCCGTGGTCAGGTGCAGCATGTCCGCGCAGAACTGCATCCCGGTGCGCGTGACATGTCCCTCCTCCGACTGCACGAGGTGCAGCAACGGCAGGAGGGCGGACCGGGAGTCCGGGTAGCGGGCGATGAGGTCGCGCGCGTCCCTCTCCAGCCGTTCTCGAACGTCGTCCGGGTATGCGGGCGCGGGCAGTTGGGGCATGCCCAGGCTGACGCCCCGCTCCGAAGAAGAGGTGGTCACCGGTCGACGCCTCCCATCACGGGGTCGATGGACGCGACGGCGACGATGACGTCGGCGACCTGGCCGCCCTCGCACATCGCCGCCATGGCTTGCAGGTTGGTGAAGGACGGGTCGCGGAAGTGGACCCGGTAGGGGCGGGTGCCGCCGTCGGACACGGCATGCACCCCGAGCTCGCCCTTGGGCGACTCGACGGCCGCGTACGCCTGTCCCGGCGGGACGCGGAAGCCCTCGGTGACCAGCTTGAAGTGGTGGATCAGGGCCTCCATGGAGGTGCCCATGATCTTCTTGATGTGGTCGAGGGAGTTGCCGAGCCCGTCCGGTCCCAGGGCGAGCTGGGCGGGCCAGGCGATCTTCTTGTCGGCGACCATGACCGGGCCGGGCTGTAGCCGGTCCAGGCACTGCTCGACGATCCCGAGCGACTGACGCATCTCTTCCAGCCGGATCAGGAAGCGCCCGTAGGAGTCGCAGGTGTCGGCGGTCGGGATCTCGAAGTCGTACGTCTCGTAGTCGCAGTACGGCTGCGCCTTGCGCAGGTCGTGCGGCAGGCCGGTGGAGCGCAGGATCGGGCCGGTGGCGCCGAGGGCCATGCAGCCGGCCAGGTCGAGGTAGCCGACGTCCTGCATACGGGCCTTGAAGATGGGGTTCCCGGTGGCGAGCTTGTCGTACTCCGGGAGGTTCTTCTTCATCTTCTTCACGAACTCGCGGATCTGGTCCACCGCGCCGGGCGGCAGGTCCTGGGCGAGTCCGCCGGGGCGGATGTACGCGTGGTTCATCCGCAGGCCCGTGATGAGCTCGTAGATGTCGAGAATCATTTCACGATCACGGAATCCGTAGATCATGATCGTGGTGGCGCCGAGTTCCATGCCGCCGGTGGCGATGCACACCAGGTGGGAGGAGAGCCGGTTCAGCTCCATCAGGAGCACCCGGATGATCTTGGCGCGCTCGCTGATCTGGTCCTCGATGCCGAGGAGTTTCTCGACGGCGAGACAGTAGGCGGTCTCGTTGAAGAAGGACGTCAGGTAATCCATGCGCGTCACGAACGTGGTGCCCTGCGTCCAGGTCCGGTACTCGAGGTTCTTCTCGATGCCGGTGTGGAGATAGCCGATGCCGCAGCGGGCCTCGGTGACCGTCTCGCCGTCGATCTCCAGGATCAGGCGGAGCACTCCGTGGGTGGAGGGGTGCTGCGGGCCCATGTTGAGGACGATGCGCTCGTCGTCGGCGCGGGCCGCGGCCTGGACGACCTCGTCCCAGTCGCCGCCGGTGACCGTATATACGGTGCCCTCGGTGGTCTCACGGGCAGATGCTGACTGCGTGCTCACGAGTACGACCTCCGCTGGTCCGGAGCCGGGATCTGGGCGCCCTTGTACTCGACGGGGATGCCGCCGAGGGGGTAGTCCTTGCGCTGCGGGTGGCCCTGCCAGTCGTCCGGCATCATGATCCGCGTCAGGGCGGGGTGACCGTCGAAGACGATGCCGAAGAAGTCGTACGTCTCGCGCTCGTGCCAGTCGTTCGTGGGATACACGGAGACGAGCGACGGGATGTGCGGGTCGCTGTCGGGGGCGCTGACTTCGAGGCGGATCAGCCGATTGTGGGTGATCGAGCGCAGGTGGTAGACGGCGTGCAGCTCGCGGCCCTTGTCGCTGAGGTAGTGGACGCCGCTGACGCCGGTGCACAGTTCGAAGCGCAGGGCCGGGTCGTCGCGCAGGGTCTGGGCGACGCGGAGCAGGTGCTCGCGTTCGATGTGGAAGGTGAGTTCGCCGCGGTCGACGACCGTCTTCTCGATGGCGTTCTCGGGGAGGAGTCCCTGTTCCTCCAGGGCGCCCTCGAGTTCGTCGGCGACCTCGTCGAACCAGCCCCCGTAGGGGCGGCTCGCCGCTCCCGGGAGCCGGACCGAGCGGACCAGGCCGCCGTAGCCGGAGGTGTCGCCGCCGTTGTTGGCGCCGAACATGCCGCGCTGGACGCGGATCTCCTCGCCGCCCTGGCCGCGCTGGCCCGGGAGGTTGGAGGCGCTGAGGTCCTTCTCGGGGTTGACCCCGTTCGACCCGTTCGCCCCGTTGGTGCCGTTGGCGTCGCTCACCGCAGCAGCCCCTTCATCTCGATCGTGGGCAGGGCCTTGAGCGCCGCTTCCTCCGCTTCCCGGGCCGCCTCCTCGGCGTTCACGCCGAGCTTGGAGGTCTGGATCTTCTGGTGGAGCTTGAGGATGGCGTCCATCAGCATCTCGGGCCGTGGCGGGCAGCCCGGGAGATAGATGTCGACCGGGACGATGTGGTCGACGCCCTGGACGATCGCGTAGTTGTTGAACATGCCGCCCGAGGAGGCGCAGACCCCCATGGAGATGACCCACTTGGGGTTCGGCATCTGGTCGTAGACCTGCCTGAGCACCGGCGCCATCTTCTGACTGACCCGGCCGGCGACGATCATCAGGTCGGCCTGGCGCGGGGATCCGCGGAAGACCTCCATACCGAAGCGCGCCAGGTCGTAGCGGCCGGCGCCGGTGGTCATCATCTCGATGGCGCAGCAGGCGAGGCCGAAGGTGGCCGGGAAGACAGACGCCTTACGCACCCAGCCTGCGGCCTGCTCGACGGTGGTCAGCAGGAATCCGCTCGGCAGCTTTTCTTCGAGTCCCATGTCTTAAGGCCCCTCAGTCCCATTCCAGGCCGCCGCGCCGCCATACGTACGCGTACGCGACGAAGACGGTGAGCACGAAGAGCAGCATCTCCACGAGCCCGAAAACACCCAGGGCGTCGAAGGTGACGGCCCAGGGGTAGAGGAAGACGATCTCGATATCGAAGATGATGAAGAGCATCGCCGTCAGGTAGTACTTGATCGGGAAGCGCCCGCCACCGGCCGGCGTGGGGGTCGGCTCGATGCCGCACTCATAGGCCTCGAGCTTGGCCCGGTTGTACCGCTTCGGACCGATCAGCGTGGCCATGACCACGGAGAAGATCGCAAAGCCTGCCCCGAGGGCTCCCAGTACGAGGATGGGCGCATACGCGTTCACCGCTCCTCGCTCCTCTCAGTCGGCACTGACTGCTGGCGGTTGCACTGGGCCCACAGCCGCCTCACCAGTTCCACGAACCCCGCTCGTCCCGGCGAAGATCGAGAACATGTGAAGCAGGTCACAAGCCCAACTGCCTCGCATCTTATGCCCGTGACTCTGTGATCTGCGACACGGGGTATTACACAAGCTTTGTGATCTCCACCACCTGACGAAGGATCATGAAGCCGGAAGAGCGGCGATCTTCGCACGAGAAGCGTTCAGGTGATCACCAGAGGTGACATTTCCACTCATCGACGCAGCTCGGAGGGGTCGTCTCAATATCAAGAGAGTTCCCTTGCATGCAAATTGGTGCTGGACGAGATGTCTTGGTAGAGGCGTGCATTCACACATGAGAGGGAGCCTCGGAGCGGGATGTGGACGCGTGCACGCATTCACGAGCGACACGGGGCGGGGTTCGAGCACGGGACGCGCACACTGCTGTAACCGTTGCGTGACCTCTGCCACACCGATACGAGACCCGGAGAACCGGGCTTGGCCACCGGTCCCAACAAGTGGTAAGCGGCGGGCAATTCGGACTTAATGATGAAAGTCCGTGATCACGGGCGGGATGGAGAGGGTCCGCAATGTCCGTTACGGCGTCAATAAAGAGCGGCACGCCGGGAAATTGGGGCGGCGATTGAGTAACTGTGGCGCAGCACACGTTTCTTGAAGGTATGGAGGAGCCCCTGATACCGGTTGTTCTCATGCCCCACACCGCTCACATACGTAGCCACCGGAAGCCCCGCCGCGGCGCATCGACGACCATCGCGATGCGGGCCGGAGTTGCCGGTGGCGTCCTCAGCATGGCAGCGGCAGGTGCTGCGGCCACGGCGAACGCCGCCGAGCCGGTTACGCAGACCATCGAACTGCCCACCCTCACGGGTGACCTGGCCGACCAGCTCGCCCAGTCCGCAGACGCCACTCAGCTGGCGGCTGCGAACTACGAGCTCGACGCCGAGCGTGACGCGGCCGCCGCCGCGGCGGCCAAGGAAGCCAAGAAGGACCTCGCCGAGGCCAAGAAGAAGGCCGAAGCGAAGAAGAAGGCCGAGGAGGCCCGTCGGGCCGCCGCAGAGGCCGCCGCCTCGCGCAGCACCGAGCGGGCCACTCTGTCCGCCTCCGCGAGCACGAGCGTGGCCGCTCCCGCCAGCGGCAGCGTCGGGACGGTCATCTCCTTCCTCCAGGCGCAGGTCGGCGACGCGTACGTCCTGGGTGCCGCCGGCCCCAACGCGTGGGACTGCTCCAGCCTGGTCCAGGCCGCGTTCAAGCAGGTCGGCGTCGACCTGCCGCGGGTCTCGCAGGACCAGTCGATGGCCGGAACCGACATCCCGCTCTCGCAGATCCAGGTCGGCGACATCCTGTACTGGGGCGGCAAGGGCTCGGCGTACCACGTGGGCGTCTACATCGGTAACGGCCAGTACCTGGACGCGGCCAACCCCTCCAAGGGCGTCGTCATCCAGGACCTGTCCGGATACCCGGCGTCGGGCGCGGTGCGCGTCCTCTGAGTCGCAGAGATCGCCGGAAGGGCCGCAGCCGCTCGGGGGCAGCGGCCCTTCTGGCTCATTCCAGGTCGAACCGTCTCATCCCAGGTCGAAGGTGTTGGGCAGGCCCAACTTGTAGCGCACCTCGTCGACCCGCTTCAGCGGCTCCAGCTCCGGGGGCCGGTACAGCTCCCAGATCCGGCAGCGCTCGGTGTCCGAATCGTCCGCTTCCAGGAGGGCGTTGACGGCGAGGCGGGCGGATTCATTGGCGCCCTCCATCGTCGCCAGGTCGACGTCCGTGCGGACGTAGTCACCCGCGAGGAAGAAGTTCGGGACCTTCGTGTGGGCCGTGGGGCGGTTGTAGAAGGTGCCTGTGGGGTGGATGAGGAGCTGTTCGCGGTTGCGCGGATCGGGGCCGCCGAGGCCCGTCACCGCCGGGTCCATGAACCAGCCGAGTCGGTCCTCGTCCCGGAGCGTGGCCTTGCCGGCGTCGTTCAGGCCGTCCTTCAGCTGAGCCCAGAGTTCGGCGACGACCTCCTCCTTGGTGCACTCCTTGGCCGTCTTGCCGTACAGGATGCCGGGCTTGTCCCATTCCGAGATGATCGCGGAGAGGCAGTCGTGGGCCCTGCCGTCGCCGTAGTCGCGCGAGAAGTCCCGTCCGTCCCAGAACTGGGCCTGGCCGATGCCGGTCACCGACCAGGGTGAGTCGAGGCAGTTGATGTGGCCGTGCACGACCGGTGTCGGCGTGCGCAGATAGAACATCACGCCGGTCATCCAGTCCGTCTGCAGCGCGTCGCACTTGGCGAGCTGCGGGTCGGCCGCGCGCAGGGCGGGGCCCCACGTCACGCGTGCGTGCTCGACGGGCAGCGCGGAGATGTAGTGGTCGGCGGTGACGGTGCGTTCGTCGGCGCCGTCGCGGGCCGAGACGCGGACGCCGGTCACCCGGCCGCCGTCGTAGAGGACCTCGCGGGCCTGGGTGCCGAGGACGAACTGGACACCGAGGGAGCGCAGGTGGGTCTCCCAGGGGTCGATCCAGGCCTCGCTGGTGGGGGCGTTGAGGATGCGGTCGATGTCGGCGTCGCCGTCCATGCCGCGGCCGAGCAGGCCCCACAGGAGCAGGGCCTCGATGATGACGCGGCCGACGGTTCGGGTGGACGCCACCTCCGCGCGCGTGGCGACCAGATTGCGGGTCTGGCCGATGCCGAGAACCGTGCGGTACTCCTCGCTCATCTCCTCGGCGCGGATGAAGTCCCACCACGCGACTTTCTCCCAGACCTCCTCGCGGCGGGCGTCGCAGCTGGTGAGGTGGACGAGGAGGCGGTCGGCGAAGTAGGCGACCTCGTGGGCCGGGAGGCGGGTGCCGAGGTCCAGCACCGAGAGGATCTGGTCGCGTATCCAGCCGAGGGTGAGGTCGCCGGGGCCGGGCGGGGTGGTGGCGCGGCGGAGCGGGAAGTGCAGGTCGGGGCGGCCGCCGGAGCGGGCGAACAGGGCCTCGGTGCCGCTGCGGAGGTTGTCGTGGACGCCGTTCGCGTTGCCGGGGACGGGGATGCGGCGCATGGTGTCCGGCAGGTTCCGGTAGAAGCCGGGGAAGAAGCGGAAGCCGTGCTCGGCGGGGAGGTCCGCGCGGCCGCCGGCCGCCGTGCCGGGGACGGGCATCGAGCGGGCCTTGCCGCCGAGGGTGTCGTAGTACTCGTAGACGGTGACGGCGTAGCCGCGTTCGGCGAGTTCGTGGGCGGCGCTCAGGCCGGAGACGCCGCCACCGAGGACGGCGACGCGTTTGCCTGTCGCGGCCCTCGCGCTGCCGGCCGGCCATAAGGCGAGAGCGCCGGCCACTCCCCCGGCACCGGCCAGAAAGCGTCTGCGAGTGTGGCCGGATGGCGTGTGACCTGTCTTCTCCTGGGGCTCCTGCGTGTGTTCTGTTGTCATGAGTCCGTGAGGGTAGGGAGGGTCCGCGGAGGTCGGAAGCCCGTTTCTTCGCCGGCCACAGCATCCTCACAACACGCGACAGCACAAGGACACAAGGAGAGACAGCGATGCCCAGCGTTTTCGTGCAAGGCAGGCCCGTCGAGTCGTATCCGCCGCTCGCGCCCGAGGCCCGGCGTGGGTCGGTGCGCAGGATCACCGAGGTGGGCGAAGAGGTGCTGCACAAGCCGTGCCGGGACGTCACCGAGTTCGGGCCCGATCTCGCCGCGCTCATCGACGACATGTTCCTGACGATGTACGTCGCCGACGGGGCGGGACTGGCGGCGAACCAAGTCGGTGTCGATCTGCGGCTGTTCGTGTACGACTGCCCGGACGACGACGGGGCCCGGCATGTCGGGCACATCGTGAACCCGGTGCTGGAGCCACTCGACCCGGCCGGGCGCAGGCTGCTCGACGACAGCGAGGGCTGCCTCTCCGTGCCGGGCGCGGTGATGGACGTGCCGCGTCCGGACCGGGCCGTGGTGCGCGGGTACGACAGGGACGGCGAGCCGCTCGTGATCGAGGGCACGGGGTACTTCGCGCGGTGCCTCGCCCACGAGACCGACCACGTGGGCGGGCACGTCTACCTGGACCGGCTCTCCAAGCGTGAACGCAAGGACGCGCTGCGGCAGGTGGCGGACCGGCGGGAAGAGGTCTTCGCACGCCGGGCCGCCAACGTCGAGGCCCTCAACGGGTAGTCACCGCCGGGTCAGGCCTTCGGCGCCACCTTGCTCAGCCCGTTGATGATCCGGTCCATCGCGTCGCCGCCCGTCGGGTCGGTGAGGTTGGCCAGGAGCTTCAGGGTGAACTTCATCAGGAGCGGGTGGGTCAGGCCGCGCTGGGCCGCGATCTTCATGACCTTCGGGTTGCCGATGAGCTTCACGAAGGCGCGGCCCAGCGTGTAGTAGCCGCCGTAGGTGTCCTTCAGCACGCGCGGGTAGCGCTGGAGGGCGAGTTCACGGCCCGCGGGAGTCGACCGGGCGTGGGCCTGGACGATGACGTCGGCGGCGATCTGGCCGGACTCCATGGCGTAGGCGATGCCCTCGCCGTTGAAGGGGTTCACCAGGCCGCCGGCGTCGCCGACCAGCAGCAGGCCCTTGGTGTAGTGCGGTTGGCGGTTGAAGGCCATGGGCAGGGCGGCGCCGCGGATCGGGCCGGTCATGTTGTCCGGGGTGTAGCCCCAGTCCTCGGGCATGGAGGCGCACCAGGCCTTCAGGACCTCACGCCAGTCCAGCTCCTTGAAGGAGTCGGAGGTGTTCAGGACACCGAGGCCGACGTTCGACGTGCCGTCGCCCATGCCGAAGATCCAGCCGTAGCCGGGCAGGAGGCGGTCCTCGCCGGGGCCACGGCGGTCCCACAGCTCCAGCCAGGACTCGAGGTAGTCGTCCTCGTGGCGGGGGCTTTCGAAATACGTCCGTACGGCCACGCCCATCGGGCGGTCCTCGCGGCGGTGCAGGCCCATCGCCAGGGACAGGCGGGTGGAGTTGCCGTCGGCGGCGACGACCAGCGGCGCGTGGAAGGTGACCTCGCGCTTCTCCTCGCCGAGCTTGGCGTGGACGCCGGTGATGCGACCGGTGCGGTCGTCGATGATCGGGGCGCCGACGTTGCAGCGCTCGTAGAGGCGGGCGCCGGCCTTCTGGGCCTGGCGGGCGAGTTGCTCGTCGAAGTCGTCGCGCTTGCGGACGAGGCCGTAGTCGGGGAAGGAGGCGAGGTCGGGCCAGTCCAGCTGGAGGCGCACGCCGCCGCCGATGATCCTGAGCCCCTTGTTGCGCAGCCAGCCGGCTTCCTCGGAGATGTCGATGCCCATCGCCACCAGCTGTTTGACGGCGCGCGGAGTCAGGCCGTCACCGCAGACCTTCTCCCGCGGGAACTCGGTCTTCTCCAGCAGGAGTACGTCGAGGCCGGACTTGGCCAGGTGGTACGCCGTCGTGGCGCCGGCCGGCCCCGCGCCCACGACGATCACATCGGCGGTGTTCTCGGAGAGGGGGGAGGAGAGTGGCTCGGTCACGACAGTCACGGCGGGATCTCCCCAAGTTCGAAATCTGTGTGCCGACCGGCACTGGACATGGGCAGTCTATTCAGCAGCATTGATCACCCGGCTGAAGGGCTGCCTCCGTGAACCGAGCTCTCCCTGTCGTACGGCTCCGTGTCCCCACCGATGAGGACGCCGTCGCCTGGCATCGGGTCTTCGCCCACCCGGATGTCATGGAGTTCCACGGCGGCAGGGCGGCGGAGCTGTCCGTCTACGAGGAACTCACCGCCCGCCAGCGCCGGCACGACGCCGAGCGCGGGTTCTGCCTGTGGACCATGCTCGACGAGGACGAGCAGGTCATCGGCTTCACCGGAGCCCAGCCGTGGGAGCGGGCCTGGGGGCCCACGGGTGAGATCGAGATCGGCTGGCGGCTGGGGCGGGAGCACTGGGGCAAGGGGTATGTCACCGCCGCCGCGCAGGTGACGCTGGAGCGGGTGCGAGCGGCCGGGGTTCCGAGCGTGGTGGCGATGGTCGACGCCCGCAACGAGCGGTCGATCGCGGTGACGCGGCGGCTGGAGATGCGGCTCGCCGAAGTGTTCACCACCCCGGATGCGCGGCACCAGGGGCACTGCTACCGGCTCGATCTGTGACGCCGAATCCACCACTCTTCATCCACCACTCTTCGTGACTCTGAGTAACAGACTGCTACAGAAAGGTACTTGACGCTTCCGGACGACACCTCCGGGCGGTTACCCTGCCAGTACCGCTGGGGGTGACATCTGTGCGTATAACACCCAAAACGCCCGAGGTGCGGGTGCCGAAGCTCGTCGGTCTGATGGCCATGGACGCACGCGAGGCTGCGAAGTCGCACGGCCTGCTCCTCAACGCACCGGACCGGCCGGACTTCCACCTCACCGTCGTCGACTACGTCGTACGCCAGTACCCCCAGCCCGGTGCCGAGGTGCCGCGGGACTCCCTGGTCTACGTCTGGTTCGACTTCGGCGAGGGTGAGGGCGGCGGAGGCGTACGCGAGCCACGCATCCCGCGGCCGCCCAAGGGCGGGCTGGAGCGCGAGCTCGACGAGCCCGGAGACCCGTACCCCGTCGTCAGCTCTGCTTGAAGCCCCGGTGCAGAGCCACCACCCCGCCCGTCAGGTTCCGCCAGGCCACCTTCGACCAGCCGGCCTTGCGCAGGCGTTCGGCGAGGGCCGGCTGGTCGGGCCAGGCGCGGATCGACTCGGCGAGGTAGACATACGCGTCGGGGTTCGAGGACACCGCGCGGGCGACCGGGGGCAGGGCGCGCATCAGGTACTCGGTGTAGACCGTGCGGAAGGGCGCCCAGGTCGGGTGCGAGAACTCGCAGATCACGACCCGGCCGCCGGGCCGCGTCACCCGGTACATCTCGCGCAGGGCGGCGTCGAAGTCCTGGACGTTGCGCAGCCCGAAGGAGATGGTGACCGCGTCGAAGGTGTCGTCCCGGAACGGCAGCCTCGTCGCGTCGCCCGCCGTGAGCGGCAGCCACGGGTGCTTCTTCTTGCCGACCTGGAGCATGCCGAGGGAGAAGTCGCAGGGGACGACGTACGCGCCCGTCTGCGCGAAGGGCAGGGACGAGGTGGCCGTGCCGGCCGCCAGGTCGAGGACCTTCTGCGCGGGGCGGGCGTCGACCGCCTTCGCCACCTCCTTGCGCCACACGCGGTCCTGGCCGAGCGACAGCACGTCGTTGGTCAGGTCGTACCGTTCCGCCACGTCGTCGAACATCGAGGCGACTTCGTGCGGCTGCTTGTTCAGGGAAGCGCGGGTCACGTGCTCATTCTTGCAGCAGCCCGCACGGAAGCAGCCGAGGCCCTCACGGAACGAGCCTGGGCTTCTTCTTCCCGGCCACGTCCTCCACCCAGCCGCAGAGCAGGACGAACAGCGCGATCAGGATCCAGCCGATGCCGAACATGAACCACTGGCTCTCCAGCGGCAGGTACTTCTCGAACACGGGCACGTTCCAGAACTGGTCGATCAGCGGGACGGCGAGGATGAGGGCGATCTCGTGCCAGAGGTAGATCGTGACCGCGCGCGCGTTGAAGACGGTGACGAGGCGGTCCGTGCGGCGCGTGAAGGCGTACCAGCCGCCGTACGCGATCGCCACGAGAGACAGGGCGGCGACGGCGAACGGCTTCAGCCGCCGCAGGACGCCGTCGCGGTGCGCGAAGCCGAGGATCCAGCAGAAGAGGAACGTGGCCAGGTCGGTGAGCGCGCTGCCGAAGCGGTTGTCCGGGGGCTCCCATGCGAAGTGGAGGACGAGGATCGGGCCCAGCGAGAGCAGCAGCACCGCCACCGGGGCCAGGCGGAACACCCGCAGCAGCAGGGGGCAACAGGACGAACCAGAGGTACGTGCGCAGGTACCAGAGGATCTCCCAGGCCTGCCGGCCCCACGCGTTGCCCGGCGGGTCGCCCAGCGGCACGATCCAGTAGACGATCTGCCGGCCCGGCATCCACCCGTGGACCAGCATCGCAAGGGCCACGAAAAGGCCCCAGAACCAGAAGGGCGGCAGGAGCGGCGCATCCGGCTTCTCACGACCTTCGGCGCGGGCCGCTCCAGGGGCTTTGGGTGTCGAAGTAACGGTCACGTACGCCGACCGTCGGCGGAGTAGCCTGCACCGCCACCCTGCTGTGCGCTCCCATCAGCTCCCCCGCCGGCGTCAGGAGTGGATGAGGACCAGGTACATCATCTGGCGGTTGGCGAGTTGCTGGAGCGGCATCATCAGCAGGTAGCGGTACTTCTCCCGGTCCAGGCGGAAGGCGTACGCCGCGCACAGCGGCTGCACGCCGAGGACCGCCAGCCAAGCCAGCAGGGCCGCCGTGAAGTCGACGAAGATCATCGAGTAGACGGTGAAGACGTCGATCAGCGGCGCGCTGTGGTTGATCGCGCCCACGCGGCGGAGCCCCTGAAGGGCGCGCCTCAGCGCCGTCGGTACACCAGTCGCCCGGCGACGACGGTCGCCACGCACGTGGCCGCGCCGCGCTCGGCCAGTTCCGTCTCGTCTGGTACGTCGAACACGGCGAACCTCGCGGCGGACCCCTGCTCCCTCGGGGGCGCGAACTCCGCCGGCATCCCGCAGGCGTACGGATCGAGGGACGCCGCTCCGCCGGGCCGTCCGAGCCGGCCCACGACCCCCAGGCCGGAACGGTGCACGGCGTCGCGCACCGCGCGGTTGTGCATCGACTCGCAGGCCGCCGCGACCGTGCCGTGCGCCAGCATCCGCTGCACCCCGCGCCGGGCGCTCGCGCCCCAGCGGGCATCGTCCATGGAGAGTGCCGCCAGCGCGTCCCCCGTCAGCGGCTCGGTGCCCAGCTCGTCGGCCTCGCGCGGATCGGGGTGGTACGTCTCCTCGAGCAGTTCCGTGCCGTACAAGTTCACGAATCCGGGCGTGAGGATGCCGGGCCACTGACGCACCCGCGCCCGCGGATGGGCCGCGACCAGTTCCGCCAACGGCCCCGCGTCGGCGATCCACTCGCCCTTGACGACGAGCGCGTGGCCCCGGGAGTCGGCGTGAATCGTCAGCACAGGCAGGTCAGTTGGAGGCGAGGATCTTCAGTTCGGGATGCGCCGTACCGCCCGCGATGGCGGTGGACGAGATGTGGGACGCGACCCGCTCGTCGACGGGGTCGTTCGCCGGGTCGTCGTGCACCACGATGTGCTCGTACGTCGTCGTCCGCTGCGCCGGCACCCGCCCCGCCTTGCGGATCAGGTCGATGATCTCCAGCCGGTTGGAGCGGTGCTTGGCGCCGGCCGAGGAGACGACGTTCTCCTCCAGCATGATCGAGCCGAGGTCGTCGGCGCCGTAGTGCAGCGACAGCTGGCCGATCTCCTTGCCGGTGGTCAGCCAGGAGCCCTGGATGTGCTGGATGTTGTCCATGAACAGCCGCGCGATGGCGATCATCCGCAGGTACTCGAAGATCGTGGCCTGCGTACGGCCCTTGAGGTGGTTGTTCTCGGGCTGGTAGGTGTACGGGATGAAGGCCCGGAAGCCACCCGTCCGGTCCTGGACGTCACGGATCATCCGCAGGTGCTCGATCCGCTCGGCGTTGGTCTCGCCCGTGCCCATGAGCATCGTCGACGTCGACTCGACACCGAGGTTGTGCGCCGCCTCCATGATCTCCAGCCAGCGCTCGCCGCTCTCCTTCAGCGGGGCGATGGCCTTGCGCGGCCGCGCGGGCAGCAGCTCGGCGCCGGCGCCCGCGAAGGAGTCGAGGCCGGCCTCGTGGATCCGGGTGATGGCCTCCTCGACCGACACACCGGAGATCCGGGCCATGTGCTCGACCTCGCTCGCCCCCAGGCTGTGGATGACGAGCTGCGGGAACTCCTTCTTGATGGCGGCGAAGTGCTTCTCGTAGTACTCCACGCCGTAGTCCGGGTGGTGGCCGCCCTGGAACATGATCTGGGTGCCGCCCAGCTCCACCGTCTCAGCGCAACGCCGCAGGATGTCGTCCAGGTCGCGGGTCCAGCCCTTGGCCTGGTCCTTGGGGGCCGCGTAGAAGGCGCAGAACTTGCACGCCGTGACGCACACGTTCGTGTAGTTGATGTTGCGCTCGATGATGTACGTCGCGATGTGCTCGGTGCCCGCGTACTTGCGGCGGCGTACGGCGTCGGCGGCGGCGCCCAGCGCGTGCAGCGGGGCGTCGCGGTAGAGGACGAGCGCTTCCTCCGGGGTGATGCGTCCGCCCGCTGCGGCACGGTCGAGGACGGCTGTGACATCGAACGACGTGAGGTCGGCCTTCTCGGTCACCGGGACGTCCCTTTCGTCAAGGGGTTGGACGGACCGAACCAGCCTACGCCAGGCGTTTTGGACGACCGACCTCAGGCCGCGCCCACGCCGCCGGTCACGCCGCGTACGCCCCGATCAGCAGCCCCACGAACGCCCCGCCGATCAGGAACGGCCCGAACGGGATCGCCGACTTGCGCCCGGCCCTGCGCAGGATCACGAGCGCCCAGCCGTAGAGCGCGCCGGACAGGAACCCGGCGAAGGTGCCGAGCATGACCGTCGACCAGCCGTACCAGCCCAGCGCCGCCCCCGCCCCGAGCGCCAGCTTCACATCGCCGAAGCCCATGCCGCCGGGGTTGACGAGGTACAGCACGTAGTAGCCGGCGCCGAGCGCGAGCGCGGCCCACAGGGCGGTGGGCCAGTCACCGGCGTGCTCGGGGACGAGGGCGACCAGGCCGAGCAGCGCGAGCGCGGCGCCCGCGAGCGGGAGGGTCAGCGGGTTCGGCAGCCGCCGTACCCGGAAGTCGACGACTGTGAGCAGTACGCCGACGGGCGCCAACAGCAGCCAGACGACCAGCTCGGGCCGGGTGTCCGTGGCGGCGGCGAGGGCGGCGCAGACGAGGGCGGTGACGGTGGCGAGCATCGGGGCGCCGGGGCCGTACGGCGTACCGGTCCCGCACTGCCCGCACCGCGCCCGCCCGATCCACCCCCCGATCGGATGCCCGCCCGGACACCGCTCCCGCCACTCCTCGTCCTCCGGAGCGGAGAACCGATAGGCGGCCCGCGGCAGCAACGCCCCCGCCACCGCGCCCCAGAGCGCGGCGACGAGGACCAGCAGGGCGGTGCTCATCAAACGGCCGGCAGCGCGTAGATCGCCGGGCCGTTCGTCACCATCAGGCGGTTGCCGGCCAGGGCGATCTGCCATGGGTCACCGTGGTCCTCGCTGACGGTGAAGGTCCAGCGCAGCTTGCCGGTCCTGGCCTGGAGGGCGACCACGCCGCCGTCCAGCGAGCCGGTGGCACCGTAGAGGGTGGCGCCCGCCTTCAGGAACGTCTCCGGGCCCTCGACGTCGAGTTCGTCGCAGAGCCAGATCCGCTTGCCGGTCTTCACGTTCACGGCCCAGACACCGTCGTCGTAGTCGCTCGCGTAGAGCACGCCGTCGAGGACGGTCGGGCTCTTGAAGCCGCGGCGGCCGTTGGGGGACAGCGTCCAGACGATGGCGCCCGTGTCCGCGTCCACGGCGGTGAGCCTGTTGCCCGGCAGGAAGACCAGGCCGGCCGCGACCGTCGGACGCCAGCTCCAGTCGTCGCCGATCTTCTTGGTCCACAGCTGTCCGCCGGTGGCGGTGTCCCGGACCGTGAGGTTCTTCTTGGAGTCGGTGTAGACGAGGTACTTGCCGGATGCGGTGCCCTCCACGTCGTAGTCGTCGGTGCCCCAGTCGCGCTTCTGCACCCACACCTTCTTGCCGGTGGTGTGGCTGATCGCGGCGACCGCCGTGCGGTAGTCGGTGGCGCTCTTGGAGTCGCCGTAGTCGGAGGCCGTGACGTACACGTTCCTGTCGTCGATGGCGAGCGTGTCCTCGACGGACAGCTGCTTGCCGAGCCGGCTGCGCCAGGCCTCCTTGCCGGTCCGCACGTCGTGGGCGACGAGTACGCCGTCGTAGTCGCCGTCGGACAGGAACACTTTGCCGCCGCGGAAGAGCAGCGGGGCGCCGGGGCGGCAGATCTCCGGCTTGGACCAGCGGGCCTTGCCCGTCTTCACGTCGTACGCCACCAGCGGGTCGCCGCTGACCAGGAGCAGGCCGTTGTGGACGAGCAGCGGTACGGCGGGGTTGGTGCTGTCCTCCGCGACCGTCTTGCGCCACAGCGGCTGGGGCGCGACTCCGGCCGGCGGGGTCGAGAAGTTCTCCGCGGCGGGCTGGGCCGAACCGCCCTCGCCGTCCGCGCCCGTTGACGCGTCGGACGTGTCGGACGTGCCGGAGTCCCTTCCGAGCCACCACGCCGTGCCCCCACCCACCGCCGCGACCGCCGCCGCACCGCCGAGCGCGAGCCCGAGGGCGCGGCGCCGGGACGGGGCGGCGGTGGAACCGGCCTGGGGGGAGCCCAGTTGGACCGTGCCGGGTTGCGGGGTGCCGGGAGCGGGCGGGTAGCCGTATCCCGGCGCGGGGCTGCCGCCGGGAGGGGTGCCGTATCCCGACGGGATCGTCGGCGCCGGCCCGAAGGACGCGGCCGGCTGCTGAGGCTGCTGCTGTGGTGCCTCCAGGTCCAGGATCCCCGCGGCATGTGTGGCGATGGTGGACGCCACCGCCGACGGCAGCCAGTCGCTCAGCACCCCTTCGACGCCCTCTGGCGCCAGTGCCGCGACGATCTCGGCGGGAGCCGGCCGCTGCGCCGGGTCCTTCATCAGACAGGCACGGACCAGTCCGAGCAGGGACGGCGGTACATCCGTCAGGTCCGGCTCCCCGTGCACGACCTGGTACAGCAGCGCCGCGTGCGAGGCGGCACCGTCACCGAAGGCGCTGCGCCCGGTCGCGGCGAAGGCCAGTACCGCGCCCAGCGAGAAGACGTCACCGGCAGGCCCCACGTCCTGCCCCAGCGCCTGCTCCGGCGGCATGTAGCCAGGCGAACCGACCACAACTCCCGTCTGCGTCATACGGTTTCCGTCCACCGCACGCGCGATGCCGAAGTCGATGACACGCGGGCCGTCGGCGGCCAGCAGGACGTTCGAGGGCTTGAGGTCACGGTGGATCAGGCCCGCGGCGTGGACCTCCTGGAGGGCGGCGGCGAGTCCCGCGGCCAGGGCGCGGACCGTGCGCTCCGGTAGCGCCCCGTGCGCGGTGACCACATCGGTGAGGTCGGGACCGAGCACGTACGACGTCGCCAGCCACGGCAGCGCGGCGTCCGGGTCGGCGTCCACGACGGGGGCGGTGTAACGGCCGGAGACCGCCTTGGCTATGTCGGCCTCGTGCCGGAAACGGCTCCGGAAGTCGGCGTCCGCCGCCAGATCCGGGCGGATCACCTTCACGGCGACGGTACGGCCTCCGGGAGAACGGGCCAGGTACACCCGCCCCATGCCGCCGGCACCGAGTCTGCGCAGCAGCCGGTAGCTGCCCAACTCCCGCGGATCGTCGGGCTGCAGTGTCTCCATGGTGGGCCTTCCCCGTCGTCATGCTCGCGTGAGCAGACACAGTAGAGGGTCCCCGCCGCTACTTGACCTTCGACAACCGCGCCTCGGGATTGCCCTCCGCGTCGCTCTCCGAGCGGTACACCAGGTCGTCGCCCGCCGGCGTGATGCGGACGGTGTGCGGTTTCGGATTGCAGCCGTTGTGGTTGGTCTTCCGGCCCACGGACGTCACGACGAGCTCCTTCGCCGTCGCCTTCTTCAGGGTCAGTACGTCGTTGCAGACGAGGCCGAGCAGGTCCGTCTGCCGGAGGGTGCCCAACTCCTCGCCCACGCCGGCGTTGTGCACGGTGAGCCGGTACGTGCCCGCCGGCAGCGCGCCTTCCAGCGCGGTGGCCCGGCCCTCCCAGGTGCCGAGGTAGCGGACAGGCACGGAACCCTCGAACGAGGTGTCGCCGCCCGCGCCAGGCGACCGAGACGAGGCGGCATCGGAACCCGCGTTGGTGTCCTGGTCCCCGCCCGGCAGCAGCTCGAAGACGAACACCGACCCGACGGTCACCGCGGCCAACGCCCCCGCCACCGCGAGCGCCACGGTGCAGCTCAGTCTCCGCCCGCGGCCTCCCTCCCCCGGCGTCGAGGCCGCCGCGACGGACAGGGAGAGCTTGCCGGGATGGTGGTCGGATGCCGGGGCGGTGTCGTGGGGAGGCCGGGCGTCGCGCGGTTCGGGCACGATGACGGGCGCGTCGGCCGGAGCTGCGGGCACCGGCGCCGAAGCCGCCACCGGCATCACCGGCGGCGGCCCGAACTCCCCGCCTGCCGTCTGCCGGTCGAATCCGACCGGCCCCGACAGAACGTCCTGCCCCGTCTCCAGATTCAGCAGCTGCACGGCACTACGACTGACCTGCTCGACCAGCGCCCCTGGCAGCCACCCGCCCGACACGAGCCGAGCCGCCCCGTCCGGAGCCAGTCGCCGCGCCACCTCCCCCGGCGTGGGCCGCGCGCCCGGCTCCTTGGCCAGGCAGGCCTCCACCAGTTCCCGCAACTCACCGTCCAGGGAGTCGAGTTCGGGCTCCTCGTGCACGACCTTGTACAGCAGTGCCGCCGACGAGTCCCCGCGAAACGGCGGCTCCCCGGTCGCCGCGTACGCCAGCACCGCGCCCAGGGAGAAGACGTCCGCGGCCCCCGTGATCCCCTTGCCCAGGATCTGCTCGGGCGACATGTAGCCGGGCGAGCCGATGGAGACGCCGGTCGACGTCAGGGACGCCGTGCCGTCCGTGGCCCGCGCGATGCCGAAGTCGATCAGCAGGGGGCCGTCCAGTGTCAGCAGCACGTTCGACGGCTTCACGTCCCGGTGCACCAGCCCCAGCTCGTGCACCGCCGCCAGCGCCTCGGCCAGCCCGGCCCCCAGCACGCGCACGGTGTGCGCCGGCATCGGGCCACCGGAGTCCGTCACCGCCGTCGTCAGCGACGGGCCCGCCGCATACGCCGTGGCCACCCACGGCACCGCGGCCTCGGGATCCGCGTCCAGCACGGGCGCCGTCCAGGCACCGCCCACCCGGCGCGCCGCGTCCACCTCCCGGCGGAAGCGCGCCCGGAACTCCTCGTCGAGGGCGAAGTGCGGATGCACGATCTTCACGGCGACCGTACGACCGCTGGGGCTGCGGCCCAGATACACCCGTCCCATCCCGCCGGAGCCGAGCCGGCCGAGCAGCCGGTACGGCCCGACGGCGGCCGGCTCGTCGACTCCGAGTGGCTGCATGGCGTCCACCCCTCCCCCGTAGAACTCCCCAGCAGGTTAGTGCGCAACCGGCGGCGGGTTGGTGCGGAACCGGCAGCCCGGTGCGGAAGCACCCGCCCTTTATGGCTGAACCTTTGTGGCTGAACCTTTACGGCTGAACCTTTACGGCTGGAGCAGTTCCACCTTCACGTCCGCCGGAAATCCCGTCGTCGGCCCCACCCGCCGCGCGAACTCCGCGACCGCTTCCAGCTGCGGACCGCCGAAACGGAAGTCGAGGGTCGTGAAGTACCGCTCCAGGATCCGCTCGTCGAAGGCCTCCCAGCGGGCCGCCTGCTCGGCGACCTTGCCGACCTCCTCCAGGGAGAGGTTGCGGGAGGCCAGGAAGGCCTCGTGGACCTTGCGGGTGATGACCGGCTCGCGCTCCAGGTAGTCCCGGCGGGCCGCCCAGACCGCGAAGACGAAGGGCAGGCCGGTCCACTCCTTCCAGAGCGCGCCGAGGTCGTGCACCTCCAGGCCGTAGCGCGGGCCGTCGAGCAGGTTGGCCCGCAGTGCCGCGTCCCCGATGAGTACGGCCGCCTCCGCCTCCTGCATCATCAGGCTGAGGTCGGGCGGGCACGTGTAGTAGTCGGGCCGTACGCCGTAGCGCTCGGCGAGCAGGAGCTGGGCCAGGCGGACCGACGTGCGCGAGGTGGAGCCGAGGGCGACGCGGGCGCCGTCGAGCTCGTCCAGCGGGACCTGGGAGACGATCACGCAGGACATCACCGGGCCGTCGCAGCCGACGGCGATGTCCGGGAAGGCGACCAGGTCGTCGGCGTTGCGCAGGAACTCGACGAGGGTGATCGGCCCGATGTCGAGGTCTCCCCCGACCAGCTGCTCGCTGAGCTTCTCCGGGGTGTCCTTGGTCAGCTCGAAGTCGAGGAGCGTGCCCGTTCTCGCGAGCCCCCAGTACAGGGGCAGGCAGTTGAGGAACTGGATGTGGCCCACGCGAGGCCGGGTGCGAGAATTGTCCACATCGCGAGGCTAGACCCTATGAGGTACGGTGCAGGCTTCAGGGTCGGCCCAGGTTTTCGCGCCTCTCGTCAACCCCGACACGCGACCCTCAAACGTCCGAGTGACGTGATCTTGACCTCTATTGCTTTCGGCTGCCTGCGTGCTAGGCTCGCCGCAAGTTGCAGTTTGGTTTCCCTTGCAGTACAGAGCCTGCGGAGCATGTGACCGCGGGCTCTAGTCGTTTTCAGACGTATGCAGATGTGCGGCATCTTGTTTTCACACTTGCAGGGTTCTGGAGCAGGGCAACCCTTTGGGCCCAAGGAGGGCTTATGGCTACCGGAACCGTGAAGTGGTTCAACGCCGAAAAGGGCTTTGGCTTCATCGCCCAGGAAGGCGGCGGCCCCGACGTCTTCGTTCACTACTCCGCGATCAACGCGAGCGGCTTCCGTTCGCTGGAGGAGAACCAGCAGGTCTCCTTCGACGTGACCCAGGGCCCGAAGGGCCCGCAGGCGGAGAACGTCACCCCCGTCTGATCCGAGGGATGCCCCTCTGAAGACGTCTGATAGCAGTACCCAAGGAGCCCCTCGCCATCCGGTGCAGGGGCTCCTGCCTTATGCGTGCCGCCTTACACGTGCTGCATGACCAGCACGAACGTCGTCCCGGGCGCCAGCGCCTCGTACGAGTGCGGCACATCTCCGCGATACGACATGTAGTCGCCGGGCCCCAGATCGACCTCTTCGCCCCGGGGCCCCGCCTTCACCCGCCCCGTGCTGACGATCAGATGCTCCACGGACCCCGGAATGTGCGGCTCCGACTCCCGGGCGGGGCCCGGCTCCGCGCGCAGGTGGTAGATGTCCCGCCGGGCGCCGGGCGGACTGGCGGAGAGCAGCGTGGCCACGTAGTCCGCCCGCTCGGACGCGACCGTGGGCCCCTCGCCGGCCCGGATCACCTGCACCGCCGGAGCCGGCGGTTCCACCAGCACGCTGAACGGCACCCCCAACGCCACTCCCAGCGCCCACAGTGTCTCCACGCTGGGATTCCCGCTGCCCGCCTCCAGCTGGGACAGCGTGGACTTCGCGATCCCGGCCCGCTTGGCCAGCTCGGACAGTGACAGCCCGGCCCGGGTGCGCTCTCGCCGCAGCGAGGCGGCGATCCAAGTGAGGGGCTCGGTCATGCGGTTCACTTCCCGTCGTTCGCTCTGCCGGTACGTTCGTTCGCCTTGACGAACGACCGGCTGGTGTTCATTCTGGAAAACATGCGTTCGCTACTCCGAACACCGATGATGGCACCCCTGATGGCACCTCTGGTGCGCGACAGCGCACTCGTCTGGCTGGCGAGCGGCGTCGTCGGCGTCTCCTTCGGCGCGATCTCGGTGGCCGGTGGGCTGCCGGTGTGGGTGCCGGTACTGATGTCGCTGGTGGTGTACGCGGGATCGGCGCAGTTCAGCGCGGTCGGTGTGCTGCTGGCCGGGGGCGGGCCGTTCGCGGCGGCGGCCACCGGGCTGCTGCTCAACACGCGCACCGCGGCCTTCAGTCTGGCCGTGGCGGACGTCATCGGCCAAGGCCGCCCCGCCCGTCTCCTCGGCGCCCACCTGGTCACCGACGAGACGGTGGCCTTCGCCCTCGCCCAGCCGGATCCGGCACGGCGGCGGGCGGCCTTCTGGATCTCCGGGCTCGGCCTGTTCACGGTGTGGAACCTCGGTGTCCTGGCCGGGGGTCTGGCCGGCGGCGCGCTGGGCGACACCGGCACCTACGGCCTGGACGCGGCCTTCCCCGCCGTCCTCGTCGCCCTGGTACTGCCCGCCCTGCGCGAGGACCCGGCGGTCCGACGGTCCGCGCTGCTCGGCGCGGGACTGGCGCTCACGGTGACACCGGCCGTCCCGGCGGGGGTGCCGGTGCTGCTGGCGCTGGCGGGACTCGCCCTCTACGGACGCGGCGGCGGAAGGCGTACGGCATGAGCGCGACGGTGGCCATGATCCTGACGCTGGCGGTCGGGACGTACGCCTTCCGGCTGGCCGGGCCGCTGCTCCACGGACGCCTCGAACTCTCGCCGCGAGTGCAGGAGTTGCTCTCGGCGAGCGCGATCGTCCTGCTGGTCGCCCTGCTGGCCACGGGCGCACTGACCGAGGGCGGCGGCTTCGCGGGGTGGGCACGGCCGACCGGGGTGCTGGTGGGCGGCGTACTGGCGTGGCGGCGGGCGCCGTTCCCGGTGGTGGTGCTGGGGGCGGCGGGGGCTACCGCCGTGCTGCGGGCGATGGGGGTGGCATGAATCTCCCTCGGCGCGGGCATCGGCCTCGTCCTCGGGATGACGGTCTTCGACGACACTGGCTTCGCTAAGGTCCCGGCCATGACCGAAGCCGACTTCCTCACCACCACCCGCACCTTCTACGACGCCATCGCCGAGGACTACGCGGACCTCTTCCAGGAGGAGCTCGCGAACCGGCCCTTGGAGCGGGCCGTGCTGGGTGTGTTCGCTGAACTCGTCAAGGGGGACGGCCCGGTGGCCGACCTGGGGTGTGGTCCCGGTCGGACGACCGCCCGCCTCGCTGCGCTGGGGCTGAACGTGTTCGGGCTCGACCTGTCGGAGTCGATGCTCGCCATCGCCCGGCGCGAGAACCCGGGACTGCGGTTCGAGCAGGGTTCGATGCTGGAGCTGGACGTCCCGGACGGCTCGCTGGCCGGCGCCCTTTCCTTCTACTCCTCCATCCACACCCCGGTGGATCAACTCCCGGCTCTCTTCGCCGAGTTCCATCGCGTGCTGGCGCCCGGCGCGCCCCTGCTCGTCGCCTTCCAGGCCGGCGACCAGCACCGCCACCACGACCGGCCCTTCGGTCACCCGGTCTCGCTCACCTTCCAGCGCCGCCGCCCGGAACACATCGCCGACCTGTTGACGGCGGCCGGCTTCGCCCTCTTCTCCCGCACGGTCCGCGAACCGGACCCGGCACTCGACGAGACGTCCCCCCAGGCGTTCCTGATCGCCCGCAAGCCCGCCTGACCCTCGCCCGCCCCCCGCCTAGAGGCTCCCGGCGATGTCCCTCGCCGCGATGTACCCGAACGTCATCGCCGGACCGATCGTCGAGCCCGCGCCCGCGTAACTGTGGCCCATGACCGCCGCGCTCGCGTTGCCGGCGGCGTACAGGCCCCGGATCACCGAACCGTCCTCCCGCAGGACACGGGCGCGGGCGTCCGTGAGGAGGCCGCCCTTCGTGCCGAGATCGCCCGGGACGATCCGGAAGGCGTAGTAGGGAGGCAGCCAGAGCGGGGCCAAGCAGGAGTCGGGGAGGACCGACGGGTCCGTGTAGTAGTGGTCGTAGGCGCTGTCGCCCCGGTGGAAGTCGGGGTCCTCGCCGCGCAGCGCCTGGGAGTTGAAGCGGTCCACCGTGGTGCGCAGGGCCGTCGCCGGGACGCCGATCGAGGTGGCGAGCGCGTCCAGGGTCCAGGCCTTGTGCGCGGCGCCCGAGTCGTACCAGTCGGCGGGGAAGGGCAGGGCCGGGAGGACGTCCTTGAAGAGGTAGCGGTTGCGGTAGTTCTGGTCGACGATCAGCCAGGACGGGATGGCGGGGCTCGTGTCGTGGACGTCGTACATGGTGTGGACGACATCACTGTAAGGGGCGGCTTCGTTGACGAACCGAGCCCCGGCCGCATTGATCAACAGGCTGCCGGGGAGGGTGCGTTCGGCCAGGCAGAAGTACGGCTGGCCGGGGAGCGGGATCGCCGGGCCCCACCAGGCGTCGTCCATGAGGCCGAGTGCGGCGCCGAGCCGTGCGCCCGCCCGGATGCCGTCGCCGGTGTTCTCCTTCGCGCCCACCGTCCAGTCCGTGCCGATGGGCCGGCGCTGGTAGCGCTCGCGCATCGCCGCGTTGTGCTCGAAGCCGCCCGAGCCGACGATCACGCCCCGGCGGGCGCGGACCAGGGCAGGGCTGCCGTCCCGCGTGACGACCGCTCCGGCCACAGCCCCGCTCTCGACGTACAGGTCGGTGAGCGGCGTGTCGAGCCACACCGGCACTCCGGCCGACCGCAGCCCGAGGCGCAGGCCGGCCGCCAGCGACTGCCCCATGGTCAGCGGCTTCTCGCCCCGCAGGGCCGCCGCCGTACCGCGCGCCAGGCACTGCGCTGCCACGGCGGCCCCCTTGGCGTTCACCGCGGCCAGGGCCAGCCACTTGTAGTCCGCGCTGAAGACGACCATGCCGGTCGGCACGTCCATGTACGGCGGGTTCAGATGAGCCAGTTCGGCGCCCAGCAGGTTGCCGTCCAGTTGGTCGGGCTCGATGGAGCGGCCGTTCGCCAGGCCGCCGGGCAGCTCGGGATAGTAGTCGCTGTACCCCTCCATCCAGCGGAAGCGCAGAGGGCTGTTGGCCATGACGAAGGAGAGCATCGCCGGGCCGTGGGCGAGGAAGGCCCGCTGCCGTTCGACGGGAACGTCCGGCCCGACCACGGCCGCGAGGTAGGTGGCCGCCTTCGCGGGCGTGTCCGGGACGCCGGCGGCCAGGAGCACCGAGTTGTTGGGAATCCAGATCCCGGCGCCGGACCGGGCGGCGGACCCGCCGAACGTGGGCGCCTTCTCCAGCACCACGCAGCTCAGGCCCTGCTTGGCGGCGGTCAGGGCGGCGGTCATGCCGGCTGCGCCCGAGCCGATGACCACGACGTCGTACGTGCCGAGGAGGGGTAAGTCGGCGGCGTGGGCGCTCTGTTGAGCCGCTCCCGCAACGCCGAGGGCCGCGGCCGTGCCTACGGCTCCTGCGGCGAGTACGTGTCTTCGCGAGGGGTTCCCGTCAGTGGTCGTGAATGCAGTGGTCATGATTGCCGCTCCCCCCTGGCCCGCCCGCCCACTCTGACGATGTGTCAGAAATGCGAATGTGGCGCGCCCGCCCTGTGAAGTCAAGGGTCAGGCAGTCCTTCCAGGCCGCCTGGCTCAACAACGTCCGGAAGCGTTGGAACAGGGCGAACAGGTCGGCGCCGTAGCGCTCGCGGAAGACGGGATCGTGGTCGGTGAGGTCGAGTTCGTTGGCGGCGGTGAGTTCGGCGAAGTCGCGGCGCAGGCGGGTGTCCGGCGTGTGGGAGCGGCCTGTGAAGCGGTCGCGCACGTCGGAGCCCTGGTCCGCGAGGGTCGGATAGGTGACCTTGCGGTCGCAGGCACCGTAGAAGTACACGATCGACTCCGCCTCCGCACCGATGATCCCCTGCAGTTCGCTGCGGCGGTCGAGGGGCAGCAGGGCCGTCGGGAAGCCGTCGGTGCCGTAGAACGCATGGCAGAGACCGGCGAGCTGAAGCGCCGGTCGGGCGTTCCAGAGAGCGAGGCGGGACTGTACCCGGCGCAGGTGGGCGAGGAGAGTGCCGCCCGGGTGCGGGACGGTCTCGGCGCCGAGAGCCTCCAGCAGGGACTCTGCTTGAGCGGTGGGAGTCGACACGTGCCGTCCTTTCGGCGCTTGCGGTCGTCCTGAGTCGGCACCCGCTCCCTCCCCCGCACCGGTCCGGACTCCGGCGCGGGTGGGGAGCGGGTTGCCGCCCGGGCCCGCTCAGGATCGTCGTACATCGGTCAAAGGCCAGTCAATCCTTGGGATTTGTCGCTGGACCCAAGCATTAACTTGGAGGTCATGACCCTCGATGATCTGCGCGTGTTCGTGGCCGTGTGCCGGGCCGGGAGCCTCAGTTCGGTGGCTCGGGAGCTGGGGTGCACGCAGTCGGCGGTGAGTCAGCATGTGAAGCGGCTGGAGCGGGAGACCGGGGTCGCGTTGCTGGAGCGGCAGCCTCGGGGGGTCGTACCGACGCAGGCGGGGCGGGTGCTGGAGGCGGCCGCCGCCGAGGGGATCTCCGGGCTGGATCTGGCGGTACGGCAGCTGCGGGACCTCGTCGACGGGGAGAGCGGGCTCGTGCGCGTGGCGACGGGGGCGACGACCGTACGGCATTTCATGTCGGAGGCGGTCGTCGCGTACCGGCGGCGGCATCCCAAGGTCAACCTGGAGTTCCGCAC
The DNA here is from genome assembly GCF_001509475.1 of Streptomyces regalis. Taxonomy (GTDB): domain Bacteria; phylum Actinomycetota; class Actinomycetes; order Streptomycetales; family Streptomycetaceae; genus Streptomyces; species Streptomyces regalis. The sequence continues at coordinate 158,031 of NZ_LLZG01000345.1, forward strand.
GGTGAGTTCGGGCCGGGGCAGCTTCGACGCGCTGGCCGACGGCACCCTGGACCTGGCCTGGATCACCCTCGGCCCGCCGGTGCGCGGCATCGAGCAGCGGCCGGTGGTGGAGCTGCCGTGGGTGCTGGGCCCTGTCGTCAAATTCCCGTCGCCCGCCCTCCGGGCAGACGGGAATTTGACGACAGGGCCCTAGCGGTACGGGCCGGCGATCCGCTCGCCGAGCGGCCGTACGTCGATGTCGACGCCGACCTCCGGGACGTACGGCTGATCCGGCTGCCGCCGAACTCCGCCTCGGCCGCGCATCTGGACACCGCCTGCGCCGAGTTGGGCGTCCGGTTCGCGTACGACACGAGCGTCGCCGACTGGGACACGGCGCTGCTGCTGGCCGAGCTGGGGGTCGGGCGGGCGGTGGTCCCCGCGCTGCCCGGGCTGCCCGTCCCCGGCGACAGCGACAGCGACAGCGACAGCGACAGCGAGGGTGACAGCGACATCGACGGCAACCGCGATCTACGCCTGATCCCCCTGCCCGCCCTGCGCCCCCTGCCCGTCGGCTGGGCCGTACGCCGCTGGGACGCGCTCAGCCCGCCGGCCCGGGCGTTCGCGGACCTGGTGGAGCGTCACCGCCGGGCCGCGCGGGGCTGACCGCCGAAGCGACTATTTCAGGCCGATCGCCGCGCAGTCCGCGGCGTACTCCGCGGTGCAGATCTGCTTGACGGTGTAGACGCCGTCCCGGACCACGGTCTCCTTGATGTTGTCCTTCGTGACGGCGACCACCGACACCAGCTGCGCCGGAATGTCGTCCTGCGTGGGGCTGTCGACCGAGTCCTGGGTCAGCGCGTCGAACTGGAGCGCGCGCCCCTGGATCTTGTACACGGCCATTTCCGCGGCGTTGACCGCCTCCGTCAGGAACGGCTTGTACACGGTCATGTACTGCTCGCCGGCAACGATCCGCTGGATCGCGTCCAGGTTCGCGTCCTGCCCGGTCACCGGCGGAATCTTGGTGGCGCCCGCATCCTTCAGCGCCTCGATGACCGCCCCCGCCATACCGTCGTTCGCCGAGTAGACGGCGGCGATGTCGTTCAGCCCGACGGACGCGATCGCGCTCTCCATGTTCTTCTTGGCAGCCTCGGGCGCCCACTTGGCGGTGTCGTACCGCTTCACGATGTCGACCTCGCCCTCCAGCTCGCCGAGCGCGCCCTCCTTGAACCGGGCCGTGTTCGGGTCGCCGGGGTCGCCGTTCATCATGACGACCTTGCTGGACGCCGCCTTCGAACCGAGTTCCCCGAGGAGCGCGCGGCCCTGCACCTCGCCGACGAGCTCGTTGTCGTGGGAGACGTACGCGTCGATCGGTCCCTCCGCGAGCCGGTCGTAGGCGATGACCGGAATGCCCGCGTCCTTGGCCTTCTGCACGTCCGATGCGATGGCCTTCGAGTCCAGCGCGTCCACCAGGATCACGTCCACCTGGTCGTCGATCATCTGCTGGAACTGCTGACTCTGCTTGTCCACGCTCGCCTCGGCGTTGGCGTAGACGACCTTGCCCTTGTCGTTGGTGAGCGAGGCGACTTCTCTCTTGATGAGTGGGTAGTCGAACTTCTCGAAGCGCGCCGTGTCCTTGTCGGGCAGGAGGAGACCCACCGTGATGTCGTCGCCCTTCTTGGGGGACGCGGAGCTGTCACCGCCCCCAAGGCCGTCGACGACGCCGCACGCGGTGAGCGAGAGCGCCGAGGCGGATGCGGCGACAACCATGCCTATACGGCGTACGGCTGATATGTGCGGGGTACGTGCATTCACTTCTGGGGCCTTCCGAGCGGACGAGCGGCGTTGCTACCCGGTGGCGGTAGCCAACGCGGCGGGAGCATGTCACGTCAAGCGGATGTCGTAACGAGACGACAACCGTTTACTGTCGCCTCGCCGTCCCGCGCTGCCGCGCCCTCGATCAGGTCAATGCCCGAACAGCCGTACCCACCCGTTCTACGGTCGCCGCACTGTCACCCGAACTCAAGGAAGGAAGCCCCATGGCAACCGCCTCCCGTGCGGCGCTGACCATCGAGGTCATGGAGATGCTGGCCCATCTCGACCCCCGGCTCTGGGAGATCGTCGAGCCGCCGGTCCCGCCCAACCCCATCAGCGTGCCGCCGGTGCCGCCCCACCCCATTCACGACCCCGGCGTCGACATCGACTTCCGTTCGGCGGCCGCGGACGGGGCGCGTCTGAACCCGCAGCCGCTTCCGCCCCGGGACGGTCTGTGGCCGGCCGTCCGTGCCATGGCCGTCTCGGTGGCGGAGGCGACGATCGCCGCCAGCCTGGCGGGGCGCAAGCCCGCCGACGTGGTGAAGGAGGTCGGGGACGACATCTGTCCCGAACCGCCGAAGATGCCCTGGCCGAAGAAGTGGCCCGTGCCCGTGCAGCTCCAGCAGCAGCTCCTCCTCGCTCCGCAGCGCGTCTCCCCGGCTGTCCAGGCCACGGCCGCCCTGGTCTTCCAGTCCTATGCCCAGCGGACCACGGACAAGGCCCTGAGCACCGCCTTCACCAACCTGGCCGACCGGCTGTTGGAGAGGGCGCTGAAGACGGCGAACCACTCGGGCTGAGCCGGAGCCGGGAGGCGGCCTGCGCGGCAAGCGGGCTCAGGCGTGCTGTCCGATGCGGTCGACCACCTGGAGGTCCTGCAGGGTCCTGGTCTCCCAGTACCAGCCGGTCTGCACCCAGTCGTCCTTGCCCACCTTCTTCGGAACGCTGCCCTTGGTGCGCAGGCCCAAGTAGTCGTACGTCCGGCGATCGAAGAGGAAGGTCCAGTCCAGCTCGGGATACGAGACGCCGACGGCGCTGCGGCCGACGACATCCACGTCGTCGTAGTCCAGGCGGATCCGGGGGAGCTTCGACAGCGCCTCGAACGCGGCGGCCTGCAGACCGGGGGGCATCACCCGCGGCCCCATCATCAGCATGCATCCCTCGAAGAACGCGTTCCTGTCCGCCTCGGGTGAGCCCTTTTGGCCGATCTTGAACTGCTCCAGGAGCTTGTCGGGGTCCGTCGGCATCTTCTGGAGCTTGGAGTAGACGGTGGGCGGCCAACGCACCTCGTGCTCGCCGAGCGGAGGGTCGTGGTGGACCTTGCCGTACTCCTCACGCAGGGAGGGCTTGGAGCCGTCCACCGACATCCAGCTCTCGTCGGTCCACGTTCTGGTCTTGCCGCCCTTCAGGGGCGTCCGCCTGATGTAGGTCTTGGTGTAGAAGTACTGGTCATTGCGCGGCACGGGCAGATCGCTGCCCTGGGCGCGTGACCGCTCGGCGGCCCTGCGCAGCACCTCCGTCGCGCTGACCGTGCTCAAACGAGGCGTGTCCTCGTCCTCGTCGCCCCGTGCCACGACGACCGCGACGCCCACCGCCGCCGCGGTCATGCCCGCGAGGCCGGCCCGGAAGACGAGGCGTCGGCTCAGCTCACGGCCACGGGTGGCGACGCTGCGGGACTCCTCGTCCATGGCGGTCTGCAGGCGAGCCCGGGCGGCGGCGCGGGCCTGGTCGGAGGGCCCGTTCGGGGCGGTGCCGGTGCCCCATTCGCGCACCATCGTCAGGTCATCCATGGTCAGTCTCCTTCTGAGGCGCGGTCGAGGGGGTGCGTTCCGGTCCGCCCAGTGCCCGTCGCAGCCTGGTGCGGGCTCTGTGCAGGCGGGAGCGCACCGTGCCGACGGGTATGCCCAGGGCCCGCGCGGCCTCCTCGTAGTCGAGCTCTCCGCAGGCGGTGACCAACAGCACGTCCCGGTAGCGGGCGGGCAGTTCGGCGAGAGCGCCGGCCAACGCACCGTCGGTCCCCCCGGCGCCGAGCTTGTCGGTGACCGCGTCCTCGGGACCGCTGTCCTCCCGGCCCTGAGGCAAGGCCGCCATGCGTGACAGGGCCCGCAGCCGGCGGGCTTCCTCTCTGCGGTGACGGCGGATCAGGTTGGTGGCTATGCCGTACAGCCAGGGCCGGGCGTGGGCGTACGACAGGTCGTAGCGCCGGCGCCGCTGAAAGGCGATCACGAACGTCTCCGCCATCAGGTCGTCGGCGATGTCGGAGCCCAGACGTCGTGCGATGTAGCGGTGGATGTCGTCGGCGTGGCGGTCGAAGATCACGGCGAACGCGTCGGGGGTCTCCCAGGACCGTTCGATGACCGAGCCGTCGGAGCCGCCGATCGCGTCCGCTGCATGGGCGAAGGCGGCACCCGCGCTCGGCAAGAGCGTCACGTCCTACCTCTGTGGTTCATGTCGTATCCCTCGAAGACCGGGTGTCATGGTCTCCTGCTGTTCGCTGACACCCGCCGCCGAGTTCCACCCCGCAAAGTGATGTGCCTCACACGCTAGTGGGCGTACAGGCCCTCCACCTCCGCCGCGAAGTCCCGCAGGACCGCCTCGCGCCGCAGCTTCATCGACGGCGTCAGATGGCCGTCCATCTCGGTGAAGTCCGTCGACAGGATCGCGAAGCGGCGGATGGACTCCGGGCGGGAGACCAGCTTGTTGGCCTCGTCCACCGCGCGTTGCAGGATCGCCCTCAACTCGTCGTCGTTCACCAGCAGTTCGGCGGGGACGGGGTGCTTGCCGTTCATCCGGCGCCAGTGGGTGACGCCGTCCATGTCCAGGGTGATCAGTGCGGAGACGTAGGGGCGGCGGTCGCCCAGGACGATGCACTGCGAGATCAGGGGGTGCGAGCGGAGCCAGTTCTCCAGGGGCGCCGGGGCCACGCTCTTGCCGCCCGCCGTGATCAGCAGTTCCTTCTTGCGGCCGGTGATCGTGAGGTAGCCCTCGTCGTCCAAGGCGCCGATGTCTCCGGTGGCCAGCCAGCCGTCCGCCGCGGCCGGGACCACGCCGCCCGCCGCCGGGTCCCAGTAGCCGCGCAGCACCTGGTCGCCGGCGATGAGGATCTCGCCGTCCGCGGCGATGCGGATCCGGGTGCCGGGCAGGGGCCAACCCACCGTGCCCAGGCGGGGCTTCAGGGGCGGGGTCACTGTCGATGCGCCCGTCGTCTCCGTCAGACCGTAGCCCTCGTATATCTCGATGCCCGCGCCGGCGTAGAAGGCGGCCAGCCGGCGGCCGAGCGGTGAGCCGCCGCAGATCGCGTACTTCACGCGGCCGCCCATGGCGTTGCGGATACGGCGGTAGACCAGGGGGTCGTAGAAGGCGCGGGCCGTCCTGAGCGCCGCGTTCGGGCCGCCGCCCGTCCCCGCCTGCCGGGCCTCCATCGCCTCGCCGTAGCGCTCGGCCACCGATGCCGCGCGGTCGAAGGACGACACGCGGCCGCCCGTCTCGGCCTTGGCGCGGGCGCTGTTGAAGACCTTCTCCAGCATGTAGGGGATCGTCAGCAGACAGGTGGGGCGGAAGGCCGCCAGGTCCGGCAGCAGGTCCTCCGCCTTCAGGCTCGGGGCGTGACCGAGGCGGACCCTGGCCCGGATGCAGGCCACCGCCACCATGCGGCCGAAGACGTGCGACATCGGCAGGAACAGCAACACCGACGCCTCCTCGCTCGTCCTCGCCTTGAAGATCGGGTAGAGGAGTTCGATCGCGTTGTCCACCTCGGCGAAGAAATTGCCGTGCGTCAACGCGCAGCCCTTGGGGCGGCCCGTCGTGCCCGAGGTGTAGACGAGCGTCGCCAGCGTGTCCGGCACCAGCATTCCGCGCCGTACGCCCACTTCGCCGTCCGGCTGCTGCGCGCCCAGCTCCGCCAGCCGCTCCACGTGGCCTTTTTCCATCACCCACATGTGGCGCAGATCGGGCACGCGGTCGAGTTCGGGGCCGAGGGCGGCCGCCTGGGCGGCGGTCTCGGTGACCAGGGCCACCGCGCCCGAGTCCTGGAGGATCCAGCGGGTCTGGAAGGCGGAGGACGTGGGGTAGACGGGGACCGTCACCAGGCCGGCCGCCCACGCGCCGAAGTCGAGGAGCGTCCACTCGTAGCGCGTACGCGCCATGACGGCGATCCGGTCCCCGGGCATCAGCCCTTCGGCGATGAGCCCCTTGGCCACCGCCTGCACCTGCTCGGCGAACTCGGCCGCCGTCACGTCCGCCCACTGCCCGTTCTCGTCCTTACGGCTGAGGACCACCGCGTCCGGAGTCGCGCCCGCGTTGTCGAAGGGCAGGTCCGCGAGCGTCCCGTGGGTCACGGGCGGCGCGAACGGCGGTACGTACGCCTCCCGTACGACGCCGTCCAGTCGCCGTGTCTCGGGCTGTACCAGGGTGGGCCCGGGAGCGTCGTCGAAGGCGGCCGAGGGGGCGAAGGAGGGAAGCGGGGTGGACACGGGCGGCTCCTGCGGCGGGCGTGCAGCGAAGAAACTGCTTGCTGCATGACGTACGTGCCTCGCGCACCGTGGCGTTCACCTGCCGAGGCCTGCGGAAAGGGTTACCGCTGGTTAGGCAGGCGATCGTACGGGTCCCGCGTGTGGGGGTTGTGCGGGTTCGGGGGTGGTACGGGGCCGGGTATGTGCAACGTCGGGGGTTATGTGAGGGCCCCTCAGCTTCGTCTCACCTTCTCCTTACCTTCGCTCCAGGACGGCCGTCACGCCCTGCCCGCCGGCCGCACAGACGGAGACCAGTCCGCGACCCGAACCGCCCTGCTCCGCCGGCGACTTGGCCAGCATCGCCACGATCCGCGCGCCGGTCGCCGCGAAGGGATGGCCGGTGGCCAGGGACGAGCCCGCCACGTTCAGCCGGGCGCGGTCCACGGGGCCGAGCCCCCGCTTCTCCCATGCCGCCAGCGCGTCCAGCACCTGGGATGCGAAAGCCTCGTGGATCTCGACGAAGTCGAAGTCGGGGAGAGTGAGTTCGGCCCGTTCCAGCATGCGCGGGACCGCATACGCCGGCGCCATCAGCAGCCCGTCCTCGCCGCCCACTCCTCGCTCGCTCCTCACGTCTACCAAGCCTTACCTCGGGTAACCTTACTTTGGAGTCAGTACGGAGCGCACGGGGAGTGGGACTTACATGGCCGACCGCTATCTGACCTTCACCGGCACAGCACCGGGCCGCTTCCTCACTCGCCGTCTGGGGTTGCCACAACCCGCCGCACTGAAACGCTGGTCACCGGAGCGGCCCGAGTTGCAGGGCGACCGGCTCCTCCTCACCGCCGGCAAGTCGCACCTCGACCTGGCCGATACGGGCCTCGCCCTGACGGGTTCCGCGGAGAAACCTCTGACGGGCACCGCCGAGAAGCCCGCCGCCGTCCTCCTGGACGCCACAGGGGTTCGGGACGTCGAGGCGCTCGCCGAGGTGCACGCGGCCCTCCACCCCGCCGTACGGTCGGTCGCAGAGAGCGGCCGGATCGTCGTGCTCGGCGCACCCCTCGATCCGGCCGACCACCACCAGGCGGCCGCCCAGCAGGCCCTGGAGGGCTTCACGCGCTCGCTCGGCAAGGAGATCGGGCGGGGCCGCACGGTGAATCTCGTACGGCTGACGGACGCGCGCGCCGCCGAGTCGACCCTGCGTTTCCTGCTCTCCCCCAAGTCGGCGTACGTCAGCGGCCAGGTGATCGAGACCGGTGCCTACGACGAGAGCGGGGCGCCCGCCGGCCCCGACCGCCCCCTCACCGGCCGCACCGCCCTCGTCACCGGCGGCGCGCGCGGCATCGGTGAGGCGGTCGCCGGGACGCTGGCCCGGGACGGTGCCCGGGTCGTCGTACTCGACGTGCCGCAGGCCGAACAGGACGCCCGGCGTGTGGCCGACCGGCTCGGCGGCACCGCCCTCACGCTCGACATCACCGCCCCCGACGCGGGCGAGCGGATCGCGGCGGCGCTGCCGGACGGGCTGGACGTCCTGGTCCACAACGCCGGCATCACCCGCGACCGGCGCCTGGTCAACATGCCTGCCGAGCGCTGGAGTTCGGTGCTCGACGTCAACCTCGCGAGCGTGCTGCGCACGACCGACGCGTTGCTGGAGAGCGGGACGCTGAGGCAGGGCGGCCGGATCGTGGCGACGGCGTCGATCGCGGGGCTGGCGGGGAACGCCGGACAGACGAACTACGGGGCGAGCAAGGCGGGGATCGTCGGTCTGGTCCGCGCCCTCGCGCCGCGCGCGCTCGCCGAGCACGGGGTGACGGTCAACGCGGTCGCGCCCGGCTTCATCGAGACGAAGATGACCGCCGCGATTCCCCTCTTCATCCGTGAGGCCGGCCGCCGTATGAACTCCCTCACGCAAGGGGGGCTGCCGGTCGATGTCGCCGAGACGACCGCCTGGCTGGCCGACCCGGCGTCGGGCGCGGTGAACGGCCAGGTCGTCCGGGTCTGCGGCCAGAGCCTGCTGGGGGCCTGATGCAGACCACGCTGACCAGCATCCCGGCACTCGGCCCCCTCCTCGCGCGGGGCGCGCTCCTGTCCCCCTTCAAGCGGCCCCGCCCGGACGCCGACTACCCGCGCACCCGGCTCGAACTTCCCGGTGTGCGCATCGACTTGGCGCGGCTGGCCGCATACGAGCGGGTGTGCGGCTTCCCGACCGGCGACGACTCGCTGCCGCTGACGTATCCGCATGTGCTGGGTTTCCCGCTCGCCATGCGGCTGATGAGCGGCCGGGACTTTCCGCTGCCGCTGCTCGGACTCGTCCATACGTCGATCGAGATCACCCGGCACACGGCAGTGACGGCCACCGGGGAGTACGAACTCGCCGTGCACGTGGACGAGTTGGCGCCGCATCGGCGGGGCACGGAGGTCGGCGTGGTCACCTCGGTGCGGTCGGGCGGGCAGGTGGTGTGGGAGTCCAGGAGCACCTATCTGGCCCGGCATCGCACCGACGGCCGTACGACGGCGGCACCGCCCGTGAAGGACGCACCGGAGCACAAGCCGCTGCCCGCCGTCGCCCAATGGCGGCTCGCCGCCGACGTCGGGCGGCGTTACGGTGCCGCTTCCGGCGACCGCAACCCCATCCACCTCCACCCGCTCACCGCCCGACTGTTCGGCTTCCCCCGGGCCATCGCGCACGGCATGTGGACGGTGGCCCGCTGCCTCGCCGCGCACGGCACACCGGAGGCGGTGCTGGCACGGGCGGAGTTCAAGGCGCCGGTGCTGCTGCCGGGGACGGTGACGTACGCCGCGGAGGGCGGGCGGTTCGAGCTGCGGGGCGGCGGCGGGGATCGCGTCCACCTGGCCGGGGAGGTTTATCCGCTGACCTCGTGAGGGGCGTCCGGCGGTGACCAGGGCCGGCCATCCATGAGGTTGCCGAGGCCCGCCCACGCGAAGTTCATCAAGGTGGCAGCCGCCTGTCTCGCCGTCACACCCGGGGTCGCGTTGGCCCAGGCGGCGAGCGACTCGGCGGCGCCGACCAGGGCTTCGGCCAGGCCGGCGACCTCGCTCTCGGGGAGGTCGGGGTCGCGATGGGCCTCCCGGGCCGCGGCGAGGATCAGCTGCGTCACGAACGCGACGATCTCCGCGCGCATCGCGGCGACCTCGGCGGCGAACGGCTCACCGTGGGTGCGGGCCTGGAGGTGCAGCACGGACCAGCCGTCCGGGTTCTGCGCGGTGTGCGTGAAGAACGCGCCCAGACCTTCCCAGAGTTGGCGGTCGGCGGGCGCGTCGCGCCGGACGCCCGCGCGGACGGCCTCGGTGAGCGCGGCCGCCTCGCGCCGGATGCAGGCGGTGAAGAGGTCTTCCTTCGAGTTGAGGTACAGGTACACGAGCGGCTTGGAGACGCCCGCGAGTTCGGCTATCTCGTCCATCGACGCGGCCATGTACCCCCGCTGGCCGAAGGTCCGCACGGCGGCGTCCAGCATCTGCTGCTCGCGGACGGCGCGCGGCATCCGCTTGGTCTTCACGGCACCCATGCCGTTTAGCGTACGGGCCGGGAGGGCGATCCCACCCGGCCCGCAACCACGCTGACCTACTGCTCGCCGCTTCCGTCGTCCTCGAACCGCGCCAACTGCTGGGCCCACTGCCGCCCGTCGGCCGACGGCAGGGCCGTCAGCCGGGGCAGCAGCTGCGCGGTGAGGAGAGTGGACAGGGCCGAGGTGTCGACGCTCGTGCCGTCGGTCCGTACGACCACCGGCTGCGGGGCCTTGCCGACGAGCTTCGCGCCCACCTCCAGGCGGCGCCGGGCGAGTTCGTACTGCAGGACGGCGCGGTTGTCGCGGTAGGCCGTGGCGAGGGCACGCTGGGCGCGGGCCTCGTTCTCGGCGGCGATCAGACCGCTGCGGCCCCGCGTCTCGATCTCGAACCGCACGCGCTGGGCGTTGGTCTCCTGCTGCTCGAGCAGCTGGGCGACCTCTTCGCGGGCCCGGTTCAGCGCCGCCCTGACCTCGACGATCCGGGCGTCCCGCACCTTCTTGGCACGCTCGATGTCCATGCCCAGCTGGTCGATGCGGCGCTTGCGAATGAGCCCCCACTCCTGGTCGTACGCCGTGCGCTCCTTGGCGACCCGCTCCCGGGTGGCCAGGTGCTGCTGGTACTGCGCCGGCAGCTGCACGTCCGGGATGTTGGAGCCGGTGATGCGCACGCCGTAGCCGGACAGCTGGCGGTTGAGCAGCTCCTGCATGTCGGCCACGTCCGAGCCGCGCAGGTCGTACGCCCGCTCGGTGCGCATCCTCCGCGCCCGCTGCCGGATCGCGTCCTGTACGGCGCTGGAGAGCACCAGGTCGAAGTTGCCCGCGCCGATGGTGCGGACGAACAGCACGGCGTCGGTGATGCGGAACTTCAGGAAGAACTCGATCGAGCGCAGCGGCACGTTCTCCTGTGTCGGGCAGGCCATCACCGGCGCGGAGTACGGGATCTCGGTGGCCACGTCGACGACGAAGTCGACCCGGGACCACGGGTGCCACAGGTAGTGACGGCCGGCGTCCAGGGTGCGGACGACGGCGCCGTAACGGGTCAGCACGCCGTTCGTGCCCTGCTCGATCTCGACGATCGAGGAGCGCCACCACCACAGCGCGCCGATCAGCAGCAGGACGACGCCGCCGACGAAGGAGAGGGTGGCGAGGGTGTCGTAGGCGAGGTCCCCGGCGGTCGACTCGGAGTCCGCGGCGCCCAGCGTCAGCATCACGCCCATGAACAGGGCATAGACACCGAGCCACAGCGGCAGCATCCACCACAGGCGGCGCCGGTGGCGGGGGATGATGACCGGGATCAGAGTGTCGGCCTCGCCGCCGCGCAGCAGTCGCGCGATGTCGCTCCAGGGGGCGACCTTCTCGGAGATGACCGACCGGCGGTGGGAGGAACGGGCGGTGCTCACTGGGCGGCCTCCTCGGAGACGTCGGCGCTGTCGGCGCTGTCGGCCGATTCGGGCCGGTCGGGCTGGTCGGGCTGGTCGGGTGCCTGCGGCACCGTGGGCCGGTCGGCGGCCAGCAGCGCGCCGATCTCCGCCTCGCGCGCGGCGATCCGCTCGGACACCTCGGTGAGACGCGCCCGCACGGCGGCCGTGTCCTCCTCGGTGAACAGCTCCGTGCCGCGCTCGCCGATCAACTCGCGGGCCAGCTCCAGGAAGTCGATCCCCGCGTCCGCCGTGCCGCCGATGCGCACCAGCCGCGGCAGATGGTCGGCGACCTGCTCCAGCGTGTCCAGCACCTGCTGCTGGTAGCGGTACTCCAGGATCTCCGGCGCCTCCGCGGCGGTCACCGCGCGGATGTCGAGGGCCTGCGCCTCCAAGAGGGCCGCGTTCGCCTTCGCCTCCGACTCGGCCTGGACGTAGCGCTGCCGGGCGAGCGCCTCGGCACGGTTGGTCTCGCGCTCCACGGCGGTGTCCATCTGCGCCTGGTACTGGGCGATGTCGGCCTGGATCGCGGAGAGCGTCTCCAGGCTGGAGGCGAGTTCCCGGGTGAGGTCACCCTCGTCCTGCTCCTTGCGGAGCTGGAGCGCGTACTCGTGCGTGTACGCCTCCTTGGCCACCCGCACCATCTCGGGCGCCGCCAGGTCCATGCGGTAGCGCTGGTCGGAGGGTTCGGCGTGGGTGATGTTGGCGTTGGTCAGCTCGACGGCCGGGCGGAACTGCTGGTTGAGCTGCTCCAGCAGGCGGCCGGTGTCCTCGCCGACCATGTCGTAGATCCCGGCGGCCTCCTGCTCGTAGATGAGGCTGCGGATGGTCTCGCTCACCGCGTTGCTCAGCTTCTCCTCGAAGCCGCGCACCGCGCCCAGCGTGTAGACGAACTCGGTGGGGTCGCTGATCCGGAACTGGATGAACAGGTCGATCGACGCCTTCACGCCACCCTTGGTCGGCGCCTCGCGCACCGGCGCGTTGAACGGGTACTCGATCGTGGTGTTGACGATGTACGACACCCGCTTCCACGGGCTCAGCAGCACGACGCGGCCCGGTCCGACGATCTTCTCCAGCTTGCCGAACCGGGTGATCATCGCCTGGCAGCCGTCCGGCACCATGACCATGCCCTGGCGCCACCACACGAAGGCGACGGCGCCCAGCGAGATGACCCAGTAGTGCACGCCGAACAGCGGGTTGGTCAGGACGTCGGCACCGGCCGCCCCCACGATTCCCGCACCCACCGCGCCCAGCACGAGCAAGGTCAGCACCGGCAGCATGGAGAAGATCGAGCGGCCCTTGGGGATCACCATCGGGCAGATGGCGTGCACCATCTCGGCGCCCTCGCGCACCTGCTCGCTACGGCCGAGCGCCTCCCCGGCCTCGTCCAGCGGCACGGTCTTCTGCCGCATGACGGTGGCGGTGGAGCCGCCCTGTTCCCGGGCGGCCGGGAAGTCGGCCGGGTCGATGCCCTGGCCCTGCGCGTCGTGCCCCTCGCCGCCGTCCGCCCGTGTGCCGCGTCCGCCGATCTGCCGCTGCAGTTCCTCCTGCGCGGCGGTCCGCGGATTGGTGCCGGATGCGACGGCCTCGGCCACGCGTCGTGCGCCCTGCTTGGCGCGCGCTCGTGCCACGGTTCCCCCTTGTGTTGCGTTGCCCGTCGGATGCGGGTCCTACTGGTGGTACACCGGTCAGCCCGATGTGGTTCCAGTCATCTCACATCATGATCCGGACAAAGATAAGGGGGGCGACCCGCACAGTTACCCATCGGCATCACTGCCGGGTCCCGGAAGAGACGTGGCGGTACGGCGGTCCTACGAGGCCTGGGAAGAAGCCTGGCCCTGCGCCCGAGCCACCTCGTCGACCACGTCGTCCTCCTGGCTGCGGTTGGCCTCCAGGTTGGCCTTCACCCGGTCGACCTTCTGGACGATCCGCTCGGAGGCGCGGTCGCGCTCCTTGCGCAGGACGACGAAGCTGATGGGGGCCGAGATCACCAGGGCGAGCAGGATGATCCACATGCCGTTGGAGTCACCGAGGCCGCGCGGCGCGATACCCGAGTAGACGAGGCCCCAGACGACCACGAGGCAGCCCACGAAGATTCCGAGGCGCATCAGTGTGTAGCGGAGCATCTCAATCCACTCTTCCGATTCCAAAAAGGGCCACTGTCCAGTGAAGCACGCTGGACAGCCGATCTTGCAGGGGGGTCGGCAGCGGGTCAGGGGTCAGCAGTTGGCCAGGCATCTGCAGTGGGTCAGGCATCTGCAGTGGGTCAGACAAGTGGCAGCCACATGAGCACGTCGTCGCGGTCGTCGTCCGGCGCGACGCGGATGGCGCCGGGAATCCGGCCGACCTCCTTGTAGCCGCAGGAGGCGTAGAACCGCTCCAGGCCGAGGCCGCCGCGGCAGCTGAGCTGGATCGCCTCGATGCCGTCGAAGGTGCGGGCGGCCTGCTCGGCGGCGTCGAGAAGGTCGCGGCCGTAGCCCTTGCCCTGGTGCCGGGGGTGCACCATCACCGTGTACAGCCAGGCCCAGTGGGTCTTGAGGCGGTGCGTGTTGAAGCCGAAGAACGCGGTCGCGGCCAGTCGGCCCTCCTCGTCGTGGCCGGCGAGCAGCCGCATCCGCCCGTCCGCCATGGCCGCGAAGTGGTGGACCAACTCCGGCCGTATCGCCTCCCGCGTCACCGGCGCCACGAAGCCGACGGCGCCGCCCGCGTTGGTGACGTCCGTCCACAGGTCGAGGATGCCGTCACGGAGGTCGGGAGTGACGGAGGGGTCGAGAGTGAAGGTAAGGGACACTGCACCATCGTAGCCATTACGACAGCGCCCGTGCCGCCACCTTCAGATCCGAGACCAACCCCTCGTACGCCGCCTTCCGGTCCGCGTCGTCCTGCGCCCGCAGTACCGACGACGGATGCACCGTCGCCACCAGCTTCTCCTGCCGGCCGTGGATCTCCCGCTCCAGCAGCGCCCCGCGCACCTCGCCGACCCGGAACGACGAGCCGAGCAGCGCCTTGCCCGCGGTCGCCCCCAGGACAACGATCAACTCGGGTTCGACGACGGCCAGCTCGGCGGCCAGCCAAGGCCCGCATGCGGTCATCTCACGCAGGGTCGGTGCCTTGTGGATGCGGCGCTTGCGGGGTTCGGTCCGGGTGAACTTGAAGTGCTTGACGGCGTTCGTGACATAGGCCTCGGCGGGGTCGATACCGGCCTCTTCCAACGCGCGGTCCAGGAGGCGGCCGGCGGGGCCCACGAACGGTTTGCCCTGGCGGTCCTCCTGGTCGCCGGGCTGCTCGCCGACGAGCATCACGCGCGCGTGGGCGTTTCCGGCACCGAAGACGGTCTGCGTGGCGTCCCGGTGCAGGGGGCAGCCCCGGCATTCGGCGGCGGCGCGGCGAAGGGCGGGGAGACCGCCACGGTCCGGAAGGAAGGGTTCGGCGGTGTAGGCGTCCTCGGGTGCCTTCGTGGTCACCATGCCCGACGGGTACCCCGGTTGCCGGGAGTGTCCCAACCCAGGGGCATCCGATGGCGCCCTCAGCCCGATTGATCGACTCCGTGAACGAGGGGAAATCTCCGGGCGCGGACTCGTCCTTCCTCACCGTCGAAGTCGTACTCGTCGACAACGAGGAAGCCGTGTTCGACCCTGGGGAACGATGCCAGGAGAGAATCGGCGTCCACGCACACGATCGGCTTCAGATCCGAGCCGATCACCCACACCCTCTTGGCACTGGCGATCACGACGGCACCGCCCTCCGGCAGAGCGGAGACACCCGATACTTCCAGCGACGGTCTGCCTACGGGCTTCAGCTCGTAGGAGGTTGTCACCGCACCGTTCGCGGCACTGAGGATCAGGGCTGTCGTGTCCCCGAGAAGTACCAGCGTGTCCGTGGCCGCCCACTGGAGACAGCCGTAGTCGCTGGTCTGCGAATCGGCGTGTCGAAGAATCGGATCCTCACCGAGATCGCCGAGATCCGCCTCCCAGACAAGGGCGCCGAAGCCGTCCTCCCGCCGGATCCTCAGGTGCTCCCGGTCATCGATCGCACCGCGCAGGACATCACCATCGGGCAGTGGAACGACCGCTTCTCCGCCGAATGTAACCCTCCGGGACACCCCGTCACCAGCCGCAGTCGGCCGTCAGACCCGCATCGGCTGCGGCGACTCCCGCCGCGCCGGGTCCGGGCCGTCGTACTCCCGGATGATCTCGTACCGCGTGTTGCGCTCCACCGGACGGAAGCCCGCGTCCCTGATCAGGTCCAGCAGGTCCTCGCGGGTCAGCTTGTTCGGGGTGCCGAAGTTGTCCGCGTCGTGTGTGATCTTGTACTCGACGACCGAGCCGTCCATGTCGTCGGCGCCGTGCTGGAGGGCGAGTTGGGCGGTCTGGACGCCGTGCATGACCCAGAAGACCTTGACGTGCGGGACGTTGTCGAAGAGGAGACGGGAGACGGCGAAGGTCTTCAGGGCCTCGGCGCCGGTGGCCATCTGGGTGCGGGCCTGCAGGCGGTTGCGGACCTTGCCGTCCTTCACGTCGACGAAGTCGTGCTGGTAGCGCAGCGGGATGAAGACCTGGAAGCCGTTCGTCTCGTCCTGGAGTTCGCGCAGGCGCAGGACGTGGTCGACGCGGTGGCGGGGCTCCTCGATGTGGCCGTAGAGCATGGTGCAGGGCGTCTTGAGGCCCTTTTCGTGCGCCAGGCGGTGGATGCGGGACCAGTCCTCCCAGTGGGTCTTGTGGTCCACGATGTGCCGGCGGACCTCCCAGTCGAAGATCTCGGCACCGCCGCCGGTCAGCGACTCCAGCCCCGCGTCGATGAGTTCGTCGAGGATCTCGGAGGCCGAGAGCCCGGAGATCGTCTCGAAGTGGTGGATCTCCGTCGCCGTGAAGGCCTTCAGCGAGACGTCCGGGAGGGCGGCCTTCAGCTCGCGCAACGAGCGCGGGTAGTAGCGCCACGGCAGGTTCGGGTGCAGGCCGTTGACGATGTGGAGCTCGGTGAGGTTCTCCGACTCCATCCCCTTGGCGAGCTTGACGGCCTCCTCGATGCGCATCGTGTACGCGTCCTTCTCGCCCGGCTTGCGCTGGAAGGAGCAGTACGCGCAGGAGGCCGTACAGACGTTGGTCATGTTGAGGTGCCGGTTGACGTTGAAGTGCACGATGTCGCCGTTCTTGCGCGTGCGCACCTCGTGTGCGAGCCCGCCGAGCCACGCCAGGTCGTCCGACTCGTACAGCGCGATGCCGTCCTCGCGGGACAGCCGCTCACCGGAGCGGACCTTCTCCTCCAGCTCGCGCTTGAGCCCGACGTCCATGCTCACACCTCTCCTGGTCTCCTGGACAGACTTCGTAAACCGTACTCCCCACCCTCCGGGCGGGAGGTGCCCCCATACGGCGCTACGCGCCTACGCCTCCTCAGGGAGCTCCCCGACCCGGTTCTCCCACTTCGTGGAGAGCACGATCGTCGTACGGGTCCGGGACACGCCCGTGGTCCCGCTGAGCCGCCGGATGATCTTCTCCAGCCCGTCCACGTCGGCCGCGCGCACCTTGAGCATGTACGAGTCGTCGCCCGCGATGAACCAGCAGTCCTCGATCTCGCCCAGGTCCCGCAGGCGGTTCGCCACGTCCTCGTGGTCGGTGGCGTCGGAGAGCGAGATGCCGATCAGGGCGGTGACGCCGAGGCCGAGCGAGGCGGCGTCGACGGTGGCGCGGTAGCCGGTGATGACGCCGGCCGCCTCCAGCCGGTTGATGCGGTCGGTGACACTGGGTCCTGACAGGCCGACGAGGCGTCCCAGCTCCGCGTAGGAGGCCCGGCCGTTCTCCCTCAGGGCCTGGATGAGCTGCCTGTCCACCGCGTCCATGCGATTCGAAGCCTTCCACTGAAGAGGTCTTGACGAGTTCTGACGAGTTCCTGAAGTGCTGAGTACTGCTGGTGTCGCGTGATGCTGCCGGGTGGCGCTCAGGTGGGGTGTGCGCCGCCGCCGAGTTCGCCCTTCCAGCGGCGGTAGAGCCGGTGCTCGACGCCCGCCGCGTCCAGGACGCGTCCGGCGACGAAGTCGACCAGGTCCTGGATGTGGGTCGCCCCCGCGTAGAAGGCGGGCGAGGCGGGCACGACGGTTGCCCCCGCGTCGTCCAGCGTCACCAGGTGCCGCAGCGTCTGCCCGCCCAGAGGCGTCTCCCGTACGGCGACGACGAGCTTGCGCCCCTCCTTCAGGGTCACGCTCGCCGACCGCTGCAACAGGTCCTTGGACAGGCCCAGCGCGACACCGGCTACGCACGCGGTGGAGGCGGGCACGATCAGCATGCCCTTCGTCGGGTACGACCCCGAGGACGGCCCGGCGGCGAGATCGCCGGCGTTCCAGTACCGGACGCCCTCGATGTCGGCGTCGAAGGTGCCGGGCTTGCCGTCGGCGCCCCGGGCGAGCCACTCCCGCAGGTCGTCCTGCCAGTGCCCGTCCCGGAACGAAATGCCCGTCTCGTCGAGCAGCGTGAGCCGCGACGCCCGGCTGACGACCAGGTCGACGCTCTCCCCCGCGGCGAGGAGCGCGCGCAGCACCGCGGCGGCGTATGGGGTGCCGGAAGCGCCGGACACCCCTACGATCCAAGGCGCACGCGGCGTCTCTCCTGGCTTGACTGGGTTCACGACACCGAGCCTATCCGGCGTCGCGGGGTGGGAACCGACCAAGGGGGACCGGGCGTTCCCTGGAGGGGACGAGTTGGGTGGTGGGGTTGCCATGGCGGGTACGTCGGGTGGGTCGGGTACGTGGGGTGCCGAGCGCGAGTGGTCGCGGGGTGACCGTGCGCGGACGGCCGCCAAGCTGATGCTGGGCTGGCTGGCGCTGCTGTGGCTGCTGGAAGTGGCCGACGTGATCAGCGGGCACACCCTGGACGGCTTCGGCATCGTCCCGCGCACCCCGTCCGAGCTGGTGGACGTGGTCCCGGCCTCCTTCATCCACTTCGGCTTCGCCCACCTCGCCGCGAACAGCGTGCCGCTGCTGGTCCTCGGGTTCCTGGCCGCCCTCGGCGGCATACGCCGGTTCGTCGCCGTCTGCGCCCTGATCGTCGTCGCCGACGGCCTCGGCGTGTGGCTGATATCGCCGTCCGGCACCAACACCGCGGGCGCCTCCGGCCTGATCTTCGGCCTCTTCGGCTTCCTCCTGGTCACCGGCTTCGTCGAGCGCCGCCCGCTCGGCGTCCTGGTCGGCCTGCTGGTGGCGGCGATCTGGGGCGGCTCCATGCTGGCGGGCCTCGCCCCGACCCAGTCCGGCGTCAGCTGGCAGGGGCATCTGGTGGGGCTGGTGGCGGGAGTGGCGGCGGCGTTCGTGCTGCGGCGCCGGTCGACTGGGCCGGCGCTCAGGGCCGGGGGCGGGCTTTAGGGTCGACGGGGAGGCCGGCGGTGGGGACCGTCAGCTTGCCGAGCGGGGAGTCGACGGTGAGGTCGGGGCCGTAGGGGATGGTGTCGCGGCCTCGGTAGCCCTGGGGGCCGGGGTTCCACATCGTGACGCAGTGGCCCTTCAGCGGGTCGAAGATCAGGTAGTTGGCGATGCCGCGAGAGGCGTACCAACGAGGCTTGACCTTGTAATCGCGGCGGATGCTGCCCTGGGAGACAACTTCGACGACCAGCTCGATGAGATCCGGGGAGTACGCACCTTCGTTCTTCGCCGCTTCCGAGGCCGGAATGACGGCCAGATCGGGGCAGAATTCGTTGTCCTCGTCGAAGGGGAACGCGACATCACTGGTGAAGTCCCACTCCGCGCTCAACTGCGCCTCAAGTTCGTTCCAGACGAGGCGGATGGTCTTGGCGTGGTGGGGCTTGACCGGACTCGTCATGATGTTGCCCTCGACGATCTCCATGTGATAGCCGGGGAACATGTCCTCGAACCGGCTGAGCTGCGAGTGCAGGCGGTCAAGGTCCGAGACGGTCACGGTGGCCTCCCTGGAGTCCTGCGCTCGATGGTAGGCCGCACCGTACTTACACGGTCAGACCCCGAACCAAGAGATCAAGCAGCGCACACACGAACAGGGCAATCCCGATGAACCCATTGACGCTGAAGAACGCCCGGTTCAGGCGGGACAGGTCATGCGGGCGGACGATCGAGTGCTCGTACACGAACGCGCCGGCCACGACCAGCAGGCCCAGCCAGAAGAAGGCGCCCGCGTCCGTGGCGAGGGCGTACCAGACGAGCAGGGCCGTCGTGATCGCATGGCACACCCGCGCTCCCCAGATCGCCGCCGGGATGCCGAAGCGGGCCGGGACCGACATGACGCCGGTCTCGCGGTCGGTGTCGACGTCCTGGCAGGCGTAGATCAGGTCGAAGCCGCCGATCCAGATGCCCACCGCCAGGCCGAGGATCACCGCGTCCCAGGACCAGGTGCCGGTGATGGCCAGCCAGCCGCCGACCGGGCCCATCGCCTGGGCGAGGCCCAGGATGGCCTGGGGGAAGTTCGTGAACCGCTTGCCGTAGGGGTAGACCACCATCGGGATCACCGCGATGGGGGCCAGGGCCAGGCACAGCGGGTTCAGCAGGGCCGCCGAGCCCAGGAAGATCACCAGGGCGATCAGGGCACCCGTCCAGGCGTGGCGGACCGACATCGCGCCCGTCACCAGCTCGCGGTGCGCCGTACGCGGATTGCGTGCGTCGATCTCGCGGTCGATGATCCGGTTCACGGCCATCGCGAACGTCCGCAGGCCGACCATGCAGATGGTCACCAGCAGCAGCCGCCCCCAGTGGATGTTCCTGTCCAGCTGGTACATCGCGGTGAGGGCGGCGATGTACGCGAAGGGCAGCGCGAACACCGAATGCTCGATCATGACGAGGCGGAGGAACGCCTTCGTGCGTCCTGGCTGCGGAATCGCGGCGGAGGCGCTGCTCACAGGCCGTACTCCTTCCAGCGGCGGTCGACCTTCGCCGCCGTCTCCGGGTCGGACTCCACCATGTCGGGCCAGCCACCGTCGCGCGTGTAGCCCTCTTCGGGCCACTTCTTCGTCGCGTCGATCCCCGCCTTGCCGCCCCAGAACTGCTGGTAGGAGGCGTGGTCGAGGTGGTCGACGGGGCCTTCGACGACCGTGAGGTCACGGGCGTAGTCGGTGTTGCCGAGGGCCCGCCAGGCGATCTCGTGCAGGTCGTGGACGTCGCAGTCGGAGTCGACGACCACGATCAGCTTGGTCAGGGACATCATGTGGGCGCCCCAGATCGCGTGCATCGTCTTCTGCGCGTGCTTGGGGTACTTCTTGTCGATCGACACGATCGCGCAGTTGTGGAAACCGCCGGCTTCCGGCAGGTGGTAGTCCACGATGTCCGGGACGATGATCTTGAGCAGCGGCAGGAAGAAGCGTTCCGTCGCACGGCCCAGGGGTCCGTCCTCCGTCGGAGGCCGGCCTACGACGATCGACTGGAGAAGGGGTCGACGGCGCATCGTCACGCAGTCGATCTTCAGCGCGGGGAAGGGCTCCTGCGGCGTGTAGAAGCCGGTGTGGTCGCCGAAGGGGCCTTCCGGCAGCATCTCGCCGGGCTCCAGCCAGCCCTCCAGCACGACCTCCGCCTGCGCCGGGACCTGGAGCGGGACCGTCTTGCAGTCCACCATCTCGATCCGCTTACCGGCGACGAATCCCGCGAACAGGTACTCGTCGATGTCGCCGGGGAGCGGGGCGGTGGAGGCGTAGGTCACGGCGGGCGGGCACCCGAAGGCGATGGCGACCGGCAGCCGCTCCCCTCGCCTCGCCGCCACCTGGTAGTGGTTGCGGCTGTCCTTGTGGATCTGCCAGTGCATGCCGATCGTGCGCCTGTCGTGGCGCTGGAGGCGGTACAGGCCCAGATTCCGTACGCCGCTCTCCGGGTCCTTGGTGTGCGTGAGCCCCAGGTTGAAGAAGGAGCCGCCGTCCTTGGGCCAGGTGAACAGGGCCGGGAGACGGTCCAGATCCACCTCGTCGCCCTGCAGCACGACCTCCTGCACCGGCGCGCTGTCCGACTTCACCTTCTTCGGCGGTACGTGCGTCATCGCGCCGAGCTTCCCGAAGGCCTCGCGGACCCCCACGAACCCGTGCGGCAGCTCGGGCTTGAGCAGCCCGCCGATCTTGTCGGAGATGTCGCCGTACGACTTCAGGCCCAGGGCCTTGAGCAGCCGGCGGTCGGTCCCGAAGACGTTCATCGCGAGGGGCATCGACGACCCCTTCACGTTTTCGAAGAGCAGCGCGGGACCGCCGGACTTCTGGACGCGGTCGACGATCTCCCCGACCTCCAGATACGGATCGACCTCAGCCTTGACGCGCTTGAGGTCGCCTTCGCGCTCCAGCGCCCTGAGCAGGGAACGAAGATCGTCGTAAGCCATGGGGTCAAGTATCCCCGAGCGGCTACCCTGGCCCTGAACCCGGGGGCCGTGCCCCCGGCCCCGACGACCGTTTCGCTGGAGAGGGCCCATGCTCCGGGTGCTGATGTTTCTCGTGCCACTGGCGCTGAGCGTGTACGCGTTCATCGACTGCATCAGCACGAAGGAGGACGACATCCGCCACATGCCCAAGCCGCTGTGGGCGATCCTCGTCCTGGTGTTTCCGCTGGTCGGCTCGATCTCCTGGCTGATCGCGGGCAAGAAGCGCAGCCCGGCCGCCGACGGCTGGTCCGGTGTGCGGGACCGCCGGCGTCAGCAGTGGGTCGCCCCCGACGACAACCCCGAGTTCCTGAAGTCCCTGGACGAGGACGACGACAAGAAGAAGGACGACAAGAAGGACGACGGGCAGTAGCCCATGTCCGTACAGCTTGTACGCCGCTGAGCCGTCCGAAGCGGACAATGCGTCCCTGGGCCGGGGCGGGTCCTGGTCGGAGACTTGGCTCGCATGACGACTGCTCCCGCCGGGCCGGCCGGCACGATCACCCCCGAGTACGGCGACAAGGTCATCGCCGTCGAGACGGCGGGCTCCGAACCCATCCCGGACGCCGAACGCCACGGCAGCCCGCGCCAGTTGCTGTGGACGTGGGCCTCCCCGAACATCGAGTTCGCGACCGTCTACATCGGCGTGATCTCGGTCCTGTTCTTCGGCCTGAGCTTCTGGCAGGCGACGGCGGCGCTGCTGCTGGGCACGGCGCTGGGGGCGGTGACGCACGGCATCCTGTCGCTGGACGGGCCGCGGTTCGGTGTCCCGCAGATGGCGATCGGCCGGTTCTCCTTCGGTTACCGGGGCAATCTGCTGCCGTCGGGGGTGAACGCACTCGTCGCCGGTGTCGGCTGGTTCGCCGTGAACAGCGTGAGCGCGGCCTTCGCGCTGAACACACTGACGGGCCTGCGCCCGCTGCCCTCCCTCTTGCTGGTGGTCGTCGCCGAGATCGTGATCGGCTTCATCGGCCACAACTTCGTGCACGCCTTCGAGAAGTACGCGTTCCCGGCGCTCGCGGTCGTCTTCCTGCTGGCCGGCGTCTGGACCTTCAAGGAGGCCGACCTGAGCGGCGGCGGCACGGGCGGCGGCATCGGCGGCTTCCTGCTGGCGTTCAGCGCCGCGTGGGGATACGCGGCGGGCTGGAACCCGGGCGCGTCGGACTACTCGCGCTACCTGCCGCGTACGGCGAACCGCTTCAAGACGGTGCTCTACCCGGCCGTAGGCCTCTTCGTCTCGATCGCGATCGTGTCGGTGATCGGCGCGGCCTCGGCGACGATCGTCGCACCGCAGGACGCCACTCCGACGGCCGCCTTCACGGGCCATCTCCCGGGCTGGCTCAGCGACCCGGTCCTCCTGGCCATCATCCTGGGCGCGATCTCCGCGAACGCCCTGAACATCTATTCCTCCGCCATGTCGGTCACCTCGCTCGGCCTCAAGCTCCCGCCGTGGCTCGGCCGCAGTGCCATCGTGGTGCTCGCGGGTCTCGCCGGTACGGCGGCGGCGTGGTCGTCACTCGCGGACGCGGGGCACGCGTACGAGGCGTTCCTGCTGGTGATCGCGTACTGGATCGGACCGTGGCTGGGGATCGTGCTGGTCGAGCGGTGGCTGCAGTCCCGTACGCCGCACGAGGCGTCGGCCGAGCGGCTCGGCGACCGCACTTTTTCCAACTGGCCCGGAATCTCCGCCCTGTTGATCGGCATCGCGGTGTCCGTGCCGCTCTTCTCCAACCAGGAGAAGTACGTCGGCTGGGTCCCGGAGAAGTGGCCGGCGTTCGGGGACATCACGTGTCTGGTCGGGTTCGTGGTGAGTGCGGGGCTGTACGGGCTGCTGCGCAGGCGTCGGCAGGACCGGAAGACAGCCGGTTCCCACTGACTGGCCCGGAATACAAATGAGTTGAGCTTGTGAATGTTGCGAGCCCGCAGGTCCGGGACCTGCGTGGGCTCGCGACCGCGCAGCGTTCGGGGACTTCGCACCCTTGCGGCCACTCATGCCACGTGCTGTCATCACACGGTCACTCAAGTCGCCTGGGCCTCAGGGGGAAAGCCATGGCCGGACGTCGTCGCCTGAGAGAAGAGATACGTCAGGCCGAACGGATGGCCCGCGCCGTCCCGAACGCGCGGCAGAGGGCAGCCGCTCTGACCGACCTCGCCGTCCAGGTGGCCATCGGCGCGGGCGACATCGCCGAGGCCGAACGCATCGCGAACTCCGTCACCTACGAGGACCAAGTCGTACAGAACGGCCGGGACTTCTCGGTGCGCGTACTGGCCGAGCAGTTGGTCGCCGTCAATGCCCGTGAAGCCGAACGCATCGCGCTGACCATCAGGACAGATCACGAACGGGACGAGGCGTTCGCCAACATGGCTAGGACGCTGGCGACGACCGACAAGCGCACCGCCAAGCGACTGATCGAGCACATCGGCATGGCCCCCGTGAAGGAGAGCATGCTGCACGATCTCGCCAAGGGCCGCCTTTGAGCCGTCGCAACGAACGGGGGACGGATGGAAGAGCAGGCGGAACAGCGGTACCGCGAAGCCGCCGAGGGCGGCGACCCGGACGCGATGATCCAGCTGGGGTGGCTGCTCCAGCAGCGGGAGGACCGCTCCGAAGCCGAGCGGTGGTATCGGCGAGCCGCCGAGGCCGGGCATGCCGAGGGCATGTTCCGCTTCGGAGGGATGCTGCAGGAGCGCGGGGAGTCCGCCGAGGCCGAGCGCTGGAGTCGTCAGGCCGCCGGCGCGGGGAACGTGCATGCGATGGGTAGCGTGGGATACGTCCTGGAGGAGCGCGGCGATCTCGCGGGCGCCCAGGAGTGGTACCGCAAGGGGGCCGATCGTGGTGACGCCTTCTCGATGCGGCGCGGTGGGCTTCTGCTGGAGCAGAGCGGCCGCCTGGCCGAAGCGCAGGAGTGGCTGCGCAGAGCGGCGGACTGTACGGGCTCGGGCCAGCTTCTGGCGCAGGGCGATGCGATGAGGGATCTCGCGCGCCTCGCCGTCCAGCGCGGTGACTCGGCCGAGGCGGAGCGGCTGCTGCGGGAGGCCGCCGCGAGGCTGGCGAAGGCGGACGACGTGCCCGAGAAGCAGGGGTACGCGCTCATGGCCGATCTGCTGACTCTGCTCGCCTCCCTGCTGCGGGAGCGTGGCGAGTCGGCCGAGGCCGAGAAGTTCCTCCGGTGGGCCGCCGACAACGGGCACGCCCCCGCGATGCTCGAACTCGGGGGGTTGCTCGAGGAGCAGGGACGGCCCGCCGAAGCCGAGGAATGGCACCGGCGAGGGGCCGAGGCCGGACATCTCCGCTCGGCACTGATGCTGGCTTTGCTGCTGGTGGAGCAGCGGCGTCCGGCCGAGGCGGAACAGTGGTTCCGGCAGGCAGCCGAGGCGGGGGTGCCGACGGCGATGGACTTCCTGGGCACCCTGCTGGAGGAGCGAGGGGACTTGGCCGAGGCGGAACAGTGGTACCGGGAGGCCGCCGAGGCCAGGATCGACCGTTCGATGCTCCGGCTGGCTTATCTGCTCGAAAAGCGCGGCACCCTGGCCGACGCGCTGCACTGGTACCGGAAGTCTGCCGCCACCGGAAACGACTGGGCCATGGTCAAAGCGGGGGCGCTGGCGGGGCGGCAGGGGGACTTGGACGAAGCCGATCAGTGGTACGAGCAAGCCGCCCAGGCGGGGAACGAATCCGGCATGTACCTGGTGGCCAACCTGCGAATGAATCGCGGCGAGCTGGAGGATGCCGAGATGTGGTTCCGCAGGGGATCCGCCGTCGGCAACGGCAGCTGTATGGCGATGCTCGGGATCCTCCTGGCCACGCGGGGGGACGTGGCTGCCGGGGAGCAGTGGTGCCGGCGGGCGGTCGACGCCGGGGTGGCCAACGCCGTAACCGACATGAAGGCCGTACTGGAAGCACAGCATGGGCCCGGGGTCTGAACCACAAATGTCCTGAACGGGAGAACGATGCAGGCATCCATCCGACTGACCGGCGAAACGGCCCAGGCGGAGCTGACCGCGCTGGCCGCCTGGCTGTCGCGTGAGGACGAGTTCCGCGGACGGTCTGCCATCGGGCGACCCGAGGCGCGCCCCGGCCACATGGGCGGGATCACCGAGGTCGTGATCGTGGCCCTCGGAGCCCAGGGAGCGGGCACCGTGCTGGCGGCCTCGCTGTCCGTGTGGATCAGGCATCGCCGCCCGTCGGCGGACATCGAGGTGACCGGTCCCGACGGGCAGAGCGTCAAGATCTCCTTGCGCAACGTCCCCGAGGCAGACGTGGAAGCCGTGCTGCGACGCGTCCTGGAACGGTGAATGCGCCTGCCCGACCCGCGGCATTCCCGAGCGGTGCTGCTGGGTTTCGACACGTTCGCCGATCCCGGCCTGCCCGATCTGCCCGCCGTGACGCACAACATCGACGACCTGGCCGAGGTGCTCACCAGCCCATGGGGGACGGCCCTCCCGGACAGGCATTGCATACGGCGGCGCAAGGCGGCGCCGCCCTCCGACCTCGCTGACTCCGCATCCGTCGGAGCCCGGCTGGTCTCCGCCGCCAAAGAGGCCGAGGACCTCCTGCTCGTCTACTACGCCGGTCACGGCCTGGTCGGCCCGGACGGCGAGCTGTATCTGTCCTTGCCCGGAACCCGCAGCGAACCGGATCTGGTGGCGTGGACGGGAATACCGTTCAGTCTGGTGCGCCGTACGCTGGCAAACGCCCGGGCGGACAGCCGAGTTCTCATCCTGGACTGCTGCTTCTCCGGACTGGCCATCGGCGCGATGGCCACCACCACCTCGGTGGTGGCCGGCCAACTGGAGGTGGCCGGCACCTGCACTCTGGCGTCCTCGCCGGCAAATCGCCCTTCCAGTGCGCCTGTCGGCGCGCGCCACACGGCCTACACCGGCGAACTGCTCGATCTCCTGCAGCACGGTACCGCCGACGCCGCGGAATTCCTCACCCTGCAGACCATCCACGAACACCTCGCCAGAGTCCTGCCCAGCAAAGGACATCCACGCCCCGAACTGCGCAACACCCACACGGTCGGGCGTCTCGCACTGGCCAGGAACCGGGCGCACTCGGGCATCTCCGATCCGGAGGCGATGGTCAAGGAGGCCACGCGGCTGGAGCGGGTAGGTGACAGCGCGGGCGCGGTGCGCTGGTACCGGGAGGCCGCGGGCGCCGGGCGCTCCGACGCCATGAGGGAGCTGGGCCGGTTGCTGGAGCGGGACGGAAATCGCGTACAGGCGGGAATGTGGCGTCGTAGAGCCGCCGAATCCGGGGATCCCGCCACCATGCACGAGCTGGGAGTCAGCTCATGGCACACCGGGGACCTCGCTCAGGCCGAGAGCTGGCTCAGGAAGGCCGCGGCTGCCGGGCTCCCGGAGGCGGCAGAGGACCTGGAGAGGCTGCTGCGGCGGCCGAAGTAACACGTCACCCCTTGAGCCGGCAGCCCCGCCTGACACAGGCTCTGAGGCGCCCGGCTACTCCTTCGTCCAACGCTGGGACGCCTTCCCGGACTCGCAGTCGTACGCCGTCACGCTGCTTCCCGAGGCCAGATCGAGGCACTGTCCGCTCTGCGCGCTGCGCAGGGTCCCGCCGGAGCCCCTGGTCCAGAACATCGAGGACTGGCCATACGCCTCACACGAGCCGACCGAGGCGTTGTTGCCGTACACGGGGGTGACCAGGCATTGGCTGCTGCCCTGGTTGACGACCTTGAACGAGCCGTCCGACGCGCTCAGGAAGGCCCAGGAGCTGTTCGCGTTGTCCGCGCAGCTCCCGTGGACCAGCCCGTTGCCGTAGGCCGTCAGGGTCAGGCAGTTGCCGTTGTCCCCGTTCACCAGGTGGAAGTAGCTGCCCGCCGTGGAGTCCTCGCCCGAGTCGCCCGTCGACGTGCCGCCGGAACCGCCCGAACCACCTGAGCCGCTGCTTCCGTCCGAGCCGCCCGAGGTGTCGGAGCCGCCGGAGCCGTCCTGCGCGCTCGTACCCGTGCCGGTGCCGGTGTTCGCCTGCTCGCCGCCGGTCCCCTTGTCCTCGGCTTTGTCCTCGCCCTTGCCCTTGTCCTTGCCCGATGACGGCGACTTCCCCGAGGTCGCCGTGCCCGAGAGGGACTGGGTGGGGGTGAGCGACGCCGAGGCCGTGGCCGACGGCGTGGAACGGGCCCCGTCCTGTGGTGCGGAGGTGTTCGGCAGGAGCTGGATCGCGAGGGTCGTACCGGTCACCACGACCACGACGGGTATGGCGACGAACAGGATCCGGGTGCGGCGGCGACGCTCGCGCGGCTCGCGGCGGGGCGAGGACTCCGGCTCCGGCTTCGCCTCCGGCTCGGCGGCAGGCAGCGTCGCAACGGGGGCGGACGGCTCGTCGATCTCCGGGACCGTCGCGGCGAAGGCGGCCCGCTCCGACAGCCGCTCGGTGATGGCCTCCGGCCACAGGGGTGCGGTGAACGGCCCGTGTTCCTCGGCGAGTTCGACGAGATCGGCGGCGGTCGGGCGGGCGTCGGGGTCCTTGTCGAGGCAGGCCGCGACGATGTCGGCGAGTTCCGGGGCCAGTTCGCGCACCGGGTCCAGGTCGGGCTCCTCGTGCACGATGCGGTACAGCACCCCGTGCCCCGACTCGTCGCCGAAGGGCGGTCGGCCGCATGCCGCGTACGCGAGCACCGAGCCGAGGGCGAACACATCGACGGCACCCGTCACCTGCCGGGCCCCCGAAGCCTGTTCGGGCGACATGTAGGCGGGCGTGCCCACCACCATGCCGGACAGGGTCAGCTGGCTCTGTTCCGCGGCCTGGGCGACGCCGAAGTCGATGACAGTGAGGCCGTCAAGGGTCAGCATGACGTTGGACGGCTTGATGTCCCGGTGCACCATGTCCAGCGCGTGCACGGCGGCCAGGCCCGAGGCGGCGTCCCGCAGTAACAGCCACAGCGCGTCGGCGGGCAGGGAACCCCCGTGCAGCTCGACCGCCTCGCGCAGAGTGAGGCCGGGGACGTACGCGGTGGCGAACCACGGCGGCTGTGCGGTGCGGTCGCTGGCGAGCAGGGGTGCGGTGGCCTCGGCGGGCAGCCGGGCGAGGTTGTCCAGCTCATGTCCGAAGCGGCGCAGGAAGGCCTTGTCCTCGGCGACGACGGAGGACAGCACCTGTTTGACGGCGGCGTAACGCCCTTCGTGGACGCCGAGATACACCCGTCCCATGCCGCCGGACCCGAGCCGGCCGACCAGGGGGATTCCCCCGATCCGTCGCGGATCCTCGTCCTGAAGCGGCTCGGCGCCACTTCCGCGCAGCTCTGACACGTCGTCCCCGTCTCCCGTTCGCGATCGTCGCGGGTGGACGAGCGCCCACCCGCTCCCCCCACGGCCGGGCAGACGCTCGTGTCCCGCAGGGGCAAGTCTGGGCCACTGGGACGTAGGATTGGAAGAACTTTCTAGAAAAACACTCTAGATCTCTCGATCCGGAATCGGCGGAACCACATGACCCCCAAGCAGCAACGCGGCGAGGCGACCGTCGACCGCCTCCTCGACGCCGCGCTGCGCGTCTACGCGGAGTCGGGCGAACAGGGCCTCACCGTCAGCGCCGTCACCAAGGCCAGCGGGGTCAGTCTGGGCAGCCTGTACCACCACTTCGGCAGCATCGACGGCCTCGTCCTCACACTCGCGCACCGCTGGCTGGGCCGACTCCTGGGCGAGCTGGTCACAGCCCTGCAGGCCGCACCCACCACACGCGAGGCCATCGACGCCGTCGTACGGACCTACCTCGCCTTCATCCGGGAACACCCGGACGCCGCCCGGCTGGTGCACTCCCCCATGGCCGACCGCCACAGCATGGAGAGTGGCCAGGAGCAGCGCGACGCCCAGGAGGCCAGGGTGTCGGCGTTCGCTCTATGGGTCCAACCGCGCATCGACTCCGGCGAGTTGGCACCGCTTCCCCTGCCCCTGATCGAGTCCCTGGTCCTGGGGCCAGTGGTCGCGGTCGCCCGCCGCCGGCTCTCCGGCATCCACGACGTCGACCTCGACGAGGCGGCGCGGATCCTGCCGGAGCGGATCTGGTTGTCGGTCGGCGGAGAGCCGACGTGAACGCCGAACCGTCCGTATCCTGACTCATGCATGCCAAAGTCAACGGGGGTGGGCGTTGGAACGCGGGGAATTGATAGCGGGCCGGTACGAGCTGATCAAGCGGCTCGGACGCGGGGGCATGGGTGAGGTGTGGGCCGGAAGAGACCGCAGCCTGCGCCGCGATGTCGCGGTCAAGCTGCTGGTCCCCGGGGATGAACCCTCCCCGGAGCTGGCCCTGCGGTTCGAACGGGAAGCGGTGGCTGCCGCGCAGGTCAACCATCCCAACGCCGTCGCCCTGTACGACCGGGGCGTTCACGAGGACGCGCTGTTCCTGGTCATGGAGAAGGTCGACGGCGCCACGCTCACCGAGCACATTCGCGACAGGAGCCCGATGCCGCCCGCCCGTGCGGTGGAGATCGCCCACGGGATCTGCGCGGCTCTCGTCGCCGCCCATCGGGCCGGTGTCATCCACTACGACATCAAGCCGCACAACGTGATGATCACCTCCGCCGGGCACGTGAAGGTCGTCGACTTCGGTATCGCGGGTTTCGTCCAGACCATGTTCACCGTCGCAGGGACCTCTCAGCTGACTCCGGCCGGCACCCCTGAGTACGGCGCGCCCGAGCAGTTCCTCAACGAACGCGGCGATGAGCGTTCGGACCTGTACGCGTTCGGCGGTGTGCTGTTCGCCATGCTCACCGGCGGGCCGCCCTTCACCGGGCACAACGCATTGGCACTCATACGCCGCAAACTTGACGAAGAGGCACCCCAACTCGCCGCGATCCGGCCGGACTTGCCGCCTGCGATCACTGGGCTGGTCGCAGAGCTCCTGGCTCGTGACCCCCGGCGACGCCCCGCGTCGGCACGGCAGGTCCTCGAACGCCTCGACCGTCTCCGGACCGGCCTCGACGCCGACGACCGGGGCCCCGCCGAGGCCCGCGAGGTGCTGCTGGCCAGGGCGGCCGGGGCGATGAGGGCGGTGCTCGCCAGGGCGGCGACGCTCACCCAGGACAAGGGCAGGCAAAACGAGTTCCGGCCACCGCGGCCGCCCGCGGACACGGCAGTTGAAACGCAGCGCCTACCCAGCTCCGCCGGACGGTTCGACGCGACCTGGAGCGGCGAGGAGCGGCTGTCCACGTACGCCCGCAAACCGGATGCCTTCCGTGACTGGGCCTGGGCGGTGGGCTTGTCGTTGGCCGGGGCGGGAATCGCCTACTTCCCGTTCGCTGCGGAACTCATCCGGGTGGGACCTGGGGGCAGTGAGACCGCGTGGATCATCGCCCCAGTGATTGGGTTCTTGCTCGCCTTCGCCGGACTCGTCCGGTTCATCTGGGCACTCCAGGGAACATTCGGCCTGCTGCAGCACGCGAGCCTGCTCAAGAAGAGTGTCGGCTGGGCACTGCACGTCGGCCCGCAGGGCATCGTGACCCACGGTGCCGCCGGGAGACATGAGTTCGCCTGGGACGGGATCCTGCGCGTTGCCATCGAGGAGATCCAGGGTTCACCGGCCTATCAGTACACCGGAGTTCACATCGACCTCGCGCCCGGCACCGTCCGGCCGACAATGATGCGACCGGCAGGATGGATCTATCCCAAGCCGGGCACGGTCACAGTGCGTCCGGCCGGGAGAATCCCCATCTGCGTCCTCGGTCCGATGACGGAGCGACAGCGGACGGACCTGATGGAAGCCCTCGCCCGACACGGCGGCCGACGGTGGGTACCGGCCGTCTCCTTTACGACGCTGCCGGTTGATGCCTGAGCCTACGAGTGGGCCCGCACGAACGCCGACCATGCGGTGCGGGGGATCAGGAGGACCGGGCCGTCGGGGGTCTTGCTGTCACGGACGGGGACGACGGCGGGGAAATCGGGGGCGATTTCGATGCAGTCGCCGCCGTTTGCTCCGCTGTAGCTGCTCTTGACCCAGGTCGCCGCGTTGAGCTCCTGCCTGTTCATGATGCTCGTACCCTTCCATCACGTCGCTGATCAGAGCGGCGGACTCGCGGGCTGACAGAGCGTCGGCCCTGAGCACATCATAGGCCCGGCTGTGCCGCGCGTAGACGGCCGGATTGTCGTTGAAATGGCCGCTGTCCAGCGATTCCGAGTACACCCACCGATGCCCGTCGGGCAGTTCGATCAGTGATAGAGAAGCATCGGGGCGGTCGATGTCAGGGCGGTCCGAGGGAACCACCTGGATCCGGATGTGGGGAAGCCGTCCCACGGCCAACAGGTGCGCGCACTGGTCCCGCATGACGGTTGAGCTCCCCACCGTGTGACGCAGACAGCTCTCGTCCAGCACGGCGACATAGAGCGGACCGCCATCGGCGTAGAAGCGCTGCTGTCGGCTCAGACGTGCCCGAACGCGCTCCTCGACCTCGTCGGCGTTGGTGAGACGTCGGGAGAACAGCGCGGTCGCATAGTCGGGCGTTTGCAACAAGCCTGGGATCGCCTGGCTTTGATACGCCCGAAGGGCCACGGCCTTCGCATCCATCTCGGCCCTGCGCTCGAACCAGTCCGGATGCTCCACCTCCGGATACCAGTCGATCCTCCCCCACAGCCGCACCAACACCCCACCCGTACCCAGCAGTTCGTCGCACTGCTTGGCGAACGCGTCCTGCGGCACCCGCGTACCCGCCTCGATACGGGCGACATGCGACCGGTCGCACGGGATCAGGGCCGCCAACCCCGCCTGCATGAGCCCCGCGGCCTCGCGGAAGTGCTTCAGCACCTCGCCGAACACGGCCGCCGTACTCGCCCCCGTACCCCCTTCGGCGTTGCGTCGGCTCACGGCTTCCCCCTTGTGACAGTGGATCAGTGACACGCGTTTGCCGTTGTGACCCGGCGTTCCCCTGAGCAACGCTCAGTACACACAGAGTAGTTGGCGATGTGCGGAGTGAGCATGGAAACGACGGCTTTCGAGACCGGGATGCCGGTCTACGACCTGGCGACGGACAAGGTCGGGGAGTACCAGGGCAAAGTGGGCCCGCGCGCGATGCTGCGCCCGGTCGGCGGAGGCCGGGAGTGGGAGGCGGACCCGGCGCGGATCCGGCCGGCGACGCGGGAGGAGCAGCTGGCGGCCGGGGTGCGGGCGGCCAACGCACGCTCACGCGGCGGATCGGTGACGGCGCCCGACCTGGAGTACCTCGGTCGCCCTCCCGCGCCGGTCGCGGGCTGTGCGGAGTGCGAGGAACTGGCGGTGCGCAGGGCTCAGGCGCGGGCGGAGTTCGACGGCAGCGCGGAGACGGACGCGAACGTGCTGCTGCGCCAGCACCGGCGGAGGGAGCACCACGACGCCTCGGACGGCCGCCGGATCTTCCGTTTCGTGCCCTTCTCGATCGTCCAGGACGCGTCCGCGGAACCGGAATACGAGGCGCACTGCGTCTCGGGCGACGAGACGGACTGCGCCGCCACGTCGGGCCCGTGCGGAACACCGACGGAGGTCGAGGAGTGGCAGCGCAGGCACACGCAGGAGACCCGGCACACTCGGTACCGCCGCAGCTTCGTGGACTACGCGGTGCTGGCGAGGCAGCCGGTCAGGTGAGGCTCACGCCAACTCTCCACAACCGTCACACAGTTGACCACCGATACCTGCTTGCACCCGAGGACGCTCGGAGTAGTTAATGGCCATCGGACAGTGACGTACCTCAGGGGGACCGATGGACAGAACCGAACCACCCGGACATCACGACATCCCGCCACCGCCCGCCGTTCCACCGCGGTCGGTGACCGCCGTCGACCTTCGGGTCGGCAAACGGCTGCTGTGGGTCGACGGGGCCGCGTATCCGCTGGAGAACGTCACGCGGGTGTACACCTACACACTCACGCCCAGGCGCAAGGAAGCCACGCTGCTCTTCCTGAAACGCGTGGGGATCATCCTGTCGGTGGCGTTCGCCCTGACGATCCTCGGCGGCATCACGGGCATAGCGAGCGAGAGCACGGCCGGCACGATCATCACGTTCGTCTGGCTGGGCACGCTGGCCGCGCTGGTCTTCAGCGTCGTGGAACTCGTGGCCGTCCTGACGGCACCCACGCAGTACGTCCTGGCCGTCGAGACGTCCGGCCCGTCCATCGCCATGGTGACGAGCGCCGAACCGCGCCAGTTGGACCAGCTCGTGGGCTCGATCGTGAACGCGATCGAGAACCCCGAGGTGGAGTTCCAGGTCACGGTGGACCGGCTCATGGTCAATCCCCGTAACTACTACTTCGGAGACAACGTCAACATGTACGGCGGCACGGGCAACGTGGGGGTGTCGAACGCGTGAGCGGCGACAACAACTACTACGGCGACAGCGTGAACATGTACGGCGGCATGGGAAACACCGGCATCGTCAAGAACCAGGTGACGGCCGCCGACCCGGCGGCGGTGTCCCCCGCCCTGCAGGAGGCGGTCGAGGAACTGCGCCGACTGGTCGAGCTGCTGCGCGACCAGGTCCCGGCCGCGAGCGCCCAGGCCATCGACGACTCCCTTCCGGCCATCAGGACCGACGCCGACACCGCGCCGCAGGACCGGCACCGCGCCCTGATGGCCGTCGCCGGTATCGCCGCGACGGTGGGCGCGGTGGGGCAGCCGGTCCTGGATGCCGTCAACAGGATCCTCGGACTGCTCGGCGGCCAGTAGACGGCCGGTAGAGGCGAACGGGACGAGCCGCGTCACACTCCGCCAGGGCCTAGGCCACCCGTAGCCCCTGTGCCGCCGAGGCCCCCGTCCCCCGCACCACCCGATGCGCACACGCCGCCGCCAGCAGCTCCCCCAGCAGATCCGGGTCGCCGATCTCCAGCCCGAGCAACGACTCGATCCGCTCCAGCCGCTGGTAGAGCGACTGCCGGCCGATGTGCAGCAGGGCCGCGGTGCGGGTGGGCGAGCAGCCGTGCCGCAGGTGCACCTCCAGCGTGCGCACAAGGTCGCTCGCATGGGCCGCCTCCCATTCCAGCAGCGGCCCCAGCGCGTGCTGGACCATCCCGGTGAGCCGCTCCCGGTTGGCGTCCACGCCGCCCCGGGTCAGCTCGCGTTCGAGGGCCAGGGCCCGTGAGGACGTCACCAACGGCCCCTCGGGTACAGCCGGTTCGGCGGGCGGCACCGTCAGCGCCAGCTCCAGCGTCGTACGGGCCGCCCGCAGGGTGTCGCTCCAGCGCAGCCAGCCGGCGCCCGCGTCGACGGCGTGTCCGACCGCGACGGTCAGCCCCGGGTCGGCGGCCGTGCGGAAGGCCTCCTGCACCGCCCGTACGGGGTCGCGGCGAGGGCGCGACGTCCCCGGGAGTGCCAGCAGCGCCAGTACGTCCCCCGGGAAAGCGGCCCGCAGCACACCCGCCCCGCCCAGCAGCCGTACGGCACGGTCGACGACGCCGACCTCGCGTGCGCCGTGCACCGACACCCCGATCAGCCGGGCGCCCGGCCCGGGGTGGAAGCCCGCGAGGGCCGCCCGCGCCTCCACCTCGGGCTGGTTCAGCGCCGCCCGGTCCGCGAGGTCGGCCAGCAGGGCCGCCGTATGGTCGTCGCCCCACGGCCGTACCACCGACCGTCCGGACAGCCCGCGCGCGACGATCGCCCGGTTCGCCGCCTCCGTGATCCGTACGAAGGGCACCACCCGGTGCAGGGCCAGCAGCGGCAGGCCCACCCGGCGGGCCTCGTCGGTCACTTCGGCCGGCATGTGCCGCAGGGAGCGGCCTACCTCCACCGCCAGCCCGGCCGCGTCGCGGGCGGCCAGCTCGCGGACGTACCGGCGCCGGACCTCCTCGTCGGCGTCCGTCAGCCCGAAGCCGTTGGTGAGGAGGAGTTCGCCGCCGTCGAGGAAGTTGGCGCCCTCGTAGACCTCGCTGGAGTGGACCCAGCGCACGGGGCGGTCCAGGGCGGACTCCCCGGCGAGCAGCTCGGGCCCTGCGGCGCGGACGGGGTCGAGGGCCAGGACTTCGCGGAGGGTGAGTGCGGGCACGGAGACCTCCAGGGCGCTGACAGTTCGTCCGCGGGCGGGCTGCCGGGAGAGTACTTTCCGCACGTTGCCCTCGTGTTTCGCCCACAGGAGAGTGGGGGGCATGGAGTTCTTGGATCAGGCGACCGCCCGTACGTGGCTTGCCACCGCCGTCGAGGAGGCCCGGACCGGGCTCGGCGAAGGCGGCATCCCGATCGGCGCCGCGCTGTACGGGGCCGACGGGACGCTGCTCGGCCGCGGGCACAACCGGCGCGTCCAGGACGGCGACCCGTCCATGCACGCGGAGACGGCCGCCTTCCGGGCGGCGGGACGGCAGCGGTCGTACAGCAGAACGACCATGGTGACCACGCTCTCGCCGTGCTGGTACTGCTCAGGCCTGGTCCGGCAGTTCGGGATCTCCCGGGTGGTGATCGGGGAGGCGGTCACCTTCCATGGCGGGCACGACTGGCTGGCCGAGCACGGCGTGGAGATCGTGCTCCTGGACGATCCCGAGTGCATCGGGATGATGCGCGACTTCATCGAGAACAATCCGGCACTGTGGAACGAGGACATCGGTGAGTGAGCCACGAATCCCCACGATCGACCTCGAGCCCTGGCTCGAAGGCGACCCGCAGACGCGCGGCACGATCGCCCGGACCGTCGACGAGGCCCTCCAGAGCGCCGGGTTCCTCCTGGTCACCGGCCACGGCGTGGACCCGGCGCTGCGCGCGCGGATCCGGGAGGCGGCCCGTACCTTCTTCCTGCTCCCGGTCGACGTCAAGCAGGCCTACGAGGCCAAGGTCGGCGGGCGCGGCTGGCTCGGGCCGGGAGCGGAGGCCAACGGGTACGCGGAGGGCACCGAGACCCCGCCGGACCTGAAGGAATCGCTGACCTTCGCGACCCACGAGCCCTTCGACGACCCGGTCGTCAACGCCGAGTGGTACGCGCCCAACGTGTGGCCGGCGCAGGTGCCCGAACTCCGGCCCCTGTGCGAGGAGTACCTGGAGCGCATGGGCGAGCTGGAGAAGCAGCTCCTCTCCCTGCTCGGCGAGGCCCTCGGACTCGAACCCGACTTCTTCTCACGGCACATGGACCATCCGACGTACGGATTCAACATCAACTGGTATCCGGGGACGGAGGTCGTCGGTGAGCCGGCGCCCGGCCAGTTCCGGATCGGGCCGCACACCGACTTCGGGACGGTGACGATCCTCGACCGGCAGGCGGGCAAGGGCGGCCTGCAGGTCTACACGGACGACGGCGGCTGGGAGGACGCGCCGTACGACCCGGACGCGTTCACGATCAACATCGGCGACCTGATGGCCCGTTGGACGGGCGACCGGTGGCGGTCCGGGCGCCATCGCGTCCTGCCGCCGCCGGCCGACGCGCCCGCGGAGGAGCTGATGTCCCTCGTCTACTTCGGGGAGTGCACGCCCGGAACGCTCGTCGAGTCCGTCCCGGCACCGGTGGGACGGGTGGCCTACGAGCCCGTCGACTCGCATGTGTATCTGCGGGAGAAGCTGGACTCGATCACCGTCGCCTGATCGCCGTCGACTGATCGCGGCGAACCGTTTCTGAGTAAGGGTTGCCTCGTTGGGCGGGATGCCACCCTTTTGGGTGTGTCCCCCGCCGCGAATGGAGCCGCCCGTGCGAATGACTGACATCCAGCGCTGCGAGATCCGGCCCGGGCACCTCGTCGAATGGACGCTCAGCCCGGCGACCGTCGCGACGGCGACCAGTCTGCCGGAGGACTCCCGGCCACCGGCGTACATCCAGGAGTCGCACATCAGGACCGCCCGGTCCGTGCGCGAGAACGGCCTGTTCGTGCCGACCTGGCTGGGCACCGCGTTCGACATCCCGGGCCGGGCCGACCTCGACGCGCTGGAGGAGGCGCTGCGCGGCTGGACGCTGCGGCACGAGACGCTGCGCAGCGGCTTCCGCTGGTCCGGCGAACCCGGCGACGAGATGCGCCGGTTCACGCTCGACGCCGATGCCGTGTCCCTGCACCGCACCGACGTCGGCGACTTCACCGATCCGGCCGACCTGGTCCGGCACCTCCAGGACCGCTTCGACGTCACGGCGGACGCGCTGCGCTGGCCCAACCTCATCTACACGGCCGTCGTCCGGGACGACTCCACCAGCGTGTACATGGCCTTCGACCACAGCAACGTCGACGGCCACTCCATCTACCGCATCCCCGCCGAGATCCACGAGCTCTACGCGGCGCGCGTCGCGGGCCGGACCGTGGAGCCGGCGCCGGTCAGCAGTTACGTGGACTTCTGCGAGATCGAGCGGACGGACGCCGACCGGATCGACGACAGTCACGACATCGTCGCCCGCTGGCGGGAGTTCGTCGGCCGCTGCGACGGCAGGCTGCCGAACTTCCCCGTCGACCTGGGCCTGGAGCCCGAAGGCGGGCTGCCCACCCAGAAACTCCTGCGCGAGAGGCTCACGGACCCGGACACCGCCGCCGCCTTCGAGGCGTACTGCCGGCCCTACGGCGGCAGCGCGGTCGGCGTCCTGGCCGCCACCGCCCTCATCGTCCACGAGATCGGCGAGCAGCCCGTCTACCGCACCGTCGTGCCGTTCCACACCCGGGTGAAGTCCCGCTGGTCGGACTCCGTGGGCTGGTATGTGGGCGGCGCCCCCATCGAGATCCCCATGACCGAGGCCCGCGACCTGCCCAGCGCCCTGCGGACGGTACGCGCCGCGCTGCACGCCAACCGGCACATGGCCCGCATGCCCCTGGCCCGGGTACTCCGCCTGCTCGGCGCGGACTTCCGCCCCACCTCACCCGACCTGTACTCGATCGTCTCCTACGTCGACACTCGCGGCGTCCCCGGATCCGGGCGCTGGGCCGAGCAGAACGCGTACGGGCTGATCAGGGTGTCGTACGGCGACCAGGTGTGCGCGTGGGTGACCAGGCTCCACGAGGGCCTGTGGTTCGCGAGCCGCTACCCGGACACCGACGTCGCGCACAAGAACATGCGGCTGTACGTGGAGCGGCTGCGGGACGTCATCGCCTCCACGGTTTCGTGAGCGCCTGGACGCGCGGCTGAACGGCGGGAGCGACACCCTCCAGGTCACGCGCCCGCCTCGAGTAGGTCGATCAGCCGCTCGAAGCGCGCCCGCCACCGTGGTTCGGACTCCACCCCGCCCTGGAACTCATGGGTGAAGCGCAGGGCGCTGCCCTGGTCCCCGTCCCGCTCCAGATGGAACCTGATCCGGTCGCCGCCCTCCAGCGTGTACTCGGCGACCCGCTCCACGTCCCACGCGGTGACCCGCCCGGAACCGATGTCACGCAGCGTGACCGCCCCGCCCAGGCGAGGTTCCAGGACGTCGGCGGACGCGAACCAGGCCGCGAGCCCCTCCTGTGTGGTCAGCGCCGGCCAGACCATCTCCATCGGCCGGGGAAGCCGCACCAGGAAGTGCAGGATGTGCGTGTTCCCGTGGGTCTGGCTGATGCCCTGTTCTACGGAACCGGTCATGACACCAGCCTGACCCCGCCGGGGACGATATGCACCCCTTACGGGCGCTGACCTGCCTTGTCGACGACTGTGCGCTCCAGGATGGCCGGACTCACACCCCGGCGTAAGAGTGCTTGCCGGAGACGAAGATGTTCACGCCGTAGTAGTTGAACAGCCAGCAGCCGAAGGCGATGAGGGCCAGGTAGGCGGCCTTGCGGCCCTTCCAGCCGGCCGTGGCGCGGGCGTGCAGGTAGCAGGCGTAGGCGACCCAGGTGATGAAGGACCAGGTCTCCTTGGGGTCCCAGCCCCAGTAGCGGCCCCAGGCGTCGCCCGCCCAGATGGCGCCCGCGATGATCGTGAACGTCCACAGCGGGAAGACGGCGGCGTTGACGCGGTAGGAGAACTTGTCGAGGGACGCCGAGGCGGGCAGCCGGTCGAGGACGGAGTTGGCGAAGCGGCCCGGGGTGCCGCCGTTCGCCAGCTTGTTCTCGTAGCTGTCCTTGAAGAGGTAGAGCACCGTGGAGACCGCGCCGACGTAGAACACCGCGCCGCAGAAGATCGCCGTGGAGACGTGGATGTACAGCCAGTACGAGTGAAGGGCGGGAACCAACTGGTCGCTGGCGGTGTACAAGACAGTGACGGCGAGGCCGAGATCGAGGAGGACCGTGGTGATCAGGAACAGCCCGAGCCAGCGCACGTTCTTCTTCAGCGCGAGCAGCGAGAGGTACACGCCGACAGCGACCGTGGAGAAGGTGATGTTGAACTCGTACATGTTGCCCCACGGCGCCCGCTGCACCGACAGAGCCCGCGCGAGCACACCGCCGAACTCGATCAGGAAGGCGAGGACGGTGAGGGAGATGGCGATACGCCCGTAGAGGTCGCCCTGCTCGTCCCCGCCGTGCGCCCCGGGCCCGTCCGGCACGTCCCGCTGACCGGCCGTGGCCCGCACGACGACCTTCGGCCGCTCCAGTTCGGCGGTGGAGTCCCCCTGCTTGACGGTGACGGCGGGGGCGTCGGCCTGCTTGGCCTTCGCCTGGGTGAGCGCGGCGGCCGTGCGGCCGACCTTGCTGCGGCTGCCGAGGAGCCATTCGGCGATGTACGCGAAGAAGGCCAGGGTGTAGACGGCCATCGACGAATAGATCAGCGTGTTGCTGATGTTCGCGAGGTTTTCGTTGGTGGCGGCGGCGAGAGTCACCTCAGCACTCCTTCGGGTGAATGTCCCGGCGACTTGCGGTCGGGCGGTGAGGGTGTGCGGGAAGCTTGCGATCGTATTACCGGGCTGGTTTCAACCCGGCTGGTGTTGATCGCGTAAGACCCGGCGGGCCGCTGGCTCGCCAGGCGGCGTGAGCCAGGAATCCCTCTCGTCCCGCGAGGGGGAGGATTCAATTGGTCTCAGCCCCTTCGGCAGCAGATGCGGCGCCGGAGTCGGACACACCGTCCGGCTCCGCCTCCGTGGCGTCGGATGCCCCCGGGATCTGGTCGTACAGAACCCCCGCGAGGTCGCCCAGCTCCTCCGGCACCTTGGCGGACTCGCTGCGGCCGAGGCCGGCCATCTCGACGACCGTGACGCCGTCGCTGCCGGTGGTGGCCCGCACCCAGACGCGGCGGCGCTGGATGAACAGGGAGGCGGCGAGGCCGAAGATCGCGGCGACGGAACCGGCGAGCGCCCAGCCGCTGCCGGGCTGGCGGGCGACCTGGAAGCCGGCCCACTCCTTGATCTCCTTCTCGAAGGTGATCGAGCCGGCGCCGTTCGGGAGCTTCATGGTCTCGCCGGGCTTCAGGTTCCCCCTGAGCTGGGCGCCCTTGGAGTCCTTGAACCCCTTCATGTTCTTCTTGTTCAGCTGGTACACGCTTTGCGGGAGGCCCGCGTTGACACCGAGGTCGCCGTGGTAGGCCTCCAGGTTCAGCATCGGGTTGAGCAGCGCCGGGAACTGCGAGACCACCGCGGTACCCGAGCCGCCGTACGACGGCAGGAAGAAGGCCTGGAAGCCGAGCTGGTCCCACTTGCCCTGGGCGTCGCGGTAGCCGTCCATGACCTTGATGGCGCCGGTGGAGGTGACGTTGCCGTCGAGGGGAAGGAGGGGGACTGCGTCCTGGTAGACGATGTCGCCCTTGCCGTCGCGGACCGTGATGACGGGGGCGTAGCCGTGGCTGACGAGGTAGACCTTCGAGCCGCCGATCTCCAGCGGCTCGTTGACCTCGACGGTGGTCTTCTTGTCCTTGCCGTAGGCGCCCACGCTGTAGGTCATGTCGGCCTTGTAGACGCGCGGGGTGCCCCGGTTGGGGCCGGAGGGCTCGTAGCTGCCGACGAAGTTCTTCAGGGTGAAGCTGAACGGATCCAGGTCGTCCTGGCTGAAGAGGCTGCCGGACTTGAAGTCGTCGTACTGGGTGAGGGTGTTGGAGAAGCCGTCGCCCTCGACGATCAGCTTGTTGCCCTCGGACTTGAACAGCTGGCCCCAGGCGAAGGCGATCAGCATCACGATCAGCGCGATGTGGAAGGCGAGGTTGCCGACCTCGCGCAGATAACCCTTCTCGGCGGCGACCGCGTCACCGGCGAGGTGGGCGCGAAAGCGGCGCTTCTTCAGCAGGGCGAGGGCGGCCTCGCGGACCTGCTCGGGGTCGGCCTCCGTGCGCCAGGTGGTGTAGGCGGGCAGCCGGCTCAGGCGCCTGGGGGCACCCGGCGGACGGCCGCGCAGCTGGCCGACGAACTGCCAGGTGCGCGGGACGATGCAGCCGATGAGGGAGACGAACAGCAGGATGTAGATCGCGGAGAACCACACCGAGCTGTAGACGTGGAAGAGGCCGAGCTTGTCGTAGATCGGTGCGAGCGTCTCGTGCGCCTTGCGGAACTCGGCGACCTTCGTCTCGTCGATGCCGGTCTGCGGAATGAGCGAGCCGGGGATCGCGCCGAGCGAGAGCAGCAGGAGCAGCAGCAGCGCGACCCGCATCGAGGTGAGCTGACGCCAGAACCAGCGGGCCCAGCCGATGACGCCGAGGGAGGGGAGGTGGGAGATCTCCTCGGTGGGGGCGGTGGAGAGCTGGGAGCCGGCGGCGCCCAGGTCCTGGTCCTCGACCTGACCCGGAGTGTTGCCGGGCGCGCTGGTCTTGGTGTTGCTCATGGATCAGATCCCCACAGTGAAGCCGTTGGACCAGACCTGCATCTCCTGCACGATGCGGTCCCATGCGCCGGTCAGCAGCAGCACACCGGTCACGATCATCATGGTGCCGCCGATGCGCATCACCCAGACATAGTGGCGCTTGACCCAGGCGAACGCGCCGAGCGCCTTGCGGAAGGCGACGGCGGCGAGCACGAAGGGGATGCCGAGGCCGAGGCAGTAGGCGACGGTCAGTATGGCACCGCGGCCGGCGCTGGCCTGTTGCATGGCAAGCGTCTGCACGGAGGCGAGCGTCGGGCCGATGCACGGCGTCCAGCCGATCCCGAAGAGGGCGCCGAGGAACGGGGCGCCGACCAGTCCGGCGGCGGGCCGCTTGTGAAACCGGAACTCTCGCTGGGTGAGCCAGGGCATCAGGCCCATGAAGAAGACGCCCATCAGGACCATGAGGACGCCGAGGACCTTCGTCAGGACGTCCTTGTTCTCCTGCAGGCTCGAGCCCCAGTAGCCGAACAACGCCCCGCCCGAGACGAACACGGCGGTGAAACCGAGCACGAAGAGGGAGGCACCGGCGACCATCCGCCCGCGCCGGGCCTCGGCCAGGTCGGTGCCGCTGACTCCGGTGACGTAGGAGAGGTAACCGGGGACGAGCGGCAGGACGCAGGGTGAGAAGAAGGAGACGAGGCCGCCGAGCACGGCGATGGGAAGCGCGAGCACCAGGGCACCGTTCATCACGGTGCCGTTGTATGCGGCGAGCGTGGTGACTGCGCTCACGTCACTTCTCCGCGAGGACGGGCTTGATCATGCTGCGCAGCGTGTCCTCGCTGAGCGGCTGGAGCGCGCGCACCGCGATCCTGCCCTGGCGGTCGAGGACGAGTGTGGACGGGATCAGCTGCGGGTTGAGCGTGCCCTTCTCGAAGCGGAGCATCTGCTTGCCCGTGGGGTCGTACAGGCTCGGGTAGGTGACCCCGAACTCCTTCTCGAAGGCGACCGCCGGGGTGGTGCTGGTGTCCCGGGTGTTGATGCCGACGAACTCGACGCCCTGGCCCTTGAGGTCCTTGTAGACGGTCTGGAAGTTCTTCGCCTCGGCCCGGCAGGGCGGGCACCACGATCCCCACACGTTGATGACGAGGATCTTGCCCTTGTAGTCCGCGGTGGTGAGCTGCTTGCCGTCGATGGTCTCGCCGGACAGCACCGGCGCCGCCGTCCGCGCGCTCTCGGCGACGGTGTCGATGCCGTTCTTGCCGGTGATGAAGTTGGTGTCACCGCCGCCGCCCGACGTACCGCCGGAACTGCACGCGGACAGGGTCAGCGCGGCGGCCGCGGCTGTGGCGGTGAGCAGGGCGGCACGACTGCGGTTCGAGCGCAGGGGGGTACGGCTGGCGGCACTCATGTGAAAAGTTTCGCATGCCCGTTCCGGGGATCTTGCGCACCCCCCTCCCGGACGTAAACCCGCATTTCAGGCGGCGCTTGGGGAGCTCTTCGGAGAGCCGGCGGAGGTGCCCTTCAGAAAGGTGTTCCAGCCGCCGACGGGCTCCTGCCCGACGTCGAGCGTGCGCAGCTGGGCGAGCACCTCCGGCTTCTGGACGTCCATCCAGTCCACGAACTGCCGGAAGGAGACCAGGCGTATGTCCTCGCCCTTCTCCTTCTCCCGCGCGATGTGCTTCAGCGCCTCCTCGACGGCGTCCATGTAGATGCCGCCGTTCCACTGCTCGAAGTGGTTGCCGACGAAGAAGGGTGCGCGATTTGTCTCATACGCCCGCTTGAATCCCTGTATGTACGCCTGTGCCGACTGCTTCCGCCAGGCCGGGTAGTTGTAGCTGGGCGCATTGGTCGAGTTGACCGACTGGTTGGCGAGCATGTTGTAGTCCATGGAGAGGACCTCGAACGAACGCCCGGGGAAAGGTATCTGCTGCAACGGCAGATCCCACAGCCCCTGCTTCTTCTGCGGCCACACCTGGCGGCCGCCCGGCGAGGAGGCGTCGTAGCGCCAGCCCAGCTCGCGGGCAGTGGGCAGCAGGTTGTCCTGGCCGAGGAGACAGGGCGTGCGGCCGCCGACGAGTTCCTTGTCGTAGTCGAAGGGCAGGGAGGGCAGATCGGTCCACCCGGAGTTGGTCCGCCACTCCTTCACGAAGGACTTGGCCTGCTCGATCTCACTGCGCCACTGCTGCGGGGTCCAGTTGCCGACGGTGCCGGTGCCGGCGCAGAAGTGGCCGTTGAAGTGGGTGCCT
Source organism: Streptomyces regalis (assembly GCF_001509475.1). Classification (GTDB taxonomy): domain Bacteria; phylum Actinomycetota; class Actinomycetes; order Streptomycetales; family Streptomycetaceae; genus Streptomyces; species Streptomyces regalis. The sequence continues at coordinate 202,288 of NZ_LLZG01000345.1, forward strand.
ATCTCATGGCCCTCGAGCCAGGCCCGGCGGACGCCCTTCAGCGTCTCCTTGATGTGCTCGTCGGTGAGGTAGCCGATGTCGGAGGCGCCGCGCGGGTTGTTCGGGGGCTCGTAGAGCCGCTTCTTCGACTCGGGCAGGACATACAGCCCCGAGAGGAAGAAGGTCATGTGCGCGCCGTGTTCCTTGGCGAGGTCGAGGAAGCGCGGGAAGAGGCCGTTGCCCACCTCGCCGGCGCCGTCCCAGGAGAAGACGACGAACTGCGGCGGGGTCTCGCCGGGCTCGAGGGGCTTCGGCGCGCCGGGCTGTTTCGGCTGCTTGCCGGTGTACGAGGTGGAGCCGTCACCGATGGGGCGCGCGCGGTGGGTCTGGGTGCCGGGCTTGTTGTTCCCGCCGTTTCCGGAACCTCCGGCGCCGTTCGACCCATCTGACGATGTGAGGGTGCCGCACCCTGCGAGTCCGAGGGCGGCGGCCGCTCCGGCACCGAGCCCGAGAAGCCCCCTTCGGTTGTAGTCGCGCATTCCATTCCCGTCCGTCGCATCCTCTGGTGGTCACCCAGTCAGAGGGCGCGACGAACGGGGAGGTTCCGTCTAATCGCACACGTTTCGGAACAAATGCAACAGGACTGTCACAGCGCCCCAAACGGACGTTGCCGGACGTTGTTATGCGCCTGCTATGCGCCGGCTATACGCCGGGCTACGCGCCGAAGGCCTTGTCCTTCCCCTTCACCGGCTTGGCGCCGGCGCGCAGATGGGCGGGGACGAGGTCGATGGCGGGCTCGGAGTAGCCGACGGACACGATCTTGTCGCCCTGGTACGTGAAGCTCGTCACCGACGCGAGCGTGCACTGCCGCTTGCGCGGGTCGTGCCACAGGCGCCGTTTCTCCACGTAACTCCGCACGATCCAGATCGGCAGTTGGTGACTGACCAGCACGGCCTCGTGCCCGCGCGCGGCGTCCTTGGCGGCATCGAGCGCGCCCATCATGCGGATGACCTGCTCGACGTACGGCTCACCCCAGGACGGCTTGAAGGGGTTGACGAGATGCTTCCAGTTCTCGGGCTTCTTGAGCGCGCCGTCCCCGACTCCGAACGTCTTGCCCTGGAAGACGTTGTCGGCCTCGATGAGCCGCGCGTCGGTCGCGAGGTCGAGGCCGTGCGCCTTGGCGATCGGCGTCGCGGTCTCCTGCGCCCGCTCCAGCGGGGAGGAGCAGACGTACGTGACGTCGCGGGAGGCCAGGTGCTCGGCGACCCGGTCGGCCATCTGCCGCCCGAGCTCGGACAGGTGATACCCCGCGAGACGGCCGTAGAGGATCCCGTCCGGGTTCGCGACTTCGCCGTGCCGCATGAGGTGGACGACGGTGATGTCGCTGTCGCGCTTGTTGATGTCGCTGCTCATGCCGCCGTGGCCTCCGCCGCCGCTCGGGCCGCCGCCGGGAGGGCGTCGGCGATCCGCTGGACGGCCTGGTCGTCGTGGGTCGTGGAAACGAACCAGGACTCGAAGGACGAGGGCGGCAGATAGACGCCCTGCGCCAGCATCGAGTGGAAGAAGGCGGTGAAACGGAAGGACTCCTGCCGCTTGGCGTCCTCGTAGTTGCGCACCTCCCGGTCCGTGAAGAAGACGGAGAACATGTTGGAGGCGGTCTGCAGCCGGTGCGCGACGCCTTCCTTGGTGAGGGCCTCGGTCACGAGGGACTGGATCTGCCCGGAGACGGCGTTGACGGTGTCGTACGCGGCCTCGTCGAGGAGCCGCAGCTGGGCGAGGCCGGCGGCGGTGGCGACGGGGTTCCCGGAGAGGGTGCCGGCCTGGTAGACGGGCCCGGCGGGCGCGAGGTGGGCCATCACATCGGCGCGGCCACCGAAGGCGGCGGCAGGGAAGCCACCGCCCATGACCTTGCCGAAGGTCATGAGGTCGGGCCGGACGCCGTCGATGCCGTACCACCCGGCGCGGCTGGTCCGGAACCCGGTCATGACCTCGTCGGAGATGTAGAGGGCGCCGTTCTTCTGACAGGCGTCCTTCAGTCCCTGGTTGAAGCCGGGGATGGGCGGGACGACGCCCATGTTGCCGGGCGAGGCCTCGGTGATCACGCAGGCGATCTCACCGGGGTAGCGGTGGAAGGCCTCGTGGACGGACTCGAGGTCGTTGTAAGGGAGGACGATGGTGTCGCCGGCCTGGGCGCCGGTGACACCGGGGGTGTCGGGCAGGGCGAACGTGGCCACGCCGCTGCCTGCGGCCGCGAGCAGCGAATCCACATGCCCGTGATAGCACCCGGCGAACTTGATCACCTTGGACCGCTGGGTGAACCCGCGGGCGAGCCGGATGGCGGACATGGTGGCCTCGGTACCGCTGGAGACCAGCCGCACCTGCTCGAGCGGCTCGATCCGGTCGACCATCTCCTCGGCGAGCGCGACCTCGCCCTCACCGGGCGTGCCGAAGGAGGTGCCGCGGGAGACGGCGTCCAGGACGGCGGCGATGACGTCCGGGTGGGAGTGCCCGAGGATCATGGGCCCCCAGGAGCAGACCAGGTCGACGTACTCGCGGCCGTCGGCGTCGGTCAGGTAGGGACCGGTGCCGGACACCATGAACCGGGGCGTACCGCCCACGGCCCGGAAGGCGCGCACCGGGGAGTTCACGCCGCCCGGCGTGACGGCGGCCGCACGGTCGAACAGAGCCTGCGAGGCAGGCGCATCGTATGGATAGGGCGTTCCTGAAGAGGGCGCTTCGCTCATGACCTGCGACTACTCCGACCTTCTCTGACCTACTCCGATGATCTCGGACTCCGGTTGCCAGTGACCTCCTCAGGGTAGGCCAGGGGGCGGCGGGGGCAGCCGGCTGCTACTTGACCGGGGCTGCGGGCCGCTGCTCGACCGGTGCGCCCTCCCCCTCCCCCTCCTC
>NZ_LLZG01000346.1 GCF_001509475.1 Streptomyces regalis
AGCCTCGGGTCGGCTGCGCGGGTCCCGGGGCGCGCTCTGCGTCCAAGGGGCGGCGGCAGGCGCGAGGGGCCTGGGGGAGGGACGGGGCCTTGGAGCGGGACGGGCCGGCCGCGGGTGGCGTCCTCGCCTCGCCTCATCAGCTCGGGCGCTCAGCAACTCGCCCGCCGCGGCGGGCGATTGAGCGGGTCGGGTGGGTGAGCCCACCCGGTGCGCCCGAGCCCACCCTGAGGCGCCCGCCCCCCGAGGGAGGCACCCGAGCCGACTCGACCGGCTTCGCCGCGTGGGTCCAGCTGCCTTGCGTGCCGGTACCCGCGGCTGTCCGGTTCGGAAGGAACCGGCCGTAGGCGCCCTGCCCCCGCATCACCGCTCAGGCACTCCGGACGCCCACCCGCTCAACAACTCACCCGCGCCTCCGCCCAGTCCGCATGGTCCGAGTCGATGCCGTCGCCGCCGTCGGTGACGACGAGCCGGACCACCTGGGCGCCGGTCACGTCGGCCGTGATCGGCTGGGCCGGCAGCGCGTTGGTGAGGACGCCGGTCGTGCGCCACAGATGGCCGACGTCGGCCGCCCATTCCCAGGGCTTGTTCTCGCCCCATTCGCAGATGCTGTACACGATGGGCCGACCGGTGGCTTCGAGGGCATGGCGCATGGTCGTGTAACGCAGTTTGGCGTCCACGCCCTGGTTGTTGCAGTTGTCGTATTTGAGGTAGTCCACGCCCCAGTCCGCGAACTGCTGGGCGTCGCTGTACTCATGGCCCAGGGAGCCGGGGAAACCGGCGCTGTTGCAGGTCTTCGTGCCCGCGCTGGTGTAGATGCCGAGCTTGAGGCCTTTGGCGTGGACGTAGTCCGCGACCGCCTTGATCCCGTTCGGGAAGCGGACTGGGTCGGGCACGAGCTTTCCGTTCGCGTCCCTGGAGGGCAGGGACCAGCAGTCGTCGAGGTTGACGTACTGGTATCCGGCGTCCTTGAGGCCCTTCTCGACGAAGATGTCCGCGATCCCCTTGACCATGGCTTCGTTGAACTCGGCACGGCAGTGGGTGGAGTTCCAGTTGTTGAAGCCCATGGGCGGGGTGAGGGCCAGACCGTCGTCCACGGCGGGCGCGACGGGGGTCGCGGTGGCCGCGACGGCCCCCGGGGCGGCGAGTCCCGCCGCGCACAGCAGGCCTGCGGCGAGTGCTCCGATGGCTCGTCTGTGAGCTGTGCGGGTTGTGCGGGTGTGAAGGTGACGCATCGTTACGTTCCTCCGTACCTGCGAAAGCGGGATGGCGGCACATGGCGACATGTACGCGTCATGGCGCCACTCACCGTAGAACCTGCCGGAGCGTCTCGGAAGGCGGCTCGTGGTCGGTGAAATGCCGGCGGAATGTTTTGAACATGTTCAACTATCTGCGCTAAGCTCGTTCCCACAGGAGAGGGGGAGCCGATGAAGATAGTGATTCCCGGGGGAACGGGGCAGGTGGGCGCGGTCCTGAACCGAGCGCTGACCGCCGCGGGCCATGAGGTCGTCGTCCTGACCCGACGGCCCGCGCGTGACGGCGAGGTCCACTGGGACGGGGAGACCCTGGGCCCGTGGGCCGCGGCGATCGACGGCAGCGACGTCGTGATCAACCTGGCCGGCCGCAGCGTCAGCTGTCGCTACACCGCGCCCAATTTGCAGGCCATGATGGATTCGCGAGTGCACTCCACCGAGGTAGTGGGTGAGGCGATCGCGAGCGCCGCCCGGCCGCCGCGGGTCTGGCTGCAGATGAGCACGGCCACCGTCTACGCCCACCGCTTCGACGCGCCCAACGACGAGGCGACGGGCGTCATCGGCGGCAGCGAGCCCGATGTGCCGGACTACTGGGGCTACAGCGTGCAGATCGCCAGGGCCTGGGAGCGGGCGCAGGAGGAGGCCGACACGCCGCACACCCGGAAGGTCGCCCTGCGTTCCGCCATGGTGATGAGCCCTGATCGTGGCGGCGTGTTCGATGTCCTGCTGCGGCTGGCCCGACTCGGGCTCGGCGGTCCCGTCGCGGGCGGCGGACAGTACGTCTCCTGGATCCACGACCAGGACTTCGTCCGCGCGGTCGAGTTCCTGATCGAGCGGGACGATCTCAGAGGGCCGGTGAACCTCGCCGCTCCGGAACCGCTGCCGCAGCGTGCGTTCATGCGGGCCCTCCGCTCCGCGTGGGGCGTCCCCCTGGGGCTGCCCGCGACGAAGTGGATGGCGGAGCTCGGGGCGTTCGCGCTGCGCTCGGACACCGAGCTCCTGCTGAAGAGCAGGCGTGTCGTTCCCGGCCGGCTGCTCGACGAGGGGTTCGTCTTCGACTACGCCGGGTGGCCGGAGGCGGCCGGCGATCTCGTACGGCGCGTGCGGCGGAGCCGGCTGAACCGGGGGCGGCCCGGGGCCGGGATGCCGGTGTTGCCCCGCTCGTCCGGAAGCGGGGCGTGACTCCCCACGCCGTTTTGCAGTTGAACCGGCCATGAAGAAGCGCAGCATGCTTGCCATCGCCTCCCTCGCCACCGGATTCGTCGTCGCGGCGGTCACTCCGTCCCATTCGGCCGAGTCCTCGGGTGCCGCCGGCACCGGGACCCCTGCCGCCGGGCAGCCCGACACCGGCGGTCAGATGAAGGCCGCAGGCCTGGACATGGGTGGCCAGAGCAAGCTCGGCGGCCTCCCCATGAGCGGTCAGACCAAGGTCGCCGGGATCAGCGTGGACCGAGCCCTGGACACCGTCGGCACGGCCATCAACCGCGAAACGGACCGGGCCGTGAACAACGCCCCCCACAAAAAGAAGCGCTGACGAGCACAACCGACCCGATCACACGGCGCCGGAGACCCCCGCCCACGGGGCCTCCGGTGCCGTTGTCGTGCGCTCTCTACTGGAGCTGGTTTCCGTGGCAGGGTGGAGCGGGCAAGCCACAGGGGGCCAACAGAAGAGGGGGAAACGTGATCGTCTGGGTCAACGGCGCGTTCGGTGCGGGGAAGACCACCACCGCACGCGAACTGATCGAGCTGATCCCGAACAGCACGCTCTTCGACCCCGAGGTCATCGGCGGAGCACTCACCCACCTGCTCCCGCCCAAACACCTCACCGAGGTCGGTGACTTCCAGGACCTGCCGATCTGGCGACGTCTCGTGATCGACACGGCAGCCGCGTTGCTCGCCGAGCTCGGCGGGACCCTCGTGGTCCCGATGACACTGCTGCGCCAGGAGTACCGCGACGAGATCTTCGGCGGCCTCGCCGCCCGCCGCATCACCGTCCAGCACGTCCTCCTCGCCCCGGCGGAAACGATCCTGCGCGAGCGAATAGCCGGGCGGGAGATCCCGCCCGACCTGCCCGACGGCGAGATACGGATCCGGCAGTGGTCGTACGACCACATAGAGCCGTATCGCGCCGCACTCGCTTCCTGGCTGACCGCCGACGCGTATCCCGTCGACAACGGCGGCCTGACCCCGTACGAGACCGCTGTCCGGATCGCCGACGCCGTCGGCAGCGGTACGGTCCCCGTCTGCGACATCGTGCAGACGCCCGAGCCCACCGCCGAGACCGTCGCGTCGGGGGTCCTTCTCTTCGACGAGCAGGACCGGGTACTGCTCGTCGACCCCACCTACAAGGCGGGCTGGGAGTTTCCCGGCGGTGTCGTCGAACGAGGTGAGGCGCCCGCACGCGCGGGCATACGTGAGGTCGCCGAGGAGACGGGGATACGGCTGGACGACGTACCGCGGCTCCTCGTCGTCGACTGGGAGCGGCCCATACCGCCCGGATACGGAGGTCTGCGCCTCCTCTTCGACGGCGGCCGCCTCGACTCCGCCGAGGCCGAACGACTCCTGCTGCCCGGGCCCGAGTTGCGCGCCTGGCGCTTCGTCACCGAGGAGGAGGCGGCCGAACTGCTGCCACCGGTGCGCTACGAGCGGCTGCGCTGGGCGCTTCGGGCGCGGGAACGTGGGGCGGCGCTCTATCTGGAGGCGGGGATTCCCATGTCCTGAACCACGTCGCGCAGTACTTCCTCCGGGTACGGCGTCAGTCTGCTCTCCTGATCCCACCGGTGGACGAACTCGCCCAGCACGGCAGCTCCTTGGGCATGTCGGGTGATGATCCCGGCGGCGTCCTCCGGGATCCCGCCGCCGGGCCGCGCACCGTCGGCGCAGGCCCGGATGAAGGCGCTCCGCTCCTGCCCGCGGTATCCGTACAGCTCGGTGACGAGCCAGATCACCCGGTACCAGGCGGTGTAAGCGCGGTCGTAGTGACGGTGCCGGGCGAAGAAATCGCGCTCCTGCCGGGACAGACGGAAACGCGAGGAGAGCGCGAGGCCGTAGTCGGCGAGGTAGAGCTGCCGGCCGTCCGTGAGGAAGTTCTGGAAGTGGGCGTCGAAGTGCAGGAGCCCATGCGCCCCCAGGAAGGCGGTGGTGGCTTCGAGGCCCTGTTCCACCAGGGCGCAGCCGGCCTCCGCGTCGCCTCTCGCGAGCTGGTTGCTGAGCCAGTCGTGCAGGGTGTGCGGAATGTACTCCAGGAACAGTGCCAGACTTGACGTGGCCGTGCGCAGGGCCTCGATGCGCGCGCGCACCTGCGGGCCGCCACCCCAGTAGGCGACGGCCCGCTCCACGTCGGCCAGCTCGTCGGGGAGGGGCTGCGGCGGCTGCGGGAGGATCCGCCAGTGGTGCATCAGTGGGAAGCCCGGGAACTGGTCGGAGACAACCCAGTTCGTCGTCATCGTGTGCACCGCGAGCTCCCGCCAGGCGCCGAGGCCCGGGCCGCCGATGCTGCCGAAGCCGTAGTGGCAGATCGTCGGCATGTCGAAGACGTTTGCCGTCGACCGGACGTTCTCCGGGAGCAGTTCGGTGTCGGTGAGCCGGACCAGTTTCACGAAGACCCGGGCGCCGTTCACCTCGATCAGCTTCGTGGGACCGCCGATCCCGGTTCCCTCCGGCGTCCCCTCCGCCACGAGCTCCGCGAGTTCGTGGTCGGAGAGAAGCGCCAGGGACGTGGCGATGTCGCTGTGGGCGGTCAGGCGCTCGGTGCGGGTCATGCACCCATCCTCAGCCCGAAGTCCCTTACCCCGCCGCGTAATTGCGCAGGAACAGCGCCTCGGTGACCGACAGACGCTCCAGCTCCTCCGGCGACACGCTCTCGTTCACGGCGTGGATCTGGGCCTCCGGCTCGCTCAGGCCGATGAGGAGGATCTCCGCGTGCGGGTAGAGGGCGGCGAGGGTGTTGCACAGCGGGATCGAGCCGCCCTGGCCGGCGTACTGCATCTCCTGGCCCGGGTACGCCACCGCCATCGCGTCGGCCATGGCCTGGTACGCCGGGCTGCTCGTGTCGGCGCGGAACGCCTGGCCCTGGCCTGTCTGCTCGGTGCGCACCCGGGCACCCCACGGCGTGTGCGTCTCCAGGTGGGCCTGGAGCAGCTTGGTCGCCTGGGCCGCGTCCACGCCCGGCGGCACCCGCAGGCTGATCAGCGCGCGGGCGCTCGCCTGTACGGACGGGGTGGCGCCGACGACCGGCGGGCAGTCGATGCCGAGGACGGTGACGGCGGGGCGCGCCCAGATGCGGTCGGCGACCGTGCCGGAACCGATCAGCTCGACGCCGTCGAGGACCTTGGCGTCGGCGCGGAACTGCTCCTCCTCGTACTGCAGGCCCTCCCACGACGACTCGCCGGTCAGCCCGTCCACGGTCGTCGAGCCGTCCTCGGCGCGCAGCGAGTCCAGTACGCGGATCAGCGCGCCGAGCGCGTCGGGCGCGGCCCCGCCGAACTGGCCGGAGTGCAGGTTGCCTTCGAGCGTGTCGATCTGTACGCGGACGAGGGTCATGCCGCGCAGGGTCGAGGTGACCGTCGGCAGGCCGACGCGGAAGTTGCCCGCGTCGCCGATCACGATGGTGTCGGCCGCCAGCAGGTCGGGATGCTGCTCGGCGTACCGCTCCAGACCGCCCGTGCCCATCTCCTCCGAGCCTTCGGCGATCACCTTCACGTGCACCGGCACGCCGCCGTTCGCCTTGAGAGCGCGCAGGGCCAGCAGGTGCATGATCAGGCCGCCCTTGCAGTCGGCGGACCCGCGCCCGTACCAGCGGCCGTCGCGCTCGGTCAGCTCGAAGGGCGGGGTGCTCCAGGCGGCCTCGTCCAGCGGGGGCTGGACGTCGTAGTGGGCGTACAGCAGGACCGTCTTCGCGCCCGCGGGCCCGGGCAGGTAGCCGTACACCGACTGCGTGCCGTCGGGGGTGTCGAGCAGCGCCACGTCCTCGAAGCCCTCCGCGCGCAGCGCGTCGGCGACCCAGCGGGCGGCGCCCTCGCTCTCGCTCTTCGGGAACTGGTCGAAGTCCGCCACCGATTTGAATGCCACCAGCTCGGTGAGCTCCGCCTTCGCCCGGGGCATCAGGGAGGCGACGGTCTCGGCGACCGGATTCGACGACATGGGCACGCTCCTTGTGGGTGCGACGTTGTACGTATGAGTGCTGTGATCCTCCCACAGCGGCCTGCGACGATGCCCGCCGTAGGATGCGGGGGACAGCAGCAGGCGGCGGCTTGATCGGGAGCAGTAGACCATCGTGAGCAGCGAGAACTCTTCGGCGGACGACGTGCGGCAGGTGTGGGACGTCGTCGTGGTGGGCGCGGGACCCGCGGGCGCTTCGGCTGCCTATGCGGCGGCGGTCGCCGGGCGGCGCGTGCTGGTGCTGGAGAAAGCGGAGCTGCCGCGCTACAAGACGTGCGGCGGCGGCATCATCGGCCCCTCGCGCGACTCGCTCCCGCCCGGCTTCGAGCTGCCCTTCCGGGACCGGGTGCACGCGGTCACGTTCTCGAACAACGGCCGCTTCACCCGCACCCGCCGCTCCAAGCAGATGCTGTTCGGGCTGATCAACCGGCCCGAGTTCGACCAGCAGCTCGTCGAGCACGCGCAGAAGGCGGGCGCCGAGCTGCGCACGGGCGTCACCGTGCAGCGGGTCGAGCAGCACGGCTCGGCGGTGCCGGACCGGCGCAGCGTCGCCGTCGTCCTGCAGGGCGGCGAGACGCTGCTCGCGCGGGCCGTCGTCGGCGCGGACGGCAGCGCCAGCCGGATAGGAGCGCACGTCGGGGTGAAGCTCGACCAGGTGGATCTCGGCCTGGAGGCGGAGATCCCGGTGCCGGAGACCGTCGCCGAGGACTGGCAGGGGCGGGTACTCATCGACTGGGGGCCCATTCCCGGCAGTTACGGCTGGGTTTTCCCCAAGGGGGACACGCTCACGGTCGGTGTGATCTCGGCGCGCGGCGAAGGAGCGGCCACCAAGCGGTACTTGGAGGAGTTCATCGGGCGGCTCGGGCTCGCCGGGTTCGAACCGAGCATCTCCTCCGGCCACTTGACGCGCTGTCGGGCCGACGACTCGCCGCTGTCGCGCGGGCGGGTGCTGGTGTGCGGTGACGCGGCGGGCCTGCTGGAGCCGTGGACGCGCGAGGGGATCTCGTTCGCGCTGCGCTCTGGGCGCCTCGCGGGGGAGTGGGCGGTGCGGATCGCCGAGGCGCACGACGCGGTGGACACCCGGCGCCAGGCTCTGAACTACGCGTTTGCGATCAAGGCGGGGCTCGGCGTCGAGATGAGCGTCGGCAAACGGCTGCTGATGGTGTTCGAGCGCCGCCCCGGCCTCTTCCACGCGGCGCTGACCGGTTTCCGGCCGGCCTGGAAGGCGTTCATGGACATCGCCCGCGGTTCGACGTCGCTGGGCGAGATCGTCCGCACCCATCCCATGGCCCAGCGCGCCCTGACCGCGCTGGACCGCCGTCAGGTGCCGACGGGCGACGACGCCACATCCTGACGGCCGCCTCCGGTCACCTCTTGACGGTGATCCGGAACACCGGGTGGTCCGGGGCAGCCGCGGTGACCTCCTCGTCGGAGGACTTCGCGGTGACCCCCTGGAAGTACTGGTCGACCTCCCAACCCCACTTCTCCAGATAGGTCCGCAGGATCGGGAGCTTCTCCTCGTCGGGAAGCTCCACCGCGGAGAACTCGCGCACCTTGCGCCCGACGCGCAGCTCCCCGCCGCCGGCGGCGCGCATGTTGCGCACCCACTGGGAGTGGCCGCGGGCCGAGACGAGGTACTGCGTGCCGCCGTACGTGTGCGGGTTGACCGGGATACGCTGCATCTGGCCGCTCTTGCGCCCGCGCACCGACATCTCCGCCGTGCCCGCGATGCTGAGCCCGCGCCGGGCCAGCCAGCCGATGACGCTGTTGAAGCGGACGTTCAGCGGGCTGCCCTTGAGGTAGTACGGCGACGTCATGGTGACCCCCAGAATTTGAGAGAGCGGTGCTCTCGCTTGAGAGCAGTGTGCATGAGGAGGGCGATCCAAAGCAAGAGCAGTGCTCTCTGATGTGTGCACTGCTCTGTTTTCGTGGGAGACTGCCTCGCATGAGCAGCACTGCACAGGGCGCACGTGCCCGCGCCAGGATGGAAGTCACCGCGGCCATCAAGGACGAGGCGCGCAGACAGCTCGCGGCCGAGGGCGCCGCCAAGCTCTCGCTGCGTGCCGTGGCCCGGGAACTCGGCATGGTCTCCTCCGCCCTCTACCGCTACTTCCCCAGTCGGGACGACCTGCTGACCGCGCTCATCATCGATGCCTACGACTCCCTCGGCGAGTGCGCCGAGGCCGCGCAGGACAAGGCCGCCGACGCCGGGCCCGTACAGCGCTGGACGGCGGTGGCGGAGGCGGTACGTGGCTGGGGGCTGCGGCACCCGCACGAGTACGCGCTGATCTACGGCTCGCCCGTGCCGGGCTACACCGCGCCCGACACCACCGTCCCGCCCGCCTCCCGCGTCGGCCTCGTCTTCATCGGCATCCTCCGTGACGCCCACCGGGGCCCCGGCCTCGCCGAACCGCCCCTGCCCGCCGAACTGCGCCCCGAGGCCGAGCGCATGGCCGCCGACCTGGCCCCCGACCTCCCCCCGGCGAACGTCGCGGCCCTAGTCGCCTCCTGGGCCGAGCTCTTCGGGCTCGTCGGGTTCGAGCTGTTCGGGCAGTTCAACCGGGTCGTGGAGGACAGGGAGACGTTCTTCCGGCATGCGGCGGCCCGGCTCGCGCACGGCGTCGGCCTGGTGGAGGGCGGGCAGTAGCCCGACGCGAACGGTCAGGGCACCGGAACCGGCGGCGACGGCAGCAGTTCCGGGTCCTGGCGCAGGACCCGTGCGTGCAGTGAGCGCAGTGCGGGTCCCGGGTCCGCGCCCAGGGCGTCGGCCAGCCGGCGCCGAGCCGCCTCGTACGCGGCGAGCGCGTCCGACGGGCGGCCGGTGCGGCACAGGGCGAGCATCAGGAGCTCGACGAGGCGTTCGCGCAGGGGGTGTGCCGCGACGAGGCGGACGAGTTCGTGGACGTACTCGAAGGATCGGCCGAGCGCGATCTCACCCTCCAGCAGTGCTTCCAGGACGGTGAGCCGTTTCTCGGCCCACCGCAGGCGCTCCGCCGCAAGGTACGGCGCCTGCAGCCCCTCGGCGAACTCCCCGCGCCACATCTCCTCCGCCCGCCGGGCCAGTTCGACCGCGCGCCCCACCTCACCGGCGTCCCGTGCCGCCAGCGCCTCGTCCACCAGATGCCGTCGCTCCGCCAAGTCGTCGATCCGGACGCCGGTGAACCGGTACCCGGCGCCGGTCCACGACAGCTCAGGCCCCTCCCCGAGTGCGCGGCGCAGCCCGGAGACGTACTTCTGCACGAGGTTGCGCACGTGTGCCGGCGGTGCCCCGCCCCACACCGCCTCCACCAGGGCGTCGTACGAGATCGGACGGCCCTCCTGGAGCAGCAGTACGGCGAGGACCGCGCGCTGCTTCGGCGGGCCGAGCGGGATCTGCGTGCCGTCGCGCAACGCGCGCAGCGGGCCGAGTACTTCGCAGCGCAGGCCGTGAGATGTGCTGCCGGTCGTGCCCTCGGCTGTGCCCTCACCCATGCGTCCGGCTGTCCCCTCACCCATGCGTCGAGCGTATCCCGAGCCCCGCATTCCAGTGGATCTTCCAGCGGGCGTTCCAGCGGGCCGGGCGACGGTGTGGGTCCTCGACTCCCGCAGAAGGGCCGCCCCATGCTCACCCGGCTCGGCCGTCTGGCCGTGCACCGCAACCGTGCCGTGCTGATCGGCGCTCTGCTCGTCCTCCTCGGCCTCGGCGCGTACGGCGCCGGCGCCCAGGACGACCTCGACCTCGCGCGCTGGAGCTCGCCCGGCACGGAGTCGGTGCGCGCCGGCGAGGTGCTGCGCGACGACTTCCGCACCGGCAACCCCAACCTCGCCCTGCTCGTCACCGCCCGCGACGGCGACGTGGACAGCCCGCGCACCCAGCGGGCGGGACGTGAACTCGCCGCCGAGGTGGGCCGGTTGGCCCTGGTCACCGACGTCACCTCCTACTGGGACGCCGAGAGCCCCGCCCTGCGCGCCGAGGACGGCCGGCGGGGCCTGATCCTCGCCCGCCTCGAAGGCACCGCCACCGAGACGCGTGCACAACTCGCCACGCTCTCACCGCAGTTGACCCGCTCCATCGCCGATCTCGACGTCCGGGTGGGCGGCCAGGAGGAGATCTCGCGACAGGTGGGCGAGGAGGCGCGCGCCGACTTCCTGCGCGCGGAGGCCTTCGCGTTGCCCGCCGTACTCCTCCTGCTGATCCTCGTCCACCGCCGTACCGTGGCCGCCCTGCTGACCGTCGCCGTCGGCCTGCTCTCGGTCCTCGGCACGCTCGCCGGGCTGCGGTTGCTCGCGCAGTTCACCGAGGTGTCGACCTTCGCCGCGAACCTCGCGCTCGTCCTCGGCCTCGGACTGGGCGTCGACTACAGCCTCTTCGTGATCAACCGGTATCGCGAGGAGCGGGCGGCCGGGCACCCTCAGCAGCAGGCAGTGGTGCGGGCCACGGCGGCGGCCGGGCGCACCGTCGTCTTCAGCGGTGTCACCGTCGCGGTGTCGCTCTGTGCGCTGCTGGTGTTCCCGTTCTTCTTCCTGAGCTCGTTCGCGTACGCCGGAGTGCTCGTCGTGCTCAGCGCGGTCGCCGGTGCCGTCCTCGTGCTCCCGGCGGCCCTCGCCCGCTGGGGCCACCGCGTCGAGCGGCCCACCGCACCCGCCTCCGGGTTCTGGCACCGCACGGCCCTCGCCGCCATGAGCCGCCCGCTGCTCGCCGGCTCCGCGGTCCTGGCCGTCCTGCTCCTGGCCGCCGCACCCGCCCTCGGACTGCGCTTCGGCCTCCCCGACGAGCGCACGCTCCCCGAGGGTGCCTCCTCGCGCACCACCTCCGAGACCGTGCACCGCGACTTCGCCGCCGAACCCACGGACACCGTCCAGGTCGTGCTCGACGAGCCGGCCGACACGCGCGCGTACGCCGCCGAACTGTCACGCCTCCCCGGTGTCTTCCAGGTCGACGCAACGAGCGGCGCCTACCGGGACGGCAGCCGCGTCGGCGCCCCGGGCCAGGACCGGCTCGCGGCACCCGACGGACGCGTGCGGCTGGCCGTCGTACCCACGCAGCAGGCCATGTACGGCGACGTCCCCGCCTTCGTCGAACGCATCCGGGACACGCCGGCCCCCGCCCCCGCCCTGGTCGGCGGCTACCCGGGCGAGACCACCGACTTCCGCGCCACGCTGCTCGACCGGCTCCCGTTCGCCGTCGGGATCGTCCTGGTGGCGACGTACGTGATCCTCTTCCTGATGACCGGCAGTGTGCTGCTGCCCGCGAAGGCGACCGTGCTGAACCTGCTGAGTCTCGCGGTGATGTTCGGCTGCCTGGTGTGGGTCTTCCAGGACGGGCACCTGTCCGGGCTCCTCGGCTTCACGCCCACGGGCTCGATCGAGCCGAGCATCCCGGTGCTGATGTTCTGCGTGGCGTACGGGCTGTCCATGGACTACGAGGTATTCATGCTGGCCCGCATCAAGGAGGAGCACGAGCGCACGGGCGAGACCGAGCGCGCGGTCGGCGAGGGCATCCGGCGCAGCGCCCCGCTGATCACCGCCGCGGCCGGCATCCTCGCGCTGTCCTTCCTGTCGTACGCCACCTCGGGCGTCGTCTTCCTCAAGGAGCTCGGCATCGGCACGGCCCTGACGATCCTCGTCGACGCCACCCTCATCCGGGTCGTGCTGCTGCCCGTGACGATGCGGCTCGCCGGGCGCGCGAACTGGTGGGCGCCGCGGCGGCTGCGCCGGCTGCGGATCAGGGAGCCCGAGGCGGCGGACGTACTTCGCGGGGAGTATGTGTGATCGCCACGCCCGGGTGACGCCGCCCGGCGGCCATCGCGTCTAGCGTGGCGGACATGGACGAGCAACAGGTGCGCCGGGGCGGCGGTCCGCCGATGTGGTGGCGGCACGGGCCGCCGTGGTGGGACCGGTGGGAGGACGGCGAGGAGCACGCTCCCCGCTGGCCCTGGCGCTCCACCGTGCTGATCACGGTCTTCGTGATGGCCGGCTCGAACTTCGCGGCGCAGGGTCAGCTGGACGACCGGGAGGCTCTCGACCCCTACGCACGCGTGCTGCTGTTCGTCGCGACGGGGCTGCTGTTGTGGCGCAAGCGGTATCCGGTGGTCGTCGCGTTCGGGACGTCGGTGGCCGCCACGCTCTATCTGGGCGCCGGGTACCCGTACGGGCCTGTCTTCGTGGCCGTGGCCGTGGCCTGCTTCAACGCCATCGTCCTGGGGCACCGCAAGGCCGCCTGGGCGGCGGTCGGGGTGTTCTGGGTGGGGCACGCCCTGGTGGCGCACTGGCTGTACCAGTGGCTGCCGCCGTCCGACGACCCGGCCGCCCCCTGGGGGCAGGAGGGTGTGATCGCCGCCTGGGTCGCGGCGATCGTGGCGGTGTCGGAGCTGGCCAAGACCCGGCGCGAGCAGTGGGCGCGGGAGCGGGCCGAGCGGGCGCAGGCGGCGCGGCGGCGGGCCGACGAGGAGCGGCTGCGGATCGCCCGCGAACTGCACGATGTCCTCGCGCACAGCATCTCCGTGATCAATGTGCAGGCGGGTGTCGGCCTCGCCCTCCTCGACACCGACCCCGAGCAGGCGCGCTCGGCGCTCACCACCATCAAGGCCAAGAGCAAGGAGGCACTCGGCGAGGTCCGGCAGGTCCTCGACACGCTGCGCACGCCCGGCGACGCGCCTCGCACACCGGCGCCCGGCCTCGACCGGCTGCCCGAACTGGTGCAGCAGGCGGCGAGCGCGGGCCTCACCGTCGAGGTCGAGGGCGAGCCACCCCGCCTGGCGCCCGGCACGGACCTCGCCGCCTTCCGGATCATCCAGGAAGCTCTCACCAATGTCGTACGGCACTCGGAGTCACGGCACGCACGCGTGCACCTCGATCACCACGACGGGGCGACGCTACGGCTGCGTATCGACGACGACGGTCCCGCGACCGGCACCGACGCGGGCGGCAGCGGCAACGGACTCGCCGGAATGCGGGAGCGGGCGGCCGCGCTGGGTGGCACGATCGAGGCGGGTCCGCGTGCCGACGGCGGGTTCAGGGTGCTCGCCGTATTGCCGTTGAAGGCTTCCAACGAGGTGAAGGAGGACCGGTGATCCGCGTACTGCTCGCCGACGACCAGTCACTGGTGCGGGCCGGCTTCCGGGCGCTGCTCGACGCGCAGCCGGACATCGAGGTGGCCGGGGAGGCCTCCGACGGCGAGGAGGCCGTGCGCAAGGTGCGCGAACTGCGGCCCGACGTCGTCCTGATGGACATCCGCATGCCGCTCCTCGACGGCCTCGCCGCGACCCGCCGGATCACCGACGACGGCGACCTGAAGGGCGTCAAGGTGGTCATGCTCACCACCTTCGAACTCGACGAGTACGTCTTCGAGGCCATCCGCTCGGGCGCCTCCGGCTTCCTGGTCAAGGACACCGAACCGGAGGAACTCCTGCGCGCCGTACGGGCGGTGGTCGAGGGCGACGCGCTGCTCTCACCCGGTGTGACCCGCCGCCTCATCGCCGAGTTCGCCGCCCGCTCCAAGGAGCCCGCGGCCGTCGGCGCCCTCACCGAACTCACCGAGCGCGAGCGGGAGGTGATGGCGCTGGTCGGCATCGGACTGTCCAACGAGGAGATCGCCCGCCGCCTGGTGGTCAGCCCCCTCACCGCGAAGACCCACGTCAGCCGCACCATGGTGAAGCTCGGCGCCCGGGACCGGGCCCAACTCGTCGTCCTCGCCTACGAGTCGGGGTTGGTACGGCCGGGCTGGCTGGGCTGAGAATCCTTTCGTAAGCGGACCAGGACGCTGACGACCCGGGCGGTGAACAGGACCGCCGCGAGTGTGGCGCCCGTGCCGACGAGTGTGCTGCGGACACCGCCCGACAGGTCGAAGGCGAACGCCGGTCCGGCCACCGCCGCGAACAGCAGGGCCGCCGCGAACGCCGCACTGCACAGCGCGTATCCGATCTCGACGGTGATCGCATCCCGCCGCGCTTGATCGCGCCGTCCCCCGTACCCAGTCATACGGCGAGTCTCACAGGAGTGCGCCCGGCGGGGCAAGCGGCCCCCGCCGGGCACACGGTGGAAGGCGCCCCCTGGGGCCTGTCTGGCAATTCCCGTCTGCCCCGCGGCGTCACACGCACCAGACGCCGCGGGGACCGCCCGCCGGGCGAACGACGGGAACTGTCAGCCAGGCCCTAGTCGCGGACGGGAACGCGGTCCGCTTCAGCCTCCCTCAGGGTGGCCTTCGCGACGACGACTGACTGCTGTCGGCGCCGCGGGCGCAGCCCCGTCAGAGTGATCAGGAGCCCGAGGAGGGCGATGCCGGTCACGACGGTCAGCCCGGGCCGGTAGCTGTCGAGTACGGCCTGCGGGGTGGCGTTCTCCGGGGCGTTCGCGGTGACCACCGCCGTCACGACGGCCAGGAAGATCGCGCCGCCCACCTGCACCGAGGTGTTGAGCAGACCGGAGACCATGCCCTGCTCGTGGTCGTCGACCCCGTTGGTGGCCTGGATGTTGAGCGAGGGGAAGACCAACGCGCAGGCGGCGCCGATGAGCAGCATGCTCGGCAGGATCACCGCGGCGTACACCGGGTCGAGGTCGACTCGCAGGAAGAGCGCGTAGCCGACGACCATCAGGGCGAAGCCCACCGGGATCAGACGGGGTGTGCCGAACCGGTCGACGACAGCGCCCATCTTGGTCGCGGACAGCGCCACCAACAGGCCCGCGGGCAGGAAGGCGAGCGCGGTCTGCAGCGCCGACCAGCCGAGCAGTGACTGGAGGTACAGCGTGGCCAGGAACTGGAAGCCGATGTACGAGCCGAAGAAGGTCATGGCGCCGAGCTGGGCGCGGATCTGGTTGCCGGAGCGCAGCACGGCCAGTCGGACCAGCGGGCCCGGCGAGCGGCGTTCGACCAGGACGAACACGGTCAGGAGCGCGGCGACGGCGAGGAAGGACAGCAGCGTGCGGGCGGAGGCCCAGCCGACTTCGGGGGCCTGTACGACGGTGAACACCAGCAGCAGCATCGACGCGGTGCCGATGACGGCGCCGGGGATGTCGTAGCCCCTGTGGTTCGTCTCGCGCTCGCTGCGCGGCAGCATCTTCAAGCCCACGACGAGCGCGATCAGGGCGATGGGCGCGGGCAGCAGCATCGTCAGACGCCAACTGGCCTCGGTGAGCAGGCCGGAGAGTACGAGGCCCATGGAGAAGCCGGTGGCCGCGCAGGTGGTGTAGATGGAGAGCGCACGGTTGCGCAGCGGGCCCTCCGGGAACGTCGTGGTGATGATCGACAGTCCGGCCGGAGCCGTGAAGGCCGCGCTCAGACCCTTGATGAAGCGGCTGGCGATCAGCAGCGGACCCGAGTCGACGAGTCCGCCGAGCAGTGAGGCGAGCGCGAAGACGGCGAGGGCCACCAGGAAGACCCGGCGCCGGCCCAGCAGGTCGGCGGTCCGTCCGCCGAGCAGGAGCAGGCCGCCGTAGCCCAGGATGTAGCCGCTGACGATCCATTGCAGGGTCGAGGTGGACAGGCCCAGGTCGGCGCCGATGGACGGCAGGGCGACACCGACCATCGACACGTCGAGCGCGTCCAGGAACATCGCGGCGCACAGCACCAGCAGGGTGCCCCACAGCCGGGGGGTCCAACGTCCTTCGGACGCGGGGGTGGTGAGCGGAGAGGTCATGCCGAGAGAGACTACATGCGCATGCATGAGATGCGAACGCATTTAATGTCGATGCAACAAACTCTGTGTTCTGCTACGGTGCGCCCATGGCGGCGAAGAAGGCCGAGCAGGTGCTCGTGGACCAGTGGCGGGACATCCTGGCGCTGCACGCGCGCACGCAGTGCGAACTGGACCGAGCGCTGCACCAACACGGCCTGTGCGCCAGCGACTTCGAGGTCCTGGACGTTCTGGCCGCGGGCCCGGCATCGGGCGGCTCGGGAAGCCCGGGAAGCGCGGGGAGTGACCCGGCGTTCCGCGTGCAGGAGATCTCCGAGCGGGTGCATCTCAGTCAGAGTGCGCTGTCGCGGCTCATCGCCCGGCTGGAGAAGGACGGTCTCGTCCAGCGCTGCATGTGCCCGGAGGACCGGCGGGGCGTGCGCGTGGCTCTCACGGCGAAGGGGCGCACGCTGCACGGCGAGGTGCTGCCGGTGCAGCGTGCGGTACTGACGAGGATGCTGGCGAACTGAGCGGCGTACGCCCTGGGTTCAGACGATGGCCGAGTTCTCGCGCCACAGCGCGGCCACCGAGGCGTCGCCGGTCACGCTGGGCAAGGGCAGCCGGTTCCACAGCGACAGATACAGCTGCGTGACCGGCCCGGCGATCTCGCAGTCGGCCCGTTCGACATCGCCCCGCTCGGTCACGGGCGGCTCCTGAGACAGTCGTACGGTCCACACCGCGTCGTCCGTGTCCGTCGCCCGCACCCGCAGCACCCGCGGCTCGGCGCTGCGGACTCGGCTCTTGGGCCGGGCGTGGAAGCCGCGCAGCAACTCGTCGATGCCGTCCGCCGCGAAGCCGGCGTCGATCTCGCTCGGCGTGCCGCCGCGTGCCGCCTCCGCGTCGAAGCGGTGCACGGACGTCTCGTGGGCCTGTCTGCGTGCCCAGAACGCGAGTGGCGAGGGCGCGGGCAGGAAGTGGAAGCACTGGACGTCGGGGGATGCGGCGGAGAGGGTGTCGACGAGGTGGCGGTGTCCTTCCCGGAACCAGGCCAGAAGGTCGGCGCCTTCGAGGTCGGGCGGGCCCTCGGGGGCGCGCGGGGAGGTGTGGCCGTCGGCGACGAACGCCGCCGCCCAGCGGTGCACCACGCCCGTGTGCCGCACCAGATCCCGCACCTGCCAGTCCGGACAGGTCGGCACCTTGGCCTCGACCCCCGCCTCCTCGGCGGCCGCGGCGAGCAGCAGGCCCTGGCGGTCCAGGATTCGAACGAACTCGGCTGTCTCCATGGGCTGAGTGTGCACGATGGAGCGCGGTCGAAGGGAAGGGCCGGGTCCGGGGTGAAGTCGGGCCGGTCGACGTAAGGGTTTCGTCGTCGGTGTCGAGGTACGGGGCGGTCTCGAAGGCGCGGCCTGCGTCGCGCTGGGCGGGCCTTGGTTCGTCGCCCCAGGTGGTTGGGAAGGCCTCGGCCGCGCCCGCGGTAGCGCCCTCCCTGGCCGACGCGACCTCGTGCGATGTGGCGAAGCCGATCAGTGCCGCAACAGACCGGACCTCCGCGTGTGGCTCACCGACGCGCCGGCGAAGGACGGGCAAGGGCAACGAGACAAGCCAGAACTACGTCGTCCCCGGGGACGACGACCTGCCCCGCTGCAGCAGCGTCACCGTCTGGTCCGACCGCTTCGACGCAACTCACCGGCGCCTGAAGCCTGTTCACGGACGCAGGGCGAAGAGGCAGAACTCGTTGCCCTCGGGGTCGGCCAGGACATCGTGGTCCTCGTGACGGGCCTGGACGGTCGCACCGAGGGCCACGAGCCGGCCGATCTCGGCCTCCGGGTCGGCGGAGACGAGGTCCAGGTGCAGCCGGTTCTTGACGCGCTTGGACTCCGGGACAAGCTGGCACCACAGGCGGGGACCGCCGTCACGGGGCTCGACGAGCACGGTCGGGTCGTCCTCCGGGTCGGCGATCCCCTGGGCACGCAGACGGGCGAGCTCGGCGTCGTCGTACGGGGCGACGGCGTAACCGTCGAGGGCGGCGGCCCAGAAGCGGGCAGTGGCGGCCGGGCGGGCACAGTCGATCACGATGTCGTGGAGTCGCGCCATCGGGCCATGGTGGTCCGGGATGGCGAGGGCGGCAATGGGGGGCACGGGCAGGGCGGCCGTCCCACTGAGAAGGGGCTTCTCGTCTTCTGGTCAGTCGGTTGTCGCGTGGCGTGTGGCGAAGCCGATCAGTGCCGCGGCGGCTGCCAGTGCGGCGACGCTGGTCAGGGCGGTCGATAGGGAGAGCCAGTCTGTTATGAACCCGATCGCGGGTGGGCCGAGCAGCATGCCGCCGTAGCCGAGTGTGGAGGCGGTTGCGACGCCGCTGGGGCCGGCGAGGGTACCGGCGCGTTCGACGGCGACCGGGAAGAGATTGGCGAGGCCGAGCCCGGTTACGGCGAAGCCGATCAGTGCTGCCCACACGGAGGGGGTGAGGGAGCCGAGCAGCATCCCGGCGGCCGCGGTGGCGCCGCCCGCGACCACGGTCCTGGTGCGGCCCAGGCGTTCGAGCAGGACCGTTCCCGTCAGCCGCCCGGCGGTCATGGCCAGCGCGAAGCACGAGTACCCCACGGCCGCGAGCCCCGACGAGGCTCCGAGGTCCTGTTCGAGGTGCAGGGCTCCCCAGTCGGCCATGGCTCCTTCGCCGTATGCCGTGCACAACGCGATCACTCCGAAGACGATCACGAGGCCTCGGGTACGGCGGTCGAGGCGGCGAGGGGTGCCCTCGTCCGAGCCGTGGTGAGGGGTATCGGGCGGCCGTGGTGGCTCGTAGCGCAGGAGAGTGGGTGCCGCGAGGGCGGTCACGATCAGCCCGATGACGGTCAGGCCGAGCAGGTGACGCGTGGGGGAGAGGTGGCCGGCGACCAGTCCGCCGAGGCCCGCACCGATCATGCCGCCCAGGCTGAAGGCCGCGTGGAAGCTCGGCATGATCGGCCGCCGGAGCGCGGCGACCAGGTGGATGGCGGCGCTGTTGAACGCCACGTTGATCCCGCCGTAGGCCGCGCCGAAGATCAGCAGGACGGCGCCGAGTGCCAGGGCGGAGTGGGTGAGTGGGGGGAGGGCGACGCTGAGGGAGAGCAGGACCGCGCAGACGACGGTGACCTGGTGGCTGCCGTAGCGGCGGCACAGGCGTCCGGTGAGCACCATCGTGACCACGGCGCCGGCGGAGACGCCGAGGAGGGCCAGGCCCAGGGTGCTGGCGGAGGCGCCGGTCTGGTGCTTGATGGCGGGGATACGGACGACCCAGCCGGCGAAGATGAACCCGTCGAGAGCGAAGAAGACGGTGATGGCGATGCGGAGTCGGGTGAGTGCGCCGAGTGCGTTGTCCGGCACGGCGTTGTGCGAACGGAGTTTGTTTATGAGCGGCACAAAGTCAGGCTAGGTGACTCGTGTAGGCAGGGCAAGGGACCGTCGAGAACCGTCGAGTCTCCTCGCCTCGTAAACAAACTCCTTGCTCGGACTGGGCGGCCCGGACTCCGGAGTGGGGCGTCAAGCCCGCCCATGTGCCTCCTGGGTGCGTCGCGACACCGAGTCGATGACCACCGCGGCGAACAGCACCCCGCCCGTGATCATGAACTGGACCGCGGTGGGGGTGTCCGTGATCGCCATGCCCGAGGCGATCGACTGGATGACCAGCATGCCGAGCACCGCGGACCAGGTCGTACCCCGGCCGCCGAACAGGCTGGTCCCCCCGATGACGGCCGCCGCGACGGCGTTGAGCAACAGGACGCCCGAGCCGGAACTCTGGCTCACCGAGGTGATGCGCGAGGCCAGGAACAGGCCGCCGATCGCGGCCATGGTGCCCGAGACCGCGAGCACCGCGGTCTGCACGCCCGTCACATTGAGACTGGCGCGGCGGGCGGCCTCGACACCGCCGCCGAGAGCGTAGACCTGACGGCCGTAGTGCGTGCGGCGGAGCAGGATGTCGAGTCCCGCCACCATCACGAGGAAGATCAGCAGGGCCAGCGGCAGACCCTGGAAGCGGTTGAGCAGATACGCCGCGGCGAAGGCGATCACCGCGAGTGCGCCCGTGCGTACGACGAGCGCCTGGAGCGAACGGTGCGGCATGCCGACGGACCTGCGGCGCAGCGCGTCCTGGTACGACACGAGGAAGACCACGCCCGCGGCGACGGCCGCCAGGCCGTAGGCGACGGCGTCGTCGGTGAAGTAGTAGTTGGTCAGCTGGGCGACGAGTCCGTTCTCGTCGAGGTTGATGGTGCCGCTGGTCCCGAGGATGTACAGCATGAGGCCGTTCCAGGTGAGCAGCCCCGCCAGCGTGACGACGAACGCCGGCACCCGCGTTCTGGCGAAGGAGAACCCCTGCACGGTTCCCGCCGCGGTGCCCGCGAGCACCGCGATGACGAGGGCGAGCCATTCCGGCACGCCGTTGTTCACGTTCAGCACGGCGAAGACGGCCGCCGCGAGACCGCTGATCGAACCGACCGACAGATCGAGCTCACCGAGCAGCAGCACGAAGACGATGCCCACCGCGATCAGACCCGTGCCCACGATGTCGACGCTGAGATTGGACAGGTTCCGTGGGGAGAGGAAGTTGTCGTTGAGGGACTGGAAGATGATCCAGACGGTGGCGAGGACCAGGACGACGGGGAGCGAGCCCAGTTCACCGGCGCGCACCTTGCGCCGGAACATGGCGACCGAGCTCTCCACGGCCCGGGCGACGGCCCGTTCGCGTGGCGGCCGGGGGGTCCCGGCGGGTTCGGTCCGTGTGGTGTCCGCCTTGCCGCGCATCTCTTTCACCACCCCGCCTCCCGGTGGGTCATCTGGCGGGGTACGTTCTCCGTCGCGCCGGTGACGGAGGCGATGATCTGTTCCTGGGACGCGGTGTTCACGTCGAAGAAGCCGTTGTTGCGGCCGAGCCGCAGCACGGCGGCGCGGTCCGCGAGAGCCTTGACGTCGCCCATGTTGTGGCTGATGAGGACGATTCCCATGCCGCGGTCGCGCAGCTCGTCGACGAGGTCCAGAACCTCGGTGGTCTGCTCGAATCCCAGGGCCGCGGTCGGTTCGTCCAGGAGCAGCACCCGCGGGTCGCCGAGCAGCGAGCGGGCGATGGCGACCGTCTGCCGCTGGCCACTGGACAGTGAGACGACGGGGGCGCGCAGATCGGGGACGCCTCGGGTCAGGCGTTCCAGCAGGTGTCGGGAGCGGCGCTCCATCTCCATCTCGTCGAGGAACCCGAACCTGCGGATCTCCCGTCCGAGGAACAGGTTGCCGACGACGTCGAGGTTCCCGCAGAGCGCGAGGTCCTGGTAGACGGTGGCGATGCCGAGCTCCCGTGCGTCATGGGGACGCCTGATCTGGACACTCCGTCCCTCCCACTCGATGACGCCCTTGTCCGCCGGGATGACGCCGGAGATCACCTTGACCAAGGTGGACTTGCCGGCCCCGTTGTCGCCCAGCAGAGCGACGACCTGGCCGGCGTGGATCTCCAGCTCGACGTCGCTGAGCACCTCGACGACGCCGAATCGCTTGCACACGCCGCGCAGCGCCAGCAAGGGGGGAGCCGGCACGGGTCACCATCTCCTTCCCGGGGCCCGACGAGGGCCGGACCTGGTCTCGGGCACGGGCCGGTCAGGTCAGCCCGGCCTCGACGCAGACGGCTTTGAGTTCGGGAGTGCAGATCTGCTCGACCGTGTACACGCCGTCCTTCACCAAGGTGTCCTTGATGTTGTCGGCGGTCACGGATACGGGGGTGAGCATGACGGCCGGAACCGCGTTCGCGCCGCGGGTGCTCACCTTGTCCGTGGCAAGGCGCTCGAGGCTCTCACCGCGGGCCGCGGCAACGGCCATGGTGGCGGCCGCGGAAGCCTCGGGTGCGAAGGGCTTGTAGACGGTCATGTACTGATCGCCGCGGAGAATGCGCTGCAGGGCTCCGAGTTCGGCGTCCTGCCCGGTGACGGGGGGAAGCGGGTCGACCTTGTTCGACTTGAGGGCGGAGATGCTGCCGGCGGCGAGGCCGTCGTTGGCCGCGTAGACCCCGTCGATGCCGCCGACGCCGAGGGCGGCGATGGCGCCGGACATGTTCATGTGCGCGTTCTCCGGCCTCCACTGGAGCGTGTCGTACTCCTTGCCGATCTTCACCCGGCCCTCGAGCACGAACAGCGCGCCCTTCTTGAACGACACCGCGTTGGGGTCGCTGGGATCGCCGTTCATCATCACGATCTGGCGGTCGGCCCCGCCGCCCATGGCCTTGAGCAGCGCCCGGCCCTGGAGTCTGCCGACCTCCTCGCCGTCGAAGGAGGCGTAGCCCGAGATCGGGCCTTCGGCCAGGCGGTCGTAGGCGATGACCGGGATATCTGCCTTGTCCGCGCTCCGGACCACCGCGGCGAGGGATCTCGCGTCCACGGCCACGAGTACGAGGGCGTCGACTCCCGCAGTGATCATCGAGTCCATCTGTTTCTGCTGGAGGGCCACATCACCCTTGGCGTTGGCGTGCTCGACCGCGCAGTCGCCACACAGCTCCTTGATCTTCGCCTCGAGCAAGGGGCCGTCCTGTGTCTCCCAGCGAGCCGTGGTGGAGTCCGGCAGCAGCAGACCGATGCTCAGCGAGCCTCCCCGGTCGGACTCGCTCGCGTCGCCCGACGAGCCGCCGTTCGATGACCCGCAGGCCGCGAGGGCAACGGCCGTGGAGAGCACGGTCACGGCCATGGCCGCGTCCCGTGTGCAGGTCTTCATGTGAGAGACCTCCCTTGACCGTCGCCGTGCGTGGGGAGGGGGCGCTCACAGAGGTCCTGGCGGATCACGGTCGCCGACCTCACACGCGGCTGCTCGTGTGCTACCGGGCAGAAGTCCGACCACGTCGTCAGTGTGACACCGGCTGCGGTGATCTGCGAACGCGGTGGGCCGGGTCCGAGGGCAGGTCTGCCGGCGCAGGCGATCACGCGTATCTGTCCAGATTGCGCACCTATGCGATTCTGGTGTGTGAGTGCCCCTATATCTCCATATGTCGGCACGAGCGGCATGGGCGGGAGGTAGGTAGCGGACATGCCTCATGACGGCCGTTCCTGGGCCGGACTCCCCGAGCTGCGGGCATCCGAGGCCGACGCCGCGGACATCGGTTCACTGCCCCCGGTACCGGAGGCCGCCGCGATCGATCGGGTCCTCAGGTTCGCCGGAGCGGCGCTGGTGGCCGTCTATGTGCCCGGTGCGGGCGAAGAAGAGCTCCGGCTGACGGAAACGCTCGGCTGTGCCAAGTCCGAGTACGGGCTGCCGGAGCGCCTGCCCGTGTCCGGTGGCTCACCCGCGGCGTACGCCTTCCGCACCGGCCGCCCTCTGTGGCTCAATCCCCCCGAACTTGCCTCCTATCCCGAGGGCGGGCCCCTGCCGGCGCGGGCGGAGCTGTCGCTCGGGGCGCTGCCGCTCGGGTCGGACGGCAGGCGGCTGGGCTGCCTCGTGGTCGTGGGCGCCGCCAGAACCGGCTTCGAGGCCGAGCACCGGCGCTTCCTCGAGCGGTACGCCGACGCTGTCGCCTGCGTGCTCCAGGCCGCAGCCGGCGGACCCGCGCCGACGCCGTTGCTCGGCCCCGCGCTGCAGCGTCTGCGTGTCGGTTCCTTCGCGCTGGTGCCCAACACCGGCCTGGTCGAGGCGGACGACACCCTGCTCGAACTGCTCGGCATCACGCCCGATGACTTCGACGGCAAGTCGGACACCTTGCTCTCGCACGCCGTTCCGGAGGACATGCACGCGCTGATGTCGGTCCTGGAGCCGTCGACCCCGGCGTTCGGCCGGCGCGAGCTGGAGTTCCGTGTCCGCCGCCCCACCGGCGAGATGCGCTGGCTGAACCTGAGCTGCCGGCTGGTGACGGGCACCGACGACCGGCCGGACCAGGTGCTGGGCGTGGTGACGGCGACGTCGGTACTGCGCCGCAACGCCGATGACGTCTCCAGGATCCAGTGGCTGACCGCCGCACTCGACGATGCCGCAGAGGTCCGTGACGTCGGCCGCGTGGTGGTGGCCGCGCTGCGTGAACCGCTGGGCGCCGACCGGGTGGCGCTCGCCGAGCTGCGGGACGACCGGCTCACCGTCACCATGCTGGACCCGCCGCAGCCTGCCGCCTGGCCGGAGACATGGCGTGCGCAGTGGCGTTCGGAGTGGCCGGACGCACCGGTCAGCGCCCTGCCCACGCTGCAGTTGGCGCTGCGGGACGGGCGTATGGACCTGTGGCCGGCCGGCACGGTCTTCGAACCCGCACTCGCGGGCATCGGCACCGGAGGCCTGGCGGTCCTGCCGCTCCCCGCCAAGGGCCGGCCCGCCGGCGTGTGCCTGGTCGGCTGGGACCAGCCGCACGAGTTCGCGCCCGAGGAACGCTCCCTGCTCACGGCCACCGCGGCACTGGTCGGCCAGGCCCTCAAGCACGCCCACGCGCACGACGCCGAGCAGGAGCTCGCGACGATGCTGCAGCGCAGTCTGCTGCCCAGGCGCCTGCCCGAGCTGCCCGGGGGGACGGCCGTCGCCCGCTATCTGCCGGCCAGGCGGGGGTTGCAGGTGGGCGGCGACTGGTACGACGTGATCGCGCTCTCCGAGGACCGGGTGGCACTGGTCATCGGTGACGTTCAGGGGCACAGCGCCGGAGCCGCGACGATCATGGGTCAGATGCGTACCGCGGTCCGGGCGTACGCGGTGGAGGGGCACCCGCCGGACGTGGTCATGTCTCACGCCAATCGCCTCCTCGTCGGCATGGAGACCGATCTCTTCGCCACCTGCTGCTATGCCGAACTGGACCTGGAGGGGGGCACCACCCTGTTCGTCCGGGCCGGTCACCTCGCACCGCTGGTACGCCATCCCGACGGCAGGACCGAGGAGGTCCAGGTCGAGGGCGGGCTTCCGCTCGGCATTCTCGCGGAGGCGGAGTTCCCCATGACCTCGGTCGTCCTGGCCCCCGGCACGGTGCTCGCGCTGGTCACCGACGGCCTGGTCGAGGCCGCCGACCTGCCCCTGGACGAGGGGATGCGCCGGACGTCCACCGCTCTCGCCGAGGCCGATCCGTCGGATCCGGGCCGGATGGCCGACGCACTGCTGGGTGACGGAGGCCGTCGGGAGGACGACGTCGCCCTGTTGCTGCTGCGCTACGACGGGATGAAGGTCCGGCCGACCAGGGCCGGTTGGGCGGTGTGGCGGCTGCCCGACGCCGTCATGCACGCCCGCCGCTTCACCGCGCGCACCCTGCGCCGGTGGAAGGTCGAAGAAGTCACCGATCCCGTGCTGCTCGTCGTGTCCGAACTGGTCACCAACGCCCTGGTGCACACGCAGGGCCCGGTCGGCGTCGATCTGACGCTCCGGGCCGGCCGGGTACGGGTCAGCGTGAGCGACTCCTCGCCGCGCGCGCCCGCCAAGCCCGTGATCGTGGACTGGGAGGCGACCGGCGGCCGAGGGCTGCTCCTGGTCGAGGCGATGTCCGAGTCCTTCGGCTCCGTGCCGGTGGCCGGCGGCAAGCAGGTGTGGAGCGAGATCGCCGTACCGCGACGCGAGCCGGCTCCGGCGGAGGCGGGGCCGCCGCCCGAACAAGGGGGTCTGCCATGAGGATCCTGCCGGCCCGTGTGCGGCGCGTGATCGGGGTGCTCGTCGCGGGACTCCTGACGGCATCCCTGGCAGCAGCCTGCGGGGGAGACGACGGTGCAGGCGCGGACAGCTTCACCGTCGGCCTGCTGCTCCCGAGCCGCGCGGTGCCCCGCTGGGAGCACTCCGACAAACCGCTGATCGAGGAGCGGCTGAAGGAACTGTGCCCCGACTGCACCATGCTGTACGCCAACGCCGAGAACGACGCGGCGCGGCAGCGGCAACAGATGATCTCCATGATCACCAAGGGGGCCGGAGTGCTGATCCTCGACGCCGCCGACACCAGGGCGCTGCGCTCCTCGATCCAGGAGGCCCGCGCGGCGGACGTTCCGGTCATCGCCTACGACCGGCTCGCCGAAGGCCCGATCTCCGGCTATGTCAGCTTCGACGGCGGGCAGGTCGGCAGGCTCCAGGGCGAAGCGCTCCTGAAGGCCATGGGCGACCAGGCGCACGACCGGAACGTCGTCATGATGAACGGTGACCCCAGGAGCCCCAACGCCGCGTGGTACCGGAGCGGCGCGCTGTCCGTCCTCACGGGCAAGGTGAGGATCGGCAGGTCGTACGAAATCCAGGGCTGGAGCACGGAGAACGCCCACGCCCACATGTCCGCGGCCATCGCCGCCCTGGGCCCGGAGCGGATCGGCGGTGTCCTGGCGGCCAACGACGCCATTGCCGCGGGCGTCATCGCCGCTCTCAAGAGCGCCGGTGTCCGGCCGCTGCCTCCGATCACCGGTCAGGATGCCGACCTCGACGCCGTACGGCGCATCGTCAAGGGCGAGCAGTACATGACGGTGTACAAACCGTTCCGGGCGCAAGCCACCGCGGCTGCCGCCATGGCTGTTGCCCTGGGGCGCGGCGAGGACGTCCGCGACATCGCCAGGACGAACACCGACAGCCCCACCACTAAGCGCATCCCGTCCGTCCTGCTCACCCCGACGGCGGTCACGGTCGGCACCATCGAGCAGACACTGGTCAAGGACGGTGTGTACACCGTCGACGAGATCTGTGTCCCTGAGCTCCGGGCCGCCTGCGAGAAGGCCGGGCTCCTGAGGTGAGCGGGCCCACGGCCGGGCGCCGACTGTTCGGGTGCCGTCCGAGGTGCGACGCTGGGACGAGAGGTATCCGCCGAGGGAACTCGGGAGGGCACGATGGGACGTGACGTGCCGGCCCTGGTGTTCACGCGGGAGGATCGCCGCCGCTACCGGGAGAAGATGCACACCTGCCTCGATGTGCTGGCGCAGATGCTGCGCGAGTCGACCTTCGAGAGCGAGCGCCCCCAGGTCGGGCTGGAGATCGAGCTCAATCTGGTGGACGGCGACGGGCTGCCGGCGATGCGCAACACCGAGGTTCTCCAGGCGATCGCCGACCCCGCCTGGTCGAGCGAGCTGGGCCGCTTCAACCTGGAGATCAACATTCCGCCCCGGCAACTGACGACGGGTGGCCCCGGAGCCTGGGAACAGGCGATCCGCGACGCGCTCAACCACGCCGAGGAACGCGCCTCGGCCGTGGGTACGCACCTGATCATGATCGGCATCCTGCCGACCCTGGGGGAGGCGGACGTGGGCGAGGCCGCCCTGTCCGGCGATCCGCGCTACCGGCTGCTCAACGAGCAGATCTTCGCGGCCCGGGGCGAGGACCTGCGGATCACGGTGGACGGCGTGGAGCGCCTGTCGACGTACGCCGACACCATCACCCCCGAGGCCGCCTGCACCAGCACCCAGTTCCACCTCCAGGTCTCACCGAAGGAGTTCGCGGACTACTGGAACGCCGCCCAGGCCGTCGTGGGCGTACAGATCGCCCTGGCGGCGAACTCGCCCTTCCTGTTCGGCAAGGAGCTGTGGCGCGAGACCCGTATCCCCCTGTTCGAGCAGGCCACCGACACCCGCCCCCAGGAGATCAAGGCCCAGGACGTACGACCCCGGGTGTGGTTCGGCGAGCGGTGGATCACCAGCGTCTTCGACCTGTTCGAGGAGAACGTGCGCTACTACCCGGCGCTGCTGCCGCTGTGCGACGACGAGGACCCGCAGGAGATGCTCGACCACGGCGGCATTCCGCAACTGGGCGAACTGACCCTGCACAACGGCACCATCTACCGCTGGAACCGCCCGATCTACGCCGTCACCGGCAGCGGGCCTCATCTGCGCATCGAGAACCGGGTCCTGCCCGCCGGCCCCACGGTGGCGGACATCATCGCCAACGGCGCCTTCTACTACGGCCTGACCCGCGCCCTGGTCGACGAGGACCGGCCGGTGTGGACGCGGATGTCCTTCTCGGTCGCCGAGGAGAACCTCCACACCGCGGCCCGCGACGGCATCGACGCCCGCCTGTACTGGCCCGGCATGGGCGAAGTACCGGTCACGGAACTGGTGTTGCGGCGACTGCTGCCCCTGGCCCATCGGGGTCTGGAGCTGGCCGGCATCGACGCGGCGTGGCGCGAACCCCTGCTGGGCATCATCGAGCAGCGCTGCGTCACCGCCCGCAACGGTGCCCTGTGGCAGGCCGAGACGGTCCACCACCTGGAGAAGGGCGGCACCGCGGACCGGCAGGAGGCACTGCGGCGGATGACCACGACGTACATGGACTACATGCACCTCAACGCGCCCGCGCACACGTGGCCCGTGGACTGACCTCGCGCACGACGACGCGGATCAGCCGGCGTCGGGCCCCCTCCAGTCCTGCGCAGCCGTCAGCGGAACCGGAACGGGCTGCTGCGCCGAGGTCGTCAGCTCGATGCGTCGTGCCTCGGCCGACGAGCGGAGCAGGGCGCTCATCGTCTCCAGTACATGCAGGGCGAGATCGCCGTTCGCGCGCGGCGCCCGCTGCCCGTCGGCGGCGACGAAGTCGAGCAGACCGACACCCCGTGCGCCGTCGACGTAGCCCGCCGACGGCGGGAGTGTGTGCCACTGTTCGCCGCCGAGTTCGAAGAGCCGTACCTGACCGTCGAAGCGGTTCGGATCCGGAACCGCGAGGGTGCCCGCATCGCCGTGCACCTCGATCGGTGCGGCCGTGGTGGCGACGCCGTCGAAGCTCGTCGTGATCGTCGTCAGGGCCCCGCCCGCGTGCTCGAGCACACCGGAGACATGCGTGTCCACCTCGACCGGTATCCGCTCGCCCGCACGCGGCCCGGAACCGATGACACGCTCGGCACGCAGCCGGCCGGCCGCCCCGATCACGGCACGCACCGGACCGAGCAGGTGGATCAAGGACGCGAGATAGTACGGCCCCATGTCCAGGAGCGGGCCACCCCCGGGGGTGTAGTAGAAGTCGGGGTGCGGATGCCAGCGTTCGTGCCCCGGCGTG
This sequence comes from Streptomyces regalis, assembly GCF_001509475.1. Classification (GTDB taxonomy): domain Bacteria; phylum Actinomycetota; class Actinomycetes; order Streptomycetales; family Streptomycetaceae; genus Streptomyces; species Streptomyces regalis. The sequence goes on from NZ_LLZG01000346.1 coordinate 28,904, forward strand.
ACCATCACCGCCGAAGCGAACTGGGGGCGCCCGATACTGCCCGCCTCCACGGCCGCCCGCGCCGTCTGGATTCCGGTGCCCAGGACGGTGTCCGGCGCGCAACCCACACCGACCCCTGCTTTCGCGGCGGCCTCCATCACGGCGTGTGCGTCGGCGAAGTCGGCGGCCAGCGGCTTCTCGCCGTAGACGTTCTTCCCGTGGCCGATGGCGCCGAGGGCGATCTCGGCGTGGGCCGCGGGGACGGTGAGGTTCAGCACCGTGTCCACGTCCGGGCTGCCCAGCAACTCCTCGACGGTCAGCGCCCGGACGCCGGGCCGTTCGGCGGCGACCGCGGCAGAGCGGGAGGCGTCGAGGTCGGCGACCGCGGTGACGCGCACGGCGGGATGTCCGACGAGCGTGTCCAGGTACGCGCCGGAGATGACTCCGAGCCCTACGACGCCGATGCGGTGCGCGTCGCCCACAGCATGCCCCTCTCGATGACGGTGCGCACGTTCGGGTTCCGCAGGACGTCCAGGTCGTGCCCCGGAGTCGCCACCACGACGCGCCCGGCACCCCACCGACGCGTCCAGACCGCCGGTGACGTGACCGGCCGATGCCAGGGCTGCCACGGCCGGGCGGGATGGGTGGTGGTGGCCAGCACGTCGATCAGGTCGTCGTGGAGCACCCAGTACTGCTCGGTGTGCAGCTCGAAGTCCTCGATGCCCGCCGTGATCGGATGTTCGCGGCCCAGCTCCGTGATGTTGACGACGTAGGGCAGGTAGTTGTCCTCCTGGCCCCCCTGACGTTCACACGGCTCCTTGCCCGGGTGGGTCGCGAACTGCCCGCCCACCAGGTGGAGATAGTCGGAGGAGGCCCGGAACGAATCGGCGATGCCGCCGTGCCAGCCGGTGAAGCCGGTGCCGGCCACGACCGCCGCGCTCAGCCCCGCCAACTGATCGGCCGTGATCTCCGCCATCGTGACGCACTGCACGACGAGATCGGTGCCGGCCATCTCGGCGCTGTCGGCGTACACGTCGGTCGACTCCTCGACCCGGACGGCGTATCCGCTGCTGCGCAGGAAGGGCAGGAACAGCTCCGTGGCCTCGACCGGCTGATGCCCCTCCCATCCGCCTCGGACCACCAGGGCGTTCTTCCGCGTCATCTCGTTGAATCACCGTTCCAGTGCCGACCCGTAGAACCGCTCCCTCACTATGCGCCGGTCGCTCGCGCACAGGAAGGGGTGCCGAGATCACGAAAGTTTCGCGTGGGCGCCGACCGTCCAACAGGCCGCGGTGAAGCGGACTTCCGAGCCGTGCACATACGGTTCGAACGCGGCGCGGACCGTTTCGACGACCCTTGCGCGGGTCTGTTCGTCCGCCTCGGGCAGCACCTGGCCGAGGGGACCGAGCCGGGTGAAGTAACCGACCAGCTCCCGCTCGGGCAGCGTGCAGACCACGTCGATCGGCCGGATGTCGATCCCGGACCACCCGCTCTCCTCCAGGATGCGGTGGACCCGGTCCGAGTCCGCGAACGCGAACTGTCCCGGCCCGTCCGGCCGGCGCGCGGGGAGATTCGGCAGGATCGGTGCCGCGGCGCGTTCGGCGGTCGTCATGAACGGATTCTCCGCGGGGCTCCGCCATGCGATGAACCGGAGTCCGGCCCCCTCCCCGGCGGCGCGCCGAAGATTCGCGAAGGCCTGGACGGGGTCGTTGAAGAACATGACGCCGAAGCGCGAGATCACGAGGTCGAAGGCGGCGGGTTCGAAGGCGTGATCCTGCGCGTCGGCGCGGACGAAGGACACCGGTGTGCCCTCCCGCTCGGCGCGCTTCCGGGCGGCGGTGATCATCGTTTCGGAAATGTCCACGCCGACGCAGTGACCCCCCGGACCGAGCCGTCGCGCGACGGCGACCGTGGTGCCGCCGGTGCCGCAGCCGACATCGAGCACGTGGCGTGCGCGCTCGGCGGACACCGCTTCGACGAGGAGGTCTTCGAACGGCCTGAGCACCTCGTCCAACACCCCCTGTGCCTCGACCCAGGCGTTTCCACCGGGCCCGTTCCAACGGGCCGCCTGCTCGTCGCCACTCCTGCGCTCGGCGTCCATGATCGTCTCCTGTGCTTGCGTTCCTCGGGCCTTGATGACAGCGTGCTACTTCAAGTCGACTTGAGGTCAAGTGAATGACAGACCTGGACATCGCCGAGGTGGCGCGGCGCGCCGGAGTACCCGCCTCGACGCTGCGGTACTACGAGGAAAAAGGGCTGATCGCCTCCACCGGCAGGCGGGGCCTGCGCCGTCAGTACGACCCCGGCGTGCTGGAGCGCCTGGCGCTGATCGCGATGGGTCGGACCGCCGGCTTCTCCCTCGACGAGATCGCGCACACGTTCGCACCGGACGGGCAGCCGCGCATCGACCGGCAGATGCTGGCGACCAAGGCGGAGGAGCTGGACCGCAGGATCCGCGAACTGGGCGTCCTACGGGACTCCCTGCGCCACGCCGCGGCCTGCCCCGCGCCGAGCCACATGGAATGCCCCACCTTCCGCCGCCTCCTCGCAGCCGCCGCGTCCGGCGCCGTCGCGGTGCCGAGGAGGCGGGTTCCGGGAGCCGCCGTGAAACCTCTGGTGGGGGAGGGGCCGTCGGATCCGACTCGAATCCAGGATCCGACTCGAATCCAGGACCCGGCCTAGATCCAGCCCTGCTCCCAGGCCCGGTGCGCGGCCGCATGCCGGGTCGGGGTGCCCAGCTTGGACATGGCCGCGGAGAGGTAGTTGCGCACTGTGCCGGGGGCGAGGTGGACCTCGGTGGCGATCTCGGCGATCGACGCGCCGGTGCGGGCGGCGCGCAGGACCTGCAGTTCGCGGTCGGTGAGGGGGCAGTCGTCCTCGGTCAGTGCGGAGGCCGCGATGTCCGGGTCGACGTAGCGGCGGCCGCCGGCGATGTCACGGATGATCTCGGCCAGTCGGGCCGCCGGGGTCGTCTTGGGGACGAAGCCGCGTACGCCTGCGGCCAGCGCCCGGCGCAGCACGGCGGGCCGGGCGTGCCGCGTCACCAGGACGATCCGCGTGGGCAGTTCGGCCCGGATCCCCTCGGCGGCGCGCAGCCCGTCGGTGGGCGGCATCTCCAGGTCGAGGACGGCGATGTCCGGGCGGTGCTCACGGGCCAGCCGTACCGCGTCGGTGGAGGTGGACGCCTCGGCGACGACAGTGAGGTCGGGCTCCAGCGCGAGCAGAGCGGCCAGGGCGCTTCTGAGCAGGTCCTCGTCGTCGGCGATCAGCAGGCGGATCATCGGGGGGCTCCGTCCGCGGGGTTTTGCGGTGGTGGTGCTTTTGGCGGTTGCGTTGGTTCTGGTGGGTTCGCCGGGAGGGCGGCCGTGACCGCGAAGCGTTCACCGTGGTGGTTCCAGGTCAACTTGCCGCCGGCCGCTCCCAGTCGCTCGGCGAGGGTGCGCAGGCCCGTGCCCTGCAGGGCGGCGGGCTGTACCTCGGCGGCGTCGTTGCTCACCCGCAGGTGGGCGAAGCCGTCCGCGATCCGGTAGTCGACCTCGGCGTGCCTGGCCCGGCTGTGCCGGAGCACGTTGGTGGTGGCCTCCCGCATCACCAGGCCGAGGAGGTGGCGGGCGGAGTCCGTGAGGCCGGTGGTCGCGGCATCGGGGTCGACGGCCATCCGCGCGTCGATGTCGGCGGCGGCCAGCACCCGCGTCGCGTTGGCGATCTCGTCCTCCAGAGTCGTTCGACGGTACCCCTGCACCACGGCCCGGGTGTCGCTGAGGGCGTCCGCCGCCAGCCGCCGTATCTCCTTCAACTCCGCGGCGGCGCGCGCCGGATCCTGCTCGACCAGCCGCGCCGCCAACTCGCCCTTCAACGCGATCACTTGGAGGTGATGGCCCTGGATGTCGTGCAGGTCGGCGGCGAACCGCAGCCGTTCCTCCCGGATCGCCAGCTCCGCCTCCAGTCGCCGCGCCTCGTGAAGCCGACGTGCCGTGTCCCAGGCCCACAGCGGGCCGAGCGTCACCCAGGCCGTGAAGGCGACCAGCCCGGCCGGGAACAGCGCGGCGTACGCCAACTCCCCGTCCCCCTCGACCAGGCTGACCACACCCCCGGGCAGCGATGCGAAAGCCACGGCGCCCGCGATCAGCAACCGCCTGCGGTACGGCGGGAGGTACGTCGCGAGGATCGCCACCACCAGCGCGGGCGCGACCGGCCACAGCCCGTAGTTGCGCAGGGCGAGGGGGAACGCCGCCAACGCGACTCCGGCGCCTGCCGCGGCGATCAGCAGGCCCGCGGGCGGTGCGCCGGGGTGCGTGTCCGTCACCGGGAGGAGCGCCAGTCGCCGGCTCAGCAGTACGACGCTCGCCCACACCTCGACCGCCAGAGCGGCGGCGGCCGGCACACGGGCCCACAGCGGGACGTCGCCGTCGAGGACCCACTCGCCGACGAAGACGGCAAGGACGCACGCGGTCATGCCCGGCACGGTCCACCAGGTGTAGCGGCGCAGGCTCGTCAGCCCCGCCGCCCCGCGATCGATCGACTTGTCCCCCACCCGGTCATTGTGGCCCAGGCCGCATGACAAATGTCATGCGAGGACGTGACAACACCACGCCCGCGCACGCGGATTCGGCACTACTGGCAGGCTTCCCCACGGCCCAGCCTGGAGGTGTCGGCGGATACCCCGCCCCGGTACCGAAGGAGAGCCGTCATGCAGGCACCCCACCCTCACGCGACCACTCACGCGACGGCCGAGCGCCCGCACCCGGCCGGCGTGCTCAAGCGGCGCTGGCCCACGGCCCTGGCCGTCGTGGTCGTCGCCCTCAACGTGCTCGCATCCGGCTCCGAGGACGTGGCCGACGCCGTCGGCGGTTTCGGGGAGACCCTGCCGTTGCTGCCGCTGATCTACCTGGTCGTGCATCAGATCGGAAAGCCGCAGGCCACGTGGCCGGTGCTCGGGGCCGGGCTGGTGGCCGTGTTCGCGCTCCCCCTGCAGGACGTGGTCGCCCCGTCGAGGGTCCTGGTCGCCCTGGCCTTGGTCCTCCTGGCCTGGGGCGCCGTCCGCGGGACACCGCACGGGCGTGCCACGTTCGGGGCGCAGGCCGTGGGCGCGCTCGTCTTCTGCGGGCTCGCGCTGGGCGGGCTGGCGGTGGATCCCGACCTGGGCCGCCATCTGCTGGCGGCCGGCTGGTTCTTCCACGGCGTGTGGGACTTCGTGCACCTGAGGCTCGGCAAGGTCGTCTCCCGTACGTTCGCCGAGTGGTGCGGTGTCATCGACGTACTCGTCGCCGTCCAACTGCTCTTTCTGGTCTAGTCGGCACGAAGAACGGCCAAGAAGCGCCGGGGCGGGGCCCGTAACCGGGCTCCGCCCCGTACGTTGCCCCCAGTGGTCTCTCCTGTCCGACCGCCAACTCCGCGCACTGGGAGCCCTCTTGGACACCGAAGACACCTCCGGCGCCCTCCGTTCCGGCCCGCTCTCCCGCCGCAGATTCCTCCAGGCCACCGCTACCGCCACCGCCGCGGCCACAGGGCTCGCCACCGCAGACACGCCGCTCGCGGCCGCCGCCTCCGATACGACCACGGCCTCCGATACGACCACCACCCTCTCCTTCACGGCCGCCACCGGCGGTTCCGCGACCCTCGCCCCGTCCGGCGACCGGCTCGTCGCCGAGGTCCAGAACGTGCTCTGGTCCGTCCCGCGCAAGGGCGGCACCGCCGTCCCGCTCACCCCGCCCGGCCTCGAACCGACGCGCCCGCAGTTCTCGCCCGACGGCAGCCGACTCGTCGTGTGCGCCTACCGCGGCGGAGGCTTCCACCTCTGGACGCTGCGGCCCGACGGCACCGGCCTGCGGCAGCTCACCGACGGACCGTGGGACGACCGGGGCCCCGCCTGGTCGCCGGACGGCACCCGGATCGCGTTCGCCTCCGAGCGCGGCGGCGACACCGTGACCGGCGCCCCGTACCGCATCTGGGTCGTGGACGTGCGCACCGGCACACCGACCCGGCTCACCGGGCGCCCCGGGCAGCAGGGCCCCGGACAGGACGGCCGCTGGGAGGACTTCGACCCGGCCTGGTCGCCCGACGGGGAGCGGGTGCTCTTCGTGCGGGCCACCGTCACCGACACGGGCACGCTCCGCGCGGCCACCCTCGCGTCGGTGGCCGCGGACGGCTCGGGCCCGGTCACCACCGAGCACACCGACGACTCCGGCGCCCAGCTCATGACCCCCGCCGTCTCGCCCACCGGGCGCCTGGCCCACCTGCGCACCACGCCCTCGCCCGCGGCCTCCTGCACCCTCGTGGTGGACGGGAAACCGGTCGCCGTGGAGGGCGATGTCCTCCCCGCGCCGCCCCGTTGGGCGCAGGGCGAGCGGCTGCTCCTGACGGTCGACGGACACTTCCGCCTGCTCGATCCGGACGCGCCGGGCAGCGACGAGGAGATCCCGTTCACGGCCACGCTGCCCGTGCACCGCCCTCGCTACCGAGCAAAGGCGTACGACTTCGCCGGCGCCGGCACCCGCCCCGTCCGCGCGCTGCATTTGCCCGCCCTGTCACCGGACGGCCGCAGTGTCGCCTTCGCCGCGCTCAACGCGCTGTGGACCGCCGGCACGACGGGCGGCCGAGCTCCCCGCAAGGTGCTTCAAGTCCCCTCCACCCGCTACGTGTTGGCGCCGACCTGGACGCCCGACGGCACGGCACTGGTGTACGCAGACGACCGCGACGGGCTGTTCGCCGTACGGCGCCGCGACCTCGGCTCCGGCGTGGAGACCGTGCTCGCCGAGGGCGGCCGTGCCTTCCCCGCCCTCTCACCCGACGGGACGCGGCTGGCCTGCCTGGACATGTCCGGCAACCTCGTGGTGCGCGACCTGCCCGACGGTGCCGAACGCGTCGTCGCCGCACCCCTCGGCGCGGGCGGGCTGCCCGGCCGCCCCAGCTGGTCGCCCGACGGCCGGTACGTGGCGCTGTGCGACCGCAACCGCCTCAACCAGCGCTTCCGCGAGGGCTACAACCTCATCCGCGTCGTCGACACGACCACCGCAACGGCCGCGCTGCACGCCCTCGCCCCCCACACCTCGCTCTCCGACCGCTACGACTCCGGCCCCGTCTGGTCCCCGGACGGCCGCTGGATGGCCGTCATCGCCGAGTCGGCACTGTGGCTGCTGCCCGTGCGGGCCGACGGCACCCCGGACGGCGAGCCCCGCCGGCTCACCTCCGAACCCGCCGACCACCCCTCCTGGTCCGCCGACGCCCGCACCCTGCTCTACCTCTCCGCGGGCACGCTGCGCCTGATCGACATCGGCAGCGGCAGGACTCGTACCGTCCGCGTCCCGCTGCACCACCGCAGACCGCGCCCGGCCGACACCGTCGTGCACGCGGGCCGCCTCTGGGACGGAACCGGATCCGAGGTCCGCGAGGACATCGACGTCGTGATCCGCGAAGGCCGGGTCGCGGAGGTCTCCCCGCACCGCGCCGGCCGCCCGGCCGCGCGCCGCGTCGACGCGAGCGAGCGCACCGTGATCCCGGGCCTGTGGGACGCGCACACCCACCCCTGGCAGACCACGTACGGCGGCCGCCAGACCGCGCTCCAACTCGCGTACGGCATCACGACGGCCGTCTCGCTGGGCGGCTTCGCCTACGAGCAGGCCCGCATCCGGGAGGCGGTCGCCGCCGGTGCCCTCGCCGGACCCCGGCTGCTGACCACCGGCGAACTCCTCGACGGGGCGCGGGTCGCCTACAGCATGGGCCGCGCCCACCGCACCCGCGAGGGCCTGCGCCGTTCGCTGGCGCGCGGGGCGGCGCTGGACTGGGACTTCGTGAAGACGTACGTACGAGCCCCGGGCTGGGTGATGAAGGAGGCCGCAGACTTCGGGCACCAGCGGCTCGGAGTACGCAGCGGCAGCCACCTGTGCACCCCGGGTGTGCAGCTGGGCCAGGATCTGACGACCCATCTGCAGGCAACGCAGCGACTGGAGTTCGGGCACGCCACCTCCGGGACGGGCCGCGCCTACCAGGACGTCGAGGAGATCTACACCGCCACCGACTTCCACCTCGTCGCCACCCCGTTCACCGCGCTACCCCTGCTCGGCGCCGACCCCGCGCTCGCGGACGACCCCCGCGTCACCGCGCTCATGCCGCCGTGGGACACCGCGCTCGTACGCCAGCAGGCCGGACAGCCACCCACCGACGCCCAACTGGCCACCCTGGAACGCGAGATGGACGTCTACCGGCGGATCCTCGCGGGCGGCGGCCTGGTCGCGCTCGGCACCGATCAGCCGCTCGTCCCGGTCGGGCTGCACCTGCATCTGGCCCTGCGCGCCCTGCACCGTGCCGGACTCTCCCCGGCCGAGGCCCTGCGCACCGCCACGCTGCTGCCCGCCCGCGTCTTCGGTGCCGAGGCCGACCTGGGCACGGTGGAGGAGGGCAAGCTCGCCGATCTCACGGTCGTGGACGGAGACCCGTTCACCGACTTCGCCGCACTGATCCGCACGGCGGCGGTCCTTCGCGGCGGCGTCCTCTTCGAACAGGTGGATCTGGTCGATGCCTTCGACAGCGCCGGCAAGCGGCATGCGGAGGAGGAGTGGCTGGAGGTGAGCCGCCGTATGCGCCGCGAGGGGTGCTGTGAACCCTGAGCGGGTCATGGTTCACACACACTTCCTGGACATCTGCGCAAGAGCATCACTCGGGCTGCACACAGCCTGTCCAAAGCGTCGTTAGCGTTCTGGCCATTCGATCACGCGCGCTCACGGAAAGACCGCAGATGGACTACTGCTCCTCGTGCCGTCGGCATCTCAACGGTGCCCTCGTGTGCCCCGGGTGCGGCGCCTACGCCCCGGACATCGCTCCCTCCGCGGTAGCGGGCCCCACCGTGTCGGCCCTGCCGGGCGCGGCGGTGAACGGAGTGACGGCGTGGGAGGCACCCGCCGACGACACCTGGTACGACGGCTATTTCCGGGACGAGGCGGCTCCGGCGGGGCACTTGGACGACACTGCGCCCATCGCCCCGGCCGCCGACGTGGAAGGCGTCCCCGCGGCCCCGCAGGGCCGGGCGGCGCGGCGTCGCCAGCGGGCCCGCTGGAAGAAGAACCAGCGCCGGGCCGTGGTCGCGACCGCCGTGGCACTCGTCGGAGGCGGTCTGACCGTCTCGGCGATGGAGCGGGGGGCCGCCGACAAGACCCAGGCGGCGACCGCGCCGGAGAATCCGAAGACGGCGGCCGCCGAGCAGCAGGCCACGGAGCTCACCCGTCCGGTGTCCACGCCGGCGGGCATGTACCGGTCCCCGCGCACCGGCACGACTCCTCCATCGCATCTGACCCCGACCAGCGCCTCGCGTTCGCAGGCCGTGCCCGACGCGCGCACCGCGCCCCAGGTCACCCGACCGGACGCCGCCCCGACTCCCACTCCGACGGCGCCGTCGGTCCCGCAGTCGCAGGCCGCCACGCCGGCGTCCGGGGGAAGCAACGCCGACGACAGCGGCGGCACGGCGGCCGAGCAGGAGCAGTCGCAGACTCCCACGGCGACCGAAGGCTCGGACACCGGCTCCGGCAGCGGAACGTCCACGTCACCGACGAGCCCCGCACCGGAAGAGACCTCACCGGCGCAGCTCTGCGTGCTCAACCTCGTCTGTCTCTGAGGCCGCCGGGGCACTGACCTGATCGCCGGACCGCACGCCACCTGAGATCGTCGTCACGCTCCCGCATCCCCACACAACTCCGTGGATGCGGTCATGCTGGAAGAAGCCGGATGCCAGACCCTGGCAGCGCACGGCACCAGCAGAGCAGGACGTCGCCCTCAGGAAGGAACAGAGTCCATGGTCGAGCAGGACGAGCGCTTCGATGTCGTGGTCCTCGGAGCGGGTCCCGGCGGCTATGTCGCCGCCATCCGCGCCGCCCAGCTGGGCAAGCGGGTGGCGGTCGTGGAGGAGAAGTACTGGGGCGGCGTCTGTCTGAACGTGGGCTGCATCCCCAGCAAGGCACTGCTGCGCAACGCCGAACTGGCGCACATCTTCACGCGCGAGGCGAAGACCTTCGGCATCAAGGTGGACGGGCAGGTCACGTTCGACTTCGGCGAGGCGTTCCGCCGCAGCCGCAAGGTCGCCGACGGCCGGGTCAAGGGCGTCCATTACCTGATGAAGAAGAACAAGATCACCGAGCTCGACGGCCGCGGCACCTTCCTCGATCCGCACACCCTCCAGGTGGCCGGCTACGACGGCGACACCCGCACCATCGGCTTCGACCACTGCATCATCGCCACCGGCGCCACACCGAAGCTGCTGCCCGGTACCCGGCGCAGCGCGCGCGTGGTGACGTTCGAGGAGCAGATCCTGGCCGAGGAACTGCCGCGCTCGATCATCATCGCGGGCGCCGGCGCGATCGGCGTCGAGTTCGGGTACATCATCCACAACTACGGCGTGAAGGTCACCATCGTCGAGTTCCTGGACCGGATGGCCCCGCTGGAGGACGCCGAGGTCTCCGCCGAACTCGCCAAGCAGTACCGCAAGTTGGGCATCGACGTGCTGACCTCCACCCGCGTCGACACCGTCGACGAGTCCGGCGAGCAGGTGCGCGTCACCGTCACCGGCAAGGACGGCGCCCAGCAGGTCCTGGAGGCCGACAAGGTGCTCCAGGCGATCGGCTTCCAGCCGAACATCGAAGGCTACGGCCTGGACAAGACCGGCGTGAGGGTCACCGAACGCGGCGCGATCGACGTCGACGGCCGCTGCCGTACCTCCGTCCCGCACATCTTCGCCATCGGCGACGTCACCGCGAAGCTGATGCTCGCGCACGCAGCCGAGGCGATGGGCGTCATCGCCGCCGAGACCATCGCGGACGCCGAGACGATGGAGCTGGAGTATGTGATGATCCCGCGCGCCACCTACTGCCAGCCGCAGATCGCCAGCTTCGGCTACACCGAGGCGCAGGCCCGTGAACTGGGCTACGACGTCAAGGTCGCCAAGTTCCCCTTCACCGCGAACGGCAAGTCCCACGGCCTCGGCGACGCGACCGGCTTCGTGAAGCTGATCAGCGACGACACGCACGGCGAACTCATCGGCGCCCACCTCATCGGCCCCGACGTCACCGAGCTGCTGCCCGAACTTACCCTGGCCCAGCAGTGGGACCTGACCGTCCACGAGGTCGCCCGCAACGTCCATGCCCACCCGACCCTCGGCGAGGCGGTCAAGGAAGCGGTGCACGGCCTCGCCGGACACATGATCAACTTCTGACGGTTCAGCCGTCGGGCCACCAGCGGGCCGCCGCCCAGGCGAATGCGTAACCGAAGCTGTTGACCGCCCAGTGCAGGGCCATCGGGGCCAACAGACTGCCGGAGCGGCGGCGCAGCTCGCACAGGACCACCCCGGCGGCGGCCGTGGCGGCGATCGCCACGGCGACCGTCGGTGCCACCCCCGCCGGGCCGTCGCCGAAGACTGAGGCGACGGCCGCGTTGGACCGGTTGATGCCGCGGGACGGCAGCAGGTGCCAGAACCCGAACAGCACCGACGACACGCCGGTGGCCCAGCCGGTGCCGTGCCGGCGTCGGATCATGGCCCACAGCACGCCGCGGTTGTTCAGCAGGTTCGCGGCGGCGAGTGCGGCGACAGCACATACGATCGGCATCCGGGTTCCAGGATCTCCCGTCGCGGTCCTGCCCGCGGCCCTCTCCGGTCCGTGCGCGGTCGTGTCCGGCCAACTGGCCGTCCGCGCACCGACCCGGCGTCGGAAGCAGTCCCCCAAGCACCTCACCCATACGGCCGACCACTCGTCCGCACGGCCCGCCGGCACCGCCGGCCCGCACCTGTGGCGCCGTGCCGCCCCGTTGAGCATCCTCGGTGGTACCGCGTCCCCAGGGAGGCCCCACCCATGCCGGCCAAGAAGCTCACCGTCAACCGCGCCGCCCTCGGCCATCGCCTCGCCTACGCCCTGCGCCACCCCGACCGCGTGCCCCGCCATCTGGCCCGCACCGCCCGGGACATGTGGCTGCGCCGCCGCCATCCGGACCACGTCTCCTACTACCGCGCCGTGATGCGCTCCGACACCCGGGCCGACCCGGACGCGGCGGTCGGCAGCCACAGCCGTGAGCGGTGGCTGGCGCTCGGGGCCATGCAGTTCGACTACCTGCTCGGCCACGGGCTGCGCCCCGAGCACCGGATGCTGGAGATCGGGTGCGGCAACCTGCGGGGAGGCTGGCGGTTCATCCGTCACCTGGAGCCCGGTCACTACTACGGCATCGACATCTCGCCCGACATTCTCTTCGCCGCGCAGGACACCGTCGTGGAGATGGGCCTGCGCGGGCGCCTGCCCACGCTGACCCCGGTGCGCGACCTGAAGCTGCGGTTCCTGCCCGACGCCCACTTCGACGTGGTGCACGCGCACAGCGTCTTCTCGCACTCACCGCTCCCGGTCATCGAGGAGTGCCTGGCCAACGTCGGCCGGGTACTGGCACCCGGCGGCTGGTTCGACTTCACCTTCGACCGCACCGAGGGCGAGGAACACCACGTACTCCGCGAGGACTTCTACTACCGCACGGAGACACTGCTGGCGTTGGCGGAGAAGCACGGACTGCGGGCCCGTTTCATGGCGGACTGGGAGGAACTTCCGCACGGCCAGTCCAAGATCCGGGTCACCCACGCGGCGTAAACCGATTCCCCGTCAGTAGCCCACCCGTCACCCGCGAGTAGGTCATCTGTCCCGGACTCTTGACTCGTCGTCCGCCAGTGGCCATCCTCGTCGCACATCTTGCGAGGTCATGACAATCGACCCCGCCATCCCGCCGACCGAGGGACGTGGGCTGTGACCAGTGCCGGACGCCCGTACCGCAGACGCAAGAACGTCACCGTTGTGTCGCTCCTCCTGCTCGTGCTCTCCATCGCGCTCGGCCCCACGCCGAGTTCGGCGGCCGGAACCGACTGGTGGAACCCGACCGCACGGCCCGCGCCGGACTCCCAGATCAATGTCACGGGGGAACCCTTCACCGGCACCAACGCCAAAGGCGAGGTGCGCGGGTTCGTCGACGCGCACAACCACCTGATGTCCAACGAGGCCTTCGGCGGACGGCTCATCTGCGGCAGGACGTTCTCCGAGGCCGGCATCGCCGACGCGCTCAAGGACTGCCCCGAGCACTACCCCGACGGCTCGCTCGCGATCTTCGACTTCATCACCAACGGCGGTGACGGCCGCCACGACCCGGTCGGCTGGCCCACCTTCAAGGACTGGCCCGCCCACGACTCGCTGACCCACCAGCAGAACTACTACGCCTGGGTGGAGCGGGCCTGGCGCGGCGGCCAGCGCGTCCTGGTCAACGACCTCGTCACCAACGGCGTGATCTGCTCCGTGTACTTCTTCAAGGACCGCAGCTGCGACGAGATGACGTCGATCCGCCTCCAGGCGAAGCTGACGTACGACCTCCAGGCCTACATCGACAAGATGTACGGCGGCACCGGAAAGGGCTGGTTCCGCATCGTCACCGACAGCGCGCAGGCCCGCCAGGTCATCGAGCAGGGCAAGCTGGCGGTCATCCTCGGGGTCGAGACCTCCGAGCCCTTCGGCTGCAAGCAGATCCTGGACATCGCGCAGTGCAGCAAGGCCGACATCGACAAGGGCCTGGACGAGCTGCACGCGCTGGGCGTGCGCAGCATGTTCCTGTGCCACAAGTTCGACAACGCGCTGTGCGGGGTCCGCTTCGACGAGGGCGGGCTCGGAACGGCCATCAACGTCGGCCAGTTCCTGTCGACCGGCACCTTCTGGAAGACCGAGAAGTGCACCGGCCCGCAGCACGACAACCCCATCGGCGGTGCCGCGGCGCCCGAGGCCGAGGAGAAGCTCCCGGCCGGTGTGGAGGTCCCCTCGTACAACGCGGACGCCCAGTGCAACGTCCGAGGGCTCACCGAACTCGGTGAGTACGCCGTGCGCGGCATGATGAAACGCAAGATGATGCTGGAGATCGACCACATGAGCGTCAAGGCCACCGGCCGGGTGCTCGACATCTTCGAGTCCGCGTCCTACCCCGGCGTGCTCTCCTCGCACAGCTGGATGGACATGGACTGGACCGAACGGGTCTACGGCCTCGGCGGTTTCATCGCCCAGTACATGCACGGCTCCGAGGGCTTCGTCGCGGAGGCGAAGCGCACGGAGGCCGTACGCGACAAGTACGGCGTGGGCTACGGCTACGGCACCGACATGAACGGCGTCGGCGGCTGGCCGGGACCGCGCGGAGCGGACGCGCCGAACAAGGTCACGTACCCCTTCAAGAGTGTCGACGGCGGCTCCGTCATCGACCGGCAGACCACCGGCGAGCGCACCTGGGACCTGAACACCGACGGCGCCGCCCACTACGGCCTCGTCCCGGACTGGATCGAGGACATCCGCCGCGTCGGCGGCCAGGACACAGTGGACGACCTCTTCCGGGGCGCCGAGTCCTACCTCGACACCTGGGCGGCCTCCGAGAACCACCAGGCCGGGGTGAACCTCGCGAGCGGCGCGACCACGTCGGCGAGCTCCTCGGAGTGGAGCCTGTTCACCAGCTACCAGCCGCACCGGGCCGTCGACAGCGACAGCGGAACCCGCTGGGCCAGCGACTGGAACGACGACCAGTGGTACGAGGCCGACCTCGGCTCCACCCACCTGGTCAAGCGGGTCACCCTCGACTGGGAGCGCGCGTACGGGAAGTCGTACCGCATCGATCTCTCCACCGACGGTGTGAACTGGCAGACCGCCTGGTCCACGACCTCCGGCGACGGCGGCCTGGACACGGCGAGATTCACCGGCACACCGGCGAGGTACCTACGCATCCAGGGGCTGGAACGCGCCACCGACTGGGGCTACTCCCTCTACGAGGTCGGCGTCCACAGCAGCTGACACCCACGAGAGGGGTTCCATGGCACGGTTGCCGTCAGCCGAGCGGCGGCGACAGCTCACCGAAGCGGCGATCAGGGCGATGACCCGGGACGGCGTCCCCAGGACGACGACCCGGTCCATCGCCGCCGAGGCAGGCGTTTCGCTGAGCGTCTTCCACTACTGCTTCGACTCCAAGCAGGAGCTGATCGAGTCCGTCATCACCACCATCACCGAGCACTACGTGTCGGTGGTGAAGGAGGCCATCCGCCCCAGAGCCACCCTGGAGGAAACCGTCCGGGCCGGCTTCCAGGCGTACTGGGACCATGTGCGCGCCCACCCGGACGAGCACATGCTCACCTACGAACTGACCCAGTACGCCCTGCGCCAGCCCGGCTTCGAGCACCTGGCCCGACGGCAGTACGAGCTCTACGCCGACACCTACGCCGACCTCATCGACCAGCTCCGACACACCATGGGCCTCCGCCTCCACGTGCCCGTCCCCGTCCTGGCCCGCTACCTGGCCGCCATGACCGACGGCCTGACCCTCAACTTCCTCGTGCTCGGCGACGAAGCGGCCTGGAACGACATCCTCGACACGGTCATCGCCCACATCGCCGGGCTGGCACGCGAAAGCTGACGGGGAGGTCATCCGCGTACGGCGGTCCGGTCGCGGGCCGGTTCCGCCGTGCCCGGTGCGTCCCGCCGGAAGAGCCAGCGCATGTCGGGCTCCACCACGAAGCGCAGGGCGCGCCGGACGGGTGGCGCGCACAGCGGGGTCACGACCGCGGCGGCGACGAGGGTGACGACGACCGCGCCGAGCGGGCGCTGGATCCAGGCGGGGTCGTACCAGCCCCAGTACTTGGAGCCCTGGGCGACGAAACCGTGCAGCAGATAGCCGTAGAGCGTGCCCGCGCCCAGCACGGTGCACCACATCCGCCGCCCGGGCACCCAGGCGAGGAAACAGGCCACCAACACCAGCGAGCAGACGAACAGGACCGGCGTCATCACGACCCCGTACCACGCGGGCGCGCCCAGCTGCTCGGCGCTGTCGCGGTGGTAGAACCAGCCGCCGGTCATCCGTGGCACGGCCCAGTACGCCACCACGAACGCGCCCGCGAACACGGGCACGGCCGCGATCCGTACCGAGCGGCGACGGACCAGCCGGAAGTGCTCCGGCTTCAGGGACAGCCCCAGCACGAAGTACGGCAGGAACTGCAGGGTGCGCTGAAGATCGAGGTCGTTGCCTATGGACGGGGAGAGGGTGGCCAGCACCGCGAGCACCAGCGCGAGCGGCACCGGCAGGCGCACCCGCTGCCACAGCGGCGTGGTCAGCCGCCACAGGAACAGCGCCGCCAGGAACCACGTCAGATACAGCGGGTCCAGCAGGCTGACCGGGCGGTCCGGCTCCTGGTCGGTCCACCTGGTGAAAAAGGTGTACGCCGTCTCGAAGACGACGTAGGGGACGACGAGACCGGTGACCAGCCGCTTGAGCTGTTCGGGGCGGCCGTCGAAGCTGCGGGAGAAGTACCCCGAGATGACGATGAACGCCGGCATGTGGAAGGCGTACACGAGCATGTACAGCGCGCTGACGGTCCGGCTGCCGTCCCGCAGCGGCTCCCACGCATGGCCCACCGCCACCAGCACGATCGCCGCGTACTTGGCGTTGTCGAAGAACGCGTCCCGCTTCTTCGAAGGCGCAGGTGACTGCGCCGTGGCACGAGCGGGAGCGGTGTCCACCGCCCCGCTCACCACACGGCCCCCTGGGCACCACGGGGGAAGCCCGCGCGCTCGCACGCGGGTCTTTCGGACGTGACGGCTGTGACGATGTGCTGAGACATCCCACGCGCCTCACCACTTCCGGGCGACGTAAACCTCTGCAGGTCAACGTGGTTTTTCGAACGCGAGAGGGGATGCCGGGCAGGCGTCGCCATACCGCCGTCGGGGTGTGGTCGTAACCCGTGTGAACGCCCTGAATGGTGCGACCGGAAGGAATGGCTGACGGTGGATCACGTCAAGGTCTGGCTCCAGTGGTGATGAAGCGTCAGCCGCCCAGGCCGTGACGGAAGGACTCACCTATGCGCTCTGTTCGCATGCTGCTCGCCACCGCGACGGCCACGGCCGCACTGGCGATCGCGCCCGCAGCCTACGCCGTTACGGCGGGTGACTGGGACCACGAAGACAATTCCTACAGCAAGAAGCACGACAAGGAGGGCAAGCACGACGCGCCTCGCGGCGGGATGCACACGGGTGGGGGAGCGCTGACCGCCGTCACCGACGAGGACTCCGACTGGGGCGGGTCCAAGGACCCGAAGCCCGACAAGGAAGGCAAGCACGACAAGGAAGGCAAGCACGACGAGGGGGGCAAGCACGAGGACGGAGGTAAGCACGAGGACGGCGGCAAGCACGAAGACGGCGGCAAGCACGAAGAGCCTCGCGGCGGTGTGCGCACGGGTGGCGGAGCGCTGGCCGCCGTGACCAACGACGACGACTGGGGCGGCGCCAAGGACCCGAAGCACGACCCGGACAGCTACCGGAGCAAGGACGGCGGGCACGACGAGGACTCGTGGGGCGGTGACCACGACAAGGGGTCCTGGAAGGAAGACGACCACGGGAAGGACTCGTGGGGCGGTGACCACGACAAGGAGTCCTGGGGCGGTGGTGACCACGGCAAGCCGCACGGAGGGATGCACACCGGCGGCGGCGGCCTCGCCTCGTCGGGTGTCACCACGGGCGGGCTGGCCGCGCTGGCGGTCGCCGGTACCGGCCTGTACACGCTGCGTCGCAAGAAGGCATCTGGATCCGTGGCCTGACCCATGCCGCACGCCATAACCGCTGTGGCCGCCGCACGTGCGCCGCGCGTCGCGGCGGCCCCGCTCGCCCTCCCCCCTGTTGTGTCCGCTGCCGTGCCCGAGTGAGGTGGTGCCCGATGGCCGCCGGCCGTTCCTCTTCCCCCGACGCCGACCCGGCCCTCCCCGATGCCGGTTCCGTGGCCTCACGGCGGATAAGGCGCGCAGCTGCGGCGATGTTCTGGAGCGCGGTCGCCGTCATGGCGCTGATGGTGATCGTGCCGGGCGGCCGGGGTCAGGCGCCCGATGCCCGCTTCGCGCCGCACGCTCCACCCGCGGTCGAACCGCACAACCCACCGGCGGCCCAGTCCTCCTCGCCGGCCCCGCGCCATGGGGGCAAGTACCTGCCCCGGTCCCGGCCGACCCGCCTGCTCATCCCCAAGATCTCGGTCGACGCGCCCTTCACCGACCTCGCCATCGGCAGTACCGGCCAGCTCGCACCCCCACCGGCCCACGACACCAACCTCGTCGGCTGGTACGCCAAGGGAGCGTCCCCCGGTGAGGCGGGCACGTCGATCATCGCCGGGCACGTGGACACGGCGACGTCCGCCGCGGTGTTCGTGAACCTGAGTGAGCTGGAGAAGGGGGACCGCTTCCAGGTGGCGAGGGCCGACGGGCGCACAGCGTCCTTCGTGATCGACAGCGTGGAGACCTTCGACAAGGACAGCTTCCCCAGTCGGCGCGTGTACGGCGACAGCGCAGGGGCCCAGGTGCGGCTCATCACCTGCGCGGGGGACTACGACCGGCAGGTCAGGGACTACACCGCGAACCTGGTGGTCTTCGCCCACCTCGCCTGAACCACCACCTTCCGCACCGCGGCACTCCGCGCAGACCTCGTGTCTTACAGTGACTGCGACCAGTTCCGGTGACTGAATCTGTGAGGTAGTGGCCAACCATGCCGACCGAGACGTTTGAGTTCCAGGTAGAGGCCCGTCAGCTGCTCCAGCTGATGATCCACTCCGTCTACTCGAACAAGGATGTCTTCCTGCGGGAGCTCGTCTCCAACGCCTCCGACGCGCTCGACAAACTGCGCCTGGAGAAACTGCGGGACGACTCGCTCGACGCCGATGTGTCCGACCTGCACATCGAGATCGACGTCGACAAGGAGGCCCGTACCCTCACGGTGCGGGACAACGGCATCGGGATGTCGTACGACGAGGTCGGACGGCTCATCGGCACCATCGCCAATTCGGGAACGGCCACGTTCCTGAAGGAGCTGCGGGAGGCCAAGGACGCTGCCGGGGCCGAGGGGCTCATCGGCCAGTTCGGCGTCGGCTTCTACTCCGGCTTCATGGTGGCGGACGAGGTGACGCTGGTGACCCGGCGCGCCGGCGAGAGCCAGGGGACCCGCTGGACGTCGCGTGGTGAGGCCACGTACACGCTTCAGACGGCCGACGACGCACCGCAGGGCACGTCGGTCACGCTCCACCTCAAGCCCGCCGACCCCGAGAACCAGCTGCACGACTACACCTCCCCGTGGCAGATCAGGGAGATCGTCAAGCGGTACTCGGACTTCATCACCTGGCCGATCCGGATGGTCCCGGAGACGGGCGACGGTGACGGCGACAGCGACACCCCGGCCGAGCCCGAGACGCTGAACTCCATGAAGGCCCTGTGGGCGCGTTCGCGCGATGAGGTGTCCGACGACGAGTACCACGAGCTGTACAAGCACATCAGCCACGACTGGCGCGAGCCGCTGGAGACAATCCGGCTCCAGGCGGAGGGCACCTTCGAGTACCAGGCCCTGCTCTTCGTCCCCTCGCACGCCCCGCACGACCTGTTCACGCGGGACTTCAAGCGCGGCGTCCAGCTGTATGTGAAGCGCGTCTTCATCATGGACGACTGCGAGGCACTGCTGCCGCCCTACCTCCGCTTCGTCAAGGGCGTCGTCGACGCGGCGGACCTCTCGCTCAACGTCTCCCGCGAGATCCTGCAGCAGGACCGGCACATCCGGATGATGCAGCGCCGGCTGACGAAGAAGGTCCTGTCCACGGTCAAGGAGTTCATGACCAAGGACAGGGACCGCTACGGCACGTTCTGGCGGGAGTTCGGCACCGTCCTGAAGGAGGGCCTGGTCACCGACTCCGAGAACCGTGACGCGATCCTCGCCGCCTCCTCGTTCGCGACCACGCACTCGGACGACGAGCCGACCACGCTGGCGCAGTACGTGGAGCGGATGAAGGACGGTCAGGAGGACATCTACTACATCACCGGCGAGTCCCGGCAGAGCATCCAGAACTCTCCGCACATGGAGGCGTTCCGGGACAAGGGCATCGAGGTCCTGCTGCTCACCGACGCCGTGGACGAGGTGTGGGTCGACGCCGTCGGCGAGTACGAGGGCAAGCGGCTGCGGTCCGTCGCCAAGGGCGAGATCGACCTGGACGCCAAGGGGGACGAGGACGCCGACGAGGAGCGGGAGAAGCAGGCCGAGGAGTACGCCGGTCTGCTCGGCTGGATGGGCGAGCAGCTGGACGAGGACATCAAGGAGGTGCGCCTGTCGACACGGCTCACCGTCTCTGCGGCCTGTGTCGTCTCGGACGCGCACGATCTGACCCCGGCCCTGGAGAACATGTACCGGGCGATGGGCCAGGAGGTGCCGCGTACCAAGCGGATCCTGGAGCTCAACCCCGGCCACCCGCTGGTGAAGGGCCTGAACCAGGCGTACAAGGAGCGCGAGGACCGCACGGAGCTCGCCGAGTCCGTCGAACTGCTCCACACGCTGGCGGTGCTCGCTGAGGGCGGCCAGTCCAAGGATCCCGCGCGTTTCGTGAAGCTGGTGGCGGACCGCCTGGAGCGCACCCTGTAGCCGGTGCCGTAGGCCATGTGGACGTGTGCGCGGGCCATTGTCAGTGGCCCGCGCTAGCTTCCTTGGAGTCGGACTCTGGCTCCACTCCGGGAGGATTCATGGCCTCGCGCCTCAACCCGTACATCACGTTCGCCGGTGACGCCCGTCAGGCGATGGAGTTCTACCAGGAGGTGTTGGGCGGCACCCTGACGCTCAACACCTACGGCGAGTTCGGCCAGAAGGACACCCCGATGGCCGACAAGATCATGCACGGCATGCTCGAGACCCCCAGTGGCTTCACCCTCATGGGCGCCGACACCCCGACGGACGACCACAACCCGGGCAACAACTTCTCCGTGAGCCTCAGCGGCGACGACGACGCCGAACTGCGTGGCTACTGGGAGAAGCTGTCCGCCGACGCCTCGGTGGCCGTGCCGCTGGAGAAGCAGATGTGGGGTGACGTCTTCGGCATGTGTACGGACCGGTTCGGCATCACCTGGATGGTCAACATCGCCGGGCAGGGCGGTTGACCGGTCCCGGTACGTGGTCAGGGAGTGGTCAGTTCGTAGAACCCCCTGCCGAACGTCGCGGCCACCAGGCGGTGGTGACCCGCGTCGTACTCGATGTCGTCGACCGGCACCTGCGGCATGCCCCGGCCCAGGCGCAGCCAGTGGGTGCCGCCCGTGACACTGGTGAACACGCCCTGGTCGGTGCCGATGTAGAGGATGCCGCCGCGGGCGACGACCAGGTCGTTGACGGGTGCCGCCGGGAGGTTGCCCGAGAGGTTCCGCCAGTGCCGGCCGCCGTCCGTGCTGCCGTACACATGAGGCAGCGGGGATCCCGAACGGTAGCCGGAGTGGGTGGTCCAGACGCGGTCGGGGTTCTTCGGGTCGACGACCACCCGGGTCACCCAGGGCAGCCCCTCGGCCACCTTCGTCCACGTCGCCCCGAGGTCCCTGGTGACCCAGACGCGGCCGTCGTCCGTGCCCACATACACGGTGCGTCCGTCGCCCGCGGGGGCGATCGAGGTGATCGTGCCGTAGTTGGTGTAGATCGGGTCGGGGCCCGGGCCGCCCGTCAGGTCCGGGCTGACCGGCTGCCACGTCGCGCCCCCGTCCGTGGACCGGTTGAGCACTTCCGCCCCGTAGTAGAGGACCTTCGGATCGCGCGGGTCGAAGACCACGGGGGTGAACCAGTTGCGGCGCTTGTACGTCGTCCGGTCGGCGAAGTACGTGAGCGTGTCGCCGCCGTCGGTGGAGCTGAAGCAGTTGCCGTACTGGTAGCAGGCGAAGACGTTGTTCACGTCGGTCGGGTTGATCAGGTTCTCTTCGCCGTCACCGCCGAGGTACTCGTTGAACAACTCCCCGCCCCAGGAGCGCAGTGAGCCGTTGTCCTGGGCGCCGCCCGAGATCCTGGTGACGTCCTGCGGGCTGATCGCCGCACTGTAGAGCTGGGTGTACGGCTGGTGGCGGGACTTGACCCAGCCGCCGTCGCCGTTCGCGTCGGAGCGGTAGACGCCGCCGTCGTTGCCGAGGTACACGCGGCCCGGGTGGCGCGGGTCCCACACCATGGCGTGCTGGTCGACGTGCATGCTGGTGTCGTCGGCCGTCCAGGTGGCGCCGCCGTCCTTCGTGGTCATCAGGGGGACGCCGGCCACATGGACGTGTTCGCTGTCCCTGGGGTCGATCCACACCTTGCCGAACCACCAGCCGAAGCTCGACTGGGAGCCCGTCATGTCCTCGTTGGCAGGGGTGCGGGTCCAGCTGTCGCCGCCGTCGGAGGAGGCGTAGAAGCCCTCGAAGGGGCCGCTCGCCTTGTTGGTGATCGCGTAGAGCTTCTCGCCCGCGACCGCGAGGCCGATGCGCCCCACGTCCGGGCCCTCGGCGGGCAGCCCGCCACCGAGCCGCTGCCAGGTCGCGCCGTCGTCCGTGCTGCGGAAGACGCCCGAGCCGACACCGCCGTACGTCCGCAGTCCGGGCGTTCGGCGATGGTCCCACAGCACGGCGTAGAGCCGGTCGCCGTCGACGACGATCTCGGTGGCGCCGGTGAACTCGGTGGCGCCGGAGAGGATCCGCTTCCAGGTGGCGCCGCCGTCCTCCGAGCGGTAGACGCCGCGGTCCCCGCCGCCGTTGTAGAGGGAGCCGGCCGCGGCGACATAGACGCGGCGGGGATCGGCCGGGTCGACGGTGATGGCGCTGATCGCGCCGGAGTCGCGCAGGCCGAGCGAGGTCCAGGTCCGGCCGCCGTCCCGGCTCCGGTACAGCCCCGTTCCCTCGTAGGTGATGCTCCCGCCCCCCGGATTGGGCTCACCGGTGCCCACGTACAGGGTGCCGTCGGGGGCGGTGGCCACCGCGCCCATGGCCTGGGTCCAGCTGTCGGGCCACACCGAGTGGAAGGTCGCCCCGGCGTCGGTGCTGCGCCACAGCCCGCCGCTCGCGGCCGCGGCGTACAGGGTGTCGGCGCGCTTGGGGTCGAGTGCGAGGGACACGATCCGTCCGCCGATGTTGGTGGGGCCGATGCCCTTCCAGCGTCCGCCGACGGTCGGCAGTTCGCGGGCCTGCGCCGCGGCGAGGTCATGGGCGTGGCGCGGAATCGACTCGCCCCGCAGGGTCTTCTGGAGGTAGCGGTACTCCGCGGGGGCGGACGGTCCACGGACCGGCCGGTAGACATCGGACGGACCGGGCGGCGCCAACGCCCCGGGCGGCGCGGACGACCCGGACGGCGGGGCCGGCGCGGCGGTCGCGGGCGCCGCGAGGAGTGCCGCTGCGGTGACCGTGCCCAGAACCAGTGACAGCAGACCTCTGCCCATGGAGCCTCTTCCCTCGTCATGGTCGTTTCAATTCCGCAATGACGGTACGAGAGAAGGGAGTTGAGCAAAAGGGTGAGTGATGTGGCCCGTGGGTTCCGGCCACCTCTTGACGTACCGCCCACTGCGGCAGGTACGGGGCGTAAACCACTCGGAGGAAGGGAAAGGAGCTATACGGCGAACCGCGGGGAGTGATCGGCAGTGCCCGGGATGTCGGGCCCGAGTGCTGGGGAGGGCCAGGCATGGGCGGGCAGCCCCTGTATCTCGAACCGCGGCTGAAGTCGCGACTGCGCTCGTTACTGCACTCCCCGGAGCTGCTGCACACGCTGACCGACGCGCTCGGATCACCGTTGAACGTGGTCGTCCCCGACCAACTCGCCGACAACCTCGACCAGTTCAGGTCGGTCTACGGCGCGCACCACCTGTCCGGCCAGGTCTTCCTCGCCCACAAGGCCAACCGGTCCGCCGCCCTGCTGCGCAGGCTCGCCGCCACGGACGCCGGCGTGGACGTCGCCTCACTGGAGGAGTTGCAGCACGCCCTCGGCGCCGGCCTCACCCCCGACCGGATCACGGCCACCGGACCGAAGAACCCGGAATTCCTGTGGCTGGCGGCCCGCACCTCGGTCACCGTCAGTCTCGACAGCCGGGGCGAACTGGAGCAACTCGCCACGCTGGTACGCAAACACGCGCTGCCCAGGACCCGCATCCTGCTGCGGCTGTCGGGGTTCGAGGCGTCCGGCGTACGGGTGCTGAGCCGGCGCAGCCGATTCGGCACCGCCGTAAGGGAGTCGGACGCCCTGCTGGAGACCGTCGAGCGGCACGGCGACGTGGTCGACCTGGTCGGCGTGGCCTACCACCTGGACACGACGAGCCTCACCGAGAAGGCCACGGCGCTGGAGAGCTGTCTGCGCGTGCTGGAGGAGTGCCGGAGCCGTGGGCTCAGGCCCCGGGCCGTGGACATCGGCGGCGGATTCGGCGTCAACTACCTTGCCGACGGCGGCCAATGGGAGCGGTACACGACCGAACTCACCCAGGCCGTGCTGGGCACCCGCCCGCCCCTGACATACGGCGGCCACGGCTACGGACTGCGCAACGAAGCCGGCACGCTGCGCGGCACGCTCGGCCTGTACCCCGCCCACCGCCCGGTCGCCGGAGCCCGCTACCTCGACGAACTGCTCTCGCACCCGGCGGCCTCCCTGGACGGCCGCCCGCTGGCCGCCCTGCTCCTGGAGCACCTGTACGACCTGCACACCGAACCCGGCCGAGCCCTCCTCGACCAGTGCGGACTGACCCTGACGAAGGTGCTGGAGGTGCGCGACCAGGAGGCCGGCGGCCCCCTTCTCGTACGGCTGGCGGCGAAGGCCGACGACGTGGCCCTGGAGGAGCACGGCGTGCTCATGGACCCCCTTGTCGTCCCCCGGGACCTGACAAGCACCGACACCGGCACCGGTCCCGGTACTGCTACCGGCACCGGTCCCGGTACTGCTACCGGCACCGACGCCGAGACCGAACCGGTCGCCGTGCATCTCTTCGGCAGCCGGTGCCTGGAGGCCGACCTGATCACCCGCCGCACGGTCTTCCTGCCCCGCCGCCCCGAACCGGGCGACCTGTTGGCCTTCGTCAACACGGCCGGCTACTGCATGGACTTCCACGCCACCCGTGCCCAGCACCAGCCCGTCGCGCGCAAGGTAGCCGCTTGGCAGGAGGGCGACACCTGGCGCTGGTGCCTGGACGACCAGTACTGGCCGACCACACCCGTGGGGGGAGCGCAGTGAGGTACGACAGCATCACCGACGCCATCGGCAACACACCGCTGGTGCGCATCGACCCGGCCGTGCACGGCCTCAGGCACATCGACCTGTACGCCAAGCTGGAGCTGCTCAACCCCTTCGGTTCGGTCAAGGACCGGGCCGCCTGGAACATGGCGCGCCCGCACCTGGCCGGCGCGGCCGAGCAGGGCGGTCAGGTCGTAGAGCTGTCGAGCGGCAACACCGCCAAGGCACTGGCCGTCCTCGCGGGCATGCACGGCCTGACCTTCAAGAGTGTCACCAACCGGATGCGCATCCCGGAGATCAAGGACCTGCTGCTGTTGCTCGGCGCGGAGATCGAGGAACTGCCCGGCCAGAGCGAGTGCCTGGACCCGACCGCCACCGACGACCCGCTCACCCTGTTCCACCGCACCCTCTCCGAGCCCGACAGTGCGTATCTGCACACCGACCAGTACTTCAACCCACGCAACACCGAGGCCCACTTCAACGGCACCGGCCCCGAGATCGTCAAGGACCTGGACGGGAGAGCCCCGGACTGGTTCATCGCCTGCGTGGGCACCGCCGGCTCCTCCACCGGCGTAGCCCGAGCCCTGCGGGAACACGACCCCGCCGTACGGGTCGTCGGCCTGGTCGCGGCCAAGTCCGACTTCGTCCCCGGCATCCGCACCATCGACGAGGCGCACGAGGTGGGGCTGTTCGACCCCGGTACCTACGACACCATCGAGACGGTGAGCGCCGACGAGGCGATCGAGGGCATGGTGGCCCTCAACCGCCGCTGCGGCATCCTGGCCGGCCCGACCGGAGGGGCCGCCTACTTCGGAGCCGTACGCCAACTGCGCGCTCTCGACGAGGAGTTGGCCGACGAAGAAGTCGCGGAGCGGCAGTCGGCGGTGTTCATCGTCTGCGACCGCGTCGAGAGCTACCTGAGCTACGTCCGTCAGCGGCGCCCCGACCTCTTCGGCCGCCCGCGCCGCAGGAACTCCCCGGCCGACCTGTCGGATGCCGAGGTGCGCACGGCACCGGCCATCGGCGTCGCCGACGCCCAGGCATGGATCTCCACCGGAGAACCACTCGTCGTCGACCTGCGCAGCCCCTACGCCTACGCCGCCCTGCACATCGACGGCTCGGTCAACATCGTCGACGAGCTCTTCGAGGAACTCCTCCACGGCGGGCTGCCCTTCAGCCGCAACCGCCCGGTCCTGCTGGTCTGCCCGGTCGGCGAGAAGTCCGCCCGCTACGCCGCCCTGCTCACCCGGATGGGACACCCGGACGTGCGCAGCCTGACCGGCGGCATCATCGCCTGGCGCGACGCGGGCGCTCCCCTCGTACGGGACTGACTCCCATGACCACACCCAGGACCCGAATCCCCGGCCCCGCCCTCATCGAGGAGCTGAGGGAGTGGCAGCGAGCGCTGCGCGCCCAGTTCCCGATCATCACCGCACACCCCGAACCGGCCTATCTCGACAGCGCCGCCACCGCCCAGAAACCGCAGGCCGTACTCGACCTCGTCCACACCTACCTCACCACGACCAACGCCAACGCCGGACGCGGTATCTACACCTGGGCCAACCGGACCACGACCCTGGTCGAGCAGGCCCGCGACCGGGTGAAGCGGTTCCTCGACGACCCCGCGCCGGAGCGCTCGGCCGTGCACTTCACGAGCGGCACCACCGAGGGGCTGCGCACCATCGCCCGCGACTGGCTGCCCGGGCTCCTCGCCGACGGGGACGAGATCGTCGTCCCCGTCGCCGACCACGAGGCCAACATCGCGCCCTGGCTGGAGGCCCAACGGCAACTGGCCCGGCAGGGCGTGCACATCCACGTCCGGCCGATGCCGTACCAGCAGGCGTCCGGCGACTACGACCACGCCGCGCTGACGGAATCCGCCGGCCCACGAACCCGGTTCGTCGCCGCCACCCACGTCCACCACGTCTACGGCGGCAACATGAACATCCACCGCATCCGCCGAGCGGTCGGACCGGACGCGGTCATCTGTCTGGACGCCGCTCAGAGCGTCGGCCACCTGCCGGTGTCCGTGGCCGACCTGGACGTCGACTTCGTCGTCTTCTCCGGGCACAAGGCCATGGCACTGCCCGGTACGGGAGCCGTCTGGGCCCGCCAGTCACGCGGGCCGGAGTTCATGCCGGGCGGCTGGTCGGGCACCCCCAACACCGTCGGAATCGCCTCCCTGGCCACCGCCCTGGACTGGCTGGACGCCGCCGGCACCGACCGGATCGAGCAGTGGACGGTCGCCCTGGCGGCCCGGCTCACCGACGGACTGCGCCACCTCGACGCCTACGAGATCCTCGGCTGCCGGACCAGCCTGGCCGCGGACTCGTCCGTACAGCAACGCCAGGGCGTCGTCACCTTCCGCCACCGTGCCATCGACTCCGGCGACCTGGGCTTCATCCTCTTCAGCCACGGCTTCATGGTCCGCTCCGACCAGCACTGCCAGGGCGGCGCGGGGGAGCGGACCGGCTCGGTGCGGGTGAGCCTGCACGTCTACAACACCGCCGAGGAGATCGACCGGCTGCTGGCCGTCCTTGCCACGCTCGGGTGACGTGCCGCCATTAGAGGGAATGGGAACCGTTTCCACCTGTAGGGTCTGGTGCAGACGGTGCGGACGGTTGCGGAACGGCGAGGTGCACGACGGGATGGGGCTGAGCCTGGCGACGGCGGAGCGATGGGTGGAGCGCTGGGAGCGCCAGCAGCAGCGGTACGCCGTCGACCGCGAGGAGCGGTTCACGGTGATCGCCGATGTCGTCGAACTGACCGTGGCGGACCGGGCCCGGCCGTCGATCGTGGATCTCGGCTGCGGTCCCGGGTCACTGGCGGCCCGCCTGGCCCGGCGGCTGCCGGACGCGGACATCGTGGGCGTGGACATGGACCCGCTGCTCCTGGAGCTCGCCCGCACCCACCACGCGGACGCGGCCCGCTACGTCGACGCTGAGATCGGCCAGGACGGCTGGGCGCGGGCCCTGCAACTCGACCGGCCCCTGGACGCCGCAGTGTCGACGACAGCCCTGCACTATCTGAGCGCGGACACCCTGCGCCGCACCTACCGGCATCTCGCGGCGCTGCTGCGGCCCGGCGGCGTCCTCGTCAACGGCGACCACTTCCCGCACGACGACAGCGCGCTCGCCGAACTCGCCGGATGCGTCGGGCGCCGCCACGCCGCACGCCGGGACGACTTCGCCCACGAGGACTGGGCCTCCTGGTGGACGGCCGTCGCGGAGGATCCCGAGCTGGCCGACCTGCTCGCCGAACGCGGCCGCCGGCAACCGGACGCCGGGACGGCCGACAGCACGGCACAGCTGTCCCTGGCCGCGCACCAACGGCTGCTGCGGCAGGCGGGCTTCGCGCATGTCGGCGTCGTCTGGCAGTACGGCGACAGCCATGTCCTCGTCGCCATCCGCTGACCCGGCGGTTGTTGGGGCCACACCAAGCACAGCTAAAGGTTCCTGCAGGCACCTTGACAGCGTGCGTACTGTTTCGCGACGTTTGAGCCTCGCCGCATAGTTCGACATGGGGGAAAATGTGGCGAGGCGCTAACAATGCGTCTTGGGGGGATTTCTTGGGGGGAGCGGTCGCCGTGCGATCCAAGAGCGCCATCACGATTCACAGACCCGAGGAGCTGAGCGAGTCGCAGCGCCGGGCGTGGCACCGGGCGATGGACGAGTCGCCCGACTACGCCAACCCTTTCCTGGCGCCGGAGTTCGCGAGCGGAGTCGGCAGGTACCGCGGTGGGGCGCGGGTGGCGGTGCTGCACGAGGACGGGGAGGCCGTCGGCTTCTTCCCGTACGAGCGCACCGCCTTCGGCGTCGGACGGGCCATCGGGCTCGGTCTCTCCGACTGCCAGGCCCTCGTGCACCGTCCGGGCGTCACCTGGGACACCCGGGAGCTGCTGCGGGCCTGCGGGCTGTCCGTCTTCGAGTTCGATCACCTCGTCGAGGAGCAGAAGCCGTTCGGCCCGTACGTCACGGGCACGTTCGCCTCGCCCGTGCTCGATCTGAAGCCCGGCGAGGGCGACTACGCGCAGTGGTTACGCGCCGCGTACCCCGGACTGGCCAAGACGACGCTGAAGAAGGAGCGCCGCCTGGGCCGGAACGTGGGCGAGGTGCGGTTCGTGTACGACGAGCGCGACCCGCGGGTGCTGCGCACGCTCATGCGGTGGAAGTCCGCCCAGTACCGCAGGACGGGGCGGATGGACCGGTTCTCCAAGCCGTGGATCGTCGACCTCGTCGAGCACCTCTTCCAGGTCCGCGAGGAACACTTCACCGGCATCCTGTCCGTGGTGTACGCCGGTGACCGGCCGGTCGCCGCGCACTTCGGGCCGAGGTCGCGGACGGTTTTCGCGGCCTGGTTCACCGCGTACGACCCCGAGTTCAGCTACTACTCGCCCGGCCTGATGATGCACCTGCGGATGGCCGACGCCGCGGGCCGGGACGGCGTGACGCTCATGGACATGGGGCGCGGCCAGAAGGAGTACAAGGACTGGCTCAAGACGCGTGAGCTGCGGGTGGCCGAAGGGTTCGCGGTGCGCCCGCACCCCGTGGCGGCGGCCCACCGGCTGTGGCGCAGACCCGTACGCGGCCTGCGCAACACGGTCCTGGCCCACCCCAGACTGCGCGACCCCGCCGACCGGCTACTGAAGACCGTCGGCACGCTGCGCACGTCCGGCGTGGCCCACTCGCCAGGAGCGGGAGCCCGCGCCCGCTGACCGGGGCCCACCTTCGTCATCCGCCACGCGTCGGCGTCGTATCCATGGCGCCCCGCGGTCTCGGATCCCCCTGCACGGCGGCCCCGATCGACGTCCGCCGACGCGCACCGCCCGCCTCGGGCGACCCTTCCTCGTACCCTTCCACGGAAGAGGTGACCATGCCGTACGGATCGCGGCTCGCCGCGATGATGACACGGCGCATCGGACGCGAATGCGTCTACACGCCGTCGGCCCGACTGGCCCTGTACCTGGCGCTGCGGCGCTGGTGCCGGCCGGGCGCACGGGTGCTGATGTCCCCGGTGAACGACGACGTGATCCTCTTCGTCGTCCTCGCCGCCGGACTGCGCCCCGTGCAGGCCCCCGTGTCCCGGTGGGACGGCAACATCGACCCGGCCGCCGTACCGGAGTCCACCTGGCGGAACGTGGACGCCGTCCTGACCACGAACCTGTACGGCCTCCCGGACCGCGTCGTCGAACTGCGCCACCGCTGCGACGAGTTGGGGATCCCGCTGATCGAGGACGCGGCGCACGCCATCGGCACCCATGTCGACGGACAGCCGATCGGCACCTTCGGCAGGGTGGCGGCGTTCAGCCTGTCCAAGCACGTGGCGGGCATGGCCGGCGGTTTCCTGGCCGTCGACGACGCGCGCACCCGGCGCGAGCTGGAGCTGCTGCGCGACGATCTGCTGACACCGCGGCGCCTGCGCGCCGACCTGGCCACCACACTGCGCCCGCTGGCCCGGTCCGCCGTGCGTTCGCTCCACCTGGTGCGTCCCGTGTGGCGCACGATGCAGCGCCTACGGCTGCTGGAGCGCGACGCCTTCCGCATGGATCTGCACGCACCCCGCCTCGCCAGCAGCGCACGCCACGCGCCGAGCCTGACCGCGTACGAGCCCTGGGTACGGGTCGACCTGCACGGCTTCCGCAGCCGCCACGGGGCCCTGGTCCGGGGGCAGTTGGAGCTGCGGATGGCCCTGCTCGACGGCGACCTCGCCCGCCGCAGGGCCGGCGTATCCCTGCTGTCCGGCACCACCTGGGCCAGCCCGGCACTGCGCGACGGGGCGGGCGACGGCCCACCGCCCCTGTTCCGGGTACCACTCCTCGTCCACGACCGCGACGCCCTCCTCGAACGCCTGGTGAACCACGGCGTCGTCGCCGGATACGTCTACGACCCGCCGCTCGACGACTACGCGGGCGCCGAGTTCGTCGAACCGTCCCCCGACCCCGCGCCCGCCCGCTGGTTCGCCGCGCACACCCTGCCGGCCGACCCCCTCCTGGCCCGCAGGATCGCAGGCGCCCTGACGAAGGAGCGGGCGACCACCGCACGCCCTCCGATCCCGGCTCCTCCCGTCTTCGACACCACGACCACCACGACCACGCCACCCACGCCCCTGGGCCAGTAGGGAACCGGGCGGCTCATCCGCCGCGCCGCCCGGCCCCACCGTGCCTACCCTGGAGGTGTGGCTCGGTCCAACGACGAGGTCGCCGCGCTGTTCCACGAGTACGCGGATCTGATCTCGATCACCGGAGGAGACGCGTTCAGGACGCGCACCTACGAGAAGGCCGCCCGGTCGATCGGCGGCTACCACGCCGACGTGTCCACGCTCGACGTCAAGGGGCTCCAGGAGATCCCCAATGTCGGCAAGTCGACCGCCGAGAAGATCGTCGAGTACTTCAAGAGCGGCAAGGTGTCCGCGGTGGAGGAACTGCGGGCGAAGATCCCGGCCGGGGTGCGGCGGCTGACGGCGATCCCCACGCTGGGCCCGAAGAAGGCCTGCGTGCTGTACGAGGAGCTCGGCATCTCCTCCGTCGAGGAACTGGCCGACGCCATCCACGAGGAACGGCTGCGCGATCTGAAGGGCTTCGGGCCGAAGACGGAGGAGAACATCCTCCACGGCATCGAACTCCTGCAGTCCTCCGGAGAGCGGGTCCTGCTCGACGTCGCCATGGACCTCGCCGACGACATCGTCACCGAGCTGTCCCGGGTGACCGGCTGCCGGCGCTGCACCTACGCCGGGTCGCTGCGCCGCGTGCGCGAGACGATCGGCGACATCGACATCCTCGTCGCGGCGAAGAGGTCCGAGCCCGTGATGCGGGCCTTCACCGAGCTGCCGTACGTCTCGGAGGTCATCGCGCACGGCGAGAAGAAGACGTCCATCCGCACCACCAAGGGCCTGTCCGTAGACCTGCGCGTCGTACCGCCGGACTCCTGGGGAGCGGCGCTGCAGTACTTCACCGGCTCGAAAGCGCACAACATCCGTACCCGGGAGCTGGCCGTCCACCAGAAGCTCAAGCTCTCCGAGTACGGGCTCTTCGACACCGAGAGCGGCAAGAAGATCGTCTCCGAGACCGAGGAGGACGTGTACGCCCGGCTCGGCCTGCCGTGGATCCCGCCGACCCTGCGCGAGGACCGCGGGGAGATCGAGGCCGGGCTGCGCGGCGAGCTGCCCGAGCTGGTTCAGGAAGACGACGTCCGGGGGGATCTGCACACGCACACCGACCTCACCGACGGGCTCGCCCCGCTGGAGGAGATGGTCGCCGCGGCTGCCGAGCGCGGCTACGCCTATTACGCGATCACCGACCACGGCCCGAACCTGTACATGCAGCGGATGACCGACGAACGGATCCTGGCCCAGCGCGAACGCGTACGGGAGCTCGACGGGACGTACCGCGCCCGCGGCAGGCGCGACGGCCTGCGGCTGCTGCACGGCGTGGAGCTGAACATCGACCCGGACGGCGCAGTGGACTGGCCCGAGAAGTTCCTGGCGGACTTCGACCTGTGCGTGGCCTCGGTGCACTCGCACTTCAACCAGGGACGCGAGGCACTGACGCGCCGGATCGTCCGGGCCTGCGAGCACCCTTGCGTCAACATCATCGGCCACCCCACCACCCGGATCATCGGCAAGCGGCCAGGCGTCGACGTCGACCTCGACGCGGTCTTCGCCGCCTGCGCGCGCACCGGCACGGCCTTGGAGATCAATGCCCACCCGGACCGGCTGGACCTGCGCGACGAGGACATCCTGCGGGCCAGGCGGCACGGGGTGAAGTTCGCCGTCGACAGCGACGCCCACGCCACCCTGCACCTGGCCAACATGCGCTACGGCGTCGGCACGGCGCAGCGTGGCTGGCTGGCCAAGGACGACGTGATCAACACCTGGCCGCTGACCCGGCTGCGGCGCTTCCTGTGCAAGGGAAGGACCGGTCACAGATCCCGCGGTTGAGCGAACCGAGTCCCGGCGAGGCGATCGTGGGGCAGTCGCGCGGAGTGGGCCCCGCTGTCTCAGGAAGGCGTCAGCAGGGCGTCCAGGGGCCGGTCGCTGTGCAGGCGGGCGATGGCGTCGGCGAGCAGCGGGGCCACGGATCGCACCTGCAGCGGCGGTTCCTGCGGCGTCTTCTCCGTGGCGAGGGTGTCGGTGACCAGGACGCGGCGCAGGGGCAGCTTTGCGAGCCGGCTGCGGGCGTCTCCCACCAGCAGGCCGTGGTTCGCGGCCACGGTGATGTCCGCTGCCGCCCCGCGGGCGAGGAGGACGTGGACGGCCGCTTCCACCGTCGCGCCAGTGCTGATCATGTCGTCGACGACGACCACGGGTCGGGCCGTGACATCACCGACCGCTTCGTCGGCCTGCACGTTCGTGCCCGAGGCTCGGGTCTTGCGCACCACGGCCACCGGCCGGTGCAGCAGAGCTGAGTAGTGCTCGGCCAGCTCGACCGCGCCAAGGTCGGGCGATACGACGACAGCGTCGTCGGGCAGGTCCTCGGCGAGCGCGGCAGCGATGACCGGCACCGCGGTCAGCATCTCGACCGGTACGGCGGACATGGCCTTCAGCGCGGTCGTGTGCGGGTCCACCACCACCAACCGGTCCGCGCCCGCTGTCGCGAGGGCTTCGGCCACGACTCGCGCGCCCACCGGCTCACCTGCCCGGGTCCGCCGGTCCTGCCGGGCGTAGCCGAAATACGGCACGACAGCGGTGATCGTGTGCGCTCCACCGCGACGGCACGCGTCAAGGAGGAGCAGCAACTCGATCAGATGCGCGTTCACCGCGGGTCCAGTGGGCTGGACGACGTAGACATCCCCACCGCGCACACGACCCACGACCGGCCGCAGTTCACCGTCGGGGAACCGCTGACTTCGCGGTCCTGGCCTACAACCTGAACACCTATGTCCGCTATGTCCGCGACGGCAACGGCAACGAACGGCAACGGCGCGCCTGAATCGCCACCGAGGCGTACCGGCTGATCGACGGCGAGTGGCACATCGTGCACTCCCCTTGGGCGTTCACCCAGACCGCGAAGGGAGCCATCGCCTCCTGACGGGCAAGGGGCCTCCGCCGCGTTTCCGTCACGCGTCGGTCCTCGCTGCGCGGGCCGCGAAGGCGGCCGGGGTGAGACCGGTGCGGTCGCGGAAGAAGCGGCCGAAGTTCGCGGGGTCGGTGAAGCCGAGGTGGACGGCCACAGTCCGGGCGTCCCACTGGGCGCCTGCCAGCAGGCGTCGGGCTTCCAGGAGGCGCCGCTCGTCGATGAGCTCGCGTACTCCCTTGCCGGTGGCGTCCCGGGCGGCGCGGCTGAGGGTGCGGACCGAGCAGCCGAGCAACTCGGCGTAGTCCGCGGCTTGGTGCAGTTCGCGAAAGTGCAGCTCCAAGGCGTCCAGGAAGCGTCCGTACCGGTCGGCGCGGCCGGTGCCGGCCGTGGCCGTGGCGATGGGGGCGATGCCCGGGGAGTTGGCCAGGCGCAGCAGCAGCGATTCGAGCAGGCTGCGCCGCAGGGCGTGGTGGATGTCGAGGGGGCGGCGCCCCAGTGCGCGGTGTTCGTCCAGGAGCTGGAGTGCCGTCTGCTGGAGCCAGGTGGTGTCGTCGGGGTGCGGGCTGAGCACGGCAGGGGCCTCGTGCGCGGTGAGCGGGGCCAGGAGACGGGCGAGGTCGGGCCGCAGCACGTCCGGTTCGAACAGGATGAACGGGCCGCGGGCCACGCCGGGCGGATGCCAGCACTGCACGTGCCCGGGACGCACCCACAGCCACTGGCCGGGGGCGACGGTCCGCGTGACGTGGTCGACGTCGTGCCGCAGCTCACCCTCCGTGACAGCGATGAGGTAGTGGAAGGTGGCACGCCCCGGACGAGGCGGGTTCCACGGCCAGTCGTCGTGCTGGGCGAAGAAATCCTCGACGGTACTTACCTCAAGGCCGTACGGAGTACCGACCGGGGGCTGGAAACCGTACAGCGGAACCGCAGCTGGTCCGGCCTGCCTGCTCGGCCCGGAGTGTCGCTTGCCGACCATCACGTGTCCGCAGCCTACCGCCCTTCCAGTCGGCTTCGACGGAAGGATGGGACGTGCCACCGCGCCCGCGCGGCGCGCCCTCCGCCTCCTTCGATGCCACAGTCCGTCACCACCTGAGAAGGCTCACCACCCATGAACGGATCGGCCCTGCACAAGACCGCCGCCGACTATGCGGAGGAACTCCCCGGAGCCCAACTGGAGCACCCCTTCGGCCCCGACTGGGAGGTCTACAAGGTAGGCGGCAAGGTGTTCATGCTGATGACCGAAGTCCCGGGGCGGCCCGTCGTGATCCTCAAGGCGGACCCCGGCGAGGCCCACGCCCTGCGGGAGCAGTACAGCCATATCACCCCCGGCTACCACATGAACAAGAAGCACTGGATCACCGTGGAGAGTGGAGAAGGCGTCGACGAGGAGCTCGTCAGGGAGCTCGTCACCGACTCCTACCGGCTCGTCGTCGCCCATCTGCCCAAGGCCGAGCGGCCTGTCGACCCGCACACCTACGGCACCGGCACGTGGGCGGCCCGGTGGTGAGCGCGGCCGGTGACCGGCTGCTCCAGGACACCGCCCGCCGGGCGGCCTTGGCCCTCCCCGGCGTCAGTCACGGATACCCCTTCACCCCGGGACTCGACGTGTACAAGGTCGCGGGCAAGGTGTTCCTGATCGTCACCGAGGACCCGGACGAACAGATCATCACGGTCAAGTGCGAACCCGAGCACGCGCGGGCACTGGAGCGCTACGCCTCGATCACACCGGGCCGCTACCTCGACAAACGCCACTGGATCTCACTGGGGCCGGGACCCGGCATCACCGAGCGGCTGATCACCGACGCGGTCGAGGACTCCTACGACCTGGTCGCCGAGCGGCTGCCGCGACGCGACCGCCCCTGTGCCCGATGAGCGCCGCGAACTTCCCCGTGAACGGCGAGCCTTCGCTCGTCAGCGTCCCGTGCAAGGGCTAGCCCCGTCCGCACACGCCCGCCTGCGCACAAAGCCGGAAGACGCCGTCGGGCAGGACCACCTCCTGGCCGCGGACGCCACTGCTGGGCCCGCATGGTCGTCCAGCAGCGCCTCAGCTCCACCATCCTGCGGGCCGCCCGGCGTCGGGAAGACCACCATCGCCCGGCTTCTCGCCGACGGCGATGGTAAGTGGATCGACTTGCCTCAAGGGCGAGGCGGGAGCTACCTTCGCATGGTGAGTTCACCGACTTACCTTACGACTCGGCAAGGAACAATCACCATGAATCGTCTTGCGGGCAAGCGCGCCCTCATCACCGGCGGCACGAGCGGGATCGGCCTGGAGACCGCCCGGCGGTTCCTCGCGGAGGGGGCCGACGTGCTGGTCACGGGCGTCACCCCGGCCAGCATCGACAAGGCGCGGCAGGTCCTCGGGGACAAGGTGCCGGTGGTGCAGGCCGATGCACGCGATCTCGATGCGCAGCGCGCCCTGGCGGAGCGGGTGGGTGAGCACTTCGGGGAGCTGGACGTGGTGTTCCTGAACGCCGGCGTCTCGGACTGGCGGCCGTTCGAGGACCACACGGAGGACAGTTTCGACCGGCTCTTCGACATCAACGTCAAGAGCGTCTTCTTCCTCACTCAGGCCCTGGTGCCCGTGCTGGCCAACCCGTCCTCGGTCATCCTCAACGCGTCCAACAGCGCGCACGGCGGCTACGGGCATTCGAACGCCTACGCCGCGACGAAGGCGGCTGTCTCCTCCCTGATGCGGTCGTGGAACGCGGACCTGCTCAGGTCACACGGCATCCGGTTCAACGCGGTCAGCCCCGGCCCGGTGAACACCCCGCTCTACTCCAA